>CAWCDM010000052.1:0-85427 GCA_963794185.1 uncultured Alphaproteobacteria bacterium | reverse complement strand
GATGCATACATTACCCCCGTCAACGGGTGAATTGCGCCCGGTGGCGTCTTCTCCTCCCCAAAACCTCGAAGGCCGCTGCTCCCTGCAGCGGCCTTCTTTTTTGCCCGAAGGAACCCACCAGCCATGGCCTTCGTTATTCGCAACCTGTCCGTTCTTGCCTATGCCAATGGCTTCACCCTCTGGCACTACAAGGCAGGAAGCGACCCGCTGGAGCAGGTACAGACGCCCGACTTCTTCGCCGATGCGGCCGACATGCTGGCCGAGGGCGACATGATGATGATCTCTGCGGCGGATGGAGGCCGGGTCCTTTGCGTCGCGCCTGGTACGACGAGGGCCGAGGTCGCGACCGCCCGGCTGGCCTGACCGTCAAGCGGTGGGGACTGGCCGCGTCATCACCTCGCGCGAGTGCGTGACCAGGCCGGCCGCGGTGATTTCATAGCGCCCGTCGTCCCTCTGTCGGGCACAGTTCATGCCGGCAAGGCGTGCCAGGCATGGCCCGTCCTTCAGTCCCGATGGGCGCCCGACAGCACCGCTCAGCGCCAGTCTGTGCAACGCCGATCGGCAGCACGTCTCCAGGTAGGGCTCGTTCCACACAGTCGGCATGGTCGTCTCGCGCAACCAGCGTTGCAAGCGCCCGGGTCGCGCAGGGTGTCCATGGCGGCGGCCTCGTCCGTCCAACGGAGTATTTCGCCATGAGCCAGACGGTGCCAGCCGGTCCGCGCACGCGGGTCGTCTGGGAATTCAGCTTCGTCGTCCTGCTACAGGCGGTGCAGGTCGGCTCGCTGCTGATTGCATTGGTCTACTGGTTCGTGGTGAACGCGAACCGGGGGGAGGACAATCAGCGCCGGCTGGCCGAGCTGCAGGCCAACGTTTCGGCGCAGATATCCGATCTGCGCCAAGCAGTTGCAGGCGGGCTCGGCGACGTGCGTCTGCAGATCGGCTCGCTTCCCGACCAGCGCGCCCGGCTCGACCAGGCGGAAAGGCGCTTCACTGAAATCGATACGCGGAATTCCGGTTTCGACACGCGGATCACCGCGGCGGAGCACCTGCTGATCGAACTGCGCAGCGACATAACCGCCATTACGCGTGCGAGCAACGTGCCGTTGCCGGGCGGGCGTCGATGACGCGCTTCGTTGCACTGATCCTGCTGGCTTCCTGCGCCCGGCCGACGACGCCTCCGGTCGCGGCTATACCGTCACCGCCCGGCCCCGAGCGCTGCCAGGACGGCCAAACGGTGCCGCGTGCGCCCGCCGCGCCGCGCACCGTCGAACAGCTCGGCGCATGGGCGATGCGGGCCGAGCGCGCGGCGCGTGAAACAGAACATGCGCGGGTCGTGTGCGCCGGCGACTATGCGAGGCTCAGGGCCTGGATCAACGATACCAGGTGAACCGCAAAATCCGCACCCACGGCGCCGACTTCCATGGACTCGGTCGGGCAGGCATAACCCGCTCGCCAATGACGCCCATGATCTCTGCCGCGCTCCTGTCGCTGCTGCGGCGCATCGATCCGGAACAGGCACATAATATCGCTCTTGGAGCGCTGCGCTGCAATCTTGTCGGGCGCGCGAGTGGTACCGACGATCAGGTATTGGCGGTCGACGTGCTGGGGAAACACTTCGCCAATCCGATCGGACTGGCCGCCGGCTTCGACAAGAACGCCGTGGCCGTTCCGGCGCTGATGCGGCTCGGCTTCGGCTTCGTCGAGACCGGCACCGTGACGCTCCGTCCGCAGCCCGGTAATCCCCGGCCAAGGCTGTTCCGTCTGGAGGCGGACAACGCGGTGATCAACCGCATGGGGTTCAACAATGCCGGGCTGCAACCCTATCTCGCCCGGCTCGCCGCGCGGCCGCGCGGCCCGGTCGTGTTCGGGGCCAATGTCGGGATCAACAAGGACGGCGCGGACCCAGAGCGTGATTACCCCGCGTTGATCGCTGCGGTGGCTCCGTATGCCGACTACGCGGTGATCAACGTCTCCTCGCCGAACACGCCCGGACTGCGGGACCTGCAAGGCGAGGCGCAATTGCGCGCGATCCTGCGCGCCGTGGCACGGGAAGTGCCGAACCGGCCACCGCTGCTGGTGAAGATCGCCCCTGACCTCTTGCGCGACGGTCTCGCGGCCATCGTCGAGACCTGTGTGGCGGAAGGCGTCCAGGGGCTGATCGTATCCAACACCACGACAGCACGTCCCTCTGGGCTCCGTTCGCCGCTCGCGCAGGAAACCGGGGGGCTCTCCGGCGCACCCCTGTTCCATCTCTCCACCACCGTGCTTGCACGTGCGTTTCTGCTGGCGCGCGGCCGGCTGGCACTGATCGGCGCCGGCGGCGTGGCGACCGGGCAGGACGCGCTCGCCAAGATACGCGCCGGTGCGTCGCTGGTGCAGCTCTATACCAGCTTCGCCTATGCCGGTCCGGCACTGGTCCCGCGGCTGAAGCGGGAGCTTGCCACGGCGCTGCGGGCGGCGGATTTCGCCTCGATCAAGGATGCCGTGGGCAGCGAGGCGGAACGTCTGGCAGAATAGCAGGCATGGAACATCTTCCCGGCTTTGCCCCGCTCGCCGAGCGCTATGACGGCTTCATCCTCGATCTCTGGGGCGTCATCCACGATGGGGTGAACGCATTCCCGCACGCCGTGGATTGCCTCGCCCGGCTCCGTGCTGCCGGCAAGCGGACCCTGCTGCTGTCGAATGTGCCGCGCCCCAACGATGCGGCCCAGGCGTTGATGCGCGGCATGGGCATTCCGGACGATCTCTACACCGACATCCTGACCAGCGGCGAGGCGGTCCGCCGCGCACTTCAGCGCCCGCCCGATCTATGGTGGGCCGAACTCGGCCAGCGCGTCTTTCACCTCGGCCCGGAGCGCGATCGTGGTGTGATCGAGGGCCTGAAGCTGACCAAGGTGGCCGGGCCAGGCGAAGCGAATTTCGTGCTGAACACCGGTCCGGACGACCACCGCAATCCAACGGACATGAACGAATTCGAGGCGGTCCTGCAGGAATGCGCCGGCCATGGCCTGCCGATGATTTGCGCCAATCCAGATCTGCAGGTGATCCGCGGCGGAGTGCGGGTGCTGTGCGCCGGGGCGCTGGCCGTGCGGTACCAGGAGCTGGGCGGCGACGTTCGTTCGCTGGGCAAGCCGGATGCAGCGATCTACCAGCCGGTACTGGAGAGCCTTGGCGTGCCGGTGGATCGCGTGCTGGCGGTCGGCGATGCGCTGCACACCGACATCGCCGGCGCCGCGGCGGTGGATGTCGCCGCGTGCTGGGTGCTGGGCGGCGTCCATGGCGAGACGCTGGCGGCCGGACCGGGCCGCTACGACACCGCGAAGGCGGAGGCGATGGCATCCACGGCGGGCCTTGCGCCCGTCATGACCGTCCCCTGTTTTGCCTGGTGACCGGACGGTCAGTGCGACAACAGCACCGGCGCCGTCATCTCCGCGATCAAGGTACGGGTGACCCCGCCGAACACCAGCTCGCGCGCCCGCGAATGGCCGTAGGCGCCGGACACGATCAGGTCGGCGCCGATATCGGCGGCGTAGGAAAGCAACGCCTCGCCGTCGGAGATGTCCTTGGCCACGGTGTGCGCCGCTTCGGCCTTCACGCCATGGCGTGCGAGGTGCAGCGCGATATCGGCCGCCGGCACGCCACCTTGCCCGCCGATGCCACGCTGCGGATTGATCGCCAGCACGGTCACCTGTTTCGCGGCGGCCATCAGCGGCAATGCGTCATTGACCGCGCGTGCCGCCTCGCGGCTGGCGTTCCACGCGACCAGGACGCGTTCGCCGATGGTCGGGAAATCGCCGGCGAACGGTATCGCCAGCACGGGCCTTCCCGACGTCATCACCGTCGTGACGGTCACTGCGTCGTTGTCCTGCGGCGCGGAGGAGTTGGGCTGGCCGACCACAGTCAGATCGGCATAGCGGGCGTGCAGCGCCACCATTGCCGCCGGACTGCCCTCCACCAGCCGCCACTCGCTCTGCAGCCCGTTGCGGTGCGCGCAGTCGCGGAAGGCCGCCTCGATCGGCGCGGCTGCCTCGGTGGCGTCGGCACGCATACGCTCAACGATTTCCTCCGGGTTGGTGGGCACGAACGGCATGGCGGCGCCGTAGAAGTAATTGGCCGAGGGGATGTCGATCGCATGGATGCCGGTGAGATGCGCTCCGCATTGCACCGCGAGCCTGGCGGCGACCTCCAGGCGTACCTTGCTGCGCGTCGTGACGTCGAGGTGAACCAATATGTCCTTCAGAGCCATCGGTCATGTCTCCCTGTGCCTGCGGTCCGGTCACTTATATATGGGGGAGTGGGGCGGATCGCCTTGATCTGGATCAGATATCGGGCAGGTCCACCGTGATGGGTATCGGTGCGCTCCACCCATTCTACAGGCAACGGACAACGGGCGGTTGTGTAGAGTGGGTGGAGCGCAGCGATACCCGTCATTCCTGCTCATTCGTGCGAAATCCCACTCCTGCCAAACCTGCCCTATCGACCCAGTGTGCGGCTCGCGATCCAGGCGGCGCCCGTGGCGAGCAGCGCCGTGAGCACGCTGGCGCTGGCCGATGCGGCCCGACCGGCGAAGCGGAGCCGGCTGGTCAGATGCGGGGCAAGCCAGAGGGCAAACAGCGGCGCCGCGGCAGCGACATCGACCGGCCCGACCCTCAGGTGAGCCAAGCGCCCGAAGTCGATCACCACAAGGCTACCCACGGCGGCGATATCCGCGGCGATCGGCAATGCCACCAGTCCGGGCATGGCGGGCAGCGCGAACAGCGCCAGCGCAGCGAGCGCCGGCACAAGAGCGAGCTGAATCCAGATCGGCGGCAGCATTACGACATGAAACGACGCTGCCATCGTCAACGCGGTCAGTACCAGGCGCAGCGGGTCCAGCGCATCGGTCAGGCTGCGGACATACAGCAGGACGGCGACGCCGGCACCAAGCCCGATCGGCCAGGTCTGGAGCAGGTCCTGTTGGGTGCGTGGCGCGCCGCACAGCCACCAGCCGGTGAACGCCGCGGCCAACCCCAGGCCGAGCCGCGCCCCCCGGTTCCGGCCCAGCCACGTGCAAAGCAAGCCTATGAACAGCGCAACAGCCGCGACGAGGGTCAGACGATCCACGGAGGATCGTGGCGACGTCACCAACAGTCTGCCGCTGATGGCATACCAGCCGGCAACCACGCCGGCGCCGCCCGCCGCCGCGGCGAGCAGGCCGGAACGCGTGAACCGCCCAGCGAAGGCCAGTCCCAGCGCGACGGCAAAGCCGATCAGCGGAGCACGAAAATCGTGGGAAATAGCTGGCAGTCCTACTCTGTCCCAATCGATATGGATCGGCATGCGCCTGGGTGACGCGCAGCCCCTCGTGCGTCAAGCTGGCGGGCGATCCGCCACTGTCGGGTAAGGACGCAAGCGTGCATGAACCGAAATCGCCGGTGCAGGTCTGGGATGCTCCGACACGCCTGTTCCACTGGGCCATCGTCGTTCTGTTCTGCACCGCCTGGCTGACCGAGCGGCTCAACTGGATGGAATTGCATCTGCTGAACGGCTATACGGTGCTGACGCTGCTGCTGTTCCGCGTGGCCTGGGGCATTGTCGGCAGCGACACGGCACGGTTCTCGCGCTTCCTGAAGAGCCCGCTGGCGGCCCTGCATCACCTGTCCAGTCTGCCGCGGCGCGAGCCCGACACGGAGATCGGCCACAATGCCGCCGGCGGCTGGATGGTCTTGCTCATGCTGGTACTGCTCGCCGTTCAGGTGGGCACGGGGCTTTGCGCCAACGACGACGTCATGACCGAAGGCCCGCTGGTCAAGTATGTCGGCAAGGACTGGAGCGACTGGCTGTCGCATATCCACTCGGTCAATTTCACCCTCATTCAGATCGCCATCCTCCTGCATATCGCCGCGATCGCCGTCCACGCCGTGATGAAGCGGCATGATCTGGTGCGGCCGATGATTACCGGCAGGAAGTTCCTGCCCGGCAGGATGGCTGCCCCCGCGATGGCGAGCCCGCTGCTGGCGATCGTGCTGTTCGCGATCGCCGCCGGAGCGGTCGGATTTCTCGCCAACTGGCTGTAGCGGCGCTACGCGGCCAGCCGCCTCGCGAAACGCCGGCGGCGCCATTGGAGCAGTCGCCAGGCGCCCTTCGCGGACAGATCGGACAGCCGCCCGCGCGGTGGGAGTCCCACCGCCTTGAAGATCATGCCCATGCCGCGCTCGACGTGGCGGAAGCGGTAGAATGCCGTGGCCCGAATCATGTAGGCGGCGGTACAGCGCTTGTGTTCGTAAGCCCGGTCCTCGCGTTCGTTGCCGCAATGCCAGGCGTAGGCCAGTTCGTCGTCCTCGCTTTCGGTGATGCGCCCGGCGGCGATGTGCAGGCGACGCCACAGGCTGATGTTCTCGCGCGCCAAATAGCGGCGCATATGGTCGTAGAACAGCTTGAAATGACGGTATTCATCAGCCGCGATGTGGCGGCAGATCTGCTGCAGCACCGGCTCCTTCGCGGCCTCGGCCAGCGCGGTGTAATAGCTCGAGGTGCCGGTCTCCACCATGCAGCGGGCGATCAGCTCGCCGGTGCGCGATCCGCGGATCGAGGCTTCGGCATCGAGCGGCAGCTGGTAGCCTGCGCGGTAGCGGGCGAAGGCGGCCCGATAGTCCCAGGCCGGATCGGCCAGCATTGCCCAACGGCCGAGCGCGTCGCCGTGCTGCACCTCCTCCTCGGCCCAGTGGTTGGCGGCCTGCTGGAAGTCGGGGTCGTCGCCGAACACGCGGTTCAGGTAGATGGCGTAGTCGGTGCCGTTCCGTTCGACCATCGCGGCGGCCTTCACCAACGGGAGGAGGTCGGGCTCCACAGCGGCGGGATCGAACTGGTCCCAGGCAACTTCATCGATACGCCAATGCTTCATCGTTCGGCCCGCACTGCCTGCTGCAGTGTCGCCAAGCTGCCATTGTTCGGCGGGATTCGGAAGGGCAGGGGGTTCAGCCGGGTGCGAGCGTACCCGACGATGACTAACGGTGGAGCGCGGTCTCAGGACGCGGACCTGCGCGGCGGCGCTGCAACTTGGCTGCCCTGGTCCGATCGGCAATAGTCCGCCGATGCTGCGCTACCTCGCCTCCCGTCTCGTCGTGGCCGCGCTGATGGTGCTGCTTGCCACGCTGGCGATATTCCTGATCGCCAACATGGTGCCCGGCGATCCCGTGCTGACCCAGCTCGGCGACATCGCCGCGAACAACCCCGACATGGTCGCGGCGTTCCGCCACAAGTGGGGGCTCGACCTGCCGCTGTGGGATCGCTACTGGATCTTCCTCACCGGCGTCGTTCATGGCGACCTCGGCGTCTCGATCGGCTCGCAGCGGCCGGTGCTGGAGGATATCGCGCAATACGCTCCGGCCACCGTGGAACTGTCCACGATCGCGTTCCTGCTCGCGCTGCTGGTCGGTCTGCCGCTGGGCGTGCTGGCGGCGATGAAGCGCGACAGTTGGATCGACCACCTGGCGCGAACCATCTCGCTGGTCGGCGTCTCGGCGCCGACGTTCTGGCTCGCGTTCGTCATGCTCGCGGTGTTCTACGGCGCGCTGGAGTGGGCGCCCGGTCCCGGACAGATCAGCGCCAGCACGTTCCCGCCGCCGACCGTCACCGGCATCATGCTGATCGACGCGCCGCTGGCCGGCGACTGGGACACGTTCTGGGACGCCGCTTCGCACCTCGTGTTGCCGTCCATCGTTCTGGCCGCGAGCACGCTCGGGCTGATCACCCGCACCACGCGTGCCGCGATGCTGGAGTCATTGTCGCAGGACTACATCCGCGTCGCCCGTGCCAAAGGCCTGAAGCGCCGGGCCATCATGCTCGGCCACGCGCTGCCGAATGCGCTCCTGCCGGTGGTGACGCTCGGCGGTCTTGCCTATGCACAGCTGCTCACCGGCACCGTACTGACCGAATCGATCTTCTCCTGGCCCGGACTGGGTCGCTACACGTTCCAGAGTGCCGTGCGGCTCGACTTTCCCGCCATCATGGGCATCACTTTGGTGGTCGCCGCGATCTACGTGGTGATCAACCTGCTGGTGGATCTGTCCTACGCAGCGCTCGATCCGCGCGTGTCGCGGCGATGAGCGGCGCCGAGGCCGCGCTGCTTGCGGCGAGCGCGGACAGCGGCAGCGCGGGGAGGCGACGGCGATGGCTGCGCCGCTATGGCCTCGCCGCGCTGGGCGGCGCCGTGATCGTGCTGTGGGCGTTGTCCGCTGTCCTCGCGCCATGGATTGCACCGTATCCGCCCGATGTGGTGAACGTCGCGGGACGATTGCAGCCGCCATCGGCGCTGCACTGGCTCGGCACCGACGTGCTGGGGCGCGACGTGCTCACGCGGGTGATCTTCGGCGCGCGCACGTCGCTTGCGGTCGGCTTCGTCGTGGTGCTGCTGGCCGGCGTGTTCGGCTCGCTGCTGGGTGCGGTCGCCGCCTACGTGCGCGGCTGGGCGGAAGAGGCGCTGATGCGCGTCACCGACCTGGTGTTCTGCTTCCCGCCGATCATCCTGGCGATGGCGATCGCCGCCGCACTCGGCATCGGCACGCGCAACACGGTGATCGCCATGCTGGTCGTCTGGTGGCCGAAATTCGCCCGGCTGGCGCGCAGCCTGGTGATCGGCCAGCGCTCCGCCGAGTACGTCGCCGCGGCGCAGGCGATCGGCTTCGGTCCCACGCACATCCTGCTGCGCCAGATCGTGCCGAACGCCATCGGTCCGCTGATCGTGCTGATCACGCTCGACCTCGGCAATGCCATCCTGGTGTTCGCCGGCCTTTCCTTCCTCGGCCTCGGCGTGGTGCCGCCAACTCCCGAGTGGGGCTCTATGGTTTCCGAGGGGCGCGAGCTGGTGAACCAATGGTGGGTGGCAACGTTCCCCGGGCTTGCGATCCTTACCGTGGTGATCGGTTTCAACTTCGTGGGCGACGGAATCCGCGACTGGCTCGATCCGCATGCGCGACGTCGCTGAGCCGATCCTCCAGGTCGAGAACCTGCACACCTGGTTCTTTACCGACACGGGCGTGGTGCGCGCGGTGGACGGCGTCAGCTTCGCTTTGCGTCCCGGCGAGACCCTGGGCATTGTCGGCGAATCCGGTTCCGGCAAGAGTGTCACCGCCAAATCCATCATCCGCCTGCTTGATGAACCCGCGCGCATCGTCGAAGGCACAGTCAGCTTTCGTGGCCGCGACATGGTGCATCTGAGCGAGGAGGCGCTGCGCGAAATCCGCGGCGCCGAGATCGCGATGGTGTTCCAGGACCCGATGACCTCGCTCAATCCGGTGCTGCGCATTTCCCGCCAGCTCATCGAGACGATGACCGCGCATCGGCGATTCAAACCGCGGGCGGCACGCGGGCGCGCGGTCGAATTGCTGCGGCGGATGGGCATGGCGACGCCGCATCGTGCGGTAAATTCCTTTCCGCATCAGTTCTCCGGCGGCATGCGGCAGCGCGTGATGCTGGCGATGGGCTTTGCCAATGAACCGACATTGCTGATCGCCGATGAACCGACGACCGCCCTCGACGTGACGATCCAGGCGCAAATTCTCGACCTGCTGCGCGAACTGAATGCCGATCTCGGCACCGCTGTGATCCTGATCAGCCATGACCTCGGCGTGATCGCCGATGTCTGTTCGCGCGTGCTGGTGATGTACGCGGGCGAGGTGGTCGAAGAAGGCACGCCGCAGGATCTGCTGAGCGATCCGCGTCATCCTTACACCTGGGCGCTGCTGCACGCGGCGCCACGGCTCGATCAGGCGAATGAAGGCGACCGGCGGCTCACCACGATCGAGGGCCAGCCGCCCGATGCGCACAACTGGCCATCGGGCTGCCGGTTTCGCGCACGCTGCCCGTTCGCCGTGGCGCGTTGCACCGAACATCCGGCGCTGTTGCCGGTCGGCGATGACCGAGCCGCGCGATGCTGGGTGACGCAGGGCGGCGAACGCCTGCAGCCGCCGGACCACGCGCACGCCGCGGCGGAAACCAGGGCCGGTGCTGCGAGCGAGCCGTTGCTGGACGTGCGCGACCTCGCCAAGCATTTCGTACTGCCGCGTGACGCCTTCCTCGAGCCGCGCCGCATCCTGCGCGCCGTCGATGGCGTGGACTTCCAGGTGTTCCCTGGCGAAACCGTGGGCCTTGTCGGCGAGTCCGGCTGCGGCAAGTCCACGCTCGCCCGCGTCGTCATGCGCCTGACGGAGCCCACCGCGGGGCGCATCACCTTTGAAGGCCAGGACGTCACGCATCTCAGCCAGGCGGAATTCCGGCCGCTGCGCCGGCGCATGCAGATGATCTTCCAGGACCCGTACGGTTCGCTCAATCCGCGGATGACGGTCGGCGAGATTCTCGCCGGCCCGCTGCGTCTGCACGGCCTGGTACCCGAAGGCGGTTCGGCGCGCGCGCGGGTGCGGGAACTGCTCGATCTGGTCGGCCTGTCACCGGCGGTTGTGGAGCGGTTTCCGTACGAATTCTCCGGTGGCCAGCGCCAGCGCATCTCGATCGCCCGCGCGCTTGCGGTCGAGCCGCGGTTCATCATCGGCGACGAGCCGATCTCGGCGCTCGACGTCAACATCCAGGCGCAGATCATCAACCTGATGATCGGGCTGCAGGAACGGCTGGGCCTGACCTACCTGTTCATCGCCCACGATCTCGCGGTGGTGCGGCACATCTCCGACCGCATCGTGGTGCTGTACTTGGGGCGCGTGGTGGAGACCGCATCGGCGCGCGAACTGTTCGCACGCCCGCTGCATCCTTACACCAACTCGCTGATCTCCGCCGTGCCGGTGCCGGATCCGCATCGGGAACGCAGCCGTCCGCGCATCGCCTTGCAGGGCGAGGTGCCGAGCGCGGTCAATCCGCCCTCCGGCTGCCATTTCCGCACGCGCTGCCCAGCCGCCGCCGCGCGCTGTGCCAACGAGACGCCGCATCTGGCCGAGGCGGCGCCCGGACATTTCGTGTCCTGCCACTTTCCGGGGTCCGTGGTAATGGTCTAGGTCCAGAACGCGCAATCGGGCCGGTCGCCAATGCCAATTGTCATTGCGAGAAGCGCAGCGACGAAGCAAGCTCGATCCCGCCGTAATGAGCCCGGGATTGCCGCGTCGCTGCGCCTCTCGCAATGACAACAGGGAGAACCACCCATGCCTGCCGTCGAACGCGCCGGTGTCTGCACATTCGATTGTCCGGACACGTGCAGCCTCAGCGTCACCGTCGAGGCGGGCCGGATCACCAAGGTGCGCGGCTCCGACGCGGCGCCGTTCACCGCGGGTGTCATCTGCAACAAGGTCGCGCAGGAGATGGGCGCGTTCGTGCACGGCCCGCAGCGGCTGCTGCATCCGTTGCGGCGCACCGGCGCGAAGGGCTCCGGGCAGTTCGAGCCCATCTCATGGGACGCGGCGTTGGACGAGATCCATGCGCGTGTCGGCGCGGTGATCGAGCGCTGGGGACCCGAGGCGGTGATGCCGTTGAACTACGCCGGCCCGCACGGCTTCCTCGCCGGCGACAGCATGTCGTCGCGGTTCTTCCACAAGCTGGGCGCCACGCAGCTTTACCGACGGTCCCTGTGCGGCGGCGTGCGCAGCGAGGCATGGGCGGGAACCTACGGCGCTGTCCCCGGCTGCCCGCCCGAGTTTGCCGAACACGCCAAACTCAATGTCGTCTGGGGCAACAACGCGACGGTCACCAACGTGCATTTTGTGCGCGGCGCGCGCCACGCCAAACGCAAGGGCGGCCGGCTTGTCGTGGTCGATCCGCTGCGCACGAAGATTGCCGAGCAGGCGGACCTGCATCTGGCCCTGCTGCCTGGCACCGACGTGCTGCTTGCCTGGTCGGTGGCGGCGGAACTCGAACGCTCGGGTGCGCTGGATACCGCGTTCATTGCCGCGCACGTTCTGGGCGCCGAGGACTTCATGGCGCAGGCGCGCGAATGGCCGGTGGCGCGGGCGGCGTCGGCTTGTGGCCTGCAGGAAAGCCAGATCGTCACCTTCGCGCAGTGGCTGGCCGCGGCCGATCCTCTGGTGTTCGCGCCTGGCAACGGGCTCGAGCGCGGGCGCAACGGCGGCAGCGGCATTCGTGCGTTGATCGCGCTGCCGGCGCTGCTCGGCAAGCTGGGCAAGGGAAGCGGCATCATCCTTGGCGCCAGCAACGCTTTTCCGAAGACGCCGGCCAGGCTGCAGCGCCCGGACCTGGCGCCCGAGGGCACGCGCACGCTCAACCTGCTTGATGTCGGCCGGCATCTGGTGGCCGACGATATTGATCCGCCGCTGCGGGCGGTGTTCATCTATAACCACAATCCGATCGTCGTACATCCCGATCAGAACCGGATGCGCCGCGGTCTGGCGCGCGACGATGTCTTTGCGGTCGGAATCGATTTGACGATGACCGAGAGCATGGCGCATTGCGATGTGGTGCTGCCGGCGGCGACGCATTTCGAATACGCCGATCTGTATCCGTCGTATGGCCATCACTGGCTGCAGCGCGCGGAGGCGGTGATAGCGCCGCTTGGCGAGTTGTTGCCCAACACGGAAATCTTCCGACGTCTGGCGGCCCGCTTCGGGTTCGATGAAGCGTGCTTCAAGGCGTCGGACGAGGAGCTGATGGATGATGCGGTCGATGGGGCGCATCCGCGGCTCGGCGGTGTGTTGCCCAGCCGCATCCCGACCGAGAGCGCGCTGCAGATGAAGGGGCCGGACGGCAGGCCGCTGGTGTTGTTCGAGAACGTCTTTCCCGCCACACCATCAGGCAGGATCGAGCTCAGGTCGGAGGCGCTGGCGAAGCGATGGGGTGCGGCGGCGCTGAACCCCACCTGGCGCGAGCGGCCGGCCACTTATCCGCTGATGCTGATTTCGCCTGCTTCCGACAAGCGGATTTCCTCGACGCTGGGCGACCTCGCGGGCTCGCGCAAGGCACCGTTGCTGCTGATGAATCCGCGCGACGCCGAGCAGCGAGGTCTCGCGCGCGGCATTGAAGTGCGGGTGTGGAATGAACTTGGCGATGTGATCCTGCCGCTCGAGGTGACCGACGACGTGCCACCCGGTGTGGTGGCCAGCGAGAAGGGAACCTGGCTGTCGGACAGCCGCACCGGGCAGACAATATCGGCGCTGGTTTCCGCCGACATGCGCGCCGATCTCGCGGAAGGCGCCTGCTTCAACGACACGAGGGTCGACGTCGCGAGTGCGTGAGGCCTGAGGGATTATACTGATGGACCCAGAGGGTGACCCATCGGTTGGCATACACCGTCATGCCGACGCAGGTCGGCATCCACGTCTTTGCTTTCTTCGGCCAGCAAAGACGTGGATGGCGGGCCTTCGCCCGCCATGACGGGAAGGCCAAGTCGAACAGTCAACATTACCGGTGCTTGGTATAAGAAGCCGCGATAACGACCGTGAGCTACCGCGGCAGCGTGGTGCTGCCCATCAGGAACTCATCCACCGAGCGGGCGCACTGGCGGCCTTCGCGGATCGCCCAGACCACCAGCGACTGGCCGCGACGCATGTCGCCGGCGGCGAACACTTTGGCGACCGACGTGCGATAATCCGTCGTGTTCGCCAGCACATTGCCGCGCGGATCGAGTGCTACGCGTGCCTGCTCGACCATTCCCGGTTTGCGTGGACCGAGGAAGCCCATCGCAAGCAGCACGAGGTCCGCCTTCAACTGAAACTGGCTGCCCGGCACTTCCTGCATCGTCATGCGCCCGTCCGTGCCCTTGGCAAATTCGACGCGCACGCACTCCAGCGCCTCGACCCGTCCGCTGAGGCCAATGGCGCGCTTGGTCAGCACGGACCAGTCGCGGTCGCAGCCTTCCTCGTGGGCATGCGAGGAACGCAGCTTCAGCGGCCAATCCGGCCAGGTCAGCGCCTTGGTCTCCCGCTCCGGCGGCTTGGCCAGAATTTCGAGCTGAATGATGGAGGCCGCACCCTGCCGCGCCGATGTGCCGATGCAGTCGGAGCCGGTGTCGCCGCCGCCGATGACGACAACATGCTTGCCCTTCGCAGTGATCGCGCCACGACCAACGGTCGCGCGCTGCTCGTCGTCGCCCGCGATGCGCTTATTCTGCTGCGTGAGAAAATCCATCGCGAAATGGATGCCGTCCAGGCCGCGACCCGGCACGTCCAGGTCGCGCGGCCACTCAGCGCCACCGGACAGCACCACCGCATCGAAGTCGCGCAACAGCGAGGCCATCGGCAGCGTGACGCCGATCTCGATCCCGGTGCGGAATGCAACACCCTCGGCCGTCATCTGCTCGATGCGCTGGTCGATCAGTTGCTTTTCCATCTTGAAATCGGGAATGCCGTAGCGCAGCAGGCCGCCGATACGGTCGTTCTTCTCGAACAGCGTCACGGTGTGCCCGGCGCGCGCAAGCTGCTGCGTGCAGGCAAGCCCGGCCGGGCCCGAGCCTACCACTGCGACACGCTTGCCGGTGCGACGCGACGGTGGATGTGGCCTGATCCAGCCTTCCTGCCAGCCTCGATCGACGATGGCGCACTCGATCGTCTTGATGGTGACGGGGTTGTCGTCGATGTTCAGCGTGCAGGACGCCTCGCACGGCGCGGGGCAGATGCGGCCGGTGAACTCAGGGAAATTGTTGGTGGAATGCAGCGTGCGCAGCGCCGCTTCCCACTGATGCCGATAAACCAGATTGTTCCAGTCGGGGATCAGATTATTGACCGGGCAGCCGTTGTGACAGAACGGAATGCCGCAATCCATGCAGCGCGCCGCCTGCTCGGCGAGCTCCGGTTCCGGCAGCGGCTTGAGGAATTCCTTCCACGACCTGCGGCGCACGTCAGGCTTTTCATAGCCGCGGTCGTGCCGCTCGATCTCCAGAAATCCGGTCGGCTTGCCCATGCAGCGCCCTAGTCGGCAGCAGCGGCTTTCGCCGCCTGCCGCTCGGCGCGCAGTTCGGTCAGGGCACGGCGATAATCCAGCGGCATCACCTTCACGAAGCACGACAGCGCGTTATCCCAATCGTCCAGCAATTCGCGCGCGCGTTCGCTGCCGGTGAACAGCAGATGCTTCTCCACCAGCACGCGTAGCCGCTCGGCGTCGAAGCGCAGCAGATCGCCCATCCCGCTGTCCTCGACCGATACCGCACGCTGGCGCGGGCGCTCCGGATCATCGGCGGCATCGGGATCGGCCGGCATGATCGGCTCCAGCTCGACGCCGGTGAAATTGCACAGGCTCTCGAACGCACGCTTCGGATCATAGACATAGGCGACGCCGCCCGACATGCCGGCGGCGAAGTTGCGCCCGGTATCGCCGAGCACGACGACCACGCCGCCGGTCATGTACTCGCAGCCATGGTCGCCACAGCCTTCCACGACCGCCGAGGCGCCGGAGTTGCGCACAGCGAAGCGCTCACCCGCCACGCCCTGGAAATAGGCCTCGCCGGCGATTGCGCCGTACAGCACGGTGTTGCCGATGATGATGTTCTCGGTCGGCTCGCGCGTTGCCTCTGCTGGGTGGCGCACGATCACGCGGCCGCCGGACAGGCCCTTGCCGACATAGTCGTTGGCATCGCCGGTCAGTTCCAATGTCACGCCACGCGCCAGGAACGCGCCGAAGCTGCCGCCGGCGGTGCCACGCAGGCTGATCCAGATCGTGTCTTCCGCAATCCCCGTATGCCCGTGGCGCTTCGCCACCTCGCCCGAGAGCATCGCACCGACCGTGCGGTGCACGTTACGGATTCCCCGCGAAATGCGCACCGGCTCGCCGCGCTCGATCGCTGGCCGTGCCGCCTCGATCAGCTCGTTGTCCATCGCCTTGTCGAGGTGATGGTCCTGTGTCTCGCAATTGTAGATCGCAACGCCCGGTCGCGCCGGCGCGTGATACAGGATGCGGCTGAGATCGACGCCCTTCGCCTTCCAGTGATCGATCGCGCGGCGCATGTCGAGTTTCTCGACGTTGCCCACCATCTCGCTGAATGTTCGGAACCCGAGCTTCGCCATCAGCTCGCGCACTTCCTCGGCGATGAAGAAGAAATAGTTGATGACGTGCTCCGGCGCGCCGGTGAAGCGCTTGCGCAGCACCGGGTCCTGCGTGGCGATGCCGACCGGGCAGGTGTTCAAATGGCACTTGCGCATCATGATGCAGCCCGCGGCGATCAGCGGCGCGGTGGAGAAGCCGAACTCGTCGGCGCCGAGCAGCGCGCCGATCACCACGTCGCGTCCGGTGCGCAGGCCGCCATCGACCTGCACCGCGATGCGCCCGCGCAGCCCGTTCAGCACCAGCGTCTGCTGGGTTTCCGCCAGGCCGATCTCCCACGGCGAACCGGCATGCGTCAGCGACGTGAGCGGGCTTGCGCCGGTGCCGCCCTCAAACCCCGAGATGGTGACATGATCCGAGCGCGCCTTGGCGACCCCGGCGGCAACGGTGCCAACACCGACCTCGGATACCAGCTTCACCGAAATGCGCGCCTGCGGATTGGCGTTCTTCAAATCGGCGATGAGCTGCGCGAGGTCCTCGATGGAATAGATGTCGTGATGCGGCGGCGGCGAGATCAGTCCCACACCAGGCGTGGAATACCGCACGCGGGCGATGTTCTTGTCCACCTTGCGGCCGGGCAACTGGCCGCCCTCGCCGGGCTTCGCGCCCTGCGCCATCTTGATCTGCAGGTCGTCGGCATTCACCAGGTATTCGATGGTGACGCCGAACCGCCCGGACGCCACCTGCTTGATGGCAGACCGCATCGAATCGCCGTTGGGCAGGCGCTTGTAGCGATCGGATTCCTCGCCGCCCTCGCCGGTATTCGATTTCCCCCCGATGCGGTTCATCGCGATCGCCAGCGTGGTATGCGCCTCGCGCGAGATCGAGCCGAAGCTCATCGCGCCCGTCGCGAACCGCCGCACGATCGAAGCCGCCGGCTCCACCTCCTCCAGCGGCACCGGCTGGTCGGCGAACTTCATCTCCATCAGCCCGCGCAACGTCAGGAACCGCGTGCTCTGGTCGTTGATGGTCTTGGTGAATGCCCGGAAATCCGCCAGCGAATTGCCGCGCGTCGCGTGCTGCAGCAGCGCGACCGAGTCGGGCGTCCACGCATGGTCCTCGCCGCGCAGCCTGAACGCATAGTCGCCGCCGGCATCCAGCATCCCGTCGTACAGCGGATTGTCGCCATACGCGTTGACGTGTCGCTGCACAGCCTCGCGGGCGATCTCCTCGAAGCCGGCGCCCTCGATCGTGCTGGCAGTGCCGGTGAAACACTTTTCCACGAAGCCGCTGGACAACCCGACCGCATCGAAGATCTGCGCGCCGCAGTAGGACTGGTAGGTCGAGATGCCCATCTTGGACATCACCTTCAGCACACCCTTGCCGACCGCCTTCAGGTAGTTCTTCTGCACCTCGTAGGGCTTCAGTTTCAGCCCGTTCTGTTCGCGGATCTGCTCCAGCGTCTCGAACGCGAGATACGGATTGATCGCTTCGGCGCCATAGCCGGCCAGCACGCAGAAATGGTGCACCTCGCGCGCCTCGCCGGTCTCCACCACCAGGCCGGTGCTGGTGCGCAGACCGCGGCGGATCAGATGGTGGTGCACGGCGGCGGTCGCGAGCAGCGCCGGCATCGGAATGCGCGTCGGCGATACCGCCCGATCCGAGAGAATCAGAATGTTGTAGCCGTCCAGCACGACATCGGTCGCCTCGCGGCAGATGCGGTCGACCGCGCGTGCCATGCCGGCCGCACCCTCGATCGCCGGCCACGTCACGTCGATCGTCTTGGTGCGGAACGCATCGCCCACCAACGAGGAAATTGCCCGCACCTTCTCCAGTTCGGCATTGGTGAGGATGGGCTGTGCCACCTCCAGCCGGTAATGCGACCCGGCGTGATGCCCCAGCAAATTCGGCCGCGGCCCGATCATCGAGACCAGCGACATCACGAGCGCCTCGCGGATCGAATCGATCGGCGGATTGGTGACCTGTGCGAAGTTCTGCTTGAAGTAGTTGTAGAGCAGCTTGGGCTTGCTCGACAGCACCGCGATCGGCGTATCCGTGCCCATCGAACCGACCGGATCGTCGCCGTCCTGCGCCATCGGCTCGAGGAAGAACTGAATGTCCTCCTGCGTGTAGCCGAATGCCTGTTGCTGGCGCAGCAGCGTCGTCGTGTCGTTCGGCCGCGGCGGCGGCATCTCCGGCAAGGGCGCCGGCAATTCGGACGGCTCCGGCAACTCCTCGAGATGTACCTGCGTGGCCTTCAGCCATTCCGCGTAAGGGTGCTGTCCGGCAAGCTTCCGCTTGATCTCGGCATCGTCGATGATGCGGCCTTCGTCCAGATCGATCAGCAGCATCTTGCCGGGTTGCAGCCGCCACTTGCGGACGATGCGCTCCTCCGGCACGGGCAGCACGCCGGCCTCGGATGCCATGATCACGTGGTCGTCGTCGGTGACGATGTAGCGCGCGGGGCGCAATCCGTTGCGGTCCAGCGTGGCGCCGATCTGCCGCCCGTCGGTGAAGGCGATCGCCGCGGGCCCGTCCCACGGCTCCATCAACGCGGCGTAGTATTCGTAGAAGGCGCGCCGATCCGGATCCATCAGCCGGTTTTCCGACCACGCCTCCGGGATCAGCATCATCATCGCATGCGCCAGCGAATAGCCGCCGGCGACCAGGATCTCGAGCGCGTTGTCGATACAGGCAGTGTCCGACTGGCCGTGCGGAATGAGCGGCCACATCTTGTCGAGGTCGGGCCCGATCAGCTCCGACGCCATCGAGTGGCGCCGCGCATACATCCAGTTGACGTTGCCACGGACGGTGTTGATCTCGCCGTTGTGCGCCAGGAAGCGGTAGGGATGCGCCAGCCGCCAGGACGGAAACGTGTTGGTGGAGAAACGCTGGTGCACCAGCGCCAGTGCCGAGTGCGTCAGCGGATTGCGCAGGTCCTGATAGAAGGTGCCAACCTGCGGCGCCAGCAACAGGCCCTTGTAGACCACGGTGCGGGTGGAGAACGACGGCATGTACAGCTCGCCCAGCCCCGGCAGGTGCCGCTGATCGGCCAGGCCGCGCACGTTGTTCAGCGTCTGCTTGCGGATCGTCAGGATCTTCCGCTCGAACGCGTCCTGGTCCTTCAGCTTCGGATTGGCCACCACGATCGCCTGGCGGATCACCGGCATCGTCTCGATGACGCGCGCGCCAAGGCCGGTGGTATCCGTCGGCACCTCGCGCCAGCCGAGCACGGACTGGCCCTCGGCCGCGGTATAGTGCTCGAGCAGCCGGATCGCGAAGTCGCGTGCCGTGGCGTCCCGCGGCAGGAAGCACATCGCCACGGCATACCGGCCCGGCGCCGGCAGCTTCAGGTCTTGTTCGTCCGCCCACTGGCGCAGCAGCGCATCCGGCATCTGGATCAGGCAGCCCGCGCCGTCGCCCACCAGCGGATCGGCGCCGACCGCGCCGCGATGGTCGAGGTTCACCAGGATCTGCAGCCCACGTTGAATAATATCGTGGGATTTCTGACCCTTGATGTTGACAACGAACCCCACGCCGCAGGAGTCATGCTCGTTGCGGGGATCGTACAGCCCTGGTCCCGGCGGGGATCCCATCATCGTACCTTTCGATCGCCTCCGTTCCGATAGTGCCGGACAAGTATTGACCAACCGCCCGGGCAGGCACAGACGCCCGACCGGACAGCGTTCCTGCTCTAAGCTAGCCCCGGCTTTGCTGCGCTGCAACGACGAACATGTTCGGCCGGCGCCTATACCGACCGCGCCTGAACCGATGACCTTGTGTTACCGTACTGTTCGGCCCTTCACGGCCGGCCGTTCCCTGGCGGCTCAACCGTCATAGTCCCGCTCGTCCCGGCCCTCCGCCGATGCCGGGTGGTCTGCGCGCTTCGGCGGCGATCACCCATGCGCTCGCACTGGATTTTGGCGACCAATTGCTATTTTGAGGCCGAACCGACGCGATGAAGGACCATGGCCTATTCGCTGCAGAGCAACGAAGGTTGCAGCGAGCCATTTCACGGGGCTGCTGCATCGTCGATCGGGGCAAGACGCAAAATGTCCTCACCTAGGTCACGCCGGATTCTGGCAATTTCGGTCATTGACGGGTTGCTGCAGGGACCGGCGTCGAACTGCCGCCGCAGGCGCTGGTAATAGCTGTCCGCCAATTCCAGAAGGTCACCAAGCCCGTCAGGCGGCGCATGACTCGATCCTGGGAACTGTAGCTCATACCAGCGCGCATAGGCGCCATGCAGATCGCAACCAAGCCAATTCCCAAGGCACGCAAACATGTCTGGGTTGATGCATTCATGCACAAGGATTGTGGCATGATCAAAGGTACAGGCCAGATCGATTTCCAGCGCCAGGCACTCGAGATACGACACCAGATATTCACTCATGTTATTCGGACGAAACATCAGCTCATTGGATGCGAGCACATCACGCGGGTTACGAAGCGTGCCGATGATGTGCGAGCCGGTAAAATGGTCCTGCAGGAAGCGATAGCAGCCGGAGAAATCGTATCCCAGCCGGCGTGACCGGAAAGCCATTTTGTCGCCGACCAGTCGGTATTGCTGCCGCAGTCTCTGCATGACATCCCATGCATTCCCTGATGGATCGTCTGGATCCGGGCATGATGTACTCTTGCTCGGCGGATTATTGAACCGTGCGTGCATAGTGCGATACCAGGCGGCGAAGCCCGGCTTGTCGTGGGACTGATGCAGATTGGCCTCAGCTAACAGAAAGATTTCAGGCGAGGTATTCAGTGCGTGTTGAAGGATCGAGGTGCCGGAACGCGCATGGCCCACCACAAATAATGCTTCCTCGCTGTCCGGGGTGGGTAGAAACGTCCTGCCCTTGCTTGCCTGTCTTACGCTTCCTACTTGGTAGCGTTTCTCAGTTCGGCTGACAGGAGCCGTTTCTCTGTCCCGGCCTGACGTCAGCACTGCGCCGCTTTCATCCCTGTAAACATACACAGTCTACCTCCTGTGACTAAGCCAAGTCAATAACGACGGCGAGTACGGCGCCAGGCTCGCGCAGGCCGGGACGAGTGCGGGATACCAACCATGCGTGACACCTCTTTGCTGCAACAGGCGTTGGGACTGGCCCCACCGTGGACGGTGAGCCGCAGCGACTTTGACCCCGAGGCACACCGGCTCGACATCGAGATCGACTTCGCCCCGGGCAGCCGCTTCGCCTGCCCGACCTGCGGTGCGGCGGACTGCCCGGCCTATGACACCGAGCGGATGACTTGGCGCCACCTCAACTTCTTTCAGCACGAGGCCTATCTGCATGCCCGTGTGCCGCGCGTCCGCTGCGACAAGTGCGGCATCAAGACAGTAAACGTGTCATGGGCACGGCCTGGCAGCGGCTTTACCTTGCTGTTCGAGGCATTGGTCATGACCATGGTCGCGGCGATGCCGGTCAAGGCGGTGGCCCGGATAGTGGGCGAGCACGACACCCGGCTATGGCGTGTCATTCATCATTATGTCGACGAGGCGCGGGCGCGGACCAATGCGTCGGGCGTGACCCGGCTCGCGATCGATGAAACCGCCGCCCGGCGCGGCCAAGACTACGTCACTTTGTTTGTCGACATCGACCAAGCCCGCGTCATGTTCGCTACAGAGGGCAACGATGCCGCCACCATAGCCGCCTTCGCCGATGACCTCACTGCGCATGGCGGCGATCCCGACGCGATCAGCCAAGTCTGCATCGATATGAGCCCGGCCTTCACCAAGGGCATCGCTGAGAACCTGCCGAATGCCGCCATCACCTTCGACAAATTCCACGCTGTCAAGATCATCAACGATGCGGTCGATAAGGTACGCCGCGCCGAACAGGAGGAGCAAAGTCTGCTGCGTGGCACGCGTTACCTCTGGCTACGCAATCCGCAGACGCTGTCCGCTCGTCAGCGCAAGACGCTCGGTGGTCTGCCCACGCGGCACCTCAAGACCGCCCGTGCGTATCAGATCCGCCTCGCCTTTCAGGACCTTTATCAGGAGCCATCTGCGCAGGCGGGCGCGAGTTATCTGAAGAAGTGGTACTTCTGGGCCACCCATAGCCGGATCGAACCAGTTATCGCCGCCGCGCGCACCGTCAAACGCCACTGGGACGGTATACTACAATGGTTCGAAAGTAAGATTGCCAACGGCCTGATCGAGGGCCTCAATAGTTTAGTGCAGGCCGCCAAAGCCAAGGCACGAGGCTACCGCTCAACCCGCAACCTCAAGGCCATCATTTACCTGCTGGCGGGCAAGCTCGACATGCAGTTGCCCGCGTTATGAGGACGTTTCTACCCATCCCAAATAGCGCGGAACCCAAATAATCCGCTGCGGTATAGCGTGTCTCTGATCTTCTGCCGACGCACGCCAGCCTTGTCGCGCACAATATCGGCGAGGATCGTCTGGAGTTCCACAATTCTTTGAGTGGCCTCCTGCTGCTGCTCCAAAAATGATGCTCGCAGTTCCGATAGATCGTTGCACCACGATTTGCGTAGTGAACGGGTGGACTCCGTGAGATCAGCTATCAGCTTCTGGCAAGCCAGGATGCTTTCCGCAGTCTGCGTCGTATTCGTATCAGCAGTGCTGGCTGACAATCGCAGCAGTTCGTTGACCTGATCGAACTGGGCGTTAACCGCCCGGTTCGATGTCTCCATCCGTGCATGCAACTCATAGAAACCGCTGAGACCTCTAACTAGATCCTTCATACGGTCTACGAGGGCTTTAGGTGCCACCATCGCGATTTGGTCCTCGGTTTGGTCTTTCGCCAGCCGCCACTGGGCTGCCGTGATCGAATCGTTACACGCAGTAGCACAGTAGTAGTCTCGCTGCCTCTGTCCGCGCGTCCGGATTATGTTCCGCCCCTTCAATCACGCAACATTGCTTGGCAATGTAGGGCATGGTCGCGATCAAGCTCAACCGCTGCGTGTCTAGACCGTTCCTGCCAGTGCTCCGGTTGGGTCGCACCCCTGTGGAGATCGTCGCTCTGGCGCCACGACAGCGCGAAATGATGCGCGGCGTGGCACGGATATTGGCTGTGAAGTCCTGTTGACGCGTGATTCGGGCTGTTAGGCGGTGTTCAGCGCGCTTCACGGATGGGCGATGCGTACGGTCCATCTGATCGAGGACTACGCGGCGGTATGCCAGCGGATTAGCCGGACCGTCGTGTATTCCCACGCCACGCCAAGGCACAGGTCCCCGACGTTCCGACCATTTTCATCGCGGGCCACTATCGCAGCGTCGCGGAGGCCGGCGGGCTTCTCGTGATGGCGCTGCAAAGCCTCTCGACCTGAGCGTGCTCATGCGGGAGATCAACACCCGCCTCGCCGCCGGAAGCGGGACGGCGGCTATCAGGTGCGTGTTCGGCGGGCTCGCTGGCCTTGCCTTTGAGCTCGCTTCTGGCCGTTATGCCGTGCAGGCGCCTTCGCTGGTACCGGCGCCTGTGCAGACTTCAGGCCGAGGCCGATCTGCTTTGCCAACGACGAACGAAGCTTCGCGTAGTTCGGCGCCACCATGGGATAGTCGGCCGGCAGATCCCAGCGAGCGCGGTACTGCGCTGGCGTCAGGTTGTAGGCCGTCATCAGGTGCCGCCTGAGGGTCTTGAGCTTTTTGCCATCCTCCAGGCAGACGAGGAAATCGGGCTTGATGGACTGCTTGACCGGCACCGCCGGCGTCGGCTTTTCCGGTTCGGTCGGCGTCTGAGTGGCATCGCGCAGTGTCCGGTAGACCTGCTCGATCAGGCCGGGCAATGCATCGGCTGCCACCGAATTATTCTCGACGTGCGCGGCAACGATCTGAGCGGTCAACCGTAGGATCTCGTCCGGCGAACTGGTCTCGACCATGGTCATCGCCCCAACGCTGGACTTCGAGCCGGGATGTTACGGCCTTTGCAAGTCGCTCGTCCATCACCATGGCATCGGCCGCGCCAGGCGAACAGGCTCTGACGGCGTATTGCCGATCACCGGGCGATCTGCCTGAATTGCTCCGACAATTCCGCAATAAAGGTGGCTGCCATGCGCCTTCTGCCGATCCTCGCGAGCCTTGCCGCGCTGTCCGCGTACGCGCCGCACGCACAAGCCCAGCAAGGCGAGACGCTGCGGATCGGCATCCGCGACGATCCCGACATCCTCGATCCGACGTTCTCGCGGACCTATGTCGGCACCGTGGTGATGACGGCGCTGTGCGACAAGCTGTTCGATTTCGATGCCAGGCTGAACATCGTTCCGGTGCTGGCGACCGGATACGAATGGACCGACAGCAAGACACTGCTGATCCGGCTGCGGCCCGACGTGCAGTTCCAGAACGGCGAGAAATTCGATGCCGACGCGGTGAAGTACACACTTGAGCGTCACCTCAACACCAGCGGCAGCTTCCGACGCAGCGAGATCGGCGCGATGGACCATGTCGAGGTGATCGACGCGCTGACCGTGCGGGTGGTGATGAAGCAGGAGTTCTCGCCGTTCGTCGCCATTCTGACCGACCGCGCCGGCATGATGCTGCCGCCCAGGGCGGTCGAGGCCGGCGGGAAGGAATTCGGCCTGCATCCGGTGTGCGCCGGTCCGTTCCGCTTCGTCGAACGGGTGGCGCAGGACCATATCACGGTGGAACGTTTTTCCGGCTATTGGGACGCCGGGCGTATCCACTACGAGCGTGTCACCTACCGCGTCATCCCTGACAGCAGCATCCGCCTCGCCAATCTGCAGGCCGGCACGCTCGACCTGACGGAGATCGCGCCGCTCGACGCCGACACGGTGAAGCGCGATCCAAAACTGTCGCTGGTGTCGGTGCCCAGCCTTGGCTACGGCGCGCTGACGATCAACACCGGCCAGTATCCAAGGGCGGAGACGCCGCTGGGCCGCGATGCCCGCGTACGCCATGCCTTCGAACTCGCGCTGGACCGCGAGGCGCTGAGCCAGGTCGTTTATGGCGGCATGTATCAGCCGAATGCCCAGGCGACATCGGCCGTGAGCCCGCTCTACGTCGAGGAAGTTGCGCCGCCGAAGCGCGACGTGGCGAAGGCACGTGCCCTGCTGCGGCAGGCCGGCGTGAGCACGCCGCTGACCGTGCCGTTGATCGTCTACAACACGCCGCAGAATGTGCAGGCCGGCGAGGTCATCCAGTCGATGGCAGCCGAAGCGGGGTTCACGGTACAGGTCAACGCGATGGAGTTCGGCACGGCGATCGCAGCCGTCCAGCGTGGCGATTTCGCGGTGGCGCTCGGCGGCTGGTCCGGCCTGCTCGACACCGACAGCAACGCCTGGAGCTTTCTGCACACCGGCGGTGCGCTGAACATGGCGCGCTACTCCAATGCGACGGTCGATGCGCTGCTGGATCGCGCCCGCGCGGCCAGCGAGACCCCGCAACGTCGCGAGGCCTATGAAGGGGTGTGGCAGCAGGTTAGCAAGGACCTGCCGATCATCTATCTCTGGACGCCGCGCAACATTGTCGGTCTGTCAGGCAAGGTCGCCGGCTTCACGTTCCTGGCCGACGGGCTGCTGCGACTGCAGGACGTACGCCCGGCGCAATAGACGCGGTGGGTTCCACCGTTGCTGCGAGCTCGGCTACTGTGCATGTTCGTCGCTGCCGGGGCAGGGGGCGGCGGCATAACCAAGGGGTGACATCGGATGATCAAGGTGAGCGTGCTCTATCCGGCCGGCGACAGCGCGAAGTTCGACATGGACTACTATTGCAAGAGCCACATGCCGATGGTCGGGCAGAAACTCGGCGCAGCCTGCAAGAGTATGGCAGTGGAACAGGGACTGGGAGGCGCCGCTCCGGGCGCTCCGCCGACCTATGCCGCAATGGGCCATCTCTATTTCGACTCGGTTGCGGAATTTCAGGCCGCCTTTGCGCCGCACGCGGCGGCGATCATGGCGGACATTCCGAACTACACCAATATCCAGCCGGTGATCCAGGTCAGCGAGGTGAAGATGTAACCTGCGCGGGCCGGCGCCCGTCATCCTTGTGGCGGCGGCGCCGGATCGCATCGCGATGCGGTGAGGAGCGAGCCGGCCATGCGCCCTCGGGGCCTAGGATGGCTCGGTCTCCAAAGCATAGCGACGGCAATGCTCCAGGTAGGCCGCCTCGTGGCTGGCGACCAGGTCGACGATGCTGGACCACAACCACGACGGCGCGTCCAGTCGCTTCGACCGGTTGCGGTTAACCTCAGCCCGCCATTTTTGGCGTGTCTTTGGATCCATCTGCCGCCCGTGCGCCTTGCCGACGATGGACGCCAGAAAGCGCGCCGCCTTCATTGCTTCCTCTTGCGTGAGACGGTCTATCTCCAACTTGAGGTCCTGCGGCAGCAGCTCCCGGACGAACACTGGCCGATCCAGCAATCGCTCCGCAAGCATTCGTTCCCCCAGATACGGCGACAGATGGCGAGCGCCCTCCACAACGCGTTCGGCATTATCGCGCGGGGTCTTGGTCTTGGGGTGCCTGGGAGCTGCCGCCTGGGCTGCCTCTTTCACGTCGATGAGACCCAACCTGCCCTTGTTGGCCGCTTTGTCGCCCACTGCCAGAAGGACTGCAAAGCGGACCCGCCCAAGAGAACTGCATCCCTTCATCCAATATGCAGCATCCTTCACCTCAACAACTGCATCGTCGTCGCGTGACCGAAGCAATGTCGCGAGCCGGCGCAGGCGCTCGGTGTCAAACAGCTGCTGGATGGCGTGCCGTTCCTCAGCGGATAGGGGCCAAAATCGTTTGCCGAGCGGGATCGTAGGCCGTACGTCGGTTATCCGTTCCTTGGCCAGCTGCTTCCATGATCGGCTGGTTGCCTCCCGCAGGACCACGCGCACGGAGTTCGGCCGGTGCTCGTTGAGATCACTTTCCGTGAGATCGTCATCCAGAGCAGCGTCATAGCCCTCCATCATTTGTTCGAGCATTCTGGCTGTCGTGACGCCAGGCAGGTCGGACCCACGTGCCGCCATGGCAAGCGACAAACCAAGGCGGATCAGATCGTGCGCCGGGTTGCCGACGACGGTCTGGTCGAGATCGCGAATTTGGACCGCGATCTTGCCGTCCGAGTTTGCGACAGGTCCGAGATTGCCGACATGACAGTCACCGCAGATCCAGATCGGCGGCCCCTCGGGGACGGCGCGGCCGGCGGAGCTCTCCAGCCACTCGTAGAATTTGGCCGCGCTGCCGCGGACATAGGCGTGTGCTGAGCGTGCCATTTTCAGGTTTCGGGCTTGCAGCAAAACCGCCGACCGGTCGCCGGGATCGGGGGAAAGCTCCGCGATGATTTCATCAAATACCTCGGCAACCGAATGTTGATCTACGAAATCGAAAACGCGCTGACCGATGCGGTCACGCGGCACCCGGCGCCCGCCGGATCAGGCCGCGCTGAGGGTCGTAGCCGATCGCAGCGAGCAGGAAGAACAACAGTCCACAGCCGATGACGACCGCCGCGGCAGTAACGTTGAACATGCCATACAAGGCGAAGCGGATCAGCTCGACGCAATAGGTGAACGGGTTGAGCTCGGCCAGCCAATAGACCGCCATCGCACCACTCTCACGCAACTTCCACAGCGGATACAACGCCGATGATATGAAGAACATCGGGAAAATCACGAAGTTCATGGTGCCCGCGAAGTTCTCCATCTGGCGGATGTAAACCGACAGCAGCAGTCCGAGCGCCCCGAGCATCATGCCCGATGCGATGAATGCAGGGAGCACGCAAAACCAGCCCGCCAGCGGAACATCGACATCGAACAGCCGGCTGATCGCCAGAAAGATGTATGCCTGAATCACCGCCAGTGCGGTGCCCGCCGCGAGCTTGCACAGCAACAGGTACCAACGCGGCAGCGGAGCCGTCAGCAGCAGCCGCATGATTCCCATCTCGCGGTCGTACACCATCGACAGCGACGATTGCATGCCGTGGAACAGAAGAACGATGCCCAGCAGCCCTGGCACGATGTAGTCCTGATAGAGGACGTAGGTCCGATAGGGCGGGATGATCGATACGCCGAACACGTTCTGAAACCCCGCGGCGAACACAACCAGCCAAAGCGTCGGTCGCACCAGCGCCGACAGCAGCCGGCCACGCTGATGCACGAACTTCACGACCTCTCGGCTGGTCATCGCTGCTAGAGCGCGGACCATATGCGCCGGGGCCATCACGCGTCAGCCGCCGCCGAGATGGCAAGGTGTTTCCGGTTGGTCATCGCCAAGCGTGTCGAGTTCGTTCGTCGCATGGAGAAAGCCCGGCAATGGCGCCGAGGCGACCACCGCATCTCTGGTCGACAGCAGGATGGCCTGACGAAGCTGGTGATCCCACGGTCGCACGCTGACGGCCAGTCCCTTGACGCCGTCGTAGGATGCATCGCTGAGGATCTGCGGCGCCAGCCTGGCGAAGTCGCCGCCGCGCGTGCGCAATGCTGCCGTGATCACCAGCTTCGTTGCCATCCAGGCCGACCAGTCGAGCCCGGTCATGTGCCGTCCCGCCTTTGCCGTGAATTGGTTGATCAGTTGCGGCGCACCATAGCGCTCCCAGGTCCAGTTCCAGGCATCGGCCGTCAGGCCCACCGACCCGATCACCGGTCGCGGACGCGTGGTGCGGTACGGCACCATGCGAGAAAACTCCAGATCCGGATCGGTATCGGCGACAAACACCACATCGTAATCCCGGTTGGTGGCGGTCAGCAGGGCGATATCGTTCTGTTCGCGGTCGCGCGGATCATTGCCCAACTTGAACGCCACACGGTCGGCGATGCGTGCACCGAACTTCTTCACCGATTGGACAAACGCGTCGGCCAGCACGGCATCGCCCGGCCGCGGCCCTTGCAGCACCAGCACATCGCGCCACTTCCGAAACACCAGATATTGCGCCAGCGCGTCCGTCGTCATCGCCAAACTGGGCGCCGTGTGCACAATTTCAGCCGAGCATGTCTCGCGCCGCAACCAGTCATCCGGCGCTGTTGCGTTGAACAGCAGGACATCCTGGCCGTGCATCGCCTGCGCCAGCAGCCGGATCGCCTCGCCTGGAAGATCGAGCACAAAGAAATGGATGTTCTGCTCGTGCAATGCCGTCAGCACCGCCGGCGCGACATCGTCCGCCGAATCTGCCGTGATCCGCGCGACAGCGAAATCGCGGTGAATCACCGTGCTGAGCGGCTTTGCTTCGTCGAGCGCCACCTGCACTGCCGGAAACGGTCGCTCGCGTGTGGCAACTACCATGCGTTCGGCGCCGCGTACGGGTGCATAGCGTCCGTCACCGGCAATCTCGACATAGCCGATGGTCAGTGGGAACGTCGCCTGCGCGATCGCCGGTCGCGCGCCCACGACGTGGCAGAGAAGCAACAGTGCAAGCCAAACGGCCACGCCGGACAACCGTCCCAGCCGCCGCGGCTGGTCAGTCATCGAGCACGATCGCATACGGTGTCCGACCTACTGGCACCGATGCAGTCGCCTTCCTGCTCGCCACGTCCACCACGGTGATGTCATCGCCGAGTCCGTTGGCCACGTACAACGTTTTCTCGTCGTGGCTCAGCGCGATACCCCAGGCCCGATCGCCGACCAGGACATAGCCGGTCACCTTGCGGCTTGCGACGTCGACGATCGCAACATGGTTTGCGTGGCCCAGGGTGACGTAGGCGGTCTTGCCGTCCGCCGTCATGATCAGTCCGACAGGCGTCACGTCCGTCTTGCGCATTCCGGGCGGCAGAAAGGTGATATGGTCCGTGGCCGTATCGGTCGCGCGGTCGATAATCCAGACTTCGCCTGACAGCTCGGTGGATACCCATAGTTCCCTGCCGTCGGGCGTGGCGGCAAACCGGCGCGGCCGGGTTCCGGTCACGATGCTGTCGCTGACAAAGCCATCTTCCGCCTTGATCACATGGACCAGATCGCCCACTTCGGATGTGACATAGACCGTGGCCTTGTCGGCGCTCAGCAGCACGCCCTCGGGTTCGGCGCCGGTCGGAACCTCCTTGATCGTGATGTTCTGCGCCATGTCGATGATCGACAGCGAGGAATTCTCCTCATTCGATACGTACAGCCGCTGGCGCGCCTCGTCGATGGCGAACGCCTCCGGGCTGCGTCCGGTCGCGATCCTGCCGACCACCGCGAGCTTCGCGACATCGATCACGTCGATCACATCGTCATCGCCGCATGCCGCATAGAGCAGCGTATGATCCGCATTGAAATGCATGTCGCGCGGCCGGCCGGCCGTATGCAGATCCTTCACCAGCTTCAACGTCCTGGGGTCGAGTACGATGATGTTGTTGCTGCGCTCGTTGCTGACGAAGATCAGGCCGGTACCCTTCGCGCACAGTGGTGTCGGCGATGCCGCAACGAGCACGGCAAGAGCAACAACAGCAAATATTGCTCCGGTAGGAAGCATGCGACGATCAGCACTGTGCTCGTGGTGACGTGATGTGCATGCTTGGCTTGCGTCGCTCGTGTCCGTCGAACAAGGTTAGCCGCCACAACGAACGGCGGCAAGCGCGTGACGTATCAGGAAGCTGCATGACCGAGATGCCGACAGCGGACACCGCCTTGCCCGCATTGCAGGTCCGCAATGTCGTGAAGAGCTTTGGACGCAGGCACGCACTCAACGACGTGACCTTGGCGGTGCGGCCTGGCGAGTTCGTCGCACTGCTCGGGCCGAACGGCGCCGGCAAGACCACGCTGTTCCAGCTCCTGTCGGGTCTGTTCACGCCTGATTCGGGACAGGTCGAGGTCATGGGTCACGACATGCGCCGCGACCCGGTTCCCGCGCTGGCCGGCCTCGGCATTGTGTTCCAGCAGACGACGTTGGACCCCGAATTGTCGGTCGTCGCAAACCTGCTGTTTCATGCCGGCCTGCACGGCCTGCCGCGTGGCATCGCCAAGGCCCGGATCGGCGCTGAGTTGCAGCGCATCGGTCTCGCCGACCGTGCCAAGGACCGCGTGCGAACGCTCAGCGGCGGCAATCGGCGTCGCGTCGAGCTGGCCCGTGCGCTGCTGCACGCGCCGCGGATTTTGTTGATGGATGAACCCACCGTCGGTCTGGATCCCGAAAGCCGGCGCGATCTGATCCGCCTCGTGCGCAGGGTGCGTGACGAGCAGGCTATCGCCATACTTTGGGCGACACATCTTTGCGAGGAAGCCGCCGGCACTGACCGTGTTGTTGTGCTGCATCAGGGCAAGGTGCTGCGCGACACCACGCCAGCGGCGATGCTTGCAGAGGCGGGGGTTGCCGACCTGGAAGAGGCGTTCATTCGTTTGATCGGCAAATCAGCTGTGGAGGCAGCCGCGTGAAGAGCGCGCAATGGCTGCTGGCTGCTGCTTTGGCGAGCGGTGTTGCGGCAGCGCGTGCCGACGATCGAGACGCGTTCCTGGCCGGGCAGACCCAGGACTGCATAGGCTGCAATCTGTCGGGGTTGAAGCTCAATCGTTCCAAACTGAACGGCGCACGGCTGAGCGGCAGCAATTTCGCGGGCGCGGAACTGTTCCGCAGCTCGCTGCAGCACGCCGACCTCAGCAGCACCATCCTGCGGGAAGTCGATCTGGATCGCGCCGACCTCAAATGGGCAAATCTGGCCGGCGCCGATATGTCCGGCGCCCTGCTGTTCGAGGCCGATCTGTCAGGTGCCAACCTGGTCAAGGCAAACCTCACCGAAGCGCACATGGGGCGGGCAAAGCTTGTCCAGGCGAACCTGGACGGCGCGAACCTGGTCGGCGCAGACCTGACCGAGGCACGGCTGGCCGGCGCGAAACTCGCCGGCGTCGATCTGCGCGGCGTGCGGCTGAACGGGCAGAGCCTGCGCGATCTGGACCTGCACGGCGCCAACTTTGCGATGTCGGACATGATCGAGGTAGACCTGCGCGGCGCCAACCTGCGCGATGCAAATCTGACGGGCGTCAATCTCCGTGGCGCCAATCTGCACGGCGCCGATCTCACGGGTGCCGATATGCAGGGGGCGAATTTGTTGGCCGCCATTTTGACCGACGCGCGACTGGCCGGTGCCAGGTTCGCCGGCGCGATCATGCCCGACGGCCATCGCGGCGAAGACGGCCATCGCAGCGAACAAGACCAGTGACCCAAACCAGCGACCTTCGGTTGCCGTCCATCTCTCACGTGATGGCCGTTCCCGGAACAAGTCCGGGAACGGCCATGACGATGTAAGGGCGGCCGGCACAAGACCACTGCGCGTCACTCCGCTTTGAGCGACGGATCCAATATTTCCAGGCGGGTCGAACTCTCGAACTGGCCTGGCCTGAACTCCTGCGTCACCGGATCAGAGTCCGTCTGGCCGGGTTTCCGCAGCAACCGCGCCTGCAAAATCAACCGGTGTTCTGGCGTCGTCTTTTCGCAGCGCTGCTTGATGAAGATCTTGCCCACCGGTGTCTCGCCAGGCTCCGCCGGCAGATCGACGCAGGTCCAGCCCTCCTCGCCGTAATGGGCGATGACGCGCAGGCGGAGAAGCTGTGCCATGCGTCGCAGCGACAACGGCGCGCGCGGGTCGGTGACGATGCGGATCTCCTGTGCGATTCCCGCATCGTTGAACAGCACCGACAGGATCACGGGATGACCGGCAACGCGCGTGCCGTTCGCCTCGCTCGGCAGTGTGGGATCGCCGAACGCCTTCGCCTGATACGCCTGTTGTTCATCGAAGCGGACATAGACCTCGTGCAGGCTGTTCGCCTCCGGCCGGCAGGTGCGAAAATCCGCCCAGCCTGACAGTGGTGCGCGGGGCGGTCCGCCATTGCTGCCACAGGCAAAGTCGTCGAACCCGTCGGTGGACATCGTGGCGGCCTGCATCCCCAGCCTCAGTCCGCGAAGCTCGCCGCGGTCCTCATCCGCCCAGGCGGTTGCGACAGGCAGCGCAATAGCAAGCCCCAGCGTCAGAACGTAGCCTCGCAACGCCGTTGAGCGAGCGCCCATCACGTTCGGAAGGCTAATACTTGTAGGTGTCGCATTCCTTCGTCTCAGCGCCCCAGAAATAGACGCACTCCTCCAGCGTCGCGGGTCCGCGTCCCTTGATCTTCGCTTCGAGGAAGGCGACCACCGCCTGAACCTCGCGCGGCGCGAGAAAGCTCACCGCCTGCGGTGGCGCCAGCGCGCCCAGATCCGCGCGCGTCGCATCGTAACAGCGCTTGTCGGTGTAGGCGAACTGATCGTGGTACGGCATGCCAGTCCCTGGTCTGCCGCAACGAATGGTCTCGAGGAGCTGGTCGTGAGTCAGTTGCGTCTTGCGCAATGACAGGGCGATGCCGCCATAGCCCTGGTCGCCGTTGCCGTCCCAGCGATGGCAGAACAGGCACGTGGCCTTCGACTTGTAAATCTCCTTGCCGAAGTCCACCTGCCGTTCCTCGGCAGTCTGCGCAACGGCAGCGCGTGCCAGCACAGTCAAGATCGTGATCATGACAATCACGCCGCTGCCGCGCCTGTGGCTGATCATCCGATTTCTCCCCCTCATCCGTCTTCCCTCGACACGGCACAAAAATCCGCGGCAGACCGGGGTTTCCGGCCTGCCGCGCCACGCAACCAATCTGCTACGGCTACAGGCCGAACACGAACAGCATCGACGCCGTCGCGGTGTTTTTCAGTTCCGGGTGCATGCCGAAAATGGCAGGCGACTGGCGCGAGCCGACCAGCACGGCGACATATTGCTTGCCGCCCACCGAGTAGCTGATCGCCGGTGCGTTGATGCCGGTACCCACATTGAAATTCCACAGCTCCTGCAATGTTTTCGCGTCATGTGCGGAGAACCGGCCGTCGATCGCCCCGGTGAACACCAGGCCGCCGCCGGTCGCCAGGGTGCCGGCGTAGTTCGGATACGGCTGCGCCAGCTTTGCCACCACGTCGCCGGTCAGCACGTCGATCGCCTTCAGGCTGCCGACGGGCTTCTCGATATAGCGCGAACCGCCGCCGGTGAACTGCTCGCGCGGCTTCACCGTGCCGCCATCGGCGACGAAGTCGGGCTGCTCCTTCGTGGTGATCTCGTCGCAGCCCTCGATCGAGCCGACATAGAGAAGATGCAGGTCAGGATTGTAGGAACTCGGCTCCCAGTTCTTGGCGCCGACATGCGCAGTGCAGACCAGGCCAACGGGATGGGCGCGGGTGCGCCCGGCGGTTGCTGAATAGGGCTGCACGTCCTTCTTGGGATCGTAGTTCGCCGGCTTGCCGGTCTCCGGATCGAGCCCCGGGGTCCAGTTGTTGTTATCGGCGTATTGTTTGCCGTTGACGAACTGCCCGGTGTTCCGGTCGAACTCGTAGAAGTAGCCATTGCGGCCGGCATGAATCACCAGCTTGCGCGGCTGGCCGTTGATGACCGCATCTACCAGCGGGTGTTCGCTGATCTCGTCATAGTCGAACGGATCGTTCGGCGTGTACTGGAAGGCCCATTTCACCTTGCCGGTATTTGGATCCATCGCCAGCACGCTGTCGGTCCACAGATTGTCGCCGGGGCGATATTCAACATCGTAGTCCGGGCCGGGGTTGCCGGTTCCCCAGTACATCGTGTCGGTCGCCGGATCGTAGGTGCCGGTCTCCCACACCGAGCCACCGCCATGCGCCGCAGCATTCCGACCGTCCTTCCAGGTTTCGCTGCCTGGTTCGCCCTTCGCCGGGATCGTGTAGGTGCGCCAGGTCTGCTTGCCGGTGTTCAGATCGGTGGCATCGATCCAGCCCCGCACGCCGTATTCGGCGCCGGCCGCGCCGACGATCGCAGTGTCGCGGATCACCAGCGGCGCCAATGTCATCGTCTCGCCGATCGCGGGATCGGCGACCTGGCGATCCCACACAGTTTCGCCGGTGTCCTTTTTCGTTGCGATCAGCCGCCCGTCCAACGTCACCGAAATCACCTTGTCCTTCCACAAGGCGACGCCGCGGTTGTTGATGCCGCAGCAGGCCACGTCGCCAGCCCAGGCACGATCGACGCCAGGATCCATCTTCCAGACGATCTTGCCCTGGGTGCCGCTGGTGACGTCGATCTTGTAGACGCGCCCCCAGCCGTCGGTGACGTACATCATGCCGTCCTCGACGATCGGCGTGCCTTCCAGATTGCCGAAGGCGTAGCGGCCGCCGCTCTCAAATCCGCCCAGCCCGACGACGAACGCCACGTGAAGGTTCCGCACGTTCGACGCATTGATCTGATCGAGCGACGAGAAGCGATGCGCCGCGTAGTCCTTGTGATGCAGCAGCCAGTTGCCGGGCTCCTTCTCGACATTGACCGCGCGGTCGTAGGTCATGTCCGCGGCCGATACCGGCAGCGCCGCAGCGGCGGTCAGCAACAGACCGGCGATCGTTCGGGTGAGACCGCTTCCGACGCGCCGGCTGCCATCATGTGTGATCATTCTGGTTTCCCCCCGCTTTGTCGCGTGCAAGCCTATGGCAGACCGAACACCATCAGCATCGATGCCGTTGCCGTGTTCTTCAGTTCCGGATGCTGTCCGATGATGCTTGCCGGTTGCCGCGAACCGACCAGCACGGCGACAAACTGCTTGCCGTTCACCGCATAGGTGACCGCCGGCGCATTGATGCCCGTGCCAACGTTGATGTTCCACAACTCCTTCAGGGTCTTCGCATCATAGGCGCCGAATGTGCCGTCCAATTCGCCGGCGAACACCAGGCCGCCCGCGGTCGCCAGCGTTCCGCTCAGGTTCGGATAGGGCAGCGGGAACGTCGCCACGACATTGCCCGTCGTTACGTCGATCGCCTTCAGGCTGCCGAGGGGCGGTTCGAGGAAGCGGACACCGCCGCCGGTGAACAGCTCGCGTGGCTTGACGGTCCCGCCATCGGCCACGAAGTCCGGCTGCACCTTGGTGGTGTTCTCGTCGCAGCCTTCGAACGATCCGACATACAGCAGGTGAAGATCCGGATTATAGGCGGTCGGCTCCCAGTTCTTCGCGCCATAATGCGACGGGCACAACAGACCGCTTGCCTTGGCTCGATTATGCCTTGCCGCCTCTGCGTAGTCCTGCACGTCCTTCTTGGGATCGTAGCTCGCCGGCTTGCCGGTCTCCGGATCAAGTCCCGCTGTCCAGTTCAGCTTGTCGCTGTACTGTTTGCCGTTGATGAACTGGCCATTGGTGCGATCGAACTCGTAGAAGAACCCGTTGCGCGCGGCGTGGATCACCAGCTTGCGCGACTGCCCGTTGATGGTCACGTCCACCAGCGGATGCTCGCCGATTTCGTCATAGTCGAACGGATCATTTGGCGTGTACTGGTAGGCCCACTTCACGTTGCCGGTCGACGGATCCATCGCCAGCACGCTGTCGGTCCACAGATTGTCACCCGGACGATATTCGGCGTCCCAGTCGGGGCCCGGATTGCCGGTTCCCCAAAACATCGTGTCGGTGGCTGCATCATACGTGCCGGTCTGCCACACCGAGCCGCCACCATGTTCGGCTGCATTATGCGTGCCCTTCCAGGTTTCGCTGCCCTTCTCGCCCTTGGCCGGAATGGTGTAGGTGCGCCACGCCTGCTTGCCGGTGTTGAGGTCGGTCGCATCGATCCAGCCGCGAATCCCGTACTCCGCGCCGGCGGCGCCGACGACGGCGACATCGCGAATCACCAGAGGGGCCAATGTCATTGTCTCGCCGATCGCTGGGTTGGCAACCTGACGGTCCCAAACGGTCTCGCCGGTGTCCTTCTTCATGGCGATCATGCGGCCATCCAGGGTGATCGAGATCACCTTGTCCTTCCACAGCGCGACACCGCGATTGTTGACGCCGCAGCAGGCCACGTCGCCGGCCCACGCCCGGTCCGTGCCAGGGTCCATCTTCCAGACGACGGTGCCCTTCCGTCCGCTCGTCGCATCGATCTTGTAAACCGAGCCCCAACCGTCGGTGACATAGATCATGCCGTCCTCGACGATCGGCGTTCCTTCCAGATTGCCGAAGGCATATTTCCCGCCGCTCTGCATTCCGCTCAGCCCGACGGCGAACATCATGCGCAGGTTCTGCACGTTCGACGCGTTGATCTGATCGAGCCTGGAATAGCGATGGCCGGCATAGTTTTTATGGTGCATCAGCCAGTTGCTGGCTTCCTTGTCGGCATCGACCGCGCGATCGAACGTCATGTCCGCCGCGCGCACCGGCGGCGCGACCAACGCAGCAGACAGCGCGCAAGTCAGTGTGATCGCGAACCCGATGCCGATGTGAGATTTGGATTGGGGTGCCATGTGCCGTCGTTTCCTCCAGGGGCGTCGGCCATGGTGGCCGATCCGATCGGGTTATTCCCCGTGACAGTTAATCAAGAACCCGACGCTGCCGGTTGTCAATCGCAACCGTCCGGCACGCTACCGGGGCCGCGAGAACACGATGAACCCGTCGCGATTGGGCATGCGCACGGCGGGCAGCGTCCGCGCATTCATCACGTCGTTTTCACCGATGATGCCGTTCAGCGAAAATATGTAGGCACAGACTGCATAAACCTGATCATCGGTCAGCGATTTCGGTGCCGTGATCGGCATCGCGCGCCGCACATAGTCGAACAGTGTCGTCGCATAGGGCCAGAAGCTGCCGACGGTCTTGACCGGCACACCGCCGCCTGTGAGCGTACCCTGACCACCGACCAATTGCTCGTTCGGCTTGCCCGCGCCGCGCTCGCCATGACAGGTCTGACATGTCGTGCGGTACACAGCTTCACCCTGCGCCGGTGTCCCGCTGCCAGGCGGCAGGTTGGTGCCGTCGGGCGCGATGCTGATGTCCCAGGCAGCGAATTCCTCCGGCGACACGACGCGTCCAAGATTTGGGCTGTCCGCCCAGCTTCCGGATGCAGCGCACAGCAGCAAGGCGACGCCGGTTGCCAACCTAAGGACTCGCCACGCATTACCTGCGTCAGTTGCGAACAGCCTTCCGTCCTTCTTGTCATCCCCGCGCAAGCGGGGACCCAGTTGCGGCCTGGGTCCCCGCTTTCGCGGGGATGACGACAAGAGATGCCGTCCCACGACACCTGATTCGATCAATTCGCGACGAGCCCTATGCGTAGACATGCGTCAGTTCGCCGCTCGGGGCTACACCCCAACTGGTGATGCCGTTGTAATGGAAGATCGTGTTGTTGCCGCGCTCGGCGATGACCTGTTCGCGGCCCGGCTGAACATAGCCGGACTCGTCGACCGTGCGGCTCTGCAGGACGGCCGGGCCGCCGTCCCACCGCCAGGGAATGCGGAACCTCGTCAGCGCCTTCGGCAGCACCGGCTCCTGTAGCATCGCCGGCGCCCAGCTCTTGCCGCCGTCAGTAGAGACATCGACCTTGGTGATCCGCCCATAGCCCGACCACGCCAATCCGGAAATTTCGTAGATCCCGGCACCATCAAGCCGCAGCCCGGGGGAAGGACGTGTGATCACCGACTTAGCCTCGAGCGGAAAGACAAACTGCAGCGCTTTGCCGCTCGGGAGCGAGATCGTGTATTTCGAGGTCTCGTCCTTGGTCATCGTCGGACCATCGGTCAGCTTGATCCGGCGGAGCCATTTCACGTTGGTGTTGCCCTCAAACCCCGGCAGCAGCAGGCGCACCGGATACCCGTTGCTCGGTCGGACCCGCTCACCGTTTTGGTACAGCGCGACGATGGCGTCATCCATCGCCTTGGCGAGCGGAACGCTGCGGCTCATGCTCGCGGCATCGGCGCCCTCGGCCAGAATCCACTTGGCTTTCGGATCGATTCCGGCTTCATCGAGCAGGACGGCAAGCGGCACGCCGGTCCACTCGGCGCATGACAGCAGGCCCTGCAGTCCCTGAACCCCAAGCTGCACCGGTGCCTTTTGATAAAGTGCGCCGCCGTTGCCAGCACACTCGATGAAGGCAATTCGGGAAACCATCGGATAGCGGGACAGCGCCTCCAGGGTGAAACTCAGCGGATGGCGGACCAGCCCGTGGATGAGCAGTTGATGCGCGTCGGGATCAATGTCGGGGACACCATCGTGCGAGCGCTCAAAATGTAGTCCGTTTGGCGTGATCATGCCCTCGAGCGCGTGCAGCGGCGTGCGCGCGGAACCGGTACCGGTCGTTCCTGGCAGCGACGCATAGGTCCGCACGACCTTGTCTTCAAAATGCGAGGGTTGACCATACGGCGTGAACGGTGCGCCCACCTCGCGCATCCACGGTTCGACCTGCAGCGGTCCCGCGGCATTCGCCTGACTGGCGAAGCCCGCACTTGCTGCGGCGGCCGCGCCGGCACGAAACAGCGCGCGCCGGTCCAGCAACCCGTTCCCGGCAGCAGGCGGCAGATCAACCCTGTGTTGTGCGCCTGTCTTTCCTGCGCATGCGTTTTCCCCCAAGATCAGGCGGGTCTGACGGGGTCAGACTTCGTTCTTTGGTTCTTGCACCACCACAGACTCCAGCCACCGGACAAGTTCGCTCTGATCCGCGCCCGATCCGATCGCTGACTCGGCCGCAGCCCAGGCGGCGCGGCAGGCGGCCAGCAGCGGCGCATAAACGCCCGTTGACTGCGCGACGTTGCCGGTGATCTCCAGCCCCTTCAGCACATGTCCCAGTGCCAGCCCGGTATCGAACTTGCGCGTCAGCACCTGCTCGCGCAGCAGTGCACCCATCGCGGGACCAACCCCGCTCAGCGTTTCACCGATCTCGATCACCGATTTCGGCATCCAGACCGAAGCGCTGCCCGATGCGCAGCGCTTCACTTGCGGCCAGGATCTCCGCACCGCGCAGAAAGTCCCCGAGCGCCGCTCCAGCCTGGCCTGATCCCACCGGACCCGCATGCAGCGTGTGCGCCGCCAGCACGGCGAAGATCGGCCGGCACCGCTCCACCGCGGCATCGTCGCCGCCGATGACGAGAGTGAGCTTGCCCGCGCGCGCATCGGCCGGCGTGCCGAGCGCCGGCGCGTCGATCAGATCAATGCCGCGCTCCGCAAGCTGCTTTGCCAGATCGACGGTGGCCAACGGGTCCGACGTGCCCATGTCGATGACCACGCCGCCAGGCTTGAACCCGCCAGCCAATCCCTCCCAGCCGTACAGCACGTCGCGCAACGCATCGGCTGACGGCAGAACCGTGATGATGACGTCGCAGGTCTGCGCCATCATCTTCGGCGAGCCGCTCATCATGCCGCCGACGTCGTTGGTGAACATCCGGACCGCGATGTCCACCATATCGTAAACCTGCGGGTTGAATTTTTCCCATACCAGGCGCGTGGCGATGCGCGCGCCCATCGCGCCCAGACCGATCACACCCAGCCGAGGCGGCGCGTCGTCAGCCATTGCCGTCGGAGCCTTTGAGCGTCTCGTCGATCAGGAAGATATCGGTGAGCAGCGCGCGGATATGGATCGATGCGTTCAGATTGTCGATGAGCTGCGAACTCAGCGCCCGCTGCGCCAGCACCAGGCGAAATGCCGCGCGCGTGCGTCGCGCATCTTGCTCGAGGACATCGATGAAATCGGCATACGCATCGGCCCGGTCCGCGACGCTCTCGCGCAGACTCGCGGCCAGCCCATCCAACGCCGCGTCGGCGCGCTGCAGGAAGCGGCGGATCGAGCCGCTGTCGTCGGTGTCGTTCTGCCGTCCCTGCGCCGCATAGGCCAGCATCAGCTCGTACGCCTGCTCGACGACCTCGATCCGCTCCGCGAGCGACAGCGGCGGTGCAGCGCCCGGCTCGGTCATCGGCTTCCCTTCAGCTCCGCGTCCGGCTCCGGCCAGCGCTGCGGATCATGGTGGCGCACATAGTCCTCGCGCGAAATCCAGCCATGGAACATCGAGCGGGTCATCCACAGTTTCTCTGGCCGCACCGCGAAATACACGTGTGCCATGATCAGCGTGAGCATCGCCATCGCGCACAGGCCATGGATCGCGTAGACCATTCCCCATTGCGAATCGGCGAGCCAATAGGGATTGCGACGCCAGAACGGCGTATCGATCTTGGCCAGCATCAAGAGGCCGGTCATCACGATGGCCAGCACCACGGCCGCGACCAGCATGTGGAACAGCTTCTGCAGCGGCGAGTATTTTGCGTCGCGCTGCGGCGGCGGCCCGCCGCGCCCGAGCATCCGCGCGAGCAGACGCCAGGAACTGCGCAGATCGCGCGGGCCGATCACCATGGAGAAGAAGTCCTGCCACAGCACGGCCCGCACGATGTGGAACAGCACCGCCGCGGTCAGCACGATCCCGGCGATCCAGTGCGCCGTCACCCACGCGAACTTCCAGCCGAGGATCGGCAGGAACGCAGTGAACAGGCAGGTCAGCAGCGCGATCGCCATTGTCCAGTGATACAGCCGGTCGGCCAGGTGATGGCGCAAGACCCGCTCACCGGCCACGCGTCAGTGCCCCGACACATCGGCGCGCGCGCCGAACAAGGCCTTCACCGCGGCATGCACCGCGATGAAGGCGGCACCCGCACCGACGAACCACCAGATCAGGTCCCACGAGGCTCCCACCAGCACGCTCTGTCCGTAGACGCTGGTGGCGTAGCGGAACAGCGGCATCAGGCGGTGGCGTCGCGCACCGCCCGCGTGACCAGGTTCGCCATCAGCGGCACCTTGAACTGGTTGTAGTTCACCGGCCGCGCGCCGCGCACCGCCGACTGGCCGGCGAGCTTGGCGATGTCGGCGTCCTGCGACTTGCCCTTGATCACCTCTTCCACCACGGTGAGCCGCCGAGGCACGGCGCTCACGCCGCCACAGGCGACGCGGGAGCGCTCGATCGTGCCGTTGTTGACCACGATCGCCGCGGCCACGTTCACCAGCGCGAAGTCCCAGGTATCACGGTCGGCCACCTTCTCGAAGTAGAAGCGCGCGCCCGCCCAGGTCTTGGGAATGCGGATCGTGGTCAGCAGCTCGTTCGGCTGCACCGAGGTCAGATGCGTGATGTCGACCTTCGGCCCGATGAAGAACTCCTCGGTGCCGATCACGCGCTCGCCCTTCGTGCTGCGGATGACGAACTTCGCGTCCAGCGCGACCAGCGCGGGCGCGGTGTCGGACGGGCTGACCGCGATGCAGCGGTCGGAGTCGAACAGCGCATGCTCGCGGTTCACGCCCTCCGGCGTGTCGGCGAAGCAGGTGTTGCCACCTGCGCGATAGCACGGCAGGCCATAGCGATAGTAAAGGCAGCGCGCATCCTGCGAGACGTTGCCGCCCATCGTGCCGGTGTTGCGGATCTGCGGACTGGCCACTCGGCGCGCGGCATCGGCCAGCACCCGGTAGTTGGCGCGGATCGCCGGGTTGCGCTCGATCTCGGTCAGCGTGGTCAGCGCCCCGATCTCGATCCCGTCAGGGGTTTCGCGAATGCCCCGCAGCTCCGTGATCCCGGTGATGTCGATCACCGCCTTGGGCCGCTTGGCGCGCTCCTTGAACCAGCTCAGGCTGTCGTTGCCGCCGGCGAGCGTCCAGCCGTCCGCGCGATGGCGGTCCAGCAGGGCCAGGGCATCGGCGAGCTGCGTCGGCTGATACAGCTCGAAGGCAGGCATCATGTCCTTGACGATCATGGCGATGCTCCCTCAGACCGAGTTGACCTGAAGCGGCTTGTGCGCCTGCTGGCGCCCCGACAGCGCGTTCAGGATCATGTCGGTCGAAACCGGCGTGCGATTGAACAGGTGGCCTCCCATGGCGTCCGAGATCGCCGTGGTGATCGCTGCCGCCCCCGAACCCTGCGGCGGCTCGCCGACACCTTTCACGCCCATCGGATTTTGCGGATCGGGCATTTCCACCGCGCCCCAGCCGATCTCCGCGGGCACGTCGAGATAGCTCGGCAGCTTCGCCTGATACAGCAGCACCGTCGTCGGAATGCCGAGCTTCGGGTCGTAGACATGGCGTTCCAGTTTCGCCATCCCGATGCCCATCACGCTGCCGCCGCGGATCTGGTGCGCCAGCCCCTGCGGATGCAGCACGGTGCCGCAGTCGGCGACGCACAGCATATCCAGGATCTTGAACTTGCCGGTCTCCGTGTCGAGTTCGATCTGCGGCGAACGTCACCGTCAGGCCCGGCGTCACGCCGACGCGCGGCAGGTTGTCCTTGGCAACGCCGATCAGACCGGTCCCGGCGATCATCGCCACGCCGTCCTTGGTGACCGGATTGATGTCCGCCGGCACCTCCTTGGCGCTGTACTTGCCGCCCAGATCGATCGCCTTCTGCGCCGCCTGCGCATAGCTGATCGACTTCGACGCATCGGCCTTCGCCACCACGCGCTCGTGGCCAAGCTCGTAGTCGCCTGGTGCGCCGCCCAGCATCTGCGCGGCGATATCCAGCAGCTTGTCCTTCATATCCATCGCCGCGACATAGTTGGTGCGCGATTCGGTCGATGCGGTGAGGCTGCCTGCCTGCGGGCTGTTCCACGGCAGCCCGAGCCGGCTGTCGCCGCGCTCGATCACCACGTTCTCCCACGCGACATTCAAAAGCTCCGCCGGAACCCGCGCGGTCGCCGAATGCGAGTAGGTGCCCAGGTTGCCGACGCCGGTGTGGACGTGCAGCTTGCCGTCCGGCGTGATGCGCACCAGACCGTCGAAGCCGTTGCTGCCCGCCGAGTGATAGCCCTGGCCGATGCCGATGCCGATCACCTTGGAACCGGTCTTCTGGCCGGAGCGCTGCTTCTTGGTCTCCCAGTCGAACATCGCCGCACCCTTGTCGAGCGCCTCCCGCAAAAACGCGCTGGTCACCGGGCCACGGTCGGCGCCGATCTTGCCGCTCGAGTCAGGCGCGTTGATCTTGCGGATCTGCACCCGGTCGATCTTCAGTTCGCGCGCCGCCTTGTCGATCATCGGCTCGATCGCCGGCACCAGTTGGTTTTCACCGGGGCCGCGCTGCGGTCCGCGCAGCGGCGTGTTGGTCAGCACCGGGATCGCCTGGAACCGCATCGCCTCCGGCTGATAGACAAACGACAGCGCGTTGCCGGCGGAGCGGAAATCGCCGGCGCCGATATGCGGGCCGTTCTCCTGCACGATGTACAGATCCGCCGCGAGCAGCTTGCCGTCCTCGCGGAAACCCAGTTTGGCATGGCCCTGGAAGGTCGGCCGCGCGGTGCCGATCGAGTATTCCTCGATCCGCGTGATGCGCATCATCACCGGACGGCTGAGCTTCTTCGACAGCAGCGCCGGCACCGCCATGATCGGATAGCCGGGGATCTTGCTGCCGAACCCGCCGCCGCAATACTCGGCGATGAACACAAGGTCCTTCGGTTCGATGCCGATGTAGCGCGCAATGTTCGGCACCGCCGCGGTGTGGCTCTGGTTGGAGCCATACAGGAAGCACTTGCCGCCCTGCCAGTACGCCATGGCAGTGCGCGGTTCCATGCTGTGATGCGAGTAGCCCGCGGTGACGAAGCTTTCCTCGAGCACCAGCTTCGAGGCCTTGAACCCGGCATCGAGATCGCCGTAGCTCCACGTCTCGGCGGGCTTGCCCATCGGCAGCGTCTTGTCGTCACCGAAGTCGCTGGCCTGCCACTTCACCGTCTGCAGGTTGATCTGCGCCGCCGCGACATTGCCGTTGGACCGCGCATTGGGTCCGCCCGGATACAGGCTGTCCAGCGGGTCGAGCACATGCGGCAACTGTTCAAAATCGATCTTCACCTTCTCCAGAGCGTCCGCCGCGGTGGTCTCGTCCACCGCCGCCAGCGCCAGGATCGGCTCGCCGACATAGAAGACTTCGTCTTTCGCCAGGATCGGCGTCTGCGGCGGCGGGAACTGTGGCACATCGTCCGCGGTGAGAATGCCGAGCACGCCTGGCATCTTCAGTGCCTCGGACGCGTCGACGCCGCGGATCTTCGCATGCGGCATCGGGCTGGTCAGCAGCTTGCAGAACACCATCCCTTCCGCGCGGAAGTCCTCGGCGTATTTCGCCCGCCCGGTGACCTTCGCCACCACATCATGCGGCTCGAAGTTCTGGCCGATCAGATTGTACGCCATCTCACGCCTCCCCCGCCGCCCGCATGACACCTTTGAGATAGTGGTCGTACGCGCCGCACCGGCACAGATTGCCGGACATCGCGAGACGCGCCTCTTCCACGGTCGGATGCGGATTGTGTTCGAGGAGTGCGACGGCGGCCATCACCTGGCCGCTGGTACAGAACCCGCATTGCGGTCCGAGCTCCGTGACGAACGCCGCCTGCACCTTGTGCAGCTTGCCGTTCGGTCCCTCGATGCCCTCGATCGTGGTGATCTTGCGGTCGCGCACACTGTGCGTCAGCGTCGAGCAGGAGTAAACCGTGATGCCGTCCATGATGACGGTGCACGCGCCGCACTCGCCGTGATCGCAGCCGAGCTTCGTGCCGGTCAGGCCGAGCTTGTAGCGGATCGTGTGGCTCAGCGTCTCCTGCGGCAGCACGTCGACGCGGCGGCTCGTGCCGTTGACGTTCAGCGTCACCAGACGCTCGACGGTGCCCGCCGCCTGCGCATAGGCCGATGGCGCGCCGGGACCGCGGAACAGATAGCCCGCGGCGGACGCTGCCGCGCCCGATGCGATCACGCCCTTGATGAAGGCGCGTCGCGATGGTGCGCTGCGTTGCACAATTGTGGTGGTCGGGTTGGTCGACCCTGGGCCCGTCGCCCCGCCACGCTCGGCGTCGCGGTACGGGCCGGGTTCGCTCTGCGCCATGGATGTTTCTCCCCAGCTGCCGGCGGTTGCCTGCCATCCGTAGAACCAGGGTGCCGCGGCGCCCTGTTCCGGCGGCGCCCGGTGATACGGATCGATTTCCTCAATCGTTGTCAGCCTTGCACAGTGCAGACATCGACACAAGCGGGCCGTTTCGGTGCGGCTACTGGGCGGCGAGCCACTGGCCGAACCTGGCGCGATCGGCATCGGCCATCCCGGTTTCGTTGCCGAACGGCATGAACTTCCTCCGCACGACCATCTCCATGATGCGGGGTGCAAAGCGTCGCACGTCCTCGATCGATTCAAGCACGACACCTTTCGGCGGAGGCTGACCCAGCAGCATCGTGTGCGACGGATTCTCCGAATGGCACATCGCGCAATGCCGGTGGACCATCGTCATGATCCACTCGTCGCTCACGCCCCCGGAATCGGCTGCAGCGCGGTGCGCAGACAGCGTCAGCAACGCGGCTATGATTGCAACGACGCAGCAGCGCATTGATCAGTCGAGGGTTTCGGTCGTGCTGGTGCGGCCGCGCACCGGGTGGGTGCGCAATTCGCGCCCGACAGGTTCACCGGTCATCATGTCACCTGAGGTCTGAGCAAAGCGATGGGCGAGTCCAGGGAAGGGTACAAGCCGAGGATTGGCTGGACAATCGGCGGCACCGTCATGCTGATCATTGTCCTGCTGTTGCTGATCCCGCCGCACGGCATCCTTTCGGAAAACGAAGAGAATTACTTCGCGCTGGCCGAGCGATTCGTCGACGGCAGCGCTTGGCCGCAGCAGACCGCGGTCTTCGATGCATCGCGCCACCGGATGCTGAGCGATGCGACGCTCGGTGCGCTGGTGTCGGCGATCGGCTACGAACCGGCCCAGGGCGTCACCCGGCTGCTGGCGGTCGCGGGCTATGCGCTCGTGCTGCCGCCGCTGTTCGGCGCAGTCGGGCTGACGGCGCTGGACGCGGAACTCGCGGTCATGATCATGGCGCAGCTTGGCGAAGGCATCGTCGGCGGCGAGTGGATGTTCGGCGGCTACGAGGCCAAGGTGGCCGCGTATGTGCTCGTGCTGGCCGCACTGCGACTTGTGCTGGTCGCCGAGCGTCTGACCGTGGCCGTTCTGCTGTTCGCTGCGGCAACCTATGTGCATTTTCTCGTCGGCGGGTTCTGGTTCATTGCTGCGATGGCGCTGCGGCTGCTGGACAGGCCGCGCGACCTGCGGCGGGTCGGTGCGGCAACGGCGCTGTTCGTCGCTTTGGTGGCGCCGCTGGTTGCCGTGATTGCCTGGTCCCGCATTGTCGACACTGCCGCCGCACACGCCACCGACATACCGCAGCCCGACGTGATCTATTCGATCATCCGCGAGCCGCATCACCAATCGCCGTTCCTCTCCTGGGAGTATTTCCGCGACAGCTGGCTGAACGGCTATATCATGGCAGCGGCGATGCTGCTGGGCTGCCTCGGGGTCGTCTGGCGCGCTCCGACAGCGAAGCTGCGCGTGCTGGCGGCTTGGGTTGCGGGCCTTTTGGCATATCTGTTTCTCGTGCTTGGGCCGAAGTTTCTCGATCGGAACAGCGGCGTGCTCGGCAAGTTCTACCTGTTTCGGCCATCGGCCTTGATTCTGCTGCTGTGGCTGATGCTGGCGTTGGCGGTCGCTGTGTGGATGTTCAGGCGCCGGGCGTGGTTGGTGCGCGCGGCACTGCTGGCGCTGATCGGCCCGGTGTTCCTGTATGCACAGGGAGGGCATTTGACGCAGGAGGTCGTCACGTACGAGGCACTTGACGGTCAAAAGCGCCTGCTTGTGGCGGCCGTGACGCGTGAGACGGCGCCGGGCGATATCGTGCTGATCGACCCGGATGTCGAGATGCAGTTGCTCGACTTCGAGCGCCGCACCGGGCGTCCCACACTGGTGATGTGGAAGTTCGCACCCACCAACGAAGCGGAGCTCATTGCGTGGTATCGGCGCATAAAGCTCCGTCAGGCCGTGTTCGAGCAGGGCTGCCGAGCGGACACCGAAGGCGCCAGAATACGGTTTCTGCTGACCACGCCGGAGCGAGTGGCCAGGCTTGCTTCAAGCTGTGGCCCCGAGGTGCTTCGTGTCGGCCAATGGGCCATGCTGCGGCACGAATTTACGGTCGGGCCGCCGCCTGGGCGCGCGCCGTGAAGCCGGTCAGCAGGTATGGGATACGGCAATTGCACGGCTGGGTTCAAGCGCCTTGGTCAAATTGGCGGCAAGGCGCAAATCCTGCGCCAACCCCGACCCGTTGGAGTTCTATGGTTACCCGGTACTCGAAATCGGTTGCATTAACAAATACTTGACAAATTCTTAATCGGTGTTACACTGAAGCGAAGTTGAGCACTGCGCCATGACACTGATCGAAGCACTATTGACCCTGCCGGAACACGGCGAATCGAAGATCGTCAGCAGGGAAGTCGCTGTGGTACTTGCCGGCGCATCGACGAAGATTGTCCGAAGCCGTGGCAGTCTGACGTGGTTCCTGACCGATGGCGGGCGACGGCTTTTGGTGCAATTCCATAATGAAAATCCGGACGTCGAGACGCACGTCGTGATCAGACTTGTGATGGAAGACGCCATGCCAGTGTTCCATATTCTCTGCGACGGGAGACTGCTGTCAACGGTTCATAAGAACAGCCTTAAGAGCAGCTTGCAGGAGCTGCAGGCAACATTTCCGAAGTTGAAGGTCATGTACGACTTTAGCGCTAGATCAGCTTGATGTGTAATCCCAGACGGGGATCATCGCAGAGCTGGGTCGGATTGTAATTGCAACTAACGCACGATGTCGTTATGAACATCAATCCGCTTTGGCTGCCTGGTGCAGCAGACTGCTTTATGAAGGCAATCCTTGTGCTGTTCTCGTGGGGGTTGGTGATTCAACTCGCGGACGCATGCATCCATTTCGCCAGTTGAATATCAAGCTTACCGTCCAAATGCACCTCCACCGCCGGTCGGGCGGTCGCGGAGAGTGTTAGAGGGACGGTGCGGTTCGCGGTCCACCGCTCGGCTTCACCAAGGGCGGCGCCCCGACGGTCTCCACATGGGCTCGCCACGGCCGTCAGCGGGGATGTGGCGCACGGGTGGACAGGAAAAAGATCGGGTCGTGGTGCGGGAACGGTCGCAGCATCGGTCTTCCGAAGCGTCCACCATGATCTGATGGGACCCCGCGGCGCTATAGCCATCCCTGCAGCCGCGCCGCCGCCTCGCGCATGTCCGCCTCCGGCCCGCAATAGCTGAACCGCAGGAACCGGCTGCCGCGCGCGTGGTCGAAATCCACCCCCGGTGTCGCCGCCACGCCGACCTCCGCCAGCATGCGCGCGCAGAACGCGGTGCTGTCGTTCGACCGGTCGGCGATGTCGGCGAACAGATAGAACGCGCCCTCCGCCGGAGATAGCCGCGAAAGGCCCGCCTGGGGCAGTGTGCGCAACAGGTGATCGCGCGAGCGGCGATAGCGCGCCACGTTCGCGGCGAGTTCGTCGTGGCAGTCGAACGCGGCCTCTGCCGCGACCTGCGAGATATGCGGGGCGCTGATGAACAGGTTCTGCGCCAGGCGTTCGACCGGCCGCACCAGGTCCTCGGGCAGGATCAGCCAGCCGATCCGCCAGCCGGTCATCGAAAAGTACTTGGAGAAGCTGTTCACCACCACCGAATGCGGGCTGAGCCCGGCGGCCGTCGCGATCGGGTTGTCGTAGTTCAGCCCGTGATAGATCTCGTCGCTGATCAGCCGGACGCCGGCGCCATCGCACCAGGAGGCGATCGCCGCCAGTTCATCCCCGTGCAACATCGTGCCGGCCGGATTGCTCGGGCTCGCCACGATCAGCCCGTCGGGCGGAGGATCCAGTTGCTGCAGCATCGCGACGCTCGGCTGGAACCGCGTCTCCGGCCCAGCCTCCAGGATGACCGGCCGCATCCCTAGCGCGGTCAGGATGTTGACGTAGGGCGGATAGAACGGCGAGGTCAGCGCCACCCGATCGCCTGGATCGAACGCTGCCAGAAAGGCCAGCGGGAAGGCGCCGGATGCTCCCACCGTCACCGCTACTCGCTCGAGCGGCACCTCCAGTCCATACCAGTAGCGGTAATGCGCCACGATCCGTTCGCGCAGCGAGCGCCGGCCGAACGCCTCGGTATAGCCCAGCGCATCGCCGGACCGCAGAGCCGCGGCGGCTGCGGCAATAGCGCCCGCCGGCGCACCGGTCCCCGGCTGACCCACCTCCATGCGAATGACAGGAGGAGCGCCGGCCGGCAGCGCCGCCTGGCGCGCGTTGGCCGCGGCGATCACGTCCATCACGATGAACGGCGGCGCCGAGGCGCCGTGCCCGACCTTCAGCATTGCCCGAACTTCCGCACGCCGGGGCCCTCAGTTGTAGAACTTGACGCTGGTCGCCTCGATCCCGGTCTTGGTCTCGGCGCCGGTGACCGTCGCGACACAGGTTGCAGCCGTCGTGGTGCATTGCCCGACCAGCGGGTCATTGTCCGCCGCCGGCACGGCAGAGGCGTCGATCTGGTAGCGGATGCTGGGTGGAATGCCGACGCACAGCTCATAGCTCGCGGCGGAACGGCAAATGATCCGCCCGGGACCGACGCTGGTCGGTGTCGGCTGACCCTGCGCCCAGCCGGCAGTTGCCCACAGGGCCGCGATGCCGGCCAGCACGCTGCATCGTCGCGCAACCCGAAACCCGTTCATTCGTGTCGTCCTCTTCATGACAAGGGGTGATCAGGTGCCGCCGACCGCCAGGCCGGCTTCGCGAGGGTCGCTCGCCCAGGCGCAGCTTCCGTTCTCGCTCGGCAGGTAGCGGCTGCATTCGATCACATTGACCCGGCCCGGCTCCGGCACGGTCGCGGCCATCGGGCGATCGGTGTGCAGCGCGTTCAGCATCCCGGCGGCCACCGCGACGGGCGCGCCCTCCTGGCCGGAGCCGGCAGCCAGGGCACGGAACGCATGGGTGTTCTCGTTCCAGGCGATCGCGGCGGCATACAGCGGCGATGGCACCACTTTGGGTGATGCGGCAAGCAGGAAGCCGAGCCCGGGCAGGATACGACCCGTGCCGAACAGGTTGTCCATGCTGAGTGTGCAAGCCACCGCGTTGCCGTCCTTGTCCAGCGTGGCGAACCCGGTCGAGGCGGGCAGGGACGGCAACGGCGCCTCCTGCAGGTCCGAGGCCGTCAGCAGGCCCTGCGCATCGACCCCACCGGCCCGCCAGCGCGCCGCCACCGCCAGGGCGCGCGCCGCAGCCGCACCGGTCGCGGAGGCATTGCGCTGCAGCGTCATGAACCCGGCGGCGGCGGCCAGGCCGCCATCGGCCGGCGGCGGCAGGAACGCCACCTTGTCGTTTCGGTCCGGCAGCACGATCGCCGGCACCATCCGCGGCAGCGCGCCGCGCAGATCGGCGAGCGCGATCGGGCCGCCGGCGAGCGGCGAGGCCTGCTCGATCCGCCGCGCGAGCGCGCCGGTGTAGAAGTCGCCAACGCCAGCTGACACGGATCTGCGACAGCGTGGCGCCGAGATCGGGCTGCAGCAGAGGCTGTCCCTCGGCTATCGGCGCGCCGTCCTTGGAGAACACCGCCCGCGTGTTCGGATCGGCGAACAGCGGACCCGCGACCAGCGTAAGGTCGCGCACCAGGGCACGCGAGGCCGGCGTGCCGAAGCGCGCAAGCTGTTCGGCGGGAACGATCAGGCTCTCGAATGGCCGGCGTCCGTAGCGGGCGTGCAGCAGATAGAGCCCACGTGGCAACATCGGCACGGCGGCGGGCCGGTCGGCGCCGGTCGCGACACCGCCTGGTGCGACCGGCGTGAAGATCACCGCCTCGGGCACTCCGCCATTCACCGATTTCTTGTCGGCCGCGTAAGCGAGGCACGCACCGCCGCCGCCGAGCCCGGCCCGCGACGGCAGTGTGACGGCAAGCGCGAACCCGAGCGCCACCGCCGCGTCCGCCGCCGAACCGCCGGCCGACAGCACCTCGCGCGCCACCAGGGTCGCCCGCGGTTCGTCGGACACCGCCCCGCCGAGGAAGCCTTGCACGTAGCCGGGTTGGCCTTCCGGAGGGCCGCTGGTGCCGAGCATCTTGTCGGTCACGCTGGAGACCGTGCTGGAAACAATCGCACGCCGCACAGATCAGCGTCAGCGCCAGCGCAACGCCGGGGCGCAGCCACGCGAATCTGCCCGCCATGCTGCTCCGCACGTTCGCCAATCCCTTGCTCGGGCGGGCGGCCTCGATTCGCGGCCGATCCGCGTCATCCCGGTGAGGGTCGGTGCCATAGACGCGTTCCGCCGCACCGGCAACCGCCCGCCGCTCGACCCCGCCGCTCGACATCGGCGCCGCGGTGTAGCAAGAGAGTTGCCCATGACCCGCATCATCCGCATCGCTTCGCACTGCGTTGCCGCCTGTCTGCTTGCCGTGCCGGTGTGGGCCGGCGAGTTCACCCCGGCGCAGCGCGCGGAAATCGTCCAGATCGTGCGCGACGCGCTCAAGCAGGACCCGTCGATCCTGCGCGATGCGGTCACGGCCCTGCAGTCCGAGGATGGCGATCGGCAGGTTGCGTCGTCGCGCGCCGCGATCGCCGCCGCCGGAGATACGCTGGTGGATGCCGCTGATCCGACCGGCGGCAATCCGAAGGGCGACGTCACGATCGTCGAGTTCTTCGACACGCGCTGCCCGTATTGCCGGAAGCTGGAACCGGCGATGGCCGATCTGCTGGCGCGGGATCATGGCGTCCGGCTGGTCTACAAGGACCTGCCGATCCTGGGGCCTGCGAGCGTGCTGGGCTCGAAGGCGCTGCTCGCGGCGTACCGGCAGAACGGCTACGAGAAGCTGCGCACCGCGATCATGGACGGCCCGCCGCAGACCACCAAGCCGATGATTCAGGACGCAGCGGTTCGGCTGGGGCTGGACTGGAAGCGCCTTGAGCACGACATGGACAATCCGGCGATCCAGGCGCGGATCGACGCCAACCTGAAGCTCGCCCGTGACCTCGGGATCGCTGGTACGCCGGCGCTTGTGGTCGGCGGCGAGCTGATCCCCGGCGCGGTCGACCTGCCCGAATTGCTGAAGGTGGTCGCGACGGCGCGCGGCGCGAAGTAGCCGGGCCGCTTCACGTTTCTTGCATCATGCTAGTGACATGCGTATATTGGCGCCATGCAACGCAAGAGCTTCGGCGCCATGCCGTGCCCGATCGCCCGCAGCCTGGAACGGGTCGGCGAATGGTGGAGTATCCTGATCCTGCGGGACGCGTTCGCCGGGATGTCCCGGTTCGACGAGTTCCAGAAGAGCCTGGGCATCGCGCCCAACATGCTGACCCGGCGGCTGACCGCGCTGGTCGAGGCAGGGCTGCTGGAACGCCGCCGCTACAGCGAACGCCCGCCGCGTGACGAGTATCTGCTGACCCAGCGCGGCCGGGACTTCCGTCCGGTTCTGCTGGCGATGATGGCCTGGGGCAACCGGCACTTCGCACCGGAAGGCGCCACGGTGCTGATCGTCGATGCCGAGACCGGCGCCGTCGCCGATCCGGTCCTGGTGGATCGCGCGACCGGACGGCCGCTGGATCAGTCCCGACTATGTGCTGGCCCCCGGCCCCGCCGCCACCGAGGGACTGCGCCGACGCCTTGACCGCGGCGCGGGGGAAAACCCGCCCGGCCCGGAGAATCCGGCATGAGCGTCGCGATCAGCGCATCGCCACGGAGCGCATCGGCGCCGCTGGCCGCGCACAGCCCGCGCACGCAGTTGCTGCTGCACGGCCCCATCGTCCCGACCCTGCTGCGCCTGGCGTGGCCGAACGTCCTGGTGATGCTGGCGCAGGCTTCCACCGGCCTGATCGAGACCTGGTTCGTCTCGCGCCTCGGCACCGACGCGCTGGCCGGCATGGCGCTGGTGTTTCCCGGCTTCATGATGATGCAGATGCTGTCGGGCGGCGCGATGGGCGGCGGCATCTCCTCGGCGATCGCCCGCGCGCTGGGCGGCGGGCGGCGCGACGACGCGGACGCGCTGGTGCTGCACGCGATCATCATCAATGTGGCGCTGGGACTGGTGTTCTCCGCGCTGGTCCTGGTCTTCGGCCGGCCGCTGTATCGTGCGCTGGGCGGCGAGGGCGCCTCGCTGGAGGCGGCGCTGCGCTACTCCAACGTGGTGTTCGCCGGCACCGCGCTGGTATGGCTGATGAACGCGCTGGCCAGCGTGATCCGCGGCACCGGCAACATGCTCGTGCCCGGCATCGGCGATCTGCGTCGGCGTCGTGCTGCTGGTGCCGCTGTCGCCCTGCCTGATCTTCGGCCTCGGCCCGTTTCCGGCGCTGGGCATCGCCGGCGGCGGCGTGGCGGTCGTGGTCGACCACGGCGCTGACCGCGTCGGTGCTCGGCTGGTACATCCTGTCCGGCCGCAGCCTGGTGCGCCTGCGACTGGCCGCGCTGCGCCGGGTGCTGTTCGTCGACATCCTGCGGGTCGGCGCCGTCGGTTCGATCAGCACGCTGCAGACCACGCTGACCGTCGCGTTGACGACCGCGCTTGTCGGCGCCGCCGCGGGGCCCGATGCGATCGCCGGCTACGGCACCGGCAGCCGGCTGGAATACCTGCTGGTGCCGCTGGTGTTCGGTCTCGGCGCGCCGCTGGTGGCGCTGGTCGGCACCAATATCGGCGCCGGCCAGCGGGCGCGGGCGCTGCGCATCGCGCTGACCGGCGGCGCGCTGGCGTTCGCGCTGACCGAGGCGGTCGGCCTGGCAGCCGCGATCTGGCCGCACGCCTGGCTGGGGCTGTTCGGCCACGATCCGCGCATGCTGGAGACCGGCACGGCGTATCTGCGGTCCGTCGGGCCGGCCTACGGCTTCTTCGGTCTTGGGCCTGTCGCTGTATTTCGCCTCGCAGGGCGCGGGTCGGCTGTTCTGGCCGCTGTTCGCCGGGCTGCTGCGGCTGGTGATCGCGATCGGCGGCGGCTGGTTGGCGTTGCGGTGGACCGGCTCGCTTGGCGTGGGTGTTCGCGGCGCTCAGCGTGGCGCTGGTGACCTACGGGCTCACGCTGTCGGCGGCGATCGCGTCTGGCGCGTGGTTCAGACGGTTTCGCGTGCGGGGCTGGCGAATCAGGACCACCTCGACAACGCACGTGCGAGGGACGGCTTCATGAACGCATGCCGCCAGTCGGAGCCGTCGGAACGCGAGCCGCTTTGGTATAGCCGTTGGATTGCGTAGTGCCGGATTACGCAGTCGTGATCTGCCCGCCTGCAATAGGTTCGGTCCTCACAGCTCACGTCAGTTCTTCAAGCAGCGCCTTGGCCTCTTTCAAATCGGCGGTATCGAACCCTTCGGTGAACCAGCCGTAGACGGGAGCGAGGAGATCGCAGGCTTCGGACCGCCGGCCCTGCTCGCCCCACAACCGGGCGAGGTTCGCGACAGCGCGCAATTCCAGCGATTTCGCCTGTTGAGCCTGCGCGATGCCGATCGCCTGCTGCAAGCAGGCCTGGCCCTCGTCGAGCTGGTTTTCGGCGAGCAGCACAGTCCCGGTAAGGCGGTGCAGTTCCGCATCCCACATATGCTCGCCGGTGGCGCAGGCTCTTTCCAATCCCTGCCGCAGAGCGGCCAGTGCCGCTGTCCGATCGCCCTGCCGCGCCAGACCCTCGGCCAGGAACGCGAAACCATAAGGAAAGTAGCGTCCGAGTCCGGCCCATTGTGTTACGCCCTCGCGAATGCGGGCGACTGCCTCTTCGACTGCGCCTTGTCCGAGCAGAGCCATGCCGCGCAGCATGCCAGGTTCGTATGATCAACGAGAGCCGTTGCTCCGCAGCCAGTTGCTCAGCGCCATCGAGGTGGCTGCAGGGCCCGCTCGGGCTCGCGGCGATTGAGGTAAACCACCGTGGCGTTGGTAAGCGCAAGACACAGCGTGAACGGGTGGGCGATCCGCTCCGCCAACGCCACAGACGCAGCGATGCTTGCAAGGGCCTTCTCGGGATATCCGAGCATCCATTCGGCCTGAGCGACATTGTATCCGGCGCAGACGCCGGGATCATGTCCGCCATAGACGAGACGATGGGACGCATGCTTCGTTGGATCGTAGAGCCGCCGCCCGGCGTCGGCATGCTCGCGAGCTCTTGCCGGGTCCCCGGCAGGATACAACGTCGACCAGCTGGCATGATGTGCCTGGAGCCGCAATCCATCATCTCCCTCCCGTTCGGCCATCCTCATCAATCTCTCCGAGAGCGGGCTGGCGGCAGATATTTCGCCGGACACTGAGGTTGACTGCCACACCCCATAGAGCGCCTCAAACCGTTGGTGCGGCTCGCCGCGACCTGCGGCAAGCTCATGCGCCCGCAAGTAAGGCGGCTTCGCTTCGACGGCGCCTTTAGTGGCAAACAGGCAGAGCCCCAATGCCAGTTGCAGCTCGATTTCGCGGCTGTCCCGGGCCACGCTCTCCGGTAACGAATGCAGCAGGCCGAGACCCCGCTTGAAATGGGCAATCGCTTCCAGGTAAGTGAATTTCGCCGCGGCATGCCGCCCCGCCTTCAGCCATTGATCGACGGCGCGTTCGGTGTTGCCGGCCGCCGTCAGGTGATGGGCAAGTAACTCCGGCTGGCGCTCGACGAGATCAGCGAAATGCTCTTCCAGCGCCGCCGCGACGCGGACGTGCAGCTCCTGCCGTCGCCCGCGCAACAGGGTGGAGTAGGCAGCGTCCTGCACCAGCGCATGCTTGAACAGATAGGAGGCGTGCGGAGCGGTTCCGCGGCAGAACAGCAATCCGGCATCGCTGAGCTGAGCCAACGCGGCTTGCAATTCCCTTCCATCACGCTACGCCACCAGCTCGATCAATTCATAGGCAAACTCGCGGCCGAGCACCGCGCCGACTTGGGCAACTTCCTTGGGCGCCGCCCCGAGCCGGTCCAGGCGAGCCATCAATGACGCATGCAGCGTCGCCGGCACCGGCAGCGCGGCAAGCGATGTCGTCGCCAGCACCGCGGCCACCCGGTCCCCCCGCCCGACGCTTTCCAGCACGGCCTTGGTCAGCTCCTCGACAAACAGCGGCACCCCGTCCGTGCGCTCGACGATCTCCGCAACGACATCGGCGGTGAGCGTGGCATTGCCGGCCAGATCTTTGCACCAGTGCCTCCCCGTCGCGTTCGCCGAGCCGATTGAGGGCCAAACTCGTGACGTGGGAGCGACCGCCCCACGGTGGCTGGAATTCGGGACGGAAGGTGATCGCCACCAGCACCGGCAGCCGCCGCACCCGGTCGACGGTCAGATCCAGCAGCTCGCGCGAGGTCGGATCGATCCAGTGGGCGTCCTCGAATACCATCAGCACCGGTCGGCGCCGCGCCTCGGCCTCAAGCTGGCTGAGCACCGCCTCGAACAGCTTCTCCCGTTTGCGTTGCGGGCTAAGGTTGAGGATCCGCGGCGGAACTCGGCAACGACATCAGCTCGCTCAGCAGCGCGATATCATCGTCATCGCGCGAGCCCGGTGCGAGCAGCGCCCGCAGTTTACCGAGCCTGGCTTCGACCGTGTCATCGCGGGCGAACCCGGCGGCGCGTTCAAGTTGGGCGATGATAGGATAGAGCGCGCTGTCCTGATGGTGCGGCAGGCAGAAATAGCGCAAGCGCGTATGGGGCTCGGTTCCGATGTGCTCGGAAAGCGCAGCCGTGAGGCGTGACTTGCCGATACCGGGCTCGCCGGAAATCAGCACCACCCGCCCTTCGCCCGTCTTCGCCTGCTGCCAGCGGCGCAGCAGCAGCTCGACCTCCTCGTCCCGCCCGACGAGCGGCGTCGTCCCGGAGCGCAGGGCGTCGAACCGGCTTACCTCGCCGCTTTCAGCCAAGACCCGCCAGGCGCGTTGCGGCTCGGCAAAGCCGGCAAGTTGCTGCGGTCCGAGGTCCTCCAGATCGAACAACTCGCCGATCTGTTGGCGCGTGGCTGGCGGCAATCACCAGACTGGCGGGCGCGGCGAGCGCTTGCAGCCGCGCCGCGAGATTAGGCGTCTCGCCGACCACCGCCTGTTCCTGCGCCGAGCCCGCGCCGATCAAATCGCCGACGACCACCAACCCGGTGGCGATCCCGACGCGCACCTGAAGTTTGGCGGATCCGACATCGAGGCGACCGACAGCATCGATTGCGCCCAATCCGGCCCGGACCGCCCGCTCGGCATCATCCTCATGGGCGCGCGGGTAGCCGAAATAGATCAGAACGCCGTCGCCCATGTACTTGGCGACGAAGCCGTCGAACCCGGCGACGTCGCGGCGACCGCACGGTGATAGGCGCCGATCGACCTCACGCAGATCCTCCGGGTCAAAACGGGTCGCGAGCGCCGTCGAGCCGACGAGATCGCAGAACATCACCGTCAGCTGCCGGCGTTCGGCATCGGCCGGAGCTGGTGCAGCAGGGGCTGTCGCCGGCGCGGCGACGGGCGGACCGGCAGCGCCGAGCACGGCAATGGCATCGAGCAATTTGCGGCGGTGGCCGATCGCTGCGACGCCGATCTCCCTGAGATCGTCCGCTGTCAGTCTCGGCAGCACCTCCCAATCGATCTCGTTGTCGCGAAACAGCGCCTCATAGCGCCCCAGGCCCAGAACTCTGTAGCCACTCCGCAACGTTCATGCGGTTATCCTCGGCTCGAAGGAGCGGCAGTTTCCCCTGGCCGAGGTTACACCTCTGGCAGGTGAGCTACCAGCGCCGCAACGAAATGGGTCGCGGTGTCAGGTTTCGTGGCTCTTCAGGCAGCAAATGATTGCTTTCGCATGCGGGCGTCACTGCGCACGCGGTTCCGGATGGGCCGCTTGAACCCGATGCGGTCGTCGTTGGTTGGCATCAAGTTTCAACATTGGCCTGCGTCGCCCTTGGCTCCGCTTCCCAGCGCGCATCGGCCTTCCTGTCCCCGCACGGTGCCGCTACGCTTCCGGCCAATTGGCCTGTCAGGCCGTCCAGGAAAGCACGAGGAACCGGACAGGCAATGAACCACCACGGCTCGGGGTGGCGCACCAGCGCGGTGTGGCGATCCTCGCTGTTCGCGCCGTTCCAGGTGCGCAGCTTCCGTTTCCAGTACCCGGCGGACCTGCTGACCTCCTGGGGCACCGAGATGGAGACCCTGATCCTCGGCTGGTACGTGCTGGTCGAGACCGGCTCGGTGCTGCTGCTCACCCTGTTCGGCTCGCTGCAGTATTTCGGCACGCTGGCCGCCCCGGTGTTCGGCATGGCGGGCGACCGGCTGGGCCACCGCAACGTGCTCTGCGCCATGCGGATCGGCTACGCCATACTGGCCGGCGTGCTGATGGCCCTCGCGTTCACCGGCACGCTGCGACCGGTTCACGTCTTCGTCATTGCTGGCATCGCCGGCCTGGTGCGCCCCTCGGACCTGGCGACGCGCAGCGCGCTGGTCGCCGAGACCATGCCGGTCGATCGCTTCGTCAGCGCCATGGGCGCCGCGCGCACCACCTCCGATTCCGCCCGGACCGTCGGCGCGCTCGTCGGGGCGGGGCTGTTCGCGGCATTGGGGATGGGACCGGCCTACGTAGCGATCGCCTGCTTCTACGTGGCGGGGTTCCTGCTGACGCTCGGCGTCGGCGGCCCGCAGCCGGGCAGGGGTGCGATCGCCCTGTCCGCGCGACCCTCGCTATGGCGGGACCTGAGGGAAGGGCTGGCCTATCTGTGGGACACGCCGTCCTCGCTGGCGGCATTGTGGCTCGCCTTCCTGGTCAACATGACGGCCTACCCGCTGACCAGCGGCCTTCTCCCCTACGTTGCGATGGACATCTACCACGTCGACCAGACCGGCCTCGGCTATCTGATCGCGAGCTTCGCATTCGGCGGACTGCTTGGCTCCATCACCATCGGCCTGGCCGGCCGAGCTGTCCGACCGGCGCGCATGATGATCGCGTTCGCGCTGACCTGGTACGCGATGCTGCTGGTGTTCGTGCACACCCAAAGCCCCGGCAGTGGCAGCGCGGCTCTCATTCTCGCCGGTCTCGCGCAGAGCCTCAGCCTGGTGCCGATGTCGGCCATGCTGCTGCACGGCGCCGGCGCGTTCCGAGGCCGGGTGATGGGGATGCGCATGCTGGCGATCTATGGGCTGCCGATCGGCCTGACCGCGGCCGGCGCGCTGATCGATCGGATAGGCTTTGTGCCCACCGCGACGCTCTATTGCGGCGTCGGCATGGCGCTCACGCTATTGATAGCCCTGCGCTGGCGAGCCGTGCTATGGCCGCTGCGGGCACCGGCGAACGCGCGCTGAGAAACGTCATATTTGCCAATAGATAATTCCGTTCGGGAATTGGTAAAACAACGAGGCCAATGGCGCAGGTGGTAACCTCGATGTGTCATCCCTCTCGGGACCTGGCGACAGGCGAGCATGTTCGGCACGATTGATCCGCTGTTCGCGCTTTCCGGATTTTTCGTCGGGCTGCTGGTCGGGCAGACCGGCATGGGCGGCGGCTCGCTCATGACGCCGCTGCTGATCCTGCTGTTCGGCGTGCATCCGGCGACCGCGGTCGGCACCGACCTGCTCTACGCATCGGCCACCAAGACCGTGGGCACGCTGGTTCACGGCCTCAATCACACCGTCAATTGGCGCATCGTCGGCCGGCTTGCCGCTGGCAGCGTACCCGCGACCGCGTTGACGCTGCTGCTGATCTCGCACTTCGACATCACCGGCAGAACCGCTGCCGGGATCATCTCCAGCGTGCTCGGCGTTATGCTGCTGCTCACCGCGCTGTCGCTCGTGTTCCGCAGGCAGTTCCTTGCATTCGCCGGCCACCGGCTGATGACTGTCGCGCCACACCGCACCACGATGCTGACAGTGCTCACCGGCGTCGTGCTGGGTATCCTGGTGACGATCTCGTCGGTCGGCGCCGGGGCACTCGGCGTCACCGCCCTGTTGCTGCTCTACCCGCGGCTCCCGATGGTGATCATCGTCGGATCCGACATCGCCCACGCCGTGCCGCTGACGCTGCTGGCCGGCACCGGCCACTGGTTCCTCGGCTCGGTCGATTGGCTGCTGCTGACGTCGCTGCTCAGCGGTTCGGTGCCGGGTATCATTATCGGCAGCTATGTTTCCGCGCGAGTGCCTGATGCAGTGTTGCGGCCGATCCTGGCGGCGACCTTGACTTTGGTGGGTGGCCGGCTGGTGTTCTAGAGCACTGTCGGGCCGTCTTTGAATACCTACGAATAACCACACGCGATGTGTGGCCGACAGGCCGGCAGCGGAACCTTTGTTTCCGCCACCTTGGCTCGCTGCCCTGCCGACGATAGGCTTGCCGATCCCAACCCGACCCACTGAACTAGACGAGACGCCGCTTGCGAGATCGCATTACGCCGCTGATGCTCTTGTCCGATGTGTCGCTGGCGGCAGTGGGGCTGGTGATCCGGCGCGTGACGGCCGCATGACCTTTTCACCGGAACTGGTTGCCCTTGGGCGTTCCCACATGGAACTCGCCCACGAGGTGATCCTTGTCGCCGCGGCGCTCGGCCTGCTCGGCATTCTTGCCGGTCTTGCCTCGCGCCGTGTGGGAGCCCCGATCCTTCTGGTGTTCCTCGTGCTTGGCATGCTGGCCGGCGAGGACGGTCCGGGCCACATCCTGTTCGACGACTTCTATTCCTCCTACCTGATCGGCAGCGTCGCTCTCGCCGCGATCCTGTTCGACGGCGGCATCAAAACGCGTCTTGCCATGCTGCGCCTGGCGGTCTGGCCGGCGCTCGCGCTCGCCGTGATCGGCGTCGCTGTGACCGCCGGTGTCGTCGCTGCCGCGGTCATGTTGGTGGCGAGCGTACCATTCGCCATGGCGATGCTGTTCGGCTCCGCGGTTGCGCCGACCGACGCCGCCGCAGTGGGCGCCTTGCTCGGGAGGGCCCGGCTCGCCCTGCCCGAACGCGTCACCGCGCTCCTGGAGGTGGAGTCCGGTCTCAACGATCCGATGTCGATCTTTCTCACCATCTTCATGATCCGGATCATCACAGCGCCCGCCTCGGCCACATGGTCGCATGCGGCAGTGCTGTTCGCGCTCGAGATGGTCGGCGGCACAGTGCTCGGTCTCGCCGGCGGCTGGCTGCTCGCGTTCCTGCTGCGTCGCCTGGTGCTCGAGGCGGCGACCGCCATGGTGCTTGCGCTCGCGTTTGCCCTGACGCTGTTCGGCCTGGCGCAGGTCGTCGGCACCAGCGGCTTCCTGGCGATCTACATCGCAGGCGTGATCACCGGCGCCGCCGACTATCGCCACAAGCCCGAGATCGCCTACTTCATGGAGGGCTTCGCCTGGCTCGCGCAGATCATCCTGTTCCTCATGCTGGGCCTGCTCGTCACGCCGCACGATCTGCTGCCGTTCGTGCCGTCCGGCATCGTCATTGCCCTCGTGCTGATCGTGGTCGCGCGGCCGCTTGCGGTCTTTGCCTGCCTGCTGCCGTTCCGCTTTGCATGGCGTGAATCGGCTTTTGCGTCGTGGGTCGGACTGCGCGGCGCGGTTCCCATCTACCTGAGCATCATTCCGGCCCTGGCCGATCCTGGCCGCGATGCAAGGCTGTTCTCGGGCGTGTTCGTCGTGGTCGTCGTATCGCTGGTCATCCAAGGCTGGACGATCGGCGCGGCCGCGCGCCTGCTCGGCTTCGGCCGCGCCGCGTGATCGTCGTCGCCGGCGACCCCCACGGCGATTTCGCGCCGATCCTGCGTGCCCTTGCCGCGCGGGAACCGGGTACGCTGATCCTGCTGGGCGACTGCGAACTGCGAGTGCCGCTCCGCCGGCAGCTTGCTCCGCTGTTCGCAGTCGGCTGGGCCGTGCACTGGATCCTCGGCAACAAGGACGCCGAGACTGAAGCTGTGTTCGACAACCTGGCGGTGGATTTCCCCGAGGGCGATATCGGCGGGCGGGTGATCGAGGTTGCCGGATTGCGGATCGCCGGTCTTGGCGGCGTGTTCAAGCCGCGCATCTGGGACCCGAGCGCGGACCAAGCTCCAAGCTTCGCCACGCGCGGCGAGTTCCTCGCGAGCCTCGATGCACGCGAGCATTGGCGCGGCGGCCTGCCGCTGTGGCACCGCGATTCGATATTCCCGGAAGATTTCGCCAGTCTGGCGCAGCATCGCTTCGATGCGCTGATTTCGCATGAGGCGCCGTCATCGCACCGCCATGGCTTCGCCGCGATCGACCGCCTGGCCGAGGCGTGCGGGGCGCGGCTTATCGTGCATGGGCATCACCACGAATTGTACGGGGCGAAGCTCGCCAATGGGATCGATGTGCGAGGCTTGGCGGTTGCCGAGGCCTGGATGCTCGAGATGGCCTGAACGAGATCGGCTAACCTGCCGTTTCTCCCTCCGCGGGCGCCGAAAATTCCAATCCCGCGTAGAATTCGGCGATCGGCACTTCAATGCCGATCTCCGGCTTGGCGAGCGTATTCTGCTCGGTCAGCGCCGTCGCAATCCAGTCTTCTCCCCTGCGCGCGAAGACAGCGGCCCCAATGCTCTTCTGTTCGAGAATAATGTAGCGCTGAATGGTCGGCGTCGCCTGGTACTCGCGGAGTTTCTCGATCCGGTCGGTGCGGGCGGTGTCCTCGCTCACGACCTCGAAAACGACCACCGGCTCGTCGATCATTGTCGCGTTCAGGGCGGTCGGCGTGCACGTGACCAGCGCGTCGGGATAGCGAACTCTACCGGGTGTCAATATTTTGACGTTAGGGCCCCAGGGTCTGCAGGGTTTGCCGACGAGCCGTGAGTCCAAAGCCTTGCGGACATTGTACGTGATGAGGTCATGGGCAAGGGTTCCGCCGGTCATGGCGACCGGCTGGATGCCGTCGAACTCGTAGCGGAGTTCCTGACGCTCTTCCCAGGCCAGGAACTCCGTCAGTGTCATCGGCTTGCGCAGGGCAACGTTCATGTCCGGCAGCCTAGCTTGCGCGGCGTAAGCTGTCTCTGCGGCGCCTAGCCAGCCGGCGCGGCAGCCCGCTGCTTCGCCATCTCTTCCTCCCACGGGCCGGGGAACAGCCCCAGATTGACCACATCGGAGGCGAACACGCTCTCCTGGCGCGGCCACTTCTCGCGCGGCAGCTCGTAGGAGACTTCCAGGCCGTTGCCGTCCGGATCGCGGAAATAGATGCCGAGCGACAGCCCATGGTCGGAGATGTGGTCGAACTTCACGCCCTTCTCCTTCAGCCGGTAGTAGGCGTCCTTCAGATCGTCCAGGCTCTCCATCATGAAGGCCAGATGGTTCAGCCCCACCTGACGCTTCAGTTGCAGCGGCGCATCGTCACCGACCTGCATCAGCGCGACCTCGTGCGATTTGTTCTCGTCCGCCGACATGAACGCTGCCCAACCCGGGCGGTAGTGGTAGGTGTGCAATCCCAGCACGTCCTCGTACCATTGTTTCGAGCGTTCCGCATTGCGCACGTAGAGGTTGACGTGTCCAAGATGTTTCGGCCGATAGGTCATCTCATGCTCTCCCTGACCATGCTGTCTCGTCATCGCGTTGCAGAAAGTCCAGCACGCGCTGCATCGCCTCACCCTTCGGATAGATCGCAGCGAGGGCGCGCGCGCGCGTCAATGGATCGGAGGCAAAGAACCGCTCGTACAGCACCTGACGGCTGCCGAACGAACTGCCGGCGACGTCCCAAGCCAGCCGGAACAGCTTGACCCGGTCGCGCGCCGACGTCGTGTCGGTTGTCAGATACTGCTCGATGTCGCCCGCCAGCGGTCCGGAAAAATCCGCCTCGCTCGGCGTGATCATGAAGCTCGACGAACCGAGCAGATGCAGGATCTCGATCATCCTCGGATAGGCGGTCATGAAGAGATTGCGCGTGCTCTCTATCGTGACCGAGTCCGGACACATCACGCCCCACTCGTCGAGCTTGGCATCCGCCTCGGACGCGCGGATCAGGGCGCGGGTCAGCGTCGTTGTCAGCATCAGTTCGCCGATCCGCTCCTCGGTATGCGGCAGGCGCTGGTTGCCGAGCGTCTCGGTCATCAACAGCGCAAGGCCAAGCACGAACTCGCACTTGGCGAGGTTCTTCGTGGCGCCCTGATGTGATGAATGCGCCGAATAATGCGTGGCGTAGGCAGTTCCGTTCAGCAGCGCGACATCGCCGTACAGGAACACCCGCTCCCAGGGCACTTCCACATCGTCGAAGAACACGATGCAGTCCATCTCCTCGAAACGCGATCCGAGCGGATGGTCGAAATGCGACCGCCCGAGATCGAAGCTGTCGCGGCACAGGAAGCGCAGCCCCGGCGTGCCGCACGGAATTGAGAACGCGACCGCGAACGGGCTGTGATCCTCGGTGTGCTGGCCGAGCCGCGGCGAATAGACCGCAATCTCATCGGCGAGCGGCCCCAATGTCGCCAGCACGCGCGCCCCGCGCACCACGAGACCGGCGCTGGTTTCGCGCACCACGCGCAGCGCCGTTCCTTCCTGCAGGTTGAACATACCGCTCGGGTTGCGGCTTCGCTGCAGGTTGATCAGCGAGTGGGTCAGGACGATGTCGTTCTCGCGCAGGTATTCGTAATAGCGCCTGATGTTGTCGCCGAACTCCGGCCGGTTCCGCGCAAAATAATCGGCGGCGGCAGCCCAGGCGGCGAGCGTGACGTTCATGAAGTCGGGCGAGCGCCCCATCATGCCGCAGGTCGACCGCGCCCAGTGCAGCGTCATGACCCGGCGCGCCACGAGTTCGTCCTGCGTGCGAGGGATGATGAACGAGAGCCCGACGCGATCGCCTGTGGTGGGTGAGACATAGGTCATCTCGTCGTGCAGCTTCGCATCCCACTGCATATCGTAAAGCGAGGCGATCGCGTGCGCGCCACCGGCAAGGCCGGGATGGGTGGTCACGTCCTTGACGCGCTCGCCCCCCAGCCAGACCTGGCGTTCCTGCTCTTTGAGGCCGTTCAGGTACTGGCGTCCCGTGCGAGCCGGCATGGCGCGTCTCCTTCTTGGCGCGCCCGATTGTGCGCGGTGGCGAGTGTGTATTCAAGCGCGCGTTGTCTTTTCGTTCGAGAGCCAACAAAGCACTCCCCCTCCCCTTGCGGGAGGGGTTGAGGGGAGGGGGCGGGAGGGGGTTGGGGGGAAGGGGCGGCGTGAAGTCAAATTCGGACTTTGTGCCAGCACCGTTGCTGGATTGGCACGGCCCCTCTCCCCGACCTTGGTCCGCTTCGCGGCCCAAGCCCGCAAGGGGAGAGGGAGCGTTGCAATGTCACCAGTTGCTATCGAACCCGGCGAACCGGTGCGGAATGCGCCTGATGTCCGCGATCAGTTCCCGCCGCAGTCCCGACGGCGTGGCCTGCGGAAAATCGAGATCGACCGAATCCGCCGCTCCACCGAACCGCTGCTCGATCACCCCGGCGATCTCCGTATACGTGCCGCAGGCCGCGAAGATGCGCACCACATCGTCCGGAACCTGCGCCGCCATCTCGCTCCAGCGCCCCTCGACCGACAGCCGATGCAGCGTCAGCCCGAGTTCCTGCAGCCCGTGCAGCGCCAGGATCGGCATATACGTCCGCGTCGAGCCATAAAAACCGATCCGGCGCCGGACCACCTCCATCGCCGCCGCAACCGCTTCCTCGTCCGGCCCCGTAGCGATGAACCCGCCGCCGTGCACGTCGAAATTCTCCCACCGCCGTCCGCCCCGCTCCATCCCAGCCGCGATCTGCGGCAGACACACCTCCTCCAGGTAGGGGCGCGAACACAGCGGATGCAGCCGCACGCCATCGGCCACCTGGCCGGCAACGCGCAGCATCGCCTCGCCCACCGCCGCAATCGTCACCGGCACCATCGGAAGGCCGGTCGGCTCCGGCGAGAAGTCCGGCGTCATCAGCGTCAGCGTGTAATGCTCGCTGTGGAAATCGAGTTTTTCGCCCGTCTCCCAGCAATGCCAGATCGCCCGCAACGCCCGCACATAGTCGCGCATACGCGGCGCCGGTGCGCTCCAGGGGATACCGAAGCGCCGCTCATTGTGGCCCTTCACCTGGCTGCCCAGCCCCAGCACGAAACGCCCGCCCGAGTTTGCCTGCAGGTCCCACGCCTGCGAGGCCAGCACCGTCGGGCTCCGCGGAAACGCCACCGCGACCGACGGCGTCAGCTCGACACGCTCCGTCGCCATCGCCGCGATCGCCAGCGGGGCAAACACGTCGTGCCCAAGCTCCACCGTCATCACCGCATCGAACCCGACTGCCTCCGCCTCGCGTGCCGCCTGCGCGGTCGCGTTCCAGTCGCGCATCGGCAGCCGGGTGAAGACGCGCATCAGTTCAGGCGCAGATCCGTGATGTGCTTCGGATCGGGCTTCAGCTCGCCCTTCTCCACGCGCTTGACGATGTCGGTCAGCACGACGTTCGCCGGGGTGGCGATGCCGATCTCCTCACCCTTGCGCGCGACCAGACCATTGAGGAACTCGATCTCGGTGCGCCGGCCCTTCACCATGTCCTGGCCCATCGACGGCCGATGCTCGCCGCCGCCGGCTTTGTTCACCTCGGCCAGCCGATGCTCGTCGTATTCGTGCGTGGCCTTGGCATCGCCCTCGCCGGCGCGCGCGATGATCTCGGGATCGAGGTGTTGGATTTCCTCCAGCTCATAGCCGAGTGCCTGGCCGACGCGGATCGCCTCGCTGCCGAGCCGGGCGGAGAAGCTGCGGATCGCGTCGTTGCGGACCATGTCCCTGCCGATCATGCCCGTGCAGGCGGAGAGTCCGTTGCCCATCACATTGGTCACCAGCTTCGACCAGCGCTCGCCCCACAGGTTTTCGGTGACCATCGCGGAATTGGCGAGCCCGACGAGGCGGCAGATTTCCTTGACGCGGTCGGTGATGCGGCCGTGCACTTCGCCGGTGCGGAACACGGTGTGCTTCGCGCCGCTCTTGCCGGCGGCGCGCCGCACATGGCCGGGCTCGCACAGATCGACGGTGATGGAACTGGCGATGCAGCCCACCGTCTTGCCCCAGCCCACGACGCCGGCGATGGTTTCCTCGTTCATGCAGTTCTGTAGCGACACGATGAAGCCGTTCGGCGAGAGATACTGGCTGATCAGCGTGGTCGCCCACTCGGTGTCGTATGACTTCATGCAGACGAAGGCGATGTCGATCGGCTTTTCCTTCGCCAGGTGCTGCGCATCGGTCAGGTGCATCGCGCGCACCTTCACGGTGAATTCCGGCACGTCGCGGATGTGGCTGATCTTCAGGCCGTGGCTCTGCATGCGAGCGACATGCTCGGGCCATGGGTCGATGAACGTCACGTCCTCGCCGGCCTGCGCCATATGCGCGCCGGCATAGCCGCCGACAGCGCCCACGCCCATGAATGCGATCCTGTTGGCCATGTTTCTCTCCTTCAATCGTCATGGCCGGCGGAGCATGTCCCCGCGGAGGCGGGGAGCCGGCCACCCACGTCTTGCTAGTTATCGATCTCGTCGGCGACCGCGATGATCTCGCGCGTGCGCGTGACGCGGGTTCCCCAACGCGCGTCGAACTCGGCGATCAGCGTGCGGATCGCGGGCGAACTGTTCACCGCCTCCACCGCTGCGACGTCGGCAAACTGGTAGAATGCGAAGTGCACCGAGGGATCCGTATGGCTCCAACCGCGCCAGGCCTTGGCCGCCGCGAAGGCCTTCATCGCATCGGGCAGATGCTCCGTGTTGTACCAGCAATCGAAGTCGTGCCGATCGGCTTCGGCCACCACGGCGCGCACCACCAGCCAGGCTTTTCCCGACATCATTCCCTCCGGCGCAGCCCGAGACGTTCGAGCCGCGGCAGCACTTCCTGCACGAACCAGGGAATCTCCTTCAGGTAGTCGAGGAACGCAACCGAGGTGCCGGTCAGCCCCAGTTCGCTCATCTGCCGCATGTCGGCGACGATATCGTCCGGCGTGCCGACCAGCGGATAGGCCCCGGGATAGGCGCCGTCGTAGCGCTTGCCGCTCGCGCGCATGAAGCGGTTGACCAGCGGGCGGCGGATTTCGTTTCCCGCCGCGTCCTTCACCGATGCTCCGCGCTGGCGGCGGTAATAGGCCTGGCCCTCGGCGTCCGCCATCTCCTCGGCGAAATAGTGGTAGAATTCCTCTGCCTCGCGCCGGGTCGGGCGGCACACCACGTGCGACATGGTATAGACATCGACGTGCCTGCCATGGCGGACAAAGTGTTCGGCGATGTCGGCGAGCAGGGCAGGGGCCTGGTTGAGTTCGCTCATCGTGGTGAACAGCACATCGGCCGCCTGGGCGGCAAAGTCGCGCCCCTTCGGCGAGAACCCAGCCGACATCACCGCCGGCCACGGGCGCTGCACCGACACGGGATCGGTCTGCAGCCGCTTCAGGTGGAAGAACTCGCCGTCCCAGTCGAACTCCGGCCCGCCTTGCAACAGGCGCGACCACACGTGGAACCATTCGAGCCCGTGCTCGTAGCGACGATCCTGGTCGATTGTCACGCCGTGCAGATCGAACTCCTCCTGGTTCCATCCGCAGACGATGTTGAGCCCGGCGCGCCCGTGCGTGACGTGGTCTATGGTGGCGATCGCCTTGGCGCCGAACGCCGGCGTGACCAGCGGCACGTGCACGGTGGAGAAGATCGCGATGTGCCGCGTCAACGCGCCCAGTGCGGCGCCGTGCGTCAGCGTCTCGAACGAGCGGCCGTAGATGTTGGCCTTCCCCTGGAAGCCGCGCCATTTCGCCACCGGCAGGATGAATTCGAGCCCTGCCGCGTCGGCGATCTGCGTCATCGCGACGATGTCGTCCCAGTTTGCGCGCCAGCGTTCGGGCGCCAGACTCATCGTCAGTCCGCCGTCGCAGTTGGCGCTGAACACGCCGAGCTTGAAGCGGTTAGGCCCGAACAGGGGATTGTTGGCGCGGGATGGGTCCATGGTTATCTGGGCGCTCGCTACGGGCTCTGCAGCAAATCGTGCAGGTGGCGTGCGCCATGCAGCACACGCACCACGTCGATGCCATCCGCAAGGGCGCGGTAGAGGATCAGGTAACGACCGGATGCAAAATAACGCAGGTCCTTGCGAAGGTCGGGGCGTGCCGGTCCCATGAGAGGATGGCGGGCCAAGAGATCGATTGCGCTCTCAATCCGGGAAAGTACGTCGTCCGCGGCGCGCGGATTGTCCCTGGCAATGTAGCGCCAGAGTTCCAGCAGATCGTCTTCGGCCTGGCGCGAACGGATGACAGTCGGCAACTTACTCCTCAGCTTGGCGATGGGACTGTTCTTCAGCCCAGCGACTGCGAGCCTCCTGCTTGATCTCGTCCATGCTTCTGAAGCGTCCGGGGCCGCTCGCCACGCCTTCGTCCCACAGTCGGCAGAGGGCGTCGTGCTCCGTCCGGTTCAGCGCGCGGCGCAGGCGCCATTCGAGCAGTGCCTCGCCGACGACCTCGTCGTGTGAGGCATACTCGCCGCTCTCGACCGCCTGTTGCACGATCTCGGCCAGCGCGGACTTTAAGGCGATGTGCATATCCGAATTATCTGCCATGGTAACTCCAACGCCAAAGCATTTTCCGAGTGACTGTAGTCGCCGGAGCATCAGTACACCTCGCCCGCTTGCGGGAGAGGTCGCCGCGAAGCGGCGGGAGAGGGTGCCTGAGTGATCCAGCACTGCCGAATAGGCCCTCTCCCGCGTCGCCGATGCGACGCGACCTCCCCCGCAAGCGGGCGAGGTGTACACAAGCGCAATGGCTCAATAATCATTCCGGTGACACTGGGAATACTCTAGCACGAGCCATTCAAGGTTCGAAGTCCCGTATTGGTTACAGCACGTGAATCAACTGCGTCTTCAGATACGCTGTCTCCGGCAAATGCGGATGTACCGGATGATCCGGCCCCGCGCCGCCCGCGAACACGATGCGGCCCTCGCGCCGTGCGCGGTGCAGGCCGCCAGCGATCTGCGCGGCCCAGGCCTCCAGCGGCGCATGATGGCTGCACGAGGCAACGAACAGGAAACCGCCGGGCGTGACCAGCGACGCCGCAAGCCGCGCCATCCGACCATAGGCGCGCAACCCGGCCGCCGCGTCCTTGCGCGCGGGGGCGAAGGCCGGCGGATCGCACACCACGATGTCGAAGCGTTCGCCGCCGAGCGCCGCCATCGCATCGAACGCATCGTCGCGCTGGAAGTGCACACGGGGGGAAATCCCGTTCAACGCCGCTGCCTGTTCGGCCTGCGCCAGGGCGGGAGCGCTGCTGTCCACCAGCGTCACCTCGCTCGCGCCGGCCGCGGCGCAGCGCAGACCGAACGCGCCGACGTGGCAGAACACGTCGAGCACGCGCGCGCCTTCGGCGAGGGCCGCGACGCGATCGCGGTTCGGGCGCTGGTCGAAGAACCAGCCGGTCTTCTGTCCGCCCAGCGGATCGACCGGAAACCGCACGCCGCCTTCCACCACCTCGACACTGCCATCCGAGCCGGACAGCAGCGCCACACTCTCCGGCAAACCCTCCTGCCGGCGCGCCGCCGAATCGTTGCGCGCCACCACCGCACGCAGCTTCAGCAACCCGTTCAGCGCCTCGACCAGCAGCGGCGTCAGCCGATCCATCCCGGCGGTGTTCGTCTGCACGACCGCAACATCGCCATACCGGTCGATCACCAGACCCGGAAGACGATCGGCCTCGGCGTGCACCAGGCGATGGAAATCCGTGTCGCACACGCGTTCGCGCAACGCGATGGCCTCGCGCAGCCGCGCCCGCAGCCAGTCCGGATCGATCACGGCCGCCGGGTCTCGATCCAGGAGACGCGCCGCGATCAGGCTGTGCGGGTTGAACATGAAGGTGCCGAACCGCGCGCCATCGTCACCCTCGATCCGTACCAGGCGGCCCGGCGACATCTGCCGATATTCAGGCTTCATCGCGATCTCGTTGGAGAACACCCAGGGTGAGCCAGCGCGCAGCCGCCGCCCCTGCCCGGGGCCGAGCCGCAGCGTCGGCCTGTCGCCGTTCAAGCGGCCGCGCGCTGCGCCGGCAGCAGAATCGCGGTGAGCGCCGCCACCAGCCGATCCATCATCTCGTCGGTGTGCAGCGGCGACGGCGTCAGCCGCAGCCTTTCCTCGCCGCGCGGCACGGTGGGATAGTTGATCGGCGTCGCATACATGCTGAATTCGTCCAGTAGCCGCCGGCTCACGTCGCTGCACCGCGCGGCATCGCCGATATGCAGCGGCACGATGTGGCTGGCCGATGGCAGCACCGGCAGTCCCGCCGCCGTCAGCCGCCGCTTCAGCGTGTCGGCACGCTCGAACAGCCTGGCGCGGCGTCCGGCATCGCCCCGCACGTGGCGAACGCTGGCGAGCGCCGCGGCGACGATCATCGGCGGCAGCGATGTGGTGAAGATGAAGCCGGGCGCGCAGGAGCGGATGTAGTCCACCACCGAGGCATCGCCGGCGATGTAGCCGCCATGGCAGCCGAACGCCTTCGCCAGCGTCCCCTCGATCACGTCGATCCGGGCGGCGACGCCGTCGCGCTCCGCCACGCCGGCGCCCGACGGGCCGTACATGCCCACCGCGTGCACCTCGTCCAGGTAGGTCATCGCCCCGTAGCGGATCGCCAGATCGCAGATCGCCCCGATCGGCGCGATATCGGCGTCCATCGAGTAGACCGATTCGAAGGCGATCAGCTTCGGTGCCGTGGCCGGTGCTTCGCGCAGCGCGCCCTCGAGGTGCGCGAGATCGTTGTGGCGGAAGATGTGGCAGGTCGCCTTCGATCCCCGGATGCCGGCGATCATCGAGGCGTGGTTCCGGGCGTCGGAGAACACGTGCCAGTCCGGCAGCGAATTCAGCATCGTCGACAGCGCCGCCTGGTTGGACACGAAGCCGGAGGTGAACAGCAGCGCCGCCGCCTTGCCGTGCAGATCGGCCAGTTCGGCCTCCAGCGCGGCATGTGCCGGACTGGTGCCGCCGATGTTGCGCGTGCCGCCCGCCCCGGCGCCCATCTCGCGCGCCGCCGCACAGGCGGCCTCGACCACGACGGGATGGCCGCCCATGCCGAGATAGTCGTTGGAGGACCACACCAGCACCTCACTGCCGTCGGATCGTCGATACAGCGGGAAGCGCTCCGCCTGCTTCTGCAATTGCGTGAAGCGGCGGTAGCGCCCCTGCGCCTGAATGGCGTCCAACGTTTCCCGGCAATGGACGTGGAACGGGTGCATCGCTCGCGGAGCCTCCAATTTCAGCTTATTTTATTGCACTATCGTCCGTCTACGAAGCCCCAAGTTCGAATAATCCCTGAGGAATGGTTAACATTGCTCCACATGGATGTCCGCGCCGCCGGCCAGCCGCTCAGTGGACATAGACGCGGACCTCGCGCGTCAGGCCCGCGGGTTCCGTCCGCAGTCCGAGCTGGATGCGGCTCTCCGCCACGCCTTGGGCCATGATGGCCCGCATCACCTCCGCTGCACTGCCCTGCGCCTGGGCCACGTCGCCGCCGGTGGGCAGCACGGAGATCACGTCGTACCGCACGCCGGGCGCGCGCGTCTCGGCTTCACGTACGGCATAGCGCAGCACATCCTGGTAGTTCGGGTTCGGCGTGTCGTAGCCGATCGTGAGCAAGGCCACGCGCGGATCGGCCTTCGGCACGACCGGGGCGGCACCCGGGGCGGCCTCCGGCGAGGGCGCGAACGTCGTCTGATCGACCAGCTTGCAGCCGGCCAGCCCGATACCCGCCAGCAACACACCCGCCCGCACGACCAACGCTGCTTTCATCCACTGACCACCCGGCGTCGATTCCCCGCCGCAGGCTTGCAGCAAGCCGGCTGGCGGGCAAGATGCGGCCTCGGCCTTCCAGGGGTGCTCCGCATGCCGCCACAGACCAACCAGCGCATCGACGGCAAGCGGCTGTGGGACAGCCTGATGGCGATGGCCGAGATCGGCGCGACGCCGAAGGGCGGTGTGCGCCGCCTGTCCCTGACCGATGTGGACCGCCGCGGCCGCGACCGGTTCCGCGCCGAATGCGAGGCGGCGGGGCTCGCGGTGCGGGTCGATGCGATCGGCAACATGTTCGCCCGCCGCGCCGGCCGCGATCCGACCCGGCTGCCGGTGCTGTTCGGCAGCCATCTCGACAGCCAGCCGAGCGGGGGAAAGTTCGACGGCGCGCTCGGCGTGCTGGCCGGGCTCGAGGTGATGCACACGCTGAACGACCTCGGCCTGGTCACCGAGGCGCCGCTGGAACTAGTGAACTGGACCGACGAGGAGGGCAGCCGGTTCGGCCATTCGCTGATGGGATCGGGGGTGTGGGCGGGCGTCCATACGCTCGACAAGGCCTATGGCCTGACCGACACCGAGGGCGTGACGGTGCGGCACGCGCTGGACGGGATCGGCTATCGCGGCCCGGAGCCGGCGGCGGCATTCCCGGCGGACGCGTATTTCGAGCTGCATATCGAGCAGGGGCCGATCCTGGAGCGCGAGGCGAAGAAGATCGGCATCGTCACCGGCGCGCAGGCGCAGGTCTGGTACGACGCGGTCGCCACCGGGCAGGATTCGCATGCCGGCACGACGCCGCCCTCGGCGCGCAAGGACGCGCTGGTGTGCGCCGCGCGGGTCATCGACCTGGTGGACCGGATGATGCGCGCGCGCGGCGAGGACGGCCGCGGCACGGTGGGGCAGCTTCTGGTCTCGCCCAACAGCCGCAACGTGATCCCCGGCGAGGTGCGGTTCTCCGTCGAGTTCCGCCACCCGGACCCGGCCGAACTGAACCGGCTGGATGCGCAGTTCCCGCGCGAGGCCGGGTTTATTGCCCGCGATTGTGGGGTGAAGCTGGAATTGACGCAGTTGTTCAAGATCCCGGCGCAACCGTTTGATCCTGCGTGTGTGGAGCTGGTGCGGCAGGGTGCCGCCGGGCTCGGCTACAGCGCGCGGGAGATCGTGTCGGGCGCCGGCCACGACGCGGTGTATGTCGCGCGGCACGTGCCGACGGCGATGATCTTCACCCCGTGCAAGGATGGCCTGTCGCACAACGAGGCAGAGAGCATCGAACCCGGCGAGGCCGAGGCGGGGGCACAGGTGCTGTTCCAGGCCGTGCTGACGCGGGCGAACCGGACGGTGTGAGAGTGCGGATGTTGCCTATGGCCTGAGCCAATCACGTTCTGCAACCGCCCCCCACGGCCATGACGGGGACCTGACCAAGCGGCGGAGGTGGTTATGGCTGTGCGGGGGAAGCCAATCATCCAGCGTGCGGAAGAACTCCGATAGCCGAGAGCTGTATCATCGCGCTGAAGAACGGGCTCGCAATCGCCCGCATACAGCGTTTTGGGAGGAACGACGATGACAGGAAACGCGGCTCGACGGCAATCGGTACCACGCCGGACGGTGCTGGCCGGCACGGCGGGGCTGCTGGGCGGAGCGGCGCTGATGACGCGCGCCGCCCTCGCCCAGAACCCCGCGCCCGCCGGCGGTGCGGCCGGTTCCCCGCGCATCCCGCGCGCCTTCCCCGATTCCGCGTGGCTCGCGCAGCGGCAGGAGGAGATCCTCGATCCGGGTTTGGAGATCGTCGATCCGCATCATCATCTGTGGGATCATGACGACTACCGGTTTCTCCTCGATGAACTGCTGGCCGACACGCGCAGCGGCCACAACATCAGCAAGACCGTGTTCATCGAGTGCGGCTCGATGTATCGCGCCGACGGACCGGTCGAGATGAAGCCGGTCGGCGAGATCGAGTTCGTCAACGGCACTGCGGCGATGAGCGCGAGCGGCCAGTACGGGCCCGCGCGGCTCTGCGCCGGCATCGTCGGCCATGCCGATCTGCGCCTCGGCGATGGTGTGGCGCGCGTGCTGGAGGCGCAGACCGTCGCCGGCGACGGCCGGTTTCGCGGCATCCGCCATTCGGTGACCTGGGACGCGACCGGCACGCTGCCCAAGGCGCGCACCAATCCGCCCAAGGGGCAGATGTACGACGCGACATGGCGGGCCGGATTTGCCCGCCTGGCGCCGCTCGACATGACCTTCGAGGCATGGCTCTACCATCCGCAGCTTCTCGAGCTTGCCGATCTCGCCCGCGCCTTCCCGCAGACGACAATCATTCTCAACCATGTCGGCGGCCCGGTCGGGATCGGCCCTTACAAGGACACGAAAGCCGAGACCTTCGCGCAATGGCAGACCGGCATCGCCGAGGTCGCGAAATCGCCGAACGTCGTCGTCAAGCTCGGCGGGCTCGGCATGCTGTTCGGCATGTTCGATTTTTATGCGCGCGCGGTGCCGCCGTCGTCGGCCGACCTTGCGAACGCCTACAAGCCGTATATCGAGACCTGCATCGCAGCGTTCGGCGTGGATCGCGCGATGTTCGAGAGCAACTTTCCGCCAGACGGGGCGAGCTCGAGCTACCCGATCCTGTGGAACGCATTCAAACGCCTGTCGGACGGATACTCGCCATCCGAGAAGGCGATGCTGTTCAGCGGCACGGCGAAACGTGTCTACCGCCTGGCCTGAAGGCTCCAAACAATATTTGGCAGCCGAGCGTTTGTATGGGGGGAATTCATGGCCCCCAGCATCGCGGGTGAAGGGTCGGCGAGGCGTTGAGGCAGCAGCCTCTCCTCCTCGAGAGCGACTTACCCGTGATGGCGCCCGACGCGGCATTCGCCGCCGCACTCTATGGTGTCAGGTTGTGAATGCGGACCCTGGCGCTCCCATTCAAGAAGTTTCCTGCCTCGACGTTTGTCTGCAATCAGCATCGCGACGATCCGCGGTGGGGGTGCTGGCATGGCTAGCAAGGCAAATTCACTGCAGAGACGCAGAGGTCGCAGAGCAAGGTTATGATGCGCTGCACGCGAAGTGCATTTTTCGTTTCTCCGCGCACTCTGCGCCTCTGCGGTGAATATTCTTTACAGTTCAGCATGCGCCGATCGATCGTGCCGGCGGCAGAAATTGAGCCGCGCCACCTGTTGCCACGCCAAGGCCGGCAGTCCGTTGCGCACGAAGCTCGAGCATCCTTGCCGCATCGCAGGTCAGGCGGGAGGACCGCCAGGATTGGCGGCCCTTTTCAGTTTCTTCCCGCGACAGTTCAGGCAGCCGGCATGCGGTGAAGCGCGCACAGTTTGTTGCCGTCGGGATCGCGAAGGTAAGCAAGATACATTGCGCCGGCGCCGCCCTGGCGAACGCCCGGCGGGTCCTCGATCGCCGTGCCGCCGTTCGCGACTCCCGCCTTGTGCCAGGCGGCGGCCTGTTCCGGGCCTGCCACCGTGAAGCCGATCGTGCCGCCGTTGGCGTGCGTGGCCGCCTTGCCATCGATGGGTTTGCTCACCAGGAACACCCCGCCATTATGCGCGTAGATCAGCCGGCCCTTGGCGTCCTCTGCCGCGGGCTTACCGCCGATCGCGCCAAACAGGGCATCGTAGAATTTCTTCGATCGGGCGATGTCGTTGCTCCCGACCATCACATGGCTGAACATTCCGTTCTCTCCTCCCCAAAGTCACAGGAGACCGCTGCCTCCGCACCACGAACAGAACACGGATTGCGGGCTGCGAAAAGACCCGCCCGACCCTGCCTCCTTCTCATCGCCGGCCATGACCGGGAAACGGGATCGCCGTCGAAATGTCTCCGGCGCCGCTCGCAATCACGCCGGCTGCGTCAAATCTTCTGCAGGCGCGACACCCAATCGGGAACCGTGTCCCCACTGCTGATGTCGGGCTGCACCAGCCCGTCGATCATGAAGGTCGGCGACACATGGATCCCGTTCTGGCGGGCATATCTACAGTGCCACTTGATCTCACGGTCGAGATCGGGAATCGCGAAGGCCTCGGCAAGTTTCACGCCGCTGTAGCTCGACGGCTGCGATCCGGCCGAGGCATTCGAGGCGGTGACGGCGAAGAAAGCGGACACATCTCCGACGGCAACGTTTGGCCGTAAGCAGCCCGAGTGGTCGTGGCCGCCAGCGTCCAACCTTGGACATTCGCAAGGGGAGGACATCAGCGTCCGCTACCTTCCGCCCGCATTTTGCGTCACGAACGGCGTCCAGGTCCTGAAACCCACGGATCAAGCCTTCTCCGAGGGACTTGATCTTCCCCTTCCGCTCGATCAGCCGTGGGCGCGGGATGCGTTCAGCGTCACGGCCGCGCGAATAAGAGACTTCAATGCCTCCTCGTCAATCCTCTCGCCCTCGTGGAAGTCGATGGCGCGCCTGGTGTTGCCATCGAGGCTGGAATTGAACAGGCCTGATGGGTCGTCAAGCGCGGCCCCCTTGGCAAAGGTCATCTTTACGACGTTCTTGTAGGTCTCGCCGGTGCAGATCAATCCGTCGTGAGACCACACCGGAACCCCTCTCCACTTCCACTCCTCGACCACCTCGGGGTCGGCTTGCTTGATCAATGCGCGGAGCTGGGAGAGCATCTTGCCCCGCCAGTCGCCCAGCTCCCTGATCCTCGCGTCTATCAGCCGAGATGGAGATTTTCCTTCCTGAGACCCGCGCCTGCTCATGATGTTTCCTTCTTCCCGTTCCTTTCTTTTTTTGGGCCAAACCGAATACGGGAGGCGTGCTCCATCTGTCGGCGATACCCCATCATTTACTCTGGCCTGACTTTGAGGTGTTCCGGCGGGCTTCGGTCCGTCCGCGCCAATAGCTGCTCCAGGGACGCAAAGAACTGCGGCCACCCATTGAATTCGCCGCGGGACGTCGTTCCAATGATACTGATCCCGGCGCCTTGTGCACCGGAGCAGCATGGGTTCATGTCAACAGCATTGGACCATGGTTTTGTACCGAGCGATATGCTGTCGATGGGTCTTGGCGTCGCGGGAAGCATCAGGACAAACTTGGCATCTCTGTCGTGCTTGCCAACTGCGGCGAGATGCAGCTTGAGTTGATAGCGCAGCTGTGTGGCACGCCGAGCACGTTCCGGGATTTCATATTCTGGGCTGTTCTACAGCAATGGGCGTTCGGCCTGATCATCTGATCCGTAACCCAAATGACTTGTCGTCTCTGGTCACCAGTGTGTATTTCCCGTTGTCGATATAAATGGTATCGCATCTCGAACCGCCGTCATTGAATTTTACACAGAGTGTACTTGGACGAATGGAATATCTGCCCGTTGATCTGTCATTATTCCAGAAGTCAGAGAACGTAAAGGTATAACTGCCATCAGTGCCGTATTTTCCGACCCCTCCGTCGGAAAAATCTACCGTCTTCCCGATAAAGGCGGTGGCAATCTCCTCTTGGGTCGCTCCCCTTGCGGTGCCCTGTGGGCGGACGATCGGCATTGGCGATTGCCCAGGCTGTTGCTGGACCTGATGTTCCGGGGCAGCACAGGCCACAACGATCGAGAGAGCAATGAAGGACTCACGCGTGCAGTTGCAGCGGCTGTCCCCGGCTCGCCATGCTGTCCGATCCTGCACAGAGGCCGCTCACGCCGTCGTCTGGCAACACCCCGCCTGAGTTCAAGCAGGCCTCCGTGCTCGACCGGGGCAGCCATGCTGGCCGGCGTCCGCCGTAACGGGCCAGCTTTGCGTGCCACCGCCGACAGTCTGATCGTCGGCCACTGGCAAGCCCGTCGCAGATCAGTCCAGGCAGCGATCGGCAGCGCCAGATGTGGCGGGTCAAGGCAGGTCGGCGCCGGCGCAAATGGGGCAGCAGGTCTTGCAGCCTGCGGCCCCCGCAGAGTTGCCGTTGCCTAGCGGTCGGAGGTGACTGGCTTCAGCTCATAGAGCTGCGTGTTGGATCGGATGGCCTCATTCCAGCCTTTGTCGCGAACGTCGAAATGCACCCAGTCCGGTCCGATGAACTTCTCATTCGGAGCGTTCTTGATCAGACTGGCACGACGCTGCGCCGCCGGATTATCCTGCACGTGCGGTACGTTCGCGGCGTCCAGTTCGGCAACCTTTGCCCTCTGATCGTCCACCATGAAGCCGATATGGTGGATGCCGCAGAAATCCGATGCTTGGTCGGGCCCGATCTTGGGCGTGTTGGGCCCGTGCTTCAGGATGGCAAAATAGAGGTAGCCGTCGCTGAGCCAGACGCCGTCGTCACCGGTGTCCTTCGGCTGCCGGTACAGCTCCTTCAGGTCGAAGTGCTTCTTGTAGAATTCAGCGGTGCCCGCCGGATCCTTGCTCGCGATCGCAACGTGCTTGATAAACGCCATGGTCGTTTCTCCTTCAGTTTCGTGATGTCGGAACCAAACGCAACCTCTCGCACACGTCAGGACAGCATGGCCACGCGCTCCACCTGCGCGCGCCGCGACTGACGTCGCCTCGATAGCGCGGTGGAGATGAGCGATAGTGCCAAGATTACCATGCGAACGATGGCCGCCGGCCGCTCCGGAGCACAAGCGAAGCTCCTGCCGTGATGAACCAGTTCGCCACTCTGTTTGGCGACCGCTTCGTTATCTCAGCGCGCTGAGACAACGATCATTGCCCCAGTGGCTCGCTTACACAGACGACCGGACACTCCCAGGTCGCCCCGTCTATTGAAGAGTTCTTTGTGATCACGAGCGCAAAGACGATCGGCAGGACTTAGTGGCATCGCACCCCCACGACATGGCTTGCTGGGCAGATGAACAATATCCCCACACCGTCGCCTGCTCGGCAAGAGTGTTGCATACCAATCTACCTTACTCCAGCTAAACAGCACGCTCTAGCTGACCAAATCTGGTGATCCAGGTCGAACGTCCGATAGCCCTTAACGCACCCGCCGTCGGTGATTCCTACGAACGAACGTCTGCTTATCGCCGTTGGACACTCCAAAGTGGCCGTTCCACATACAGCCAAGGCCTGACATTGGATTGCCTCGCCTAAGTGTCCGAGACGGGTCGTGTACGTCCCAACAGAGGCTCAGCAAGGCTCAGATGCGCTGAAGTGAACTTTCGGTTCCGTTGCTACCGGAACCCCATTCTGCCGAGCACCAGACAGGCAATCGGCCGATCCGACCGCGGCCCACCAACACTCGAAAATGCGAGAGATTCTGGACACGACCGGCAACCGCGCTACTTACCAGGAGCATCGTCAGCGCTATCCTGCGGGAGCCAAAACCGCCGGGCCGGGACGGAGGACGTACGATGGTTGCCAGCGACAGCTTTGCCGAGTTCCTGCGCGAGCAGCTCGCTCCCCTTGGCCGCGTCACCATGCGGCGTATGTTCGGCAAGACGGGCGTGTTCTGCAACGGGCTGATGTTCGGGATGGTGACGAACGACACGCTCTACTTTCGGGTTGATGAGCACAACCGGGCGGTCTTCAAGGAGGCCGAGTCCGTTCCGCCCCTCAACTATCAGAAGGGGGGCAGCACCATCGACCTCGCCTTTTGGCGCGCGCCGGAGCGGCTGCTCGACGAACAAGATGAGCTTGTCGCCTGGGCGCGAGCGGCGCTGGCGGCGGCGCGCCGGGTCGCGGCGAAGCGAGGAACGACAGCGCCGCGGCGAAAATCAAAGCCGCAACCCACATGGTAGCCGGCCTCAGCCTCATCACGGCTGCCATCGTTCACCGGAACACGGCCTGTTTCGACCGCGGTGTACAGCCAAGACAGCTGCCGGAGGTGTCGATGTGATGCCATGCTTCCGGCTGTGAGCCGTACCGCGCAGGCCTATGGCTGGCCTCGACCGTAAGTGCCCGGTGGCAATCGCCTTGCTTTGACGGTGAGATGCAATGCTGACGCCGTGACCGGGCAGAGAGGCCGACAGGCGCTTACCGCCGATGGAAGCCGCCCGCAGCAATACCATTGTCTGCACTACGATTTCGAGGCTGATTGACGCAGGTCAATGCAGGGGAGCCGCACTGGGTGATAAATGAGCAGGCACGAAGACGCCTGTCCAAACCCAAGGATACCCGAAATGCCGAAGAAGAAGGTGCAGCCGACAGCCCCGGCCAATGAAGATCCGAAGGGCAACGTCGTAAAGCTGGACATCAAGCCGCCTCATCGCGCCGCCAGCGAGCGCCGCGCGCATGGCAAATCCCTGCGCGACCGGGTCCCTCGCGAGGCGCATGCCGGATGGAAAGCCCCGCGCGACCGCCGCGATCCCGTCGATCTGCTGATCGAAACCAACCAGGGCCGCATCCCCCAGCTCATCCCCATCCGCTTCGGCCGGATGATACAGTCACCCTTCACCTTCTACCGCGGCTCCGCCGGCCTCATGGCCGCCGACCTCGCGACCACCCCCGCCTCGGGGTTGCGCGTGCAGGCCTGCGGCGACGCGCACCTGCTGAACTTCGGCGGCTTCGCCACCCCCGAGCGCAACATCGTCTTCGACATCAACGATCTCGACGAGACCCTCCCCGCGCCCTGGGAGTGGGACCTCAAGCGGCTGACCGCCAGCATGGTCATCGCCGGGCGCGCCCTGCGCCTGACCGAAACCGACTGCGCCCGCGCCGCACTCGCCACGGTACGTTCCTACCGCCAGCACATGGCCGACTACTCCGCGATGCGCGCGCTGGAAGTCGGGTACGAAACCATCGGTGTCGAGCACGTGCTCGCCGCCCAGGACGAAAAGAACCGCGAGCGGGTCAGGCAGCGGGTCGAGAAGGCGCAGGAACGCTGCACCCCGGAGGTCATCTTCCCCAAGCTGGTGGAGCATCGCGGCGACACGCCGCGGATCAAGGACGAACCGCCCCTGATCTTCCACCTCTCGGCGGAGGAGATGCCGGGGCTGGCGACCGGCTTTAAGGAACAGGTGGCGTTTTATCGCAAGTCTTTGCCCCATCATGTCCAGGTGTTGTTCGACCGCTAACGTCTCGTCGACGTTGCCCTCAAGGTGGTGGGTATCGGCAGCGTCGGCACGATGTGCGGCCTCGGCCTGTTTGTCGCGGCCGACGACGACCCGCTGTTCCTGCAGGTCAAGGAGGCCCGCCCCTCGGTGCTCGAGCCCTACGCCGGCAAGAGCATCTACCCCAACAACGGCCAACGCGTCGTCGAGGGCCAGCGTCTGATGCAGTCGGCGAGCGACATCTTCCTCGGCTGGCTGACCAACGCCAAGGGCGCGGACATGTATATGCGCCAGCTCCGCGACGCGAAGATCTCCGCCGTGGTCGAGGACATGGATGCCGACCTGCTGCGCGACTGCGGTAAGCTCTGTGCCTGGGCGTTGGCGAAGGCGCATGCCCGCTCGGGCGATTCCGCCTGCATCGCCGGTTACATGGGCTCGAGCGAGGTGTTCGACGAGGCGATCACGGAGTTCGCCGTCGAGTACGCCGACCAGGCCGAGCGCGACCATCGGGCCTTCATCAAGGCCGTCCGGGAAGGGCGGATCAAGGCAACGGCCGAGGTGTAGGGACGCGCTTGCATGTGCGGCGTCACGCCGGCGGGTGGGCAGGCGATGGGGGCAAGCCGATGAGGGATGCCGCACGTTCTCGCCTGGATCGTGCACGAGATCCTCGAGATGCTGCCGGTGGCGATCTTTTTTGGCGTCGGCTTCATCGTGATCGTGGTGACCACCAACCTTGTGCTCGCCGACTACGCCCTGCGATTCGGCAACTTCCTGCTGGTGGTCACCGCGGCGCTGATCGTCGGCAAGGCCGTGCTGGTGGCGAACGCGACGCCGTTCCTGCGCCGCTATGACACCATGCCGCTGGCCTGGACGATCCTCTACAAGGCCGGCGTGTATTGCCTGTTCGTCTTCGCGGTGCGGGTGATCGAATTGATCGTGGAGGGCTGGCTGGGCGGCACGTCGTTCGACAGAATTTCTGGCGGCGTTGTCGTGGCATCGCTTCCTGGCGATCCAGATCTGGCTATTCGTGCTGTTCCTGGTCTACGTCACGTTCAACGCGATGAACCTGCTGCTCGGCGAGGGTGAGCTGCAGCTTCTGCTGTTCAAGCACCGGGCGTCCGATCTGACGCTGGGACGGCGGGCGCGGACGCAGGCTCTGGTGCAACTGAGTCATCTGACTGCACGCCACTCGCCAGAGGAACTGGCCGATCGCGCGACGCCGGCGCACGCCGAACTGGTGCACCTGCTGCAGGGAATGACGAAGGGTTAGGCAGCGGATTGAATGGCGATGACTGAGGTCTGTTTCTGCATGATGCCGGAACAGCCGATTACGGCGAATGGCCGACCGGGTTGTCAGCAGAAGACGCATGTCCCGATGTCGGCTGCCACGACCAGCTTACAGGTCGAACCGGGCACACACGATGGCTCATGAGGCGTCCGGTGTAGTCTCGGTGTTACCGATCTTGCCGAGCGCGCGGTGGGGTGGTTATCGTCCGGCCAAGAAGCCCGGAAGGACCAGGCATACGGGAATTGTCGGGTGGCAGGCCGGCGGAGCTTCAAGATACGTTTCATGCCGAGACTAACGTCTGAAATTCAAAAATAAAGAACACGGGAGGCACCATGCGCCGTCGCGAGCTGTTGAAGGCCATACCTCTGCTGATGACCCCCTCTCTGGCACGCGCTGACACGCTGCCGCTGCGGTTCATCCCGAACGCGAATCTCACGTCGCTCGACCCAATATGGACCACCGCGTTGGTGGCCCAGGCGCATGGTTACCTGGTTTACGATACTCTGTACGGGATCGACGCCAGCAACAAGTTGCAGCCGCAGATGTGCGCGGGGCACGACGTCTCGGCCGACGAGTTGACCTGGACTTTCACGTTGCGCGACGGACTCGCCTTCCACGACGGCGAAAGGGTCCTGGCGAAGGACTGCGTGATGTCGCTGAAGCGTTGGTCCTCGCGCAATTCGTTCGGCCAGCAGTTGACGAGGGTGGCGAATGAAATCGTTGTCGTCGACGACCGGCGTTTCCAGATCCGGCTGAAAAAGCCGTTTCGTCAGATGCTCTATGGGTTCGGCGCGCGAAGCTGCTTCATGATGCCCGAGCGCATGGCGAAGACGCCGGCCTCCGAGCAGGTCAAGGAAACGATTGGATCGGGACCGTTTAAATTCCTCCCCGGCGAGTGGGTGTCCGGCGCCCGCGCGGGTTATGCGCGCTTCGATGGCTACGTTCCGCGTCAGGAACCGCCCAGTTTCTATGCGGGCGGCAAGGTGGCGCATTTCGAGCGGGTCGAATGGATCGTGCAACCGGACTCGGCGACCGCGGCCGCCGCGTTGCAGAAAGGCGAGGTCGATTGGGTCGAACAGCCGTTGATCGACCTCTGCCCAATGCTGCGGACCGCGCCCAACGTGCTGGTGGCGGTGAACGATCCCTTCGGATGGCAGCCGATCATCGCGCTCAATCACCTGACCGCACCGTTCGACAACCCAAAGCTGCGACGCGCGCTGCTGCCGGCGCTCGACCAGAAAGCCTTTGTCACGGCGGTGATCGGTGAGCAGGCCGAACTCGGCCATGTGCCGGGCGGCTATTTCGCCGACGGCCAACCGATGGCGTCGCGCGCCGGGCTCGAGGTCCTGACCCGGCCGCGCGATCTTCCTCTGGCGAGGCGACTGGTGGCGGAGGCGGGTTATCGCGGTGAACCGGTCGTGTTGCTGTCGCCCAGCGATCGGCCGGTCTACAGCCAGGTGTCTTTCGTAGCCCGCGATCTGTTTCAGAAGCTTGGTCTGACCGTGGATTTCCAGGCGATGGACTGGGGTTCGGTGGTCACGCGGCGGACCAGTCAGAACCCGACGGACAAGGGTGGTTGGAGCGCTTTCATTACCGCCTTGGATGGCGTCACCGTGTCCAATCCCGGCGGCAACTTTGCGTTGCGGGGCAACGGCCAGAAGGCCTGGTTTGGCTGGCCAACGGATGAAAAGTTGGAATCATTGCGGGATGCCTGGTTCGACGCCCCGGACCTGGCGTCACAAAAAGCGCTCGCCGAGCAAATCCAGCTTCGGGGCCTGGAAACCCTGCCCTACATCCCGCTTGGCCAAATTTTCCAGCCGACTGCGTTCCGTTCGGACATCAAAGAAATCGTGAAATCAATGTTCCCGCTGTTCTGGGGCGTGCGCCGGGGGTAGCAAACTTCTGATTCGGGCTGGCGCAGAGATCCGCCAGGGCCTGCGCGGCGCAACCAGAAGGAGCCTGCGCCGATGCGATTTACCTTGAATTGACAGGAGGCCGACGGCGGCTTCGGCAAGCCGATCATCGTCGCCTGCTCGGCGACCCATTCAGCGTAGTTGCTGTCGCACCGCGCCTGTGCCATGTCGCGTTCCTATCGCGGTTCGGCATTGACATATTGGCACGCTGACGTTCGGCGATCATCTCGTGTTGTGTCGGTCAGGTTCCCCCCGGCTGTCCCGGGTCATCGCGCATCAGTCCCCAGCCAATCCGGAGGCTGGCCGTCGCTCGCCCATTCTGCGACTTGTCTTGGACCGGAGACAAACGCGGTGCCAATCGGCGCCACCCGGACC
>CAWCDM010000051.1:0-11688 GCA_963794185.1 uncultured Alphaproteobacteria bacterium | reverse complement strand
GCTCGGCAATCAGTGTCTGCACCATCGCCGCGGTCCATAGCGCGAACGGAAAATTCAACTGCAGAGGGTTCTTGTTGGCCACCGTGTTATAGATCCAGCGCAGGGCACGGCCATCGAGCTTCGGTGGACGTCCTCCGCGCTTGCGCGCTTCCAGCCGACCCCATCCGCCGCGCCGATACTGTGCGAGCCAGCGGAATAGGGTGCGCACATTCATCCTGAGCGCGGCAGCAACATGGGTGGGACTTTCACCTGATTGCACCGCCGCAACGCCGCGTTTGCGCAGCTCGGTCAGCGTCGAATGGTCCAGAGCACGAGCCCATCGGTTTTCATAAGCACGCGGATTAGCACATGTCCCCGTCCGTCATGGCAACTACTTTGGGAAGGTTAATAACTCTTGATAGTAAGCCAGACTAACCCAACATCCCTGCCATGGACCACCCTGAGCCCCAGCCCGACCTCACCCTCCTCCTCCCTCGCGACATGTACAACCAGCTCGTCTACAACCTCCGCGCCGCGCTGCGCTGATCCGCTCCCTGGGTGGCTTGCCGGCCAGGTGCGATTTCGGGCCGCCCTCGCCCGAACTGGTGCACGCCATTGTCACCGGCGCCAGCCCAATCCCCCGCGCGCTCGACACGACCGCCGCCGTGGCTTGATATTATCGGTCGCCGAAAAGATTGGCTCTCTGGCTGATGCTACCCGCAATGGCGGAAGACGGCCCGCCACGATGGTAAGGTGCAATCGTTCTAGTACCGCTGGTATTATCCGCGTGCATCTGCAGCCTGCCCCGGATTGGATCCGGGGAGCATCTGCGGTCGAAACACCTTCTTCCACCGCCCGCCGCTCGCGTCTCACCCTATGCGCCATTGTCTCCATACCCATGAAACGAGACGTCCCTGAGACGCCGCCGCAAAGCTCCGCTCACCCCACCAAATTCTTCGGCACATCCCGGAACGGCCGATCATTGTCGGTCCGCGGCTCCTTCGGCATCCCCAGCACCCGCTCCGAGATGATGTTGCGCTGGATCTCGTCGGTCCCCCCGGCAATCGACCCCGCCGGCACCGACACCAGGATCTCCGCGATCACCCCGCCCATCGCCCCGTCCTCGCCGGTGAGCATGGCATCCGCCCCGCTGATCAGCGTGTGAACCCGCGCCGCCGCCCGCGCCACATGGCTGGATACAAGCTTCCCCAAAGACCCCTCCGGTCCCGGCGGCCGGCCCAGCGCCTGCGCCGCCCGAGCCCGCCGCGCGGTCCATTCAGCGGCCTTCGACATCGTCAGCAGCTTCGCGATCTCCTGCCGCACCACCGGATCGCCCGCCCGCCCCGTCGCCTTCGCCCGCTCGATCACCAGATCCACCCGCCCCGCCCGCTGCGGATACCACTTGTACGGCTCCATGACGGTGGCGATCTCCGCCCGCTCCTCATCGTAGATTCGTCCCGGCCCGGTCGGACGCCATTCCCCAGGTGCGGATACCATCGGCCCCCCGCCGCTCATGCATCAGCGTCGTCGTCGCCACCGCCCAGCCCCGGCCGACCTCCGAGACCAGGTGCTCGGGCGGCACCTCGGCATCGGTGAAGAACACCTGGTTGAACGACGCATGCCCGTTCATCTGCCGCAGGGGGCGCACCTCGACACCAGGCTGGCGGATCTCCAGCACGAAGTACGACAACCCCTGATGCTTCGGCACATTCACGTCGGTGCGCGCCAGCAGCAACCCCCAGTCGGCATGATGCGCGCTGGTGGTCCACACCTTCTGCCCGTTGATCACCCAACGATTGCCCTTGAACTCGGCCCGCGTCGTGGCGCCGGCGAGGTCGGATCCGGACCCCGGCTCGCTGAACAACTGGCACCATGTGTCCTCGCCGGTCAGGCTCCGGCGCAGCCACTTCTCCTTCTGCGCGTCGCTGCCGTGCACCAGCAGCGTTGCCGCCGCGAGCCGCCTTATGCCGGTCTTGGCGACGCCGATCGCGCCGAACTGCCGGAACTCCTCCTCGACCACGGCCTCGAGCGCCATCGGCAGCTCGCGGCCGTACCAGTCCTTCGGCCAGCTCGGCACGCCCCAGCCGGAGTTGATCAGCATGTTGCGCCACTCCACCAGGCCGCGATCGGAACTCCAGTTCGCCTCCAGCCAGGCACGCACCTCGGCACGGACGGACGCTTCGGTCGGTTCGCTCATGGTCATTCCCTCCGCTCAGACGCCCCACGCGCGCATCATCAGCTCGCGATGCCAGGCGGGATCGCCCAGGAACACCTCGGAGCTCTTCGCGCGCTTGAACCAAAGGTGGGTGTCGTTGTCCCAGGTGAAGCCGATCCCGCCATGGATCTGGATCGTGTGTATCGCCGTCTGCATATACGCATCCGCCGCGCAGGCCTTCGCCAGCGAGGCCAGCGCCGGCAGCTCGGCATCATCGTCGGCGGCCGCGGATGCAGCGATGTACGCCGCCGATTTGGCGAGCTCGACATCGACCAGCATGTCGGCCTGCCTGTGCTTCATCGACTGAAACGAGGCGATGGTGCGGCCGAACTGCACCCGCAGGTTGGCATAGTCGAGCGCCGACTGCCGCAGCCTCTCGGCGCCGCCGACCATCTCGTTCGCCAGACACACCGCGGCCTGCGTCAGCGTCTTCGCGAACGGCGCCGCGCCACCGCCCGCCTCGCCCAGAAGCTCCGCCTCGACCCCGCGGAATTCCAGCCGTGCCTGCTTGCGCGTCGGGTCCAGGACCTTGAGCGCGCGGCGGGTCAGCCCGGGCGCATCGCCGGGCACGGTGAAGAACGACAGCCCGTCGTTGCCGGTCGAGCCCGGACCGCGCGCCACCACGACGATCAGGTCGGCCGTGTGACCGTCGAGCACGAAGCTCTTGACGCCGTCGAGCCGAAACCCGGCCCCGGCCGGCGTCGCTGTCGTTTCGATTCCGGCAGAATCCCAGCGTCCGTTCGGTTCAGTGAACGCCAGCGTCGCCACCGCGTCGCCAAGCGCGATCGGCGGCAGGAGTTCGCGCTTCTGCGCCTCGGTGCCGGCATTCATGATCGCCGTCGCGGCCAGCACAGTCGAGGCGAAATAGGGCGCGCAGAGCAACGCGCGGCCCATCTCCTCCAGCACGATGCCGAGCTCGACGAAGCCGAAGCCCTGGCCGCCATAGGCCTCCGGAATGTGGACGGCGCTGAGGCCGAGAAGCTGGTTGAGCTCGCGCCAATTCTCGCGCTCCCAGCCCGCATCGGTTTCCATCAGCCGCCGCACCACGGTCGTCGGCGACTTCTCTTCGAGGAAGCGCCGCAGCACCGACCGGAACTCCTCCTGCTCGCTGGTGAAGCTGAACTGCATGCGGTCTCCTCCCGGTGCGCTGGGCCATGCACAGCCGCGGCCGACGCGGTCCGTGTCATCATGACACACGCCGTTCGTCGTGTCGGCGCGAATGACCGAGCTTCCTATAGTGGATGCGGGCGGCCATCCACGTCTTCGCCCGACAAGTGCAGGAGGACGTGGATGGCAGGCGCTGTCGGCTCAGTTCCGGTGCTGCGCGCGATAGTAAGAATTGCGCAGAACCCGGCCGGGCAGTGCACCGCAGTGCTTGCCGTCTTCCAGCAGAATCTGGCCGTTGACGACGGTCATTTGGATGCCCTGGGCCGGCTCGCGGATCCGCATGGCCCCGGTCGGGAAATCATGAACGACTTCGTGCGGCAGCGGGCGTACCGTGTCGGGATCGAAGATCACGATGTCGGCCACCATGCCCGGCTGCAGCAGGCCACGATCCTGCAATCCGAAGATCGATGCCGACTCGAAGGTGAGCCGCCGCACCGCCGTTTCCAGCGACATGATCTTCTTCTCGCGCACCCACTCGCTCAACAGACGGGTGCTGAAGCCGAAGCCGCTTTGGAACTGGACGTGCGCGCCGCCGTCCGACAGTCCGATGATCGCGTTCGGATAGTTCAGGATCTTCGCGACCGCATCGTCATCGACGTTGTTCTCGCCGTGCAGGAATGCGGTGTCGAGATTCTCCTCGACGACGAGATCAAGAAAGGCGTCGATGATGCCCTTGTTCTGCGCCTTGGCGATCTGGCCGATCGTCATGCCCTCGAGGCCCTTGTTCTTCGGCAGCTCAGCATGCTGGACGGTCATGTAGTCCCACCACGTGCGGCAGATCCCCGGAGGCATCGTATCCACCTTGAACTCGACGGCCTCGTCATGGAGCTTCCTGCGAACCTCGGGATCGCTGTAGGCACGCAACTTTGCATCATCCGTCGCGAGCAGGATCGGATGCCAGGTCGGCAGGCCGCGGAAGGTCTGGGTATTGCGCATCGTGAAGAAGTCGGTGATGCGGTTGGGCGTGCATGTCGGATAGGCGCGGATGCCCTTGGCGATCGTCGCGTCGACATGCGCCATCTGCTCCTTCCACTCGTTCGGACGACGCATCGACTGGTTGAGGTTGTTGTAGACCACCGGACGGCCGGTCGCCTCGGAGAGCCGGCTCATCAGCCCGTCCTTCATCTCGGCGCCATTGCCGCCGCCGCTCTGGATGATGCCGGTGCCCAGTTCGCGCAGCACGTCGCACAGCGCGAACATCTCCTTCTCCTCGGCCCACAACGCCGGGAGATGCACGCCCTGCGGATCGTAGTGCCCCTGGTTGCGCGAGACCGAGAAGCCAAGTGCGCCGGCGCGCATGCCGTCACGCACGATGTCCTGCATCGCCTTGATCTCGTCGTCCGTCGCAGCGCGCTTTTGGCACTCGTCGCCCATCACGTAGTAGCGGACCGCGGTGTGGCCGATGAGGTTGCCGACATTGACGCCGAGCTTCCGGTCGAGCTGTTCGATGTACTGCGGCACCGTCTCCCAGCCGAAATCGACGGTGCGCAGAACCTCCATCGGGATCGCTTCGACATAGGACAGGAACTCGGCCAGCCGTTCCGACTTGCCCGGGCGCACCGGCGCAAGCGACAGCGAGCAGTTGCCGAAGATCACCGTGGTGGCGCCGTGGTCGCACGAATAGGAGCACAGCGGGTCCCACGTCACCTGCGCATCGTAGTGGCAGTGATTGTCGATGAAGCCGGGCGCCACGACGTTTCCATGGGCGTCGACGACCCGTGCGGCGGGGCCGCTCAGTTTGCCGATCTCGGCGATCTTGCCGTCCTTCACCGCGACATCGCCGCGGAACGCCGGCATGCCCGAGCCATCGACGATCCGGCCATTGCGGATCAACAGATCATACGTCATCGGCTTCTCTCCTCCCGTGGGACGTTAACGCCAACCGCCGTCTCTGGCGGACAATGTAGCGCGCCGATGCGGCGGCGCATACCCTGCGCATTTATGATTGTCCGACCGCACCCAGGAGACATCCCCCATGCGAATTGGCCTGTTCTACCAAATCCAGGTTCCCAAACCATGGACCGCAGACAGTGAATCGCAACGCATCCACGAGGCACTCGAGCAAATCCCCTTCGCCGAACAACAGGGCTTTGCGAGCGTTTGGTTTTCCGAGCATCACTTTCGTCCCGTCTGGTCGCACAACAGCGCGCCGGATCTCACGCTTGCGGCGGTGAGCCAGCGCACCAGCCGAATCCGCCTTGGAATTGGCGTGGTCCTCGCCCCGATCCACCATCCGCTGCATGTCGCGGCGAGAATGGCGACACTCGATATTCTGAGCCACGGACGCGTGGACGTGGGCCTGGGCCGCACCGGCTATCCGTACCAGCTAACCCCGTTCGGCACGGACCTGCACGACACACGCGGCATGTGGCTGGAGTTCGCCGACGTGCTGCCGCGGATCTGGACGCAGGAGACTGTCTCGCATCAGGGGACATACTATCAGTTCCAACCTCGGGAGGTGCTGCCGAAACCTGTGCAACGTCCGCACCCTCCGCTGTGGTCCGCGTGCGGCAGCGACGAGACGGCACGCCTGACGGGCAGCCTCGGCATGGGTGGACTGTTCGGCAGCGAAGGCGGCCCGGGCCGCGTCCAACAGCTCATGGCGCTGTATCGGGATGCGCTGCGCACGGCGCCGGATGGTGCAGCCGCACCCACACGGCGTGCCGCGCTGATGACCGCGGGCTACTGCCATGAGGATCCACGGGTCGTGGCCCAGCGCGGCACCGAACTCGTGGGATGGTATCTCGAGCAGCAGCGCGAGCGCGCCCGTCTGGTGTGGCGCGACTACGATCCGACCACCGTGCCACCGGACTATCAGGCCTACTACGCGCGGGATCAGCGCCTAGCCAGCGGTCCGCATCCGGGGGAGCCCACGCCGCATGAGGTGCGCGAGCAGGGCACATCGTTCTGCGTCGGCACGCCGGCGGAGTGCATCCGGTTTCTCGAACTCTACGAGGCTCTCGGCATCGAGGAAGTATTCCTGCTGTGCGCCATCGGTACGGCGCAGCACCACGAGGTTCTCAACACCATTCGTCTTTTTGGCGAGCAGATCATCCCGCACTTCCGGGCCAGACACTCGCATGCGGCGGTGGCACAAACGGGGTAATCTATTGACGCTGAAGCAGGAAGAAAATTCACCGCAGAGGCGCAGAGCGCGCAGAGATTGCACAGCATCTCCTTGTCCTCTGCGCCTCTGCGGTGAATCTTCTTCTATTTTCCTATCGAAAAGGGAGAAAACCCATGATGATCGTCGATGCACAGATCCATATCTGGGCAAAGGGCACACCCTCGGCCCACCATCGCCAGGAGCCGTATTCCAAAGGCCAGGCACTCGCAGGCATGGACGAAGCGGGCGTCGACCGCGCGGTGATCCACCCGCCGATGTGGGACCCGGATTCGAACGAACTCGCCGTCGAAGCGGTGCGCGCCCATCCCGATCGCTTCGCCATCCTCGGCTGGTTCCCGCTCGATCGTCCGGAGAGCCGATCCCTCCCCGACACCTGGAAGAGCCGACCCGGCATGCTTGGCCTGCGCTTCTATTTCAACCAGCCGCATGAGCAGTCATGGCCGACCGACGGCACGCTCGATTGGCTGTGGCCTGCAGCCGAGCGAGACGGCCTGCCAATTTCACTCGCCGCGGCGGCGTTCCTGCCGGTGGTCGGACAGATCGCCGAACGTCATCCGGGCCTCAGGCTGATCGTCGATCACATGGGCGTCCCGCGCGCCAGCAAGGGCGAAGCCTCCTACCGGAACCTGCCGCAACTGATTGCTCTCGCCAGGCATCCGAACATCGCAGTCAAGGCCACGGGTCAGGCGGGCTACGCCGAGGATGGGTATCCGTTCCGCAGCATTCACCCGCATCTGCGCCAGGTTTACGACGCGTTCGGGCCGCAGCGGATGTTCTGGGGGACCGACATCACCCGCATGCCGTGTTCATGGAGACAATGCGTCACGCTGTTCACCGAGGAGCTGCCTTGGCTGACCGGACATGACCTCGAACTGGTGATGGGCCGCGCCTTCTGCGACTGGATCGGCTGGAAGCTGCCGGAACACTGACGCCATGTCGAAGCAGGCAGGCTCCGGTTTCGTCGGCGAGCGCCTCGGCAAGTTCGTCGCGACGTCGCGTTGGGATGCGCTGCCGCACGCGTTGCGGCATGAGGGCAAGCGGTCGCTGCTGAACTTCATCGGCTGTGCCCTTGGCGTCGCCCGTACGCCGCCGATCGAGATGGCGATGCGCGTTCTGACGCGATTGTCCGGCACCGAGCGGGTGATGGTGCTCGGCCGCGCGGAGTTGCTCGATCCGCTCGGCGCAGCATTCATCAACGCGATCGCCGGCAACCTGCTCGACTACGACGACACGCACCTGCGGACGGTCATCCATCCCACCGCGCCGGTCGCCCCGGCCGCACTCGCACTTGCGGAACAGCGAGGGTTGTCCGGGGCGGCTATGCTGCATGCATTCGTCCTGGGCGCCGAAGTTGAATGCCGCATCGGCAATGCCGTATCGCCCGGCCATTACGCGCGGGGATGGCATATCACCTCGACCTGCGGCGTATTCGGCTCTGCCGCGGCGAGCGCAAAGCTGCTTGGGCTGGACGCGGAGCAGACATGGCACGCGCTGGGTATCGCCGCCAGCCAGTCCGCTGGCTTGGTGGAGAACCTGCCCAGTGCGGCGAAGAACGTGAGCGTCGGCAATGCCGCCCGCAATGGACTGTTTGCTGCACTGCTGGCGGAACAGGGCTACACGGCGGCGCCGGCAGCGATCGAGGGCGCTCTCGGCTGGGCGCGCGCGATGGGGGATGATCCCGCGACCTCGGACATGACGGACGGTTTGGGCGAGCGATGGGAGCTGCTGCAGAACACCTACAAGCCCTATCCGTGCGGCATCGTCATGCATGCGGTGATCGACGCGTGCCTGGCGCTGCGGCGCGATCATGCACTGATGGCGGCGGACATTGCTGAAATCGTCGTGTCGGGGGACCAGCTTTTGCTCGATCGTGGCGATCGGACTGTTACGAATGAAAGAGATGCGCGTGTCAGCATCCACCACTGCGCTGCGGTCGCATTACTGTTCGGAGCCGCCGGGCTGAAGGAGTTTTCGGAGGACACGGTGCATGATCCCGCAGTGATTGCGCTGCGGGCACTGACGAAGACCCGGCTGAATGCCGACAGTCCCAAAGGAGCGGCGACTGCTACGGTCCGCACCCTCGACGGACGCACGCTGGAATCGACCGTGCTCGATGCCAAGGGCAGTACGGAACGACCTCTCTCGGATCAGGACATCGAAGCGAAGGTGCGAGATCTGGCGCGGCATGGCGCTTTCAGAGGGTCCGTCGATGACGTGATCGCAGCGGCGTGGCAACTCGATACGTTCGACACGATTGATCCAATGATCAGGGCGCTGCGCAGAATTAGTCCCTTAGACGTGGCTGGCCAAATTCGGACAGGTCGATAAGTGGCAAATCTGCCTGAGAGCGGCGAGTATGCCGCGGATCAGGAGCGACCATGACGATACGATCGCGCCGGACCCACGCACCGGCATTCCAGGCCAAAGTGGCGTTGGCGGCCATCAAGGGCGAGAGGACGCTGGCAGAGCTGGCCCAGAAGTATGACGTTCACCCGAACCAGATCATGGCTTCGAAGGCGCAGGTGATGGCGGGCGTCACTGGGTTGTTCGGGTCTGGCGCCGCGGGCATCGAGGCGGCACCGGCGGTGGAGTGAAGGCACTGCACGCCAAGATCGGCGAGCTGACGCTGGAGGTTGATTTTTTGGCCGGTGCGCTCGGCGAAGCCGGCCACCTCTCTTATCACCGGACTCTTAACGCTTTCTGCGTAGAAATCCGTTGCGGTTGAAAGGTCGTGGTGCGATGCTCAGCGCGCCGTAATGGCCTGAACCTACATGGTTCTTATCGTTTGCTCCCGCTGATGCGGGAATAATTGGGCCGACGGGAATCGACGGAACATCCAAATTTGCCCGCACGGCCGAGGGAGGTGCTTTGCCTTTTGGTTCCGTTCTGCCGGTTTAGGTTCCCTGTAACTTTTGTGTCACTTTATCATTGCACTCGAAACAATTCGCTTGCCTTTCCCTCGATACACCATCATTCTAAAACAAAAATGAGGGGGTTACATGCGGACAAGATACCTGGGATTGGCCGCGAGTTTATTCGCCCTGAATGGGTGTGGGATCACGTATTTCAGTCACAGAGATACGAATCCAGTTGTTTGGGATGAGGTCGCCGGCTATGCTGCACTTTCAACCGACGCGCAGAGACGGACGATTTTCGTCCGGAAGACCGAGGTTCCGTTTGTGTGCGCGGAGCCTCCGCCTGATGTCGCGCAGTCATATGCAAGTGCGGTGACCGCGGCTTTGAAGGGAAGCGGTGGACCGGCCGCAACACCTGTCACAGTTGACCTTGGCGATGGTCGTGAGGTGGCTACAGCCGCTCTGCCGCTCATGTATCGCTCGCAGGGACTACAGTATAAGCGGGACAGCATGATGTCGCTTTGCTTAGCGATCATGAACGGCACAGTTTCGCCGAGTGATTGGATTTCAGAATTATAGCGTCGATATAACACTATGACACTGATCCAGGCCGAGATGAAGGCTCTGGAAGCTGCTGCGCCGGTTGACCGGAAACCTGTCCAGGCTCAACTGGGTTCTTCTGGTCCTGTACATGGGCCAGTCTGGTCCCCCAAAACCTGCGCAGAATTAGTCCCCGTTTGCTTCCGCTGATGCGGGAACAATTGGGCGGATGGGAAATTGGCGGAACATCGAAATCTGCCCGCACGGCCTAGGGAAATGCTCTGCCTTTTGGTTCCGGCTCTGCCGCCTTCAGGGTATCTGCTCAACCCGCCTGGAGCACTGATCCGCCGCGCAGAATGGCGAGAATGGCTTGGTGTGCATTGATGCCGCGTCGCGCCGCAGTGCCGACGACGGATCTGATGGTGGCGAACAGGTCGGCACCCCAGCTCGAACGGAAGCCGCCGGTGACCTTGCGGTAGGTGGCGGTGGGCCGCAATTCTCGCTCGCTACCGTTGTTGTCGGGCGGGACGTCAGGATGTTCGAGGAAGGTGAATAAGTGGCTGCGCACCTTGCCGTAACGTTTGCGTAGTCGCTTGCCGTGGCGGTTGGTGGGTGCCAACACCATGATCGCGTTCAGGTCGCGATCCAACCTGCACTGATAGGTTCGTCGTGTGCTCTCGGCCAGTTGCTTGCGCCGCCGCGCCAGCACCACGGCACGCAGCAACAGCATCTTCATGCGCGGCGCGAAGATCGCGTCTCCCGCCTCGATCGCATACTGGCAATCACGCAATTGATGCGCCAGGCAGACTTGCCAAAGATCGGCATGCCCCTGCTGGGCGCTGTAGAGGTCGGACACCCAGATGCTGGGTCGATGGCCGGCCAATACATCGGCGACAACACTGGCCGCACGGCTATTGCGGATCACGTGGATCACCACCTGATCGTTCTGGAATACCCAGTTCCAGTGGGTGCGTCCGTCGATCCGTACGGTGGTCTCGTCGGAGCAGATGATCCGAGAACGGCGCAGCCGAGCGAGGATAGCCGTCACCTCATTGTCGAAGCATGGCGCGGCGCGGCGGAACATCGCATCCAGCGCTCCCTCGCTGATCTGCAAGGCAAACAGTTGGAGGAACAGCTGTGTCAGACGACGATAGCTGATCGCGTGGCTGAAGCGCAGGTAGATCGCCAACGCCAGGATGTTCACACTGAACGGCGAACCTTCTTCCATGCCCTCGGGCACCGGCGCCAGCGTGACGCCGCGACAGCGCGGGCAGTGCCCGGCATACCGTTCCACGCGGGTCACCACGGGGCGAACCACTGGAAGCTCTATCTTATCGTAGCGACCGTGCAGCACCTGGTCCGCTTCACCCAACGCCGCGTGGCAATGCACACAGGCCGCCGCCTTGGCAATCACTGTCTCATCGGGATCGATGGACAGCGCCCGGCCGCCACCCTTACGACCCAGACTGCCCTGGCGCGGCCCGTTGCGCTTGGTCTTCTCCGCTTGATTGGGCTTCTGTCCCTTCGATGGTGGCAGGCTGGAATTGCCGGGTGTCTTCGGCGGGTGGCCGAGCTTGGCTTTGAGTTCCGCGATGTGCTGTTCGGCCGCCTCAAGCCGCTGCCACAGCGTTTGGATCAACGCGTCCTTCTCGGCGTGGCTCAGTTGGCTGAGGTCGGGAAGCTGGGGCACCCGAAGCTTGAATTGAGTCGCCCGTGACCGCGTCAATCATTTCTTTGTGGATGGTCAGCTCAGCGCCAAACCGCCCCCAAATGCTCCGGCGAACCGGGGATGAGCAGATACCCTT
>CAWCDM010000050.1:0-21614 GCA_963794185.1 uncultured Alphaproteobacteria bacterium | reverse complement strand
CAGATCGACGCTCTGCTGACGGCGGCGCTGGCCTTGCCGCCAGAGGACGGGCTGCGGCGATGGACCTACCACACGCTGTTCGGGACTGATCGCGGTGACCGGCATGCGCCTGTCCGAAGCGATGGGGCTCGAGCGTGACGATGTCGACCTCGACACGGGCGTGCTGACGGTCCGGCTGACCAAGTTCGGCAAATCGCGGCTCGTGCCACTGCATCCGACGACCAGCGCCGCGCTGCGCGGCTACGTCAACCGACGCGATGCGCATCTCGGGTCACGCTGCGGCTCGACCTTCTTCGTCGCAGAGCGTGGCGGCCGCCTGCTGCACCAGTACGTCCATCGTGTCTTCTGGCGCCTGTCCCGAGAGATCGGGCTGCGGCGCCCCGGCGATCGTACCGGGCCACGCGTCACGACTTCCGGCACCGCTTCGCCATCCGGACGCTGCTCGATTGGCATCGCGAAGGTAAGAACCTCGAGCAGCGACTTCCGGTGCTCTCCACCTACCTCGGCCACGCCTGCGTACGCGACACCTATTGGTATCTCTCGGCCTGCCCGGAGTTCATGGAAGAAGCGGCGCGGCGTCTCGACCGGCGATGGGAGGCGACGCCATGACGCCCGCCTGCAATGTCGCCACGTTGATCGAGCGCTACTTCACCGAGCGGCTCATGCGCCAGCGCAACGTCAGCCCCGACACGATCGCATCCTACGGGATACGTTCCGGCTGCCGTTCACGTTCGCACAGGCGCGGCTCCGCAAGCTCCCTTCGGCCTTGTCACTCGGCGACCTGGATGCACCGTTTATCGGCGCATTCCTGGGTGATCTTGAGACGAAGCGGGGCGCCAGCGTCAAGACCCGTAACCTGCGCCTGACCGCCATCCGCTCCTTCTTCCGGTTCGTGTCGTTCGAGGAGCCGGCACACAGCGCGATGGTCCAGCGCGTGCTCGCGATACCGAGCAAGAGGCACGACAAGCGAGAGGTGCAGTTTCTGGCACGACCAGAGATCGAGGCAATCCTCGCCGCGCCCGATCACACGACCTGGCTCGGACGCCGCGATCACACCCTGCTGCTGGTCGCGGCCCAGACGGGCTTGCGCCTGTCCGAGTTGACGGGGCTCGAAAGGGGCGCTGTCCATCTCGGCGCTGGCGCCCACGTGCGATGTGTCGGCAAGGGGCGGAAGGAACGATGCACGCCGCTGACCACGCTCGCTCGACGCGCTCTCGAGGCATGGCTCAAGGAACCTGCACGGAAGGGAGGAACAGCTTTGTTCCCTAACGTGCACGGTGGGCGACTCAGCGCCGAGCGTGTCCAGTCGTTACTGGCCAAGTATGTACAGGCCGCCGGTGAGAGTGTCCTCGCTGAGGCGAAGCGGGTGTCGCCGCATGTGCTTAGGCACAGCGCTGCGATGGAGTTGCTGCAGGCGGGCGTCGACTGCTCGGTGATCGCGCTGTGGCTCGGTCATGAATCGATCGAGACGACGCAGACCTATCTGCACGCGCATCTCACACTCAAGGAGGCAGCCCTGGCGAAGCTCAAGCCATACCGGGGCGGCAACCGAACCCGCTTCCGCCCCAACGATCGACTACTCGCCTTCCTAGAAGCGCTCTGAGCGAGCCAAACTATGCCGAATGGAAGGGAGACAACGTCTGCGTGTCAGCCGACAGCACCGCTACAACCATGCGTCACTCCGGAACCGTTCGGCATAGTTCGGCGGGCGGCATAAACCGCCAAGATGTGCGGCATCAATCCGCAGGACTATCTGGCCGATGTCCTCAGCCGCATCGCTGACCACCCGATCCGCCAAATCGATACCCTGCTCCCCTGGCGCTGGTCAAAATAGCGCGTGCCACGTCGCTGCCCCAGACCAAAAACCGCGGCCGAACGGCTGACACTTACAGGTGATGGTCGCGATCGTGCCTCGCGACGGGCACCTGCTCACCCCTGCCGTGCTGGCGGAATATTGCAAGGGCCGCATGCCCGGCTGCGCCATCCCGCGCTTCATAGAGCTTCTGACCGCGCTGCCGATGACCGAGAATGGCAAGGTTCAAAAGTTTCGGCTACGCGAGCGCGGCGTTACCGCGGCGACCTGGGACCGCGTGGTCGGGACGAGCGAGTGACGACGATCACCGGCCGGCCCTTGCCGTGGCCACCTGTCCCGGGGAATTGAAGCGTGCGGGCACGGGCCTGCTCTCTGACCCTCAGCGGTCGTTCGCTTCTGCTCGCAGCAACGTCGGCCCATGCCCTTTGACAGACCTTGCTGGTGGAATGAAAAATCGCCCAGTTCGGTGGCTTTGAGACTTTTGCGTCGACTAAGACCAGACTCCGGCCCCCTCGTGACCACGGTCAAATTCGGACGAGCCTCCGCCGGACCGGTGCTCTGCACGACGTTGAATGCCGCGACCGGACGATGAAGACCCTTTAGCTCCAGGTTTCCGAGATCCTCTAACCTCGCTACCGCTTCGACCGCCTCAGCGATGCGGCTGCTGACTAGGATCTGCCCGTCCTTCGCCTCAGCGCACAGCCGGGCGGCGAGGTTGTATACCGTGCCTATCGCGGATAGCCGGAGCGTTCGGAAAAACCGATCTGGCCCAAGGTCGCGTAACCCTGCGCGATACCGACGCCGAAACCAAGCTCACAGCCGTGTCGGCGCCAAGTCACGATTAGCTTGGTTGCCGCTTCGCGCATCGCCATCGCCATCGTGACTGCACGCTCTGCCGGGTTGGGACAGGGCACCGGATCGTTGAAAAACACCATGATCCCGTCGCCCGAGAACTGGTCGAGCGTCCCCTCGAATTGGCGCACAAGAGGTCCCAACGCTCCATGATATTCACGTAGGAATTCATGCACCTCCTCTGGCCGGCTGTCTCCGCGAAGGCGGTGTAGCCGCGCAAGTCGCAAAACACGACGACGATCTCCCGGCGATGGCTTTCGAGGATCTTCTCGGTGCCCTGCGAGACGATCAATTCCGCAAGTTGCGGCGCGAGGAACCGCTTCAGTCGTCCGACCCGCCCTAACTCCTCGACCTGTTCGGCGACCCGCGCTTCGAGACCTCGGTTAAGTTCCGCTATTTGATCGGTGAGCTCACGCAATTCGTCGATCAGCCGGGCATTTTCCATCGCGATCACCGCCTGCGCCGCAAAGCTCTGCAACAGTTCGATCTGCTTATCCGAGAACGCATGCACTTCCTGCCGGTAGACCGAGAGGAATCCGAATACGACCTCGTCCTTGCACAGCGGCACCACCAGGATGGTGCGCACGCCCCCAAGTTCGAACATGGCGCGGACGAAGGGATTGCCTTCAACTTACAAATCCTCGGCCTTCAGATCGAGGACCTGTAGGGTCTGCCTGTTCTCGATGGCTCGGGCCAGGCGACTGCCAGGCACGGGCTTCAGCGGGGTCTTTGTCCGGAATCCTCGGCGAACGCGTCCGGCAGTCCGCGTTGCGCCGCGAGAGAGAAATTGCTCGCCGTCATAGGTGTAGAACGACCCGAACGCCGCTCCACACCCCCGCATCGCCTTCTCAAGCATCGAATTGAAGACCGGGCCGAGGTCACCGGACATGACCTCGAACTGGTGATGGGCCGCGCCTTCTGCGATTGGATCGGCTGGAAGCTGCCGGAGAACTGACGCCATGTCGAAGCAGGCAGGCTCCGGTTTCGTCGGCGAGCGCCTCGGCAAGTTCGTCGCGGCGTCGCGTTGGGATGCGCTGCCGCACGCGTTGCGGCATGAGGGCAAGCGGTCGCTGCTGAACTTCATCGGCTGTGCCATTGGCGTCGCCCGTACGCCGCCGATCGAGATGGCGATGCGCGTTCTGACGCGATTGTCCGGCGCCGAGCGGGTGATGGTGCTCGGCCGCGCGGAGTTGCTCGATCCGCTCGGCGCAGCATTCATCAACGCGATCGCCGGCAACCTGCTCGACTACGACGACACGCACCTGCGGACGGTCATCCATCCCACCGCGCCGGTCGCCCCGGCCGCACTCGCACTTGCGGAACAGCGAGGGTTGTCCGGGGCGGCTATGCTGCATGCATTCGTCCTGGGCGCCGAAGTTGAATGCCGCATCGGCAATGCCGTATCGCCCGGCCATTACGCGCGGGGATGGCATATCACCTCGACCTGCGGCGTATTCGGCTCTGCCGCGGCGAGCGCAAAGCTGCTTGGGCTGGACGCGGAGCAGACATGGCACGCGCTGGGTATCGCCGCCAGCCAGTCCGCTGGCTTGGTGGAGAACCTGCCCAGTGCGGCGAAGAACGTGAGCGTCGGCAATGCCGCCCGCAATGGACCGTTTGCTGCACTGCTGGCGGAACAGGGCTACACGGCGGCGCCGGCAGCGATCGAGGGCGCTCTCGGCTGGGCGCGCGCGATGGGGGATGATCCCGCGACCTCGGACATGACGGACGGTTTGGGCGAGCGATGGGAGCTGCTGCAGAACACCTACAAGCCCTATCCGTGCGGCATCGTCATGCATGCGGTGATCGACGCGTGCCTGGCGCTGCGGCGCGATCATGCACTGATGGCGGCGGACATTGCTGAAATCGTCGTATCGGGGGACCAGCTTTTGCTCGATCGTGGCGATCGGACTGTTACGAATGAAAGAGATGCGCGTGTCAGCATCCACCACTGCGCTGCGGTCGCATTACTGTTCGGAGCCGCCGGGCTGAAGGAGTTTTCGGAGGACACGGTGCATGATCCCTCAGTGATTGCGCTGCGGGCACTGACGAAGACCCGGCTGAATGCCGACAGTCCCAAAGGAGCGGCGACTGCTACGGTCCGCACCCTCGACGGACGCACGCTGGAATCGACCGTGCTCGATGCCAAGGGCAGTACGGAACGACCTCTCTCGGATCAGGACATCGAAGCGAAGGTGCGAGATCTTGCGCGGCATGGCGCTTTCAGAGGGTCCGTCGATGACGTGATCGCAGCGGCGTGGCAACTCGATACGTTCGACACGATTGATCCAATGATCAGGGCGCTGCGCAGAATTAGTCCCTTAGACGTGGCTGGCGAAATTCGGACAGGTCGATAAGTGGCAAATCTGCCTGAGAGCGGCGAGTATGCCGCGGATCAGGAGCGACCATGACGATACGATCGCGCCGGACCCACGCACCGGCATTCAAGGCCAAAGTGACGTTGGCGGCCATCAAGGGCGAGAGGACGCTGGCAGAGCTGGCCCAGAAGTATGACGTTCACCCGAACCAGATCATGGCTTCGAAGGCGCAGGTGATGGCGGGTGTCGCTGGGTTGTTCGGGTCTGGCGCCGCGGGCATCGAGGCGGCACCGGCGGTGGAGTGAAGGCACTGCACGCCAAGATCGGCGAGCTGACGCTGGAGGTTGATTTTTTGGCCGGTGCGCTCGGCGAAGCCGGCCACCTCTCTTATCACCGGACTCTTAACGCTTTCTGCGTAGAAATCCGTTGCGGTTGAAAGGTCGTGGTGCGATGCTCAGCGCGCCGTAATGGCCTGAACCTACATGGTTCTTATCGTTTGCTCCCGCTGATGCGGGAATAATTGGGCCGACGGGAATCGACGGAACATCCAAATTTGCCCGCACGGCCGAGGGAGGTGCTTTGCCTTTTGGTTCCGGTTCTGCCGGTTTAGGTTCCCTGTAACTTTTGTGTGACTTTATCATTGCACTGGAAACAATTCGCTTGCCTTTCCCTCGATACACCATCATTCTAAAACAAAAATGAGGGGGTTACATGCGGACAAGATACCTGGGATTGGCCGCGAGTTTATTCGCCCTGAATGGGTGTGGGATCACGTATTTCAGTCACAGAGACACGAATCCAGTTGTTTGGGATGAGGTCGCCGGCTATGCTGCACTTTCAACCGACGCGCAGAGACGGACGATTTTCGTCCGGAAGACCGAGGTTCCGTTTGTGTGCGCGGAGCCTCCGCCTGATGTCGCGCAGTCATATGCAAGTGCGGTGACCGCGGCTTTGAAGGGAAGCGGTGGACCGGCCGCAACACCTGTCACAGTTGACCTTGGCGGTGGTCGTGAGGTGGCTACAGCCGCTCTGCCGCTCATGTATCGCTCGCAGGGACTACAGTATAAGCGGGACAGCATGATGTCGCTTTGCTTAGCGATCATGAACGGCACAGTTTCGCCGAGTGATTGGATTCCAGAAGTACAGCGTATCGATACTAACACTATGACACTGATCCAGGCCGAGATGAAGGCTCTGGAAGCTGCTGCGCCGGTTGACCGGAAACCTGTCCAGGCTCAACTGGGTTCTTCTGGTCCTGTACAGGGTCAGTCTGGTTCCCCAAAACCTGCGCAGAATTAGTCCCCGTTTGCTTCCGCTGATGCGGGAACAATTGGGCGGATGGGAACCGGCGGAACATCCAAATCTGCCCGCACGGCCTAGGGAAATGCTCTGCCTTTTGGTTCCGGCTCTGCCGCCTTCAGGATGGCGGGCCAATTGTTGTCCGCCGGCATTCGGCGGCCCATCCTCGCGCAATCAAATCCGCCGCTGGCGGCAATCAGCGAAGCGGCTGTGGTTTCGGGGAGGCGGCAATGGCGGGTGAACACTCGGGTCAACACAACGGCGTCGGGGCGTCGGTGCTGCGCAAGGAGGACGATCGTCACCTGCGCGGCCGCGGCCAGTTCGTCGCGGACATCGCGATGCGCGGTACGCAGGATGTCGTGTTTCTGCGCAGTCCGCACGCCCACGCCCATATCGGCTCGATCTCCGTTCCGCCCGCCGCATGGGGACGGGTCTTCACCGCTGCCGATCTGCCGCGGATCAAGCCGATCCGCGTGGTGACGCAGGCGGCCGGGGCGCGCTCGCCGCCGTGGCCGCCGCTCGCGACCGACAAGGTGCGCTATGTCGGCGAGGCGATCGCCGCCTGCGTCGCGCCAACCCGCGCCGAAGCCGAGGACCTCGCCGCTGCCGTCACCGTCGACTACCGGCCGGTCGACGCGGTGGTGGATGCCCGCGCCGCGCGCGCCGGCAGCCCCGCTCTCGTGCACGAATACTTCGGCGACAATCTGTTCCAGGAGCGCACGCTCGAGGGCGGCGACATCGACGCCGCCGCACGGGCCGCGGAGATCACCGTCAGCCGCGAATACCGCATGAACCGGCAGTCCGGCGCGCCGATGGAGTGCCGCGGCGTCCTCGCCTATCGCGACTACCGGTTGGACGAGATCGTGGTCTACGCATCGACGCAGACGCCGCACACGATGCGCGTCGCGCTCGGCGACATCCTTGGGCTCGAGGAGCGCCGCATCCGGGTTGTCGCGCCCGATGTCGGCGGCGGATTCGGGCCCAAGGCACGGCTCTATCCGGAGGAGATCGTCCTCACCGCGCTGGCGCTGGAGCTCGACCACCCGGTGCGCTGGATCGAGGACCGCCGCGAACATCTGCTGACCTGCGCCCATACCCGCGATCATCATTACCGGGTGACGGCCTATGCCGATCGGCAAGGCCGAATCCTGGGCATCGATTGCGAGATCACCGTCGACGCCGGCGCCTATGGACTATGGCCGCAAGGCCCCTATCAGGAGGCCAATATGGCGGCGCGCAGCCTGCCGGGCCCCTATGTGATCCCGCACTATCGCGCCCGCACCTATACGGTCGCGACCAACAAGACGCCGCTCGGTCCCTATCGCGGGGTCGGCCGTCCCGGTGCGTGCTTCGCGGTCGAACGCACGATAGACGAGGTTGCCCGCGCGGTCGGCCGCGACCCGGTTACGGTGCGCATCGAGAACATGATCCGGCCCGAGCAGATGCCCTATGCCTCGGTCGCCGGCATGCGCTACGACAATGGCGATTACCCGGAAAGCGTGCGGCTCTGCGCCGAGCTCCTGAACCTTGCGCAGATCCGCGAACGGCAGCGACAGGGCGAGCCCGATGGGCGGCTGGTCGGCGTCGGCTTCGCCAGCTTCACTGAGCAGACCGCGCACGGCGCCGCCGAGTTCGCCTCGCGCGGCGCCGCGATCATTCCGGGCTTCGAAAGCTGCACCGCGCGCATCCTGACCGACGGCAGTGTCGTGCTGATGGTCGGCATCCAGTCGCACGGTCAGGGGCTGGAGACGGCGTTGTCGCAGATCGCCTGCGAGGAACTGGGCATCGATCCGGCGCACATCTCGGTGCGGCACGGCGATACCGAAAGCACCGCCTTCGGTTTCGGCACATTCGCCTCGCGCAGCATGGTCATGTCGGGCGGGGCGGTGGCGCGCGCGAGCCGCATCCTGCGCGACAAGCTGTGCCGGATCGGCGCGCATCTGCTGCAATGCGATCCAGCCGAGACGCGGTGCGAGGGCGGGGCGGTGCACGGGCCGCAGGGCTCGGTGACGATCGCCGCGATCGCCGGCATCGCGCATCTGCGGATGCACGAATTGCCGCCCGGCGTCGAGCCGCTGCTCGATGCGACCGCGACCTATGAGCCGGGCATCAGCACGGGCGTCTTCTCCTACGCGACGCACGGTGCGGTCGTTGCGGTGGACACCGAGACGGGTGCGATCGAACTGCTCGATTTCGCGGTCGCCGAGGACTGCGGCAGGATGGTGAACCCGATGCTCGTGGAGGGTCAGATCCGCGGCGGCGTGGTGCAGGGGATCGGCACCGCGCTGCACGAGGAGATCCCCTACGACGCGCAGGGCCAGCCGCTCGCCGCGACGTTCCTCGACTACCACATGCCCGGCGCGCACGAACTGCCGGCGATCCGGATCGGGCACCTGCACACGCCGGCGACGGCGACCGAATACGGCATGAAGGGAATGGGCGAGGGCGGCGCCGTCGCCCCGCCCGCGGCGATCGCCAACGCCGTGCGCGACGCGCTCGCGCCGTTGGGCATCGAGGTCAACGAGACGCCGCTGACGCCGCAACGGGTGCTGGCGGCGATCCGGCGAGGGCATGGCTAGATTCGGGTACGCTGGGGCTTATGCGGTTCCTGCCACCGCCGGCTCGATGTCGGTCTCGGCGAAGTCGTCGCCTTTGAACAGGAGAGGAATTCCCCGCACCTTCGCGAGGGCGTAGGCGAACACGTCGCCGAAGTTCAGGGCGGCCGGATGGCCGCTGCCTTTCCCGAATGCGACAAACGCGGAATAGGCGGCATCCATGTCGGCCAGGCCAGGCGGCACGATCTCGAACGCCGGGAGCCTGAGGAAGTCCTCCACGAAGACGACGGCGCGGGCGCCGCGCCGTCCATGGACGACCATCTTGATCTCGACGACCGAGACCGTACTGATCAGCACCTTGGTCACACTTTGAATGGCGTTCCTGAACGTTGCGCGCTCAGGCTCATTCAGCATGATGGCGACGACGGCGGAGGTATCGACTGCCATCATCGCGGCAGGCCATGCTCGTCCCAGTCGAGGGGATCGTTCGGCGCGGGCAGGTTGGGAACCCTGTCGATCTGCTGCAGGATCGCGTCCAGCCGCCGCCACACATCCTGGCCGCCGGCGGATTGCGCGCGCGCGGGCCGATCCGCCCACTGTTCGAGCTGGCTCGGGCTCATTTGTGACGCGTTGGCCGGAGCAATGACGGGTGCAACCGGCATTTCATGCATGCCCCCAGGGCTGACGGAGAGAGTCATGGGTCTGAACGGCGGAAGGGTGCTGAGGTCGATCCCGAGTTCCTCGAGGGTCGTGTACCAGACCGGGTAGCGCCGATGTCCGGATTTTCCCCAGATGTTCGGGATCGGCGGTGCAGGAACACAATACTCGCTGATCTTTATGAGCCAACGATCCGGCGCCTCCGGAGACGGAACCACGTCGGCAATGCGACCGATCAGGATTGCCGCCCGGTGCGGGGCTGTCGGCGCGCGGAAGACCGTATTGTGGCGGTTGTGAGTGCAAACAAGGTATTCCGCCCGCCTGGCACGTTCGGGGTCCAGCCGCCAGTCGCGGGAACCGCCGTGCTTCAGGATTTCGTCGAGAGGCCTTGCCGTGAATACGACGACAACGGTTGTGGGCACGGTCCGGTTATCCGATGCTTGCAGAGAACATCGCGGATGTTAGGCCTGCCGGTAGCAATGTCAACAAAAATCGTCGATGTTGCCGTCGCCGGAGAGCCGACCATGGCGCGCCGTTGCGACATCACACGTCCACCTCCTCCACCGTCCGCGCATGTTCCTGAATGAACGCGAACCGCAGCTCCGGCCGACGCCCCATCAGGCTCTCGACCAGATCGTTCGTCTTCGCCCGCTCCTCCGCCAGCGCCACCACCTTCAGCAGCGTCCGCTTCGCCGGGTCCATCGTGGTTTCCTTGAGCTGTGAGGGAGGCATCTCGCCCAAACCCTTAAATCGGCTCACTTCCACCTTCGCCCCGACCTTGAATTCCCGCTTCGTCTTCGCCTCGCGATCAGCGTCGTTCATTGCATAGACCGACTTTGCGCCCTGGGTCAGGCGATACAGCGGCGGCTGCGCCAGATAGATGTGCCCATGCCGCACCAGCTCCGGCAGCTCGCGGTAGAAGAAGGTGATCAGCAGCGAGGCGATGTGCGCGCCGTCGACATCCGCATCGGTCATGATGATGACGCGGCCATAGCGCAGCTTCGCCCGGTCGAACCGGTCGCCGACGCCGCAGCCCAGCGCCTCGATCAGGTCCTTCAGCTCCTGATTCTGCCGCAGCTTGTCAGCCGATGCGCTCGCAACATTCAGGATTTTCCCCCGCAGCGGCAGCACCGCCTGGGTTTCCCGATTGCGGGCCTGCTTGGCCGAACCGCCGGCCGAATCGCCCTCCACCAGGAAGATCTCGGTTTCCGCGGCATTTTCCCGCGTGCAGTCGGTGAGCTTGCCGGGCAGCCGCAGCCGCCGCGTCGCGGTCTTGCGCGAGACGTCCTTGCTTTCGCGCCGCCGCAGCCGGTCCTCCGCCCGCTCGATGACGAAGGCCAGCAGATTGTCGGCCTGCGCGGGATCGCCGGCCAGCCAATGGTCGAACCGGTCGCGCAGCGCGGTCTCGACCAGACGCGCGGCCTCGTTGCTGGTCAGCTTCTCCTTGGTCTGGCCCTGGAACTGCGGATCGCGCAGGAACACCGACAGTTTTCCCGCCATCGGCCCCAGCAGGTCCTCGGCCACCACCTGCGCGGCGCGCCGATTGCCCTTCTGCTCGCCCCAGGCACGCAGGCCCTTCACCAGCGCGGCACGGAAACCCGCCTCATGGGTGCCGCCCTGCGTGGTGGGGATGGTGTTGCAGTAGGAGTGCAGGAACCCCTCGCCCTCCTCCAGCCAGGCGGTCGCCCATTCCAGCCGTCCGGCGGCCTCGCCGTCGGGTCCCGCCGGAAGATCGGCCTCGCCCGCCCAGAGCGCCGGCAGCACGCGCGGCGTCTCGCCGATCTCCGCCTCCAGGCTGTCGCGCAGTCCGCCCGGGAAATGCAGCACCGCCTCGGCAGGCGTGTCGTCCTTGACGCCGCGCAGCAGCGCCGGATCGCACGCCCAGCGGATCTGCACGCCGCGGAACAGGTAGGCCTTGGACCGACACAGCCGGTACAGCCGCGCCGGGCTGAACCCGACGCTGGCGAACACTTTTGGGTCCGGCTTGAAGCGGATCGAGGTGCCTCGCCGGTTGTGCACCGGCCCGGCATTGGTCAGCTTCGTGGTCGGCTTGCCGCGCGCGTAGCTCTGCTTCCACAGGATGCGGTCGCGGGCGACCTCCACCTCCATGACCTCGGACAGTGCATTGACCACCGAGCTGCCGACGCCGTGCAGGCCGCCGGACGTGGCGTAGACCTTGCCGCCGAATTTTCCGCCCGAATGCAAAGTCGTGAGAATCACTTCCAACGCACTGAGAATTCTTGAATTTCGGATGCGGGTCCACCGGGATGCCGCGCCCGTTGTCGCGCACCGTCAGCCAGTTGCCCGGCTCCAGGGTCACCTCGATGAAGCTGGCGTGACCGGCCACCGCCTCGTCCATCGCGTTGTCGAGCATTTCGGCGGCCAGATGGTGCAGCGCCGTTTCGTCGGTGCCGCCGATATACATGCCGGGCCGGCGACGGACCGGCTCCAAGCCTTCCAGGACCTCGATGTCCTTGGCGGAATATTCCCCCGCGCCATTGCGCCCGACTTTGCCCTGGGCGGCACCGAAGAGGTCGTTCATGCTGTGTTCTTTCCTTCCGGGCCGCACCCTAGCCGGCTGGGAGGAGTCTGGGCAACCATTGGTCGCCGGCGATCACGCCGGCATCACGCCGAGCAAGTCGGCAGCGCACATCGCATCAGGTGCAGCCCTCGGAAAGACCGAGCCGGCGCCGGTTGCGCTACTGTGCCTCCGCCGTCACCCCGCGACCGCTGCCAGCGCGCGATCCAGCGTGTCAACCAGCCGGTCGCACTCGGCGCGCGTGATCACCAGCGGCGGCGACAGCACGATCACATTGCCGAAGCGCCGGCCGCCGCCGCCGCGGCCGACGATCACGCCCTGCTCGCGGCAGAACTCCACCACGCTGGTGATCACCGATGCATCCACCGGCTCCTTGCTCGCGCGGTCCTTCACCAGCTCGATCGCCTGCAGCAGGCCCTTGCCGCGCACATCGCCCACGACGGCGTGCCGCATCAGGCCGCGCAGGCCATCCAGCATATAGGCCCCGGTCTCCGCCGCGCGGTCGGCCAGGCGCTCGGCCTCCAGGATCTCGATGTTGCGCAGCGCGACGGCGGCGGCGACCGGATGGCCGCCATAGGTGTTGACCTGCGCGACCTGCAGGTTCTCCGCCGGGTCGCCGTAGAAGCTGTCGAACACCGAGTTCTTCACCACGGTCGCCGCGATCGGCATGTACGCGCTGGAGATGCCCTTGGCCACCGCGACGATATCGGGCGCAACGCCATAGTGCTGATAGGCGAACATCTTGCCGGTGCGGCCGAAGCCGTTGATCACCTCGTCCACGTGCAGCAGGATGCCGTAGCGGAGACAGATCGCCTCCACCTCCTTCAGGTACTCGTCGGGCGGCACCGCGACGCCGATCCCGCTCATGATCGGCTCCACGATCACCTCGGCCACCGTGTCCGGGTTCTCGCCCAGGATGGCGCTTTCCATGTTCTTCACGCACGCCAGCCCGCAGCTCGGGTAGCTGAGGCCGAACGGGCAGCGGTAGCAGTACGGCGGCGCAACGTGCACGAAGTCGCCTGAATACGGCTCGAACTTCGCCTTGCGGTCGCCCATGCCGCCGGCATCCAGCGTGGCGAGCGTGGTGCCGTGATAGGCGTAGTAGCGGCTGACCGTCTTGTAGCGGAACTCGCCCGGGTGCTCGTGCTTCTGATACTGGCGGGCAATCTTGAAGCCGGCCTCGTTCGCCTCCGACCCCGAGTTGACGAAGTAGACGTGATAGCCGCCGCCCATCAGCGTGTTGATCTTCTCCGCCAGACCCGCCGCGGGTACGTTCATCTGCGTATGCGGGAAGTAGGCGAGCTGCTGCATCTGGTCGGCGGCGACATCGGCGAGTTCGCCGCGGCCATAGCCGATATTGACGCACCACAGCCCGGCCATGGCGTCAAGGTAGGCAGTGCCGTCGGCGTCGTAGATCGTCGAACCGTGCGCGCCGGTGACCACCATCTGCTTGGTCTCCAGCAGCTTGTGCTGGACGATGGGGTGCAGGACGTTCTTGAGGTCCTGCCGCACCACGGCGGCGCGGATTTCGGGATCGGGTGCGTTGGTCAGCGACATGGCGACCTCGTGCTGCGGGTGGGACCCCACCGTAGCGCCAAGTTCGCACCTACAGATAGTCCCCGAGCCGCGTGCGGTACCACTCCAGCGAGCGCCTGATGCCCTCCTCCAGCCCGACCCGCGCCTCCCATCCGGCCGCGGCTCGGAACGCGCTGTCGTCCGCGTGATAGCTGCCGATGTCGATGGTGGCGCGGTCGGCCGGGAATTCGCGGGTGGTGTAGCCGGCGGGCGGACCCGCCACGCGGACCATCAGTTCGGCGATGTCGTGCAGCGACGCCGGCGGAGGTCCGCCGATATTGAAGATGCGCCCGTGGCACCGGGGGTGGTCGGCGGCCAGCAGGAACGCCTCGGTCACGTCATCCACATAGGTCAGGTCGCGAAGCTGCGCGCCGCCCCAGACCTCGAACGGCTTTTCCTCCAACACACAGCGGATCCAGATACCCAGAAAGGTCTGGCGCGCGTCGCGGATGCGCAGCCGCGGTCCGTAGCAGTTGGTCAGCCGCAGCGAGACCACTGGACGCCCGCGCACACGGTGCTCCAGCATCCGGTACTGCTCGCCGGCGAACTTCGACACGCCGTTGGCGTCGGGCGGCGCCACCGGCTGGTTCTCGTCCACCGGCAATTTCTGAACGCGGCCGTAGAACTGCCGCGTCGAGGCATGCACCACCACCGCATCGGGCGCCGCCTCGCGTGCCGCCTGGATCAGCCGCACCTGTGCGACGGCGTTCACCGCGATGTCCGCCAGCGGATCGTTCTGGCCGCCCATGTGGCTGGTCTGCGCGGCGAGGTTGAAGATGACCGAGGCGCCTTCGCACAGCGACCGCAGGTCAATCTCGCGGATATCGCCGCGCACGAGTTCGACCGCGGCATCGGCGAGGTTCGTCGCGTTGGCGCCGCTGCCGAACAGGAAGCCGTCGAGCGCGGTCACGCGTGCGCCACGGGCCGCCAGGGCGTGGCACAGATTGGAACCGAGGAAGCCCGCCCCGCCGGTGACCAGAACCTTTCGACCGTGCCAGCCCATCATCATTCTCCGCAGAGCACGAACATGCCGCGCCAACATGGCGAAACTCTGGTGCTTGCTACATGGAATCTTCCGGCGGCGGCATGCGCCGTTGGCCGCGCGACCGGGCGTCGCTTGCTGCCCCGGCGCTGCGCATGATCTCGCTGAAGCCGAACAGCAGCATCAATATGCCGGACACCACCTCCATTCCGGTCAATGCGCGAACCAGGAGCGACATCGGCGCGATGTCGCCGAAGCCGAGCGTGGTGATCGTGGCGACGCTGTAATACAGCGAATCGACGAAGCTGATCCGCGCCGGCGACCCATGCAGAGCGAATTGCGGCGTCCGCGCGCTAAGATCGGCGATGCGATAGAGGCAGGCGAACACCACCAGCAGCAGCGCATAGAAGGTGAGAAAGGCCATGATCGGCCGCACCAGCCGGTCGAGCCGGGCGGCGACACCTTCGAACACCATGGCGATATCGATCAGCACCAGGACAACGTCGCGCACCGCGACGACGACGAGCAGCGTGATGACGGCCATCGCCGCCAGCAGCGCGATCCCCTGCTCCGGCGGATCGAGTTCGAGCCGCGGGAGCGCGAAGGAGACGGCTCCGACCGCCATCGCGCCGAGCAGCCAGCTGGTCACGCGCGGCAGGTGCTCGAGTTCGCGGATTCGTCGGGCGTGAATGATCGAATAGACCTGTCTGCGGCGCATGATGCAGCCGACGAGGAAGCCAAGTACCGGCATGGCGACCGCACCCAGGGCGAAGGGTCGCGGCGCCGCGGGAAAGTTGGCATCGTGGAAGACCTCGAACAGGCAAAGATAGATCGCCAGGAAATTGGCGACCGTCATGCCGAAATGCGCGCCCCCGGGAAACAGCAGGTAGAAGAACCCGAACCCCACCGCGCAAGTAACGAGCGAGGACAGCGTGGACGTCCAGTCGGCGCCGATCGCCGTTGCGATCAGCCCGACCAGGAAAAGGGTGAAGCCGATCGAGCGCAACCAGTGCTCGTCGAGGCGGACAAGTCTTCCCCGCGAGCGCGGCCGGACCGGTCGCCCGGTCAGACCAACATGGCGCGGCGGTCGAGGCGGCCTGTGGGCTGCCTCATGCGATTGCTCATCGGCCAAAGCTTCCTCCGCCGGTCGCGGCGAGGCTAGCCGATCCGGTGCGGCCGGTGAACGCTGCGACACGGGGTGCGCTCCGGCGCCGGCGCCGCTATGGAGGGTCCCGCATGGCCGAACCCGATCCGGACACCGAAGCCAGGCGCACCCTGACGCGCCACCGGGCCTTCGCCACCTTGCTGCTGGTCCTGATGGCGGTGCTCACGCTCGGCAGCTACGCGCTGCCCGAGGGGTGGGCGAGCGATCTGCTGCAGGCCGCGGCGAAGGCCGGCTTCGTCGGCGGCATTGCCGACTGGTTCGCGGTGACGGCGCTGTTCCGTCATCCGCTCGGCATTCCGATCCCGCACACGGCGATCATCCCGCACCAGAAGGAGCGGCTGGGGGCGGCGCTGGGGCGCTTCGTCGCGACGCATGTGTTCACCGGCCAGGAGGTGGCGGGCGTGCTGGGGCGGCTCGACCTGCCGGGCATCCTGCACCGCTTCCTGGCAGACCCCGGATCCGCGCGGCCCGCCTCGGTGGCGCTGGCGGGGATGCTGCCTCGGCTGCTGGCGACGGTGGAGGATGGCCGGGCGCGGCGCCTGCTGTCCCGGCTTGCGCCGCGCATCCTGGGCGGTGCCGGCGCCGGGCGGGTGCTGGCGCGCGCGCTGCGCGGCATGGTGGAAGGTGGCCGCCATCAGGAGGTGTTCGGGTTCGTGCTCGGCCAGTTCAAGACGCTGATGGCGGGCAAGGAGGAAACGCTGCGCCTGGCGATCGAGGAGCGGGTGCGCGAGCAGGGTGGCCGGCTGGTCGGTTGGGCGCTCGGGGCCTCGATCGCACGGCGGGTGCTGGGGATGGTGAATGCCGAACTGGACAAGATGAGCCCGGACGGCTCGGAGTTGCGCGCCGCGTTCGACGAATGGGTCCGCCGCGAGATCACCCGCCTGGAGGAGGACCCCGCGCGCGCCGCCGAGGTGGGCGTGGCGATCCGCCGGGTGGTGGCGCACGAGACGGTGCAGGCCTGGATGTGGGACATCTGGGCGCGGCTGCGTTTGGCGCTGGAAGCCGATGCGGGCCGGCCATCGGGGCGGACGGTGGCGTTCATCGAGGGCGCGCTGGGCAATGTCGGCGCGATGCTGGAGGCCGACCCGGCCGCGCGCGCACGCGTGCATGCTGGGGTGGAGGCGGTGGTTCTCAGCCTGCTGCCGGCGGCGCAGGCCCGGCTGGCGGATTTCATCGCGCAGGTGGTGGCCGGTTGGGACACCGAGACCATCGTCGAACGGCTGGAGCTGCGGATCGGCAAGGACCTGCAATACGTGCGGGTCAACGGGACGCTGGTGGGTTTCCTGGTGGGGGGCCTGCTCTATCTCGTGCTGCGCGCAAGCTTTGGGCATGGCAGCTTCTGATATCCGCTGGCCGAGCGCACACTTCGCCCACTTGCGGGCGAGAATCCCCGTCGGCCGCGATACGCCACCTGGGATGAGCACGATGCGTGCGGTCCAGCCTTGCACCAGGCGCCCGGTCCGATGACCGCTTCGGTGAAGGGTTCCGGACGCCGGCCCGTCCCGGTGGCTGGCCCTCGGTGGAAAGTCGCAACATGCCAACAACATTGCGCTCTTTGCTGGTTCCGACGCCGGCCGCGAGCACTGGGCCATTGTCGCCTCGGTCATGGAAACCAGCAAGTTCTGCGCGTCAATTCCAACGCCTACGCGAGCGGAAGAGAGGCGCGCGTCTCCGTCAGGATCTCTTTCGACAACTTCTCGTCGTCGACGATGCGGGCGAGCACCATCGCGCCGACAATGGCCGACCAGGCAGCGATCGCCGCGCGCCGTTTCTCGTCAGGTGTGTCGCCCTCTGCCTCCAGGCTGAGATGATTGATCCGGGCGCGGACGGACTCTGTCATTCGACGCCGGAGGTCGGCAGAACCCCGCGCAGCTTCCGTTCCCAGAACTCGAAAACAGACAGGAGGTTGCCCGGTTGTCGCGGTGCCTGACACTGAGGTAGCCGTCGGCAAAGTCCGCCGCCGGCCGGCGCGGCTTGGTCTTATCCGGAGCTGGAGGCAGGGCTTGCCCGATAGCCTCTGCGATAAGCACCTCCTTGGAGGGAAAGTGCCCATAAAAGGCGCCATGCGTTAGGCCGGCGTCCTTCATCACCTCCGCGACGGTGACGTCATCGAAGCCGCGCTGCCGGAACAGACGCGCGGCGGCGGCCAGGATCCGCGTCCGATGCTCCGCAACCCGCTCTCGGCTCACTTTCATGCGAACACCTCGGAATCCCTTGACACCTTGCATGATGACTATCATCAATACAATCATGATGTTCGTCATTAATAGGATATCGTGTCGTGTCGGGCCAGCCTCCCACCGTCTGCGGCTACTTCAGAGGATGCTGAACATGCAAAAGATGCACTTTGCCGTCGCCTTGGCCGTGGCGGCGCTATCGGCGGGAACCAGCGCCGCGGCTCCGGTCGCCCGTAAGGATCTGCTCGACGCTGCGGCTCTGAATACGATCAAATCAGAATTCAGCCAACTCATGGAGTTGGCGAACCGGCACGATGTCAAAGCCATCCATGGGATGTTTTGGCAGTCGCCATCGGCCCTCCTGGTTGCCAAGGGTGCTGTTCCATCCGAAGGCAACTGGGCCGGATTTTGGGGCAACGACGCGATCGATCAGAAGCTGCACGACATCGCCGCATCGGGACCTGTTGTCTCACCCCCGACCTGTCGAAGCTGAGGGTCATCGGACTGACGCGCGAACTGGCCAAATCCTACGTGCCGATGACCATTACGGTTTCGTATGCAGGACAGGATGGCACGCCAAAACCTTTTCTGATGATCATCGATTGGCTCAAGGTCGCGAAGGCTTGGAAGATCGCCTCCGAGATCATCGTACCGGTTCCGCCGACACCGGCGGTTAAAGGCTAGTCAGGCAAGCCACTCATGGCGGAAGCGGGCGAGGTGGCGCTGCGGGGATTTGCAACAGCAGAGTTTGCCATCGACTATCGCGAACTCACTCTCCCAGCGGCCATGTCCACTTTACGCGAAGAAGAAATTCCATGGAAAGCAAGAACGATCGGCGGCGGGGTTATCTAATGAGTCGACGCACATTCACGAGCATGTCGCTGCAGGGGCCATCACTCGCCAAAAGGGGCAGGCAGCGAGGCTGATTTGTACATGATCCTTCGGATCGCCGGAACGAAAGGCCGAACTCGACCTTGTCGGCGGCACCGCAGGCGACGCACAAGCCGCCCCCGCCGCGGGACCGAAGCCGGCGTTCCCGACCGACGAGATGGCGCAGACCGCCGCCGTCATGGCCGCGCTGGCAGCCGAACCCGCGCCGCTCGATTCGGCCTCGCTCGCCGCCAGGTTTCGCCGGGGCCGCCGCTCCGCCGCCAAAATTGGGTCGGTGCTCGGCGTGCTGGAGCGGATGGGCTTCGTCACCGCCGACGCCGGGAGCAGCTTCAGCGTGCGCCGTGCCGCGTAGCGTTTGCAGGTTGCCACCTTTGGGGCGGAAACGCGTGTCGGGTGAGGAAGAAGGTACTTTAACACGGAGGAGAAGGGAGGGCCACGGAGAGCACGGAGCAAAAGCAGTTCTCATTTCGAGCTGAGAAGGCGCGAGCAGGCCCGGTGTCATGGCGGGCGAGGCTCGCCATCCATGTCTGTTCTTCGTCCGGCACCGCAAAGACGTGGATGGCCGGCCCCCGGCCTTCGCCGCGGCATGCTTCGCCGACCATGACGACTGGGGGCTATGGCGCGACGTCCGCCATAACGAGAATTGCTGACGAAGCAAGAGCTTTCCTGGCGCTCCACGTAAGGATATCAAATCATCGCCCAGGACAGCGTGCCCTGTGCACTTGAAAGGGGGCGTCGAGATTCTCCTCCGTGATCTCTGTGGCCCTCCCTTCTCCTCCGTGTTGAAATCCTTGTTTTGAAACTCACCGTACGGCGAGTTAGTGCTGCGCTCCAACAGTCCGTGATGGCACCCATGAGAGCGCTCTGCCGAACACGACCACGAGGGCAAGCCTGCGCTCGGCGCTCGCCCGCGATCAGACGGTCGCCCGCACGGCCTCCGCCGCCGCCACCCTCTCCTGCCGACGGCCGAGCCAGTATGCTGTTGCCGAGCCACAGACAGGAGATCGGGATCGCAACCAGCGCCGCCACGCTGGTCCCCCAGCCAAGCCCGCCAAGCAAGGCCGACGACCAGGCGCCGACCTGGTCGCCGAGACGGTAGACGAAAGTTCGATGAAGCCCTTGGCCTTGTAGCGGTCCTCGCGCGACACGACGGTATAGATGATCTCGCGGGTCGGCCGCGCGATCGCGTAGTCGGCGGCGCGGCGGAGGATCTGGAACGCCGCGATCACGCCCAGGGTCGGCGTCAGCGCAAGCGCGGCGAAGCCGACCATGGTCAGGGCCGGCAACAGGGCGAGCGCGCGGCGACGCCCAGCAGCACGATGATCCGGCCGGTGAAGAACAGCTGGAAGAGGAGCGCCAGTGAATTGACGCCGAGATCGATGCTGGCGAAAAATGCGGTCTGCGCGCCCCTGTCGGTGAAGCTGTGGCTGACGATCGCGGCCTGCTGGAAATAGACGAAGGTCGAGGTCACCGCGTAGAGCAGCAGGAACGCGCTGACCGCAGCAGGTAGGGCGAGCGGAAGGCGTGCGGGATGCCGGCCACACGCTGCCGCCGACCGGCTTTTCGTCCGCCGCGGCCGCGCCAGGTCGCCCGGCCGTGTGCAGGCCAGGCGACAGCCGCCAGGCGGCCGACGCTGAACACCGCGACTTCGAGCAGCAGGGCCGCGCCCGCCATCAGCACGGTCGGCGAGACGTAGCGCGCCAGGCTCGCGGTCACCGCCGAGCCCACGATCGCGCCGATCGTGGCGCCGGCGGCGATGAAGCCGAACAGCCGCTTGCCCTGCTCGGGGCTGAACAGGTCGACATTGAGCTGCCAGAACACCGAGACGACGAACAGATTGTAGACCGAGGCCCAGATGAAGAAGATCCGGCCGACCCAGATCGCCTGCTCGCGGCGTGGCGACATGCAGCGCGATCGCGAACAGCACGATGTTGAGCGGCGAAGAAGCGGTAGGTGAGCGGGATGAAGCGGCTGCGCGGCAGCTTCTTGACCAGATAGGCGAACGGCAGGTTGAGCAGCACCATGCCGGCCAGGGTGCCGGTGAACAGCCAGGGCAGGTTGTTGACGCCGCCGGCGACGCCCATCTGGTCGCGGATCGGCCGCATGATGTAGTAGGACGACAGCACCGCGAAGATGTAGAGCCAGCACCAGCCGACGGCGCGGACCTCCTCGGGGCGCACGGCGACGATGCGCTGCAGCAGCCGGAAAGCCAGGCGGCCGGCCGGCCGCCCGGCGAATCTCTGCGGGCTCAAGTTGCGCGCCCAGGCTGCTGGCGTCCATTCACGACAAGCCCGCGGCGATCTTGCGGATCTCCGCCGGCGTATGCTCGCCGCCCAGCGGCGTTCCCGGCACCAGGTACTTGCCCTTGGCGAGCCGCCGACCAGCACCGGCTCGAAGCCGAGTCTCCTTGATCAGCGCGCTCGCGAGCTCGACCGCCTTCGGATCGTCACTGGCGATCGGCACGCCCAAGGCTCGCCCGTGCGATGCGCCGCCTTGGCGAGGCCGGCCGAGCCGATCGCGTTGAAGGCGCGCACCACGTGCGCGCCGGGCAGCATCTTGGCCGAGCGATGCCGGCGCCGCCCGCGTCGTTGATCTTCTTCACGAAATCCTCGCCGTCGCGCCGCGGGATCGGATTGGAGACATCGAAGACGAGCTGCTTGGTGGCGAGCGCGGGGCCGTAATCCTTGGCGATCTGCTCCATCGCCGTATAGGGCACCGCGATCACCACGACATCGCCGAACGCCACCGCCTGGGCCACCGTGCCGGCCTGCGCACCGGCGCCAATGCCGTCGAC
>CAWCDM010000049.1:0-16813 GCA_963794185.1 uncultured Alphaproteobacteria bacterium | reverse complement strand
AGACGGGGCACGACAAGTCCTCGCCAGCATGCCGGAAGTCACTTTTTGCCAGCGTCGGACCTCCTCCAGCATGCACCAGCTCCTGCTTCTGCGGCACGCCAAGTCCTCCAGGGACAACGCAGCGCTGCCGGACCGCGACCGTCCCCTCAACAAGCGCGGTCGCCGCTCAGGTTGTTGCGATGCGGCAGGCGATGCGCGAACTCGGCCTGGCGCCTGATGAAGTGTCCGTCTCGCCCGCCCGGCGAACGCGGGAGCGCTCGCCAGGCTGGAGCCCTGGGATGAGACGCCGCTGATAGAGCCAAAGTGGAGCGCTCTATCTGGCGAACGCCCAGGAGCTGCTTTCGGTGCTGCGTGACGTGAACGAGACCGTCCGCAGCGTGCTGCTGATCGGCCACAATCCGGGCATGCACGAACTCGCCGTCATGCTGACCGACACCCATCGTGACTCTGGTCCGGGTGAGACGGCCAAACGCGTCGCGGCGGATTGCCAACAGGGCGCCCTGTGAGGAGTTCGCCATCGCCCGGCCCCTGGCACCAGCTCGATGCCGGCAGCGGCCGCCTCGTGGTCAGCTTCCTCGCGCCACGCGACCTGCGCGACGGTGACCCCGCCGGAGGCGTCGGCCTGAGCGCATGGAAAATCGAGCTTGGCCTGGATCCCGACAACGCCACACGGCTTCCCCGGCTCGCTCGCCTCACCCCACTGAGGGTCGAGCAGGGCGCGCTCGCGGGCGGTCAGGATCGTCTGGCACGATGGTCTCGACGGCGCCCTCGCCAAGCAGGGTCTGGTGATCGCCGAGCAGCGCATCGGCTGGCGGTTGGAACGGCTGCATCCGAATGCGGAGCGCTGGCCACCCAGCGCCACGGCTCCAGTGCTGGCGGAGAGCAGCGATCCGTCGACACTCGGCCACGTGCTTCCCGATCCGTTGGTGCCGACGGCGGCATTTGAGGGGCACGTGATGAGTCTGGCGCTGGCAGTCGATCATGAGCCGGTCACGCTCACGCTGCTGAACGGTGCAATTCGTGCAGTTGCCGCCGAACACCGCGCCAGCCGCATCGTGCTGGCAGGCGCCGAGCCAGCCGTGCTTGCCGTCGCGCTCGCGCTGACCGGCGAACTGCGCGCCGCCGTGCCGCGCGCCAGCCTGGCGGCAGAGGCGCTCAGCGCGGTCACCCGCGGGCATGCCCCCGCCGCGCGTCGCCGAGGGCCCGCCCCAACTGCCGCCCGGACTGTCGGTGGCGGCCGCCTTCGCCCATGTCGTCGGCCACCTGACCGACGTTGTTCTCCACTTTGCCCCGTCGGCGGCCACCGGACAGGACGGCCCCGAACCGGTGCACCAGATGCTCGTCGCGGTGCGCCGCCTGCGGTCGGCGATCACGGTGTTCAGCCGCGCAGTGCACTGCCCCGCCGTCGATGCGGCCAACGGCGATCTGAAACTGCTCGCCGGACGGCTGGGACCGACGCGCGACTGGGACGTGTTCGTGACGGAAACCGGTGCCAGGGTTGGTGCAGCCTTCCCCGCCGAGCGGAAGGTGCAGGGGCTGCTGGCGGCCGCGGAACGCCGGCGGCTCGCGTGCCACGCCGAGTCGCGCAGCTATCTGGAGGGCGAGAAATTCCGCCGACTGGGGATCGCGCTGGCGTGCCTCGCCGGTGGCGATGCGTGGCAGGCGACGCTGGGCGAGGCCGAGCAGAGCGCGCTTGCCACGCCGCTTGCCGACTTCGCGCGGATCGTGCTGGACCGCAGGCTCGAGCGGCTCGCGCAGCTCGACGATGACATCGCCTCGCTCGAGCCGGCGGAGCTGCACGCCATCCGCGTCCGCGCCAAGCGGCTCCGCTACGCGGCCGAGATTTTTGCCCCGCTGTTTCCCGGCAAGGCGCGCAAGGCGTTCATTCGCCGGCTTGGCACCCTGCAGGATCGGCTTGGTGCATTGAACGACGGCGCGGTGGCCGCGACGCTGCTCAGCGAACTGGGGGGCAGCAAGATGGCCTTCGCCGCGGTGTGGTGTTCGGCTTCGTCGGCGCACATGGCGGGCAGACCCGCGAGGGCATTGCGCGCGCCTGGCAGAAGTTCCACCGCCTGACGCCATTCTGGCAATGATCGGGCCCTCCCGTCGCGCATCGATGGACGGGGGCTCGCTGGCGGCACCGGCCTGTGGCAGCCTGCCACGGCCAGCTTCAGGAGCATCGGGCCATGCAGGAAAACACCGCCGTACTGGATCTTCTGTCCGGGGTCCGCATCGTGGACTTCACGCAGTTCGAAGCGGGTCCTTCCTGCACCGAGGCGCTCGCCTGGCTCGGCGCCGAGGTGGTGAAGATCGAGAACCCGAGGATGGGCGATCCGGGGCGGCGGCTGCGGCCTGGCCAGCCCGACGACGATCCGTATTACTTCCACGTGTTCAACGCGAACAAGAAGTCCATCACGCTCAACCTGAAATCGCCGCGCGGGCTGGCCCTGGTCAAGGACATGCTGCGCAAGGCCGACGTCTGCGTGGAGAATTTTGCCCCCGGCACCATCGAGCGGCTGGGGCTCGGCTACGACGTGGTGCGCGAACTGAACCCCGGGATCATCTACGCGCAGGTGAAGGGCTTCGGCGAAGGGAGCCCGTACGAGCACAACCTCGCCTTCGACATGATCGCGCAGGCCTGCGGCGGCACGTTCAGCGTGACCGGCGCGCCCGACGGCCCGCCGATGCGGCCGGGCATCTCGGTAGGCGACACCGGCACGGGCATGCTGATGGCGATCACCATCCTGGGCGCGCTGCGCAAGCGCGATGCGACGGGACAGGGACGCCGGCTGCAGGTGGCGATGCAGGACGCGATGCTGCACTACATGCGGATCAACTTCGCCACCCAGGGACTGACCGGCAAACCGGCGCAACGCGGCGGCGACAAGGTGCCGGGCGTGAGCAACGCGCCGATGGGCCTCTATCCGTGCAAGCCCGGCGGGCCGAACGACTACGTCTACCTGATGACCAGCCGCGCCAATCCCGATCACTGGGACCGGCTGCTGAAGCTGGTCGGCCGCGAGGACCTGATCGGCGACAAGCGCTATGCGACGCCTGCGGACCGGCTGCAACGCGAGCCTGAGGTGGATGCGGTCATCGCCGCATGGACACGCCATCACACCAAGCAGGAAGCGATGCAGCTGATCGGCGCCGCCGGCATTCCCGCCGGCGCCGTGTTCGACACGATGGAACTGCAGAACGATCCCAGTTTCGAGCAGCGCGGCATCATGCAGGTGATGCACCACCCGGTGCACGGCGACTTCAAGATGCCGGCCTGGCCGGTACGGGTGGACGGCAAGCCGTCCAAGGTGGTGGCGTCCCCGGTACTCGGCGAGCACACCGCGCAGGTGCTTGGCGCGTGGCTGGGATTGAGCGAAACAGACGTGGACGGGCTGCGCCGGGACGGCGCGATCTGAATTTTCCCGGCATAGGTTACAGGAGTAGCAGAATGGACAACATGCAGGAGGCCAGGCCGGTCGCGCCATGCGGCCTCAATCACCTGGTCATCAACGTGCGCAACATGGAGGAATCGCATCGGTTCTGGACCGAGATCATCGGCATGAAGCAGGTCGGCGAGCTGCTGGGGCGGCCCACAGGCGCGCCGCGGCGCGGCACCATGCGGTTCTACAGCGCCGATCACGGCGGCGGGCAGATGAACCACCACGACATCGCCCTGGTGGAGACGCCGGAACTCCCCGCGCTCCCGGCTGACGGGTCCGCACCGATGACCGCGATCAGCCACATTGCCATCGCACTGCCCGGGCGGGAGGCGTGGCTGCGGCAGCTCGCCTTTCTGCAGAGCCGCGGGGTGAAGTTCGAGCGCCGCGTCGAGCATGGGATGACCCACAGCCTGTATATCCGCGACCCGAACGGCTACAGCATCGAGCTGCTCTACGAGCTGCCGCGCGCGGTCTGGGAGGGCGATATCCAGGCTGCGCTGAACCATTACGTTGCATTGCCGACCGACGGCGCCGAAGCGCTGCAGGACCGCGCCGAGAACCTGCCGGTCTTCGCCAGGTCCGACGCGGTCTGAAGCGCGTTCAAGACCTCGGCCGAGCGTGTTCATTGTGAGTGGACGAGCCGAGCCGCAAAGTACACCGCTCCCGCGTGCGGGAGAGGTCAAATCGCGCCAACGACGAGGGAGAGGGTGCTTCCCGCCGACACTTGAATGCTGCGGCACCCTCTCCCATCGCGCTGCGCGCTCCGACCTCTCCCGCAAGCGGGCGAGGTGTCGATTTTACAGCCAACCTGAAGTGGCTCCATTGCGCGCGGTGTCACGGATGCGGCCACTGATCCGCTGGCTTCCACTGCTGTTGGCACTTGCGGCCCAACCCGCTCGCGCCGCGGATCTCCCAGGTCCGTGGGTGGAACTCGCGAGCGATGGTGCGCTGGACGTCCGCGCCATCACCGCGCCGGGCGCGGCGTGCCCGAACGTGCTGGCAGATGGGGCAGCACTGCCCGCCAAACCACGCGGCCAGCCGGACCAGCCTGGCGGCGCGTATCCGGTGCAGGTCTGCGTCGCCCGCGCCGCCGCCTCGGTGCACAGTCTGACGGTGGACGGCATGCCCGTTCCCACTCTGCCGAATGCGGTCCGGCGCGTCGTGGTGATCGGCGATACCGGCTGCCGGCTGAACGGCGACGTCGTCCAGGATTGCAACGATCCGGTGAAGTGGCCGTTCGCCGCGGTTGCACGCCTGGCCGCCGCGCGCCACCCGGACCTCGTCATCGACGTCGGCGACTACCATTATCGCGAATCACCCTGTCCCGAAGGCCGGGCGGGCTGCGCCGGCAGTCCCTACGGCGACAACTGGGCGGTCTGGCAAAAGGACTTCTTCTCGCCCGCCGCGCCGTTGCTGGCATCTGCACCTTGGGTACTGGTGCGCGGCAACCACGAGCTGTGCAACCGCGGCGGCCAGGGCTGGTTCCGGTTGCTCGATCCGCATCCCGACGCGGCCGAGTGCACCGCGACGACGACGCCCTACGCGCTGCCACTCTACCAGCTGAACCTGCTGGTGCTGGACGGCGCCGATGCGGACGACTTCACCGCTGACCCGGCGAAGGTTGCGCTGTATCGCGGCCAGCTGCAGTCGCTGCTGGCGGATGCGCCCGCACATGCCTGGCTGCTGACCCACCGGCCGGTCTGGGCATTGGCGGAGGGCGAGGCCGCGTCGCAGGGAACGATGCTGAACGCAACGGAGCAGGCGGCGATCCGCGATCTGGCGCCGCCGGCGCTGGACATGGTGCTGTCAGGTCACGTCCACGATTTCACCAGCTACGAGTTTGGCCCCGCGCGTCCGGCGCAACTCGTGGTCGGCGAGGGCGGCGACACAAACGACGCCATCGTGCAGCCGATCAGCCCCGGCATCACGATCGACGGGATGAAGCTCCGCCGCACCTTTGCGATCCCGGACTACGGCTACGTGGTGCTGCATCGCGTGAGCCAGGGATGGACCGGCACCGTCTACTCGGTGACCGACCAGGTCCTGGCGCGGTGCCGACTGCACGGGCGCGAGGTGGCCTGCCATCCAGCGGCTCGCTGATGCCGGATCCGACGCGTGAGGCCGCGTTCGACCTGCTCACATCGGTGCTCGATCGCCATCGGCCGATCGAGGAGGCGCTGGACGCTCTGCCCGAACTGGCGCCGAGAGACCGCGCGGCCGCGCACCGGCTTGCAGCCGCGGTGCTGCGTCGATCGGGAACGTTGGACGCGGTGCTGGAGCCGTTCCTGCGCAAGGCCCCGCCGGACCCCGTGCGCCACGTGTTGCGGCTCGGCGTGGCCGGGCTGCTGCTGCTGGAAACGCCGAGCCACGCCGCCGTGGCCACCGCGGTCGCCTTGGCGCGCGCTCGCGGGCTGGCGCCGTTCGTCGGCCTGGTCAATGCCGTGCTGCGCCGCGTGGCGGAGGCGGGGCCGGCGGCGCTCGCCGATCTGGACGGACCGCGTCTCGACACGCCTGCCTGGCTGTGGGCGTCCTGGGGCGACGCGGCACGAGCGATCGCCGTCGCTCACCAGCACGAGGCGCCGCTGGACCTGACCCTGCGGCCGGGAGCGGTACCGCCGCCCGATGGTGAAGTTCTGCCGACCAGTTCGGTCCGGTTTCCGGCGGGAACCCGGGTGACCGAGATTCCCGGCTTCGACCGCGGCGAGTTCTGGGTGCAGGACGCCGCCGCCGCCTTGCCGGCCAGACTTCTCGCCGCGCGGCCGAGCGAGCGCGTGGCCGATCTATGTGCCGCGCCCGGCGGCAAGACGGCGCAGCTTGCCGCTGCCGGAGCTTCGGTCGTCGCGGTGGAGCGCGACCCGACGCGACTGGCGCTGCTGCGCGAAAACCTGGGACGCCTGCATCTGTCAGCCGAGACTGTGCTGGCGGATGCCGCGTCCTGGACGCCGGGGGGAGAACAATTCGACGCGGTGCTGCTGGACGCGCCGTGCAGTGCCACGGGAACGATCCGCCGCCATCCCGACGTGCCGCATCTGAAGCGCCCGCGCGACGTCCGGGCGCTGGCCGAGATGCAGGACAGGCTGCTGGCAGTGGCGGCGACAATGCTCCGCCCAGGCGGGCGGCTGATCTATGCGGTGTGTTCGCTGCAACCCGAGGAGGGCGCCGCTCGCATCAGGGCTGCGCTGGCGCGTGGCGATCTCCGCCACGACCCGTTCACCCGGCTCGAACTTGCGGCGCTCCCGGAAGGACTGACCGAAGATGGCTTCCTGCGCACGCACCCTGGCCTGTGGCCGGACCGTGGCGGAATGGACGGTTTCTTCGCCGCGCGCCTGATCCGGAATTGAACCCCGCCCGTGCTCTCCCCCTCTCCTTGCGGGAGTGGGTTGGGGGGAGGGAACCCGCGGCTGCCATGTTGCGACGCCATCCGCGCGCAGACCGTTCCGTGCTTATTCCCGGTACATTCTTATTCCGGAACACCGCCACAATTTCTCCCCGGCGTTGACACGCGGCCCATAGCGCCCGACGATAGCCGCGAAAGTGAAGAAACCCACCGTGTTGCCCCCTGACCGTCAGCGACTGAGCGATGTCCAGCAAGGCGACAATGTCCGTCGATTGCTACACGCCGGCAACACACCCTGCGATGGCGCCGCCAGCCCCCGGTCACGACCGCTTCGGCGGCTGCGATGCTGCGTCCATCGGCAGATGACACCAGCGCACCAGACATGACCAGACTCAACGGAGAGTGCATCACCTAAGGAGAGTTCGTATGCCGCAACGTGTCCAGTATCCCGCCGCCATCGAGCCTTTGGTTCAGTTCATCGAGCAGACGCCGCCCAGCGAAATTGTGGATCGCACCCTGGACAAGCTGCGGGCTGGAGTACCGATTCCGACCATGCTGACCGCCTCGGCACTGGCGGTGACGCGCTCCTCCGACCTGCCGCCCGGCCATCACGGCGGCCCGCTGCATCCCCTGGCTGGCCTGTATGCGGTCTCGAAGCTGTCCGAGCGCCTGGAAGGCGACGAACGCTTCATTCCGATCGTGCAACACGTGGCACTGGCGAACAAGCACATCAACGACCCGGCGACCGGGCCATACGCCCTGCTGGAGTTCGCGCCTCTGGATGCCGCGGGCGGCGCGATGACCGCCGAAGAGGACCTTGCCGCTGACGGCTCGGGCGACGTGACGCACGGGCGCGGCGTCGAGGCGACCAAGGAGGCCTTCCTCAAGTCGGTCGGCCGCGGCGAGAGCAACAAGGCGGACCATTACTTTCAGTGGCTGTGGAAGAACGTTCCCGAGATCGAGGCATTCGACCTGCTGATGAGCGTCGCGATCCCGAAGAACGTGCTCGACGACCACTATTTCCTGTTCCCGGGCTATCTCTGGCGTGGCCTGGAACTGATCGGGCACGAGCATCTGCCGGTGCTGATGCGCCCGGCGGTCCGCTATGCCGCGCGCTTCCCCTCCCAGCGCATGGTGCCCGAGGTCGATGCGTTGATCGAGAAATACGACCTCCTCGGTCGCGTCATGCGCCAGCGCAGCGGCGAGGACGAGACCGCCGCGATCGGCCAGATCGGCGAGGCGATCGGCCGCTGCGACGCCTATTCGGAAATCCCCGAGCTGCTCGCCAAGGCGCTGTCCGAAGGACTGTCCCTGGAAGGCGCGGGCGAGGCCCTGTCGATCGGTGCCGCCGGTCTCTTCCTGCGCTCGCTCACCGGCAACCCGATGGACGTGCACCTGCACACCAGTGCGAACCTACGGCGCTACCTGCTCCGGCTCGACGGCCTGAGCCCGAAGAACAAGCTGCTGGTGCTGCTGCTCTGGCATACCGGACCGGAAGTGAAGTCGACGCAGTACCGGATGCAGCCGGCGCCGCAGCCGGACATGGCAGCGGTCGCGGCCCTGCCGCCGCGGACGCAGGACGAGCTGCTGGATGCCATCACCCAGAGCATCTACAACCAGCCGCCGACCGACTGGTCCAGTGTCAGCAATCTGGGACAGATGCGGGCGGTGCCGGAGGTCAGAGGGACGGTGAATCTGGCCCAGCAGTACGTGCAGTGCCGTTACGACCCGGAGGCGTTCATCAAGCGGCTCGGCGACATCGTCTGCCACGACAGCTTCACCGAGATGCATGCCTTCAAGCATCACCAGGCGATCGTGGAGGAATTCTACGCCACCCGGGAGCCCTGGCGCTGGATGCATCTTGTGTGCGGCGCCCAGGCCGCGGCGATTTCGTTCGGCAAGAACATGGCGACCTACGAGGAGGCTCTGGAACTGCTGCACGCCGCGTAAACCTTCGATCGGGGACCGACCAGGCTGCGTGTGCATCCTGGTCGGTCCCCATCGTAGCGGGTATGATCAAAGGCCAGAGCACCGGCGCGGCGCCTGCGGGTCGCCAGACAGGCGGCGTCAGCCAGCAGCGCGTTTGAACAGCTCGACGAACACCGACCGATCACCTCGTAGAGCTGTGCACGTGCAGCGCGGACGGACGCCTCGCCCGATATTCGGCACGCGCGTAGTCCGTCCGCGTGATACCCTGCGCCATTCGAGGTCTCCATCTCGCAAATCGATCTGTCGAATCGGAATTAGGCGGCGGTGAGACCCCCAAAAAGGTCCAGATAGGGGCGGCTGCTATCGACTGCCGCTCAACCCATCATGGAGTGCGGATTTACGTCACCGATCACGAACTTGTCGGTGTCCTGCACTGGCGAGAGACTGCCGAACAAACCCTGCGCCTCGTTCTTGATGCCGGCGGTGAAATAGATCTTCCCCGAACTTCCCGCGTTCCCGTCGTTACCTGGGGTCAGCGACCACAGATCGCCGATGGTGATCGGCTTGTCATCGATGCCGAGTAGCTTGCCCATGTACTTGTCGTCGTGCTGGACGTCGAAGGCGCTGATCGTGCCGTCGCCAAAATTTCCGACCAGCAGATCGCCCGCGTATTTGCCGAAGTCCGCCGGGGCGATCGCCAGCCCCCAGGGCGAGTCCAGCGGGCCCTGCGATGCAACGCGGTCAATGAGCTTGCCATTCAGGTCGAACTCGTCGACGAAGCCATTGCCCTTCCCGGCGACATCATCGTGCTTGAACTGATCTTGCTCGGCGAACGTGACGAAGAGGTGTCCGTCGAGTACCTGGGTGTTAAACGGGGCGAATCCGGCAGGCAAATTGCCGTCGGTCAGGCTGTTGGCCTGCTGCCACTGGTCATTGAACACATCCACAGTGCCGTGCCGGAAGTTCGTCGCGTAAAGCAGCGTTTGTCCGTTCTCGGTCCCGATCGCGAGCCCTTTGAACACGGCGCCAACGCCCTCGTCGGGCGGAACTGTGGCGTCGCCGTGCGCCGGATTGCTGGAATAGTCGACTTTCAGCGTCGTCTGCGTCCCGCCGTTCCACGCCGAGATGGTGCCATCCTCGGTGGCGAAGACGAACCGCGCGAGGCTCCCGTTCACAAGAAATCCCGGATTGGGATCGGTATTGAAAACCGTGCCGGTCGGGGACGCCGGTCCGGACTGATCGGGCGGCGCCGCAATAGTGACCACGAGCGGGTTTACGGTCGTCGCATCGGTCGTCGGGTCCACGTTGTACAGCGTCGCGGTTCCGGTATGGTTGTTAGCGATCCAGAAGGGCCCCGTCGGCGGGAACGAAATACCCCACGGGTTGATCAGGTTGTCATCTTGCACTTGCGCATTCAGATGGCCGGGCTGGTTATCCGACACCAGGTTGGACTGACCGAACTGCTGACGTTCGTCGCGGTGATGCCGGGGCGAGGCGTCTAACGGATGCAGAAACCGCATCGCGTCCGTTGTCAGCATGGCGGGGTTGCTCGTGAGCAGGTCGTCCAGATGAACGTCGGAAGAGATCTTGCCGCTCATATCGCGTCTCCTCAGGGATTGCCGTCGACACGTCGATAGGCGTTGCCGACGGCGCGCCGCTCTGCGCCGGAGCTAAAGCCACCCCACAATCACGCGAGATCGCGGGGCCGCCAGGCGGGGCTGACCGAAGACAACCCCGCCGATAACAAACCTCCTGTCCTATTGCGGGCAGATCCGCCAGATCACGCCGGTACCTGGGATTTGCACCAGCGGCCCGTTACCGTCACCGACGAACTTGGTGTCGGCGCCGGACTGGCCGAAGTCGCGCACTGCGCCATAGTCCACCACCCAGGCGCAGCCGTCCGGGCCCATCCGCACATTGGTGGGCCGATTGACGCCGCGGATGCCGCTTACAAACGCCTGATCGAATGTGTTGTTGTGGGCGAACTGCGCGATCTCCAGTTCCAGCGGCGTTCCGGGCCGGCTGAAGTTGATCAGTTTCACCTCATGCCCGACCTCGTGCGCGGGTTCCGTGGCGTTAGCGGCCGAAAAGCCGAAATCGCCCTCCAGCACATAGAGTGCGGCGCCTGGCCGGACAGGCCCGCGCACGAAGGAAGCGGGCACGAAATCGATGCCGGTGAACGAGGAGTCGGCCGCCTCGGTAGCGAGCGGGTTGGTTATTGCCTGTGGAGGGAATGCCAGCACCGGCTTGATTGGAACATCTTCCGCCAGGATCTGCTTGAGACTAGCCGGCGTGCAGGTGCTCGGCAGGTTCGTTGGATCCGGCACGCAGAGATCGTCGCCCGGGCCGCCGATCGGATTGAACACGGCCTGGCTTGCGGGCAGGAAGCCGTATTGGTCCGGCCAGCCGTGATAGTCGGGACTGCCGTCCGGGTTCGGGATGGCCAACTGCAGATTGTCGGGCGCATTGTTTGACGGCCGGGCCCCGCGCTCGTCCGCGCCATCCTCACCCACGATCAACTGTCCTTGCAGGGCGTGATTGCCGCGGCGCGAAGCGGATGGCGTAGCCATTGCGATAACCCCAGGAGTACGGCTCGATCGTGTCCTCGGGATTGTCCATGTCCAGCCGTGCGCGCAGGATCGCGCCGTCGCACACGCCGTGATGCAGTGCGCTTTCGAACGCGTGCACTGTGGCACCCTGCCGCTGCACGCCGAAGGCGAATACCCGCTGCTCATCACGTCGGGTGAACCGCCCGAGTCGAACACATTGTTGCTCAGCACGATGTCCTGGCAGGGAATGTCCTGCTGGTTCGTCCCGCCGCCATTGTCCCGCCCCACAACCCCGCTGTTGGTGGTGGAACCTTGTGACCAATAAATCCAGTCGCCCTTGAAGGCGAGCTGCTCGGTCGGATGATCGCCGGTCGGAAGTCCCGTGATGAACGGCGTGACGAACCCGGTCTCCGGATCCACCACCACGATGCGCGAGCTGTTGTTCTGCCCGGCCGCGTGGGTCGCCTGGTTGAAGTCGGTCGCGAACAGCCGTCCGCCGCGCAGTCCATGCTCAAAGCCTATATCTACCGCCGGACCCGCCGCCTGGAGTCCGTTCGCGCCAACGGGCTTCCCCAGCGGCCCGCGGATCAGCTTGCCGGCGTCATCGAACACCAGAATGTCCGGCGTGAACGGGTTTGTCGGATCGAACTCGCCCGTGCCGAAGCTGCCCTGCTCGTTGCATATGCTGGGCAGGCCATGACCCGACTCGAGGACGTAGACCTCGAACCCGCCCTTGTCGTCCTTGCGGAAGGCGATGCCTGTCGGGAAATTCAGCCCTGCCTTGAAGACCGAGACCGAGTAGCCCGGCGGCACGACAATGTCCTCGCCGTTCCCCGGGTTGAACAGGGCGGTGTTATTCGGGCAAATCGGGTTGGCGACCGTGGCCGCAAACCCGGCGGGCACGGCCGACAACAGCCAGCCAGCCGCTGAACCCAGCAATGCAGTTCTACTCATCCGTTTTCCCCTATACTATTGCCTATTGCAACTCGCCGCGATGGCGCGTGATTACTCGGCGAGCCTCTTCCCATGAAGGGCAGGCAACACCCCGAAGTGTCGTCGAATTGGGCGATAATCGGTGGGCCGGATTGCACAAGAATTCCCCGTTACTGCGGGAGTGGGAGTTCCCGCACGTAGCAGGCAGGATTGCCCAAAAATATCGGGCAGTAGGATCACCAACTTTATTGTAGGCTTCGAGGACGCGACTTGCCCTTTGGGGATCTATTAGCCTGTCTGTGCCGATGTCACGTAAAAATTACGAGAACGCTCCAAGGCCTCCGAGTCGGAGCCGAAATCTTCGTAGGAACAAAGCCAAAGTAGAGGCCGAGCAATTGTTTGTCTGGATGAAGTCCGGCGAATGAGCGGGACGTGTTTCGTGCGTTTTCAATGCCATAGGCTCCCTATAAACGCGATTTGAGTCAGACCCTCTGCAATCTCTCGGTTCACATCATATTGAAAATGACCCGGACCCCGACTCGCGCCAAGCATGCCCGGCACACAGCCCGCTGCACCGACATCCGTTGACGACTCGGCGATTGATGATGCGCGCCGCCGCCACGCAGATATGGATGGATTTCGATCGCAAGGGACTGACGCCGCGCGTGGGCACCGCCTGTGCGGCGGGCCCGCAGGCGGCGACGGGATGCCGTTCCGAATGCTCGGCTCCGGGCAGGCGCCCTAACGCCGATACGGTGCCGGCAGCAGCGCGCGCACCGGCATCTTCGTCAGCCCTGCCGGCCAGTGCATGATCACCAGCGCGTCCGGACAATGATCCAGGAACATCTCGCGGCAGGCGCCGCAGGGCGGCACGACCGCCAGTTCCCGATCGGCTTCGTCGGGCTTAGGATGGCGCACGGCCACGACCGTCTCGATCTTGCCATCCCCCTCGAGCAACGCTCGGCCGAGCGCCACCGCCTCGGCGCAGACCGAAAGCCGTCCCACCGTCGCCCCGAGATGCAGGCCGGTCCAGACGCGCCCGTCGCGCCCGCGGATGGCAGCCGCAACCGTGTGCCAGAATGGCCGGTAATGCCGCGCCAGCACATCGTGCGCCGCGGCGATCAGTGCATGATCAGCCTCGGACAGGATCAGCGCAGGCGTCGTCGCATCATTCAGCCGCTTCGGCCTCCTCAGCCTCGTCCTGCATCGACAGCATGGCGTTGGCCACCACGCCCGACTGCTCGCGCACCCGTCGCTCGATCGTATCGGCCATGTCAGGATGATCGCGCAGGAACTGCTTGGCGTTCTCCCTTCCCTGGCCGATCCGCTGGCTGTCGCAACTGAACCAGGCTCCGGACTTCTCGACCACGCCCACCTTCACCCCGAGATCGACCAGCTCGCCAACCTTGCTGATGCCCTCGCCGTATATGATGTCGAACTCGACCTGGCGGAACGGGGGGGCCAGCTTGTTCTTCACCACTTTCACGCGCGTCTGGTTGCCCACCACCTCGTCGCGCTCCTTGATCTGGCCGATCCGCCGGATCTCCAGGCGCAGCGATGCATAGAACTTCAATGCGTTCCCGCCGGTGGTGGTCTCCGGATTGCCGAACATCACGCCGATCTTCATGCGAATCTGATTGAGGAAGACCAGCAGGCACTTGCTGCGCGAGACGCTGCCGGTCAGCTTGCGGAGCGCCTGGCTCATCAGCCGTGCATGCAGGCCCATGTGGCTGTCGCCCATCTCGCCTTCCAGTTCGGCCCGCGGCACCAGCGCGGCAACGCTGTCCACCACCAGCACATCGACCGCACCCGAGCGCACCAGCGTATCGGCAATCTCCAGCGCCTGCTCGCCCGCATCGGGCTGGCTGATCAGCAGATTGTCGACGTCCACGCCCAGCTTGCGCGCATAGATCGGGTCCAGCGCATGCTCCGCATCCACGAAGGCGCACGTGCCGCCAAGCTTCTGCGCCTCGGCAATCGCGTGCAGCGCGAGCGTCGTCTTGCCGGAGCTTTCCGGTCCGTAGATCTCGATGATCCGCCCGCGCGGCAGCCCACCGATGCCGAGCGCCAGATCCAACCCAAGCGAACCCGACGGGATGACCTCGATATGCTCATCCCCCGGCCGAGCACCCATCCGCATGATCGAGCCCTTGCCGAAAGCCCGCTCGATCTGCGCCATCGCGGCATCCAGCGCCTTGTTCTTTTCCATCAGGCTAATCCTTGTCCTAGCGATGTTTTACAACCGCATATCGAAGACGATCGATTGTCTTACCCGCATAGATTGCATCCGCGCGGCCACGTCGTTCAAGCGACCAACGCAAAAATATCTCTGGATCACCTATGCTCACGCACGTCATCAATTCGATGTTTCCTTTATGTTCCGGCAGTTCGGGAAAGACAAGAACCATTTGCGAACATCTGCCTATAGGGCCTCAGCAATCCCTGGCGTCACCCTCATACTGGGCGCCCTCCCGAGTCGCCAGACGTAGGCGATGATCTCGGCAACCGCCTGATAGTGTTCCGCGGGAATATCGGCATCGAGTTCCACACGGTACAGCGCGTGCGCAAGCGGCGGATTGGCGACCAGCGGTACGCGGTTTGCTATCGCGACCTCGCGGATGCGGGCGGCCAGCGAATCGACCCCCTTTGCCACCACTCGCGGCGCGGCATGCTTCGCCCGGTCATAGGACAGCGCCACGGCGTAGTGCGTCGGATTGGTGATCACAACGGTCGCCTTCGGCACCGCCGCCAGCATACGCTTGCGCGCACGGAACATACGGATCTGGCGGATCCGTGCCTTGATGCGCGGATCGCCCTCGGTTTCCTTCTGCTCCTCCTGGATTTCGTAGCGGCTCATGCGCAGTTGGCGCGATTGGCGGAGGAACACCCAGAACATGTCCAGAGCAGCGATCCCCGTCTGCGCCGCCAGAACCACATACATCACACGCAAGGCCGGACCCGCGGCGCGGGCGAGAAGCTGACCTGGATCGCCAAACAATGCCAGAAGCAGACCCGGCAGGTCTCCCCGCAGCACGTGCCACGCAACCAACGACAGGACCGTGATCTTGGCCACCGACTTTACGGCCTCGACCAGGCTGTCGGCACTGACCAGCCGTTTGAGCCCTGCCCCAGGACTGATCCGCTTGAAGTCCAAACGCAATGCGTGCGCGTTCAGCAGGAAGCGCGTCTGCACGACGACAGCCGCCACCCCGGCCAGCATTGCCGCCAGCACGAATGGCGCCGAGCCGCGCAACCAGAGTACGCCCGCGAGACGGAACGCACCGCCATCGTTCGCGTCGAATTCGTGAGCCCTGGCCAGGAATATGCTGAGACCTAGCGCCAGATCACGCGCGGTTTTAGGGGCCACCCATACCAGCGCCAGCGTGACCGCCGCCAAGCCTGCCACGGTGACCACCTCACGGGAGATCGGCACCTGGCCTTCCTCGCGCGCCCGCTGTTGACGTCGCGGTGTGGCGGCTTCCGTCCGCTCGCCTTGTGGTGCCTGGTCAGCCAAGGCGCGTTACAACCCCGGCAGGCTGGCAAAGCCGGATTGAACAGCCTCCTGCCAGGCGGTGAGAAGGGCGGTCGCCACGGCGGCGAGCAGGACGATGCCGCCGAGGATCTGCCCGGGCATGGCGACGAAGTAGACCTGCAGCCGGGGCACCAGCCGGGCGAGCAGGCCGGTCGCCATGTGCCAGACGATGCTCGCAAGCAGGAATGGCGAGGCCAGTCGGATCGCCAGCGCGAAGCTGTCCGCCACCGCGCGGACCGCGGTTTGGGTCGCATCCGCGGCGGGCAGTAGCGTGCCGGCAGGTATCAGCCGATAGCTCCCCGCAAGCGCCGCCAGCGGTACTGCGTAGAGACCGGTTACCAGGATGGCGAGCGGCGCGGCGAGCGCGAACAGACGCGCGACGGGCGTGGCCTGGCCGCCAAGGGTGGGATCGGGCTGCAGCACGTTGGCGACCCCCAGCATGTAGGCGATGAACTGCCCGGCAACCGGCAGCGCCAGGACCAGCAACCGTGCCAGCCAGCCCAGCCAGAGGCCCGTGATGATTTCGGCTGCGATCATGAAGCCGGCCTGCAGGCCCGCCTCGGGAACCGCCGGGATCGATGGCTCGATGCCCGGCAGCAGCAAAACGGTGACGCCGAACGCGAGGCCGACCCGGACCATCACCGGCGGCTCCGCCTCGCCCAGTCCTGGCAGCAGCATGATTGCAGCGCCGACGCGCCCCATCACCAGCACGAATGCGAATGCCCAGGCGGGCAGCGTGGCCAGCAGGCTGGCGATCTCGTTGTTCACGAGCCGCCGATCGCGATAAGCCGATCGAACAGGATGTGCGTGTAGTCCGAAAGCGTCGACAGCATGAATGGCCCGAGCAGCACAAGCGCTGCGCCGATCGCGAGGACTTTCGGCACGAACGCGAGCGTCGCTTCGTTGATCTGTGTGATCGCCTGCAGCAGCGAAATCATCAGGCCGACGCCGAGCGCCACCAGGAGCGGCGGTCCGCCCAGCTTCAGCATCACCAGCATGCCGTCCCGCAGCGACACGGCGATATCGGCATCGTTCATGGTTTGGACGGTCCTGCTGGGCGGAACGGGGTGATCGGGTTCAGATCGGCATCTTG
>CAWCDM010000048.1:0-27617 GCA_963794185.1 uncultured Alphaproteobacteria bacterium | reverse complement strand
TCTGTCAGCGCAAGACGCTGGCGTCTGCCCACGCGGCACCTCAATCACCGCCCGTGCGTATCAGATCCGCCTCGCCTTTCAGGACCCTTTATCAGGAGCCATCTGCGTACAGGCGGGGGCGCGGTGATCATGAAGAAAAGCGGGTGTTCCCGGGCCCACCCATACCCGGATCGAACCAGTTATCAGCCGCCGCGCGCACCGTCAAACGCCACTGGGACGGGTATATCTACAATGGTTCGAAAGTAAGATTGTCCAACGGCCTGATCGAGGGCCTCAATAGTCTCGTGCAGGCGGCCAAGGCCAAGGCTCGAGGCTACCGCTCAACCCGCAACCTCAAGGCCCATCCCATTTACCTACTGGCGGGCAAGCTCACATGCCGTTGCTGGCGTTATGAGGACGTTTCTACCCATCCCAAATAGCGCGGAACCAAAATAATTCCCTTGGCAACATCGTTTGTCGCGGGATCTCCCACGTACTTTCCAACATCGGCCTCAATCGTACCGGCACACAACGTGAGCTTCAATGCTAAAGCAGCCGTCCCAACATCGAGCCATTTGAGTTCAGTATTGTGAAGTTAAATGGCGTTGACCTCGCGCAATACGTCGTCATCTGTTGCGAATATCTTGGGACGGCCATGGTCGGCTTTGAATCCCATGACGACGTCGTTTGCGAGTCCGACGATCTCGCAAGCCATTTCCATATCGGAACCTCCAAAGCTGTCACCGCTAAAAGCTCCCATGGCTAATGCACGTGCGTCATATAGCGCCCGGCCCTTCAGTGCCCTTTCTGAATCATCAAGCGTTCCATCGTCTATTGCCTTTAGCTCAACAACAATGGTCGCCGCATAGTCCCCGATGTCCCTATTTGTTTGCGCATCGGGCAGTCGTACAGAATCAAAAAGTGACTTCCCGTCCCAGTCGCGGTTTGGAAGCTTCTGACCCGGGTATGTTAGGCTCGCGCGGAACGCTGCCATAGCTGCCAAGTAGTTGCGAGCGAGGCCATGCGCGAGAGCCGTGCTCTTAACGTCCGCTAAGGAGAATGTCGGCGCAACTACGGTGTCGAAGCTTTTTCTATAGTAATCGTCTACGGCTGCGGTCATTTGTGCCGTCGGACAACTGAGCAGAATCTGCTGCTTGGTGCTAAGTGCGTTGCTGCTCCAGCGCGCGCTGAACGCTGCGAGACGGCCACTGCTGAGCCTTTGTAGTTGTGCCTGCGTATTAGACGGCAAGTCAGCCCACTTTGTGATTAAAGGGATGTCCTTGAGGATCGCTCGCACGCCTGGAGCGCCTGTGCTATCAGAAAGCGCCCAGAGGTTGGAGGAGCAGGTCTGGCTCTGCTGGGCGGTTGCGTTACCCCAGACAAGGGTCTGCACCGCGACTGCGAGCACAACGCACACGTAGTTTAGCCTGAAGCGCCAAAGTTCTGCCATCACGGGCATCCCCCACATAGCTCACTCCGGACCGATATTGTAAGTAGCGATTGTGATCTGAGCCTAAGCAGGAGGGTGTGACCTATTTCACAGCGTCCATTACCAAAACACGGCCTCTCGTGCCTTCGGTTCCAGCTACCTGCGTCTCCACTGTCACCCCTTGCCGGTGTGGGCATGATACCACAGTGCAGTCACCACGGGCGAGATCGCATTGATGCCCCCGCTCCGATCGTCGTCGCCAACAGGATCACCCGCGTCGGGGCGGAAGCCTCTGACACTGTCGTCGTCAACGCCTCGTATGGTGGTGCCTATGCCGCCTATTTCGCGGCGAAGCTCCAGGCCGCGACGGCGATTTTCAACGACGCCTGCGTCGGCGGGGACCGTGCTGGGATTGACGGCCTCGATTGTTGCAGGAATTCGGCGTTGCCGCCGCGACCATCTGTCATGACACGGCACGGACCGGCGATGGCGCCGACGCGATGGCACACGGCGTCACCCATGCGAACGGGCTGGCCGCAACGCTTGGTGTCAGTCCCGGCCAATCGTGCCGCGAAGCTGCCGCCGCGCTGCAGCAGGCGCGGCAGACGGATCGTGCGGCGCCGGAAGCGCTGGAGGCGGCGTTCCTGCTCATCGCTGAAACGCCCGCGATCAGGCAGAGCATTTCAGCGATTTCGATACCTCCGCCGCCGATCACACGGCAGATGTCCGGCCGGAGACGAATTCAAGCCCCTCGTAAAGGGCGGAAAACGGCAACGTCAAACCAAACTCCGGTATCTCGATAGACGCGCCCGCGCCCTCGAGAAGAACAGCGCCCTGGATGCCAAGCCGTCCGTCCTTGTCACGCGTGTACACCATAGCCCGATCCTCGTCCTGGCTGATGAGGATGTAATACCGAATGGCCGGTGTGGCGTCGTAGTCGCGCAGCTTCAGGCTCTGGTCGATCCACCCCGTGCTCTTGGACAAAACCTCGAACACCACAACCGGCTCCTGGGCCTGTAGCGCGCCCGGCACGCGCGGACCGCAGTCGATCAGCGCGTCCGGATAGCGGCCGTCGTTGCCCGCTTTCACTTTGAGGTCCGGGCCATGCGGTCGGCATGGCTTGCCTCGCAATTGCGCATGAAGCGCGGCACGCAAATTGTTGCCGATGCTGTCGTGCTCCGCCATCCCGCCGCCCATGGCGTAGACCTGGCCGTCCACAAGCTCGTGACGGATTGGCTGACCGGCCTCCCAGTCCAGGTAGGCCTCCCAGGTCCATCTCGTTTGCGGCCGTGCCTCCGACATCCTGCCCTCCTCGATGCATACTACACCAGGCTTGCCTGCGTGCACTGGTAGTTGAGGCGCCCCGTGCGGCGGCTTGCCCGCTGTCTGCGGATCGGGACGCCCGGCGAGACAACCACCCGCGACCGCGCCGGGATTGGTGGCCTCGATTACCTGCAGGAATTCGTGTCGCCGGCGCGACCGTCGGTCATGACACGGCGAGGATCGGCGACGGCGCCGACATGATGGCGCACGATATCGTCACGCATGCGAATGGCCTGGCCCACAGCGCTTGGCGTCAGTTCCGGCCAATCGTGCCCCGATGCCGCCGCCGGGCTGCAACAGGCACGGCAGACGCATCGCGCGCTCGCTTTAGAGATTAACCACTGCCGGGCGGCTGTCCCCGTGTGCCGAGCCCTCAGCGGAAGAGGGAAGAAACCTGAATGCGAACGCCAGGCAGCAGCTCCGGCTCCAACTCGCCATCTCGGCCAACACGTTCGACCGCCGCGTAGCCGTCGGCCTTGGGCTCCCGGCAAACCTCCACTTCTCCGGAAGTAAGATCGACGATCCAGAACTCCGGAATGGCGTGGCGCGCATAGAGCGTGCGCTTCACGGCGCGGTCGTAGTTCAGGCTGGTATCCGCCACTTCGATCAAGAGCAACACGTCGGCAGGTTGGGCGTGAGCATCCCGGTAGAAGTCCGGTCGTGGCTTGAGGAGCGCGAAGTCTGGCTCCGGCTCGCTGAAGTCGTCGAGCCGAACGGGGCCTTGGACCGACACGATGGCACGCTCGCCGACCGCATGCACCAGCGCGTGGGTGAGCTGGTTGACGGTCCCGTGGTGATAGCTGCCGATCGGTGACATGGCGACAAGCTCCCCCTCGATGAGCTCGACGCGATCGCGTTCGCTCAAAATGCCGACTTCGCCCATCCGGTGATAATCGGCCACCGTGATCGGGCGGCGCGTCACCCACGGATTGGCGGCCAGGAGGCGCGGTTCGTCGAGCACGGCCATCTCCTTGGTGTCGGTGACAGTTCAAATAGATCAGCCGACAGAGCGGGGCAACCAATCGAATTTCGGTGCAGCTGCACAGCGCCCGCATCACGGCCCCCTTGGCGGCGCGATATGAAACCAACCGGCAAGAGATTGACACGATCGGCGATGACACGGCGCGGCCAGGCGACGGCGCCCACCGACGACCTGCCGTAGCCGTGTGAGGAACGGGCCGCAAGCTCAAGGATCTGGTCGAGGAGGGGCCACGCATCGTCCTCGAAGCGCCGCCTGATATAGGGCGTCATCCGGGCCTGGCCGGGTTGCTGAATCCCGCGCGCAAGAGCGCAATAACTATTGAAGTTAGCACAACAAACGCCATTTCCCTTTCTTTAGCCGGCACGGGAGCTGCCGCTGCATGCCTGATCTCCGCCCACCACAGCCCGCCGCGCGTTTGCGCATCTCTCAGCGAGGGACACGGTCTCGCAAAGTCATCCCTGGAGACGACTGCACGATGAACTGGAGCAGCGGCGTGGGCGTTGACAACGATCGCGCCATACCGAGAAAAGGAAATGCCAATAATCTCGCTGCGCTGGAACAGTTGCATGAAACGTTCCCGTGAGACGATGTTGGGACGGCTGCCGCAATCTCACCGCGAGGGACGTCGTCCCGTATGCCGATCCCTTGAGACAACGGTGCGACGATCGACCGCGGCCGGCAGCGACACTGCTCCGCGTAACTGCCGTCTCCGGCGCTGCCGCCTTTCCACTTGGCATGACGCCAAGGCGCCGTCGCCACGGGCGAGACCGCGACCGATGCTCCGATCCACGCCGGGGCATCAGACCGGACGGTAGACCTGCGCCTGCCATGCCCCGCGGCGGTGGCCTTGCGAGCATCGCACAGGCTTCGTACACTTTTGCCCAACTACCCAAGCAGGAGCGCCCAGACATGCCGCAATCACCAGGCACACGATTTACCGCCGAACCCCTCACCTTCATCGTCAGGCACCAGTTGTGGGACGGCAACGTCGAGGATCACGTGGACCAGGGCGTGTCCATCGACGTGACGGCCGATGTCGGCGGCAAGGAGACCGCGCTGCTGCGCTTCAACTGCTTCGACATCGAGAAAAGCTATGTCTACGGCCCGGAGAATCCCGAACTGACGACCGCGGGGCGCGTGGGCGGCGGCATGGGCCACCACTGCCGCATGGATCCGATCACCGACGGCAATCCCATCGGCTGGACCATCCGGACCCTGGAGAACAAGCTCCCGAAGATGCTGGACCGGGCCGGCTATAAGGACATCGCCGCGGCCGCCGACCTTGCTGCGGTGCGGCGTGTCCTGCCCGACGTGGAAGCCTGCGCCAGGGACACGTTCAGCTCCAAGCGGAACACGGTCAAACACAACCGCGGCACCGACATCTTCGAGGCCGGGAACATCAGGTTCGGCCTCGAGATGCGGCGGCAGCGGAACGGCGACGGCGGCCTCGCGCTCCACGTCCTCGGCGACGTCGGTGGGTCGAAGGGGAAGGCCTACGTCGAAGAGACCGAACTCCTGGCGTTCGACTGCTTCTGGCAGGGCGCGCATTACCATTATGGTCCGCGCAACAAGAACCACCGCATCAACTGGGACATGACGCTGATCGACGATCCGCTGGAATGGACCTTCGAGCAGATCGAGAACCGGAAACTCGGTGCCATGATCGAGCGCGCCGGTTATCCGGGGATCGCGGCCGACCTCGACCTGGACAAGATCGCCTCGGTCGTTCCGGCGTTGAAGAAGCGGGCCTTGGAGATGTACGAGGAAGGCGAGCGATTGACCGGTCATAAGGGATTGCCGCTGGAATTCACCCCGAACCTGGCCGCGGAATAGCCGGCGTTCTCCGGATGGCCCGCTGTCCATCCGGAGGTTGAGTTAGGTCCCTCCTTGATCTTGACGTTCGAGGAGGGCTGAACCCTGGTGGCGGTGAAGGAGGTACCTCATACCTCCCGCCGCCATGCTCAGCGCGCCATGCCGGTCGCTCCGGCCGGCACGTCATAAAACGCCAGGGTCATCGCGACACTGCTGTAATGACCCATCAAGGTGATCACGTCGGTGATGCCGACATGGTCGAGTGCCTTGACCGCGCGGTCATAGAGCCCCCGCGGGACCCAGCGCGCATTGCCCAGCGCCATCGCCATCTCGTAGACGACCTGCTCGCGCTCGTCCGTGAACGATGTCGGCAGGCCGGCTATGATGGCCTCGACCTTATCGGCCGGCAGCCCGACCTCCTTGCCGCGCCGCTCATGCGCACTGGTCGGATAGGCCGAATGGAACCTGCTGGTGATGACGCAGACGGCGATCTCGCGCTCGCGCTCGGTCAGCGAGTAACGGCCGGCATGGAAATGGCCGCCGAACGGGCCCGCGACCTTCGCCAGCTTCGGATTATGCACCCAGATCTTGCTCGGCCCGGGGAGCCCGCCGCGGCTCTCGATCATGGAGCGATAGCCTTCCTGCTGCTCCGGCGTCATCTGATCGTAGGGAATCTCGGTGTAACGGCCAAAGGTTGACGCATCGGGCATATGGCGTTTCCTTCCCAGGCTGAATTGTCGCCGCATCCTGCGACCGCGGTACGGCCCTGTCGACCCTGCGCGGATTCCGTGTGAACAGCTCGTGTTTTGTCCGGTGTTTGCAGCTCGTGAAGTGTTCCGGTGAGGTCGGCCGCCGATCGCACCGTTGTTAAACGTCCGGTTCGGTGACTATCCTGCCTGCGTGGCGGCTGAATTGGCCGTTCGTCGGGGGAGTGCCGCCTGGCAGGTCATGCCCTGCGCCGTCCCGATAAAGATCCCCCAAAAGACGCTCAGAAGAAGTCCAAAGGGAGGATACCAGCAACATGAATACCAATCATCGAGCGCGCACAGGTTGGACCCGCCGCGACATGCTTCGCGGCAGCGCCGCCGCGATAATGGGGGCTTACGGCCTGGCTCCGCGCTACGGCCTCGCCGCCGATATTCCATACGAGTACGACGGGTCGAAGTTCCAGATGGCGGCGCCGGAAGCCAATCCGAAGCGGGGCGGCGTGATGCGCTACGGCATCCTCAATCGCCCGCCGCATTTCGACGTGCATCAATCGGGCACCGTCGGCAACATCGGCACTCAGGGATGCATGTTCGACAACCTGATCCGGCGCGATCCGCGTGACAGCGGCAAGACCATTGTGCCTGATCTGGCGCATAGCTGGGAGATTGCCAAGGACGGCACGACCTATACATTCCACCTACGCCAGGGCGTACAGTTCCACGACGGGACAGACTTCACCTCCGCCGACGTGAAAGCGACCTTCGACCGCATCTGCAAGCCGCCGCCCGGCATCAGCATTCCGCGCAGCGCGCTGTTCACCGCGGTCAAGGAGATCAACGCGCAGGACAAGTACACGGTCGAGTTCAGGCTGGCAGCGCCGCGCTCGGTCAATTTCATGATGTCCGCCTTCGCCAGCGGCTGGAACGTCATAGTCAGCAAGAAGGCGCTGGAAGAGAACAATTACGATCTACGCAAGGTGCTCTACATTCCGGGTACCGGCCCATTCAAGACGCAGCGGCGGGTCGAGAACGAGATCTGGGTGATGGAGCGGAACCCGAACTACTGGAACAAGGGCCTGCCCTACCTCGACGGCATCGAGTTCTACAACCTGCTGCCGTTCTCCCCGGAGCTGGGGGCCGCCATTCTGTCGGGCCGGGTGGATTACGCCCGCGCGCTCGACCCGGCCACCGCCCGCAAGGCGGCGACGGTGCCGGGCATGTCCACCGCAAAATTCTACCAGAGCGTGATCCATGCAACATGGATGAATGCCAAGAGGCCGCCGTTCGATGATCCGCGTGTCAGGCGCGCCCTGCATCTGCTGTTCGAGAAGCAGGTCCTGGTGGACGTCGTGAAGGATGTCTCCCCGCTGATGATGGGGGGCTTCATCTACCCGTTCTCCGAGTTCGCCACGCCCAAGGACCAACTTGTCAGGCGCATCGGGTATCAGGACGATTCCGCCGCCGCGATCAAGGAGGCCAAGTCACTGCTGGCCGCCGCGGGCCAGGGCAACGGCGTGCGGACACTGGATTTCATGGTGCGGGACCTCAACCACCACAAGCTGTTTGGGGTCGCCATCCAGGAGATGCTGCGGGCGGTGAATATCCAATGCAACCTGCGCACCGTCGTCGAATTGGTGTGGTTCGGCGACGCGGCGACCGGCAACTACGATCTGGCCATCGGCGCCATCGTTTCGTCCCTGCTCGACCCGTCGGACTACTTCAACGCGTGGTACCGCACCGACGGGCCGCAGAACTACTCGTTCTGGCACAATGCGGAGTTCGAAAAGCTGCTGGATCAGATCGACACCGAGGTCGATGCCGGCAAGCGCATGGCGCTGATCCGACGCGCCGAGGACATCATGGAGCAGGACCCGCCGCTGGTGCCGGTCGCGTGGGAGAACATCCTCGATGTCTGGTACAACTACGTGAAGGGCCACAATCCGAAGGATTATTTCGGCATCTACGACGTGGTCCGGTTCGATACGTTCTGGCTGGACAAGGCCTGACGGGCAGCTATGGCAGATGCCGCGGAAGGGGCCCGTGCCGGAGGACGACGACGCGATCCCGCCAGGCAAGGCCGACGTCAAACGCGAGGGCGGCGACGTGCCGGTCGTCGCCCTTGCCTGGCTGGTGCACGAGGTGCTCGCCGCGGAGGGGATCTCGGTCGAGGTGGCCGATCCCCGCAACGGCGATCCCGGTTCGCGCCAGTGGCCGTCTCCATTGCTGCTCCCAGCTCGTGTCGGCATGATGCCAAGGCAGCGTCACTACGCGGGAGACCGCATCGATGCCCACTCCGATCGTTGTCGCAGACAGCATTACCCGCGTCGGGCCCGAAGCCGCCGGCGCCGTCGTGGTCAATGCCTCGCATGGTGGCGTCTATGCCGCCTATCTCGCGGCGAAGCTCCATGCCGCCGCGGCGATCTTCAACGACGCCGGTGTCGGCCGCGACCGCGCCGGGATCGGTGGCCTCGATTACCTGCTGGAATTCGGCATCGCCGCCGCGACCGTCGGTCATGACACGGCGCGGATCGGCGACGGCGCCGACATGATGGCGCGCGGCATCGTCACCCATGCGAACGGGCCAGCCGCATCGCTCGGCGTCAGCCCCGGTCAATCGTGCCGCGACGCTGCTGCCGCGCTGCAGCACGCCCGCCCGGGGCATCGCGCGCCGCCGGAAGCGCTGGAGGCGGCGTTCCTGCTCATCTCCGAGGCGCCACAGGTCTGGGCACTCGACTCCGCTTCGCTCGTCCAGCCCGAGCACAAGGCAGCGATCGTCGTCACCGGCTCGCATGGCGGGCTGCTCGGCGGCAGGCCGGAGACCGCGCTCAAATACGACGTGCTCGGCGCGCTCTACAACGACGCTGGAATTGGCAAGGACGCAGCCGGCACCTCGCGGCTGCCGGCGCTCGACGCACGCGGCATCGCGGCTGCGACAGTCTCGGCGGCAAGTGCCCGCATCGGCGACGCGCGCTCAACCTACGAGGACGGTGTCATCAGCCGGGTCAATGCGCGCGCCGCAGCGCTCGGCCTGCGCGAAGGCATCAGCGCCCGCGAATTCGTCGCCGTGCTGCGCCGCGCCCTTGCCGCATAAGGAGGAACCAATGTCCACCACGCTGCAAAATCGCCCGTCCGGCACGATGACCGGCGGGCGCGCGCTCGCGGAGATGCTGCGTCTGTCGGGTGCGGGGCCGATGTTCGGCATGGGCGGATTCCAACTGCTGCCGTTCTACGACGCGGTCGGTCTTGTCGGCCTGAACCACCACCTGATCAACGACGAGCGCTGCGGTGCCTTTGCCGCCGATGCCTATGCGCGCGTCACCAACCGCCCCGGCATCTGCGACGGCACGCTCGGTCCCGGCGCGACCAACCTCGTCACCGGGCTCGTCGAATCACTGAATGGCGGCATCCCGATCGTAGCGATCACCGGCGACACCAACCGTGCGCATTCCTGGAAGAACATGACCCAGGAATGCCGCCAGGTCGAAATCCTCAAGCCCGCGGTCAAAGAGCTGATTTGCGTCGAGATGACCAGCCGCATCCCCGAACTGGTGCGGCGCGCGTTTGCGGTGGCGACCTCGGGGCGGCCTGGGCCGGTGCTGTTCGACGTGCCGGAGGACGTCGCCCACGGCACCCACGATTTTGCGCCCGAGGATTTCGTCATCGATGAAGCGACGCTCAAAGCGCCGGCCCGGCGCATCCGCCCCGACCGCACCGATATCGAGCGCGCTGCAAGGTTGATCGCCAAAGCCAAACGGCCGCTGCTGCTGACCGGCGGCGGCATCCACCTGTCCGAAGCGTGGAGCGCGCTGACCCGCTTCGCCGAAGCGCAGTCGATCCCGGTCGCGCACACGATGACCGGCAAGGGCGGCATCGCCTGCACGAACAAGCTGTCGGTCGGCCTGTTCGGCCGCTATTCGCGCATCGCCAACGACCTGATCGAGGCGTCGGATTGCCTGATCGTCGTCGGATGCAAGCTCGGGGAGATCGCGACCAAACGCTTCGCACTGCCGCCGGCCCACATCCCGGTGATCCATCTCGACATCGTCGCCGAAGAGATTGGCCGCTGTATCCCGACCGAGATCGCACTCTGGGGCGATGCGCGTGCCGGGCTCGAGGACTTTGCCGATGCGCTGTCGGACAGTGGTGCGGCTGCCCGCGCGGCGCGTGCCGACTATGTCGCCGAGGTCGCACCGCGCATGCGGGCCTGGGAGGACGATGCTGCGCCGCGGCTCAATTCGCGCGACCGGCCGGTGCACATGGCACGCCTTTGCCGCGAGTTGAACAAGACCCTGCCGGCGGACGCGCTCCTCGTCGCCGATGGCGGGTTCGCCGGGCATTGGACCGGGCTCCTCTACGATACGAAGAGTGCCGGACGGCATTTCATCCCGGATCGCGGCTTCGCCTCGATCGGCTATGGGCTGCCGGGCGGCATGGGGGCTGCGCTCGCCGCGCCCGACCGGCCGGTAGTCGCGATCAGTGGCGATGGCGGGTTCAACATGATGCTCGGCGAACTCGAAACCGCGCGCCGCACCGGGTGCGGTCTCACCGTGATCGTCGTCAACAACGCCGCCTCCGGCTACGTCAAGGCGCTGCAGCACGCGATGATGGGCGGGCGCTATCAATCGGCCGACCTGCAGGAAATGGACTACGCGGCGATCGCCCGTACGATGGGCTGCGGCGGCATTCGCGTCGAAGATCCCGAGGCGCTGTCTCCGGCACTCCGGCAGGGCATGGAAGAACGCAACCGCCCGACCGTCATCGACGTTGTCGTCACCCGCGACCCCGCCCAGATGCTCCCGGCCGTCGACAACCGCACGGTGGAGATCAAGCGAGGCGATCGGGTGGCTTGACACAACGCACCGACGCGGGGCGCCGAGTAAGCACTGTTATTGGAAATACCCACTCTCAGGCTGCGAGTCAGCGCCCGGTGCAAGATGAACCAACCACGCGCAACCGTGTCGCAAGGGAAGCACGACCAGGCCTTCCCTGTTTGAGCACCGGGCGAACGGGAGCATTCCACGGCACTCGCGGCCCATCCCCTTCCGACCCGCGGCTAGGCAAAGTCCGTTTCTGATATTCCATATTTGAGTTGCCTGTTGCGTGATTTCGCGCAATAGTGCCACCGCACTCTTGTGGCGGGTCCGCGGACCAGCCCTCGGGACGCGCCGCCAGGGGTGGCCTCATCGTGGGCCTGGGCCCGCGAACGTCCTGAACGATAACAAGCGACCGAGGATCGGCTCGGTCGCACAGGGAGTGCGCGCTCATGAACCAACCGCGTGACATCGCGCGCAGTTGCGCCGCGGCGCTCAGAGCACGCTGCGGCTGAGTGGCGCGGCATCCGGGCGCACGCTGCTGCGCGCGGTACGGCGCATCTACAAAAACGACAAGGGCCATGAGCCCGCGAAGCCAAGGGAGGCACCAATGCCACGGAGCATGAAAGACTTGGATCGCCAAATATCGCGACGGATCGCGCTGGGCAGACGCGGCGTCCTGGCGGGCGGCGCCGCCGCACTGACGCAGATCGCGTCACCAACCGGTGCAGCACGCGCGGCTTCCGTGGTGCCGGACGGCAAGGTGGTCCTGGCCTGGCACACCAATATTGCGGCACGCTGGCTCGATCCGCAGCAGCATGACGGCACGGCGAGTCCGGACAATTTCCTGATGGCGCTGCACGACGGCCTGATCAAGAACTTCCGCGACGTGCGCTATGACCATCCGGCACTCGCCGAACGCTTCGAGTTCGCCGAAGATGCCAAGAGCGCCACGTTCTTGCTGCGGGCAGGAACCAGGTTCCATGACGGCGCGCCGGTCACGCCAGCCGATGTCAAGTGGAGCTACGAGCATTATCGTGGCGCCTGGGGCGAGGTGCTGCGCGAACGGTCGCAAGGCGTCGAGCTGGTGGACGACCGCACCGTCCGATTCCACTTCAAGGAGCCGTTCCTCGACTTCCCGATCCTGCTGGGAACCAGCAACGTCTGCGGCGCAGGCTGGGTGGTGCCGGCAAAATACTACGAGCAGGTCGGCCAGGCCGGGTTCCTGCAGAAGCCGATCGGTGCCGGCCCCTACAAGCTGGTCTCGCAGCAGCAGGGCGTGAAGCTGGAGTTCGAGGCATTCGCAGAACTACTATCGCCCGGTCCACATCAAACAGTTGACGATGGTCAGCGTGCCGGAGGCCGCGACGCGCGTCGCGATGCTGGAGCGCGGCGAGGCGGACATCGTGTATTTCATCCCCGGCGAATTGATCGACCGGGTGAAGAACAATCCGAAGCTGCGGCTGGCGCCGGTGGTATCGGGCAACTGGTGGCTGGAGTTCCCCGGCTTCCAAAACCCCGCCAACCCGTTCCATGACAAGCGCGTGCGCGAGGCGATCAGTCTGGCGGTCGATCGCGACGCGATCAACGACGCCGAATGCGGCGGCATGGGCGTGGTCGACGGCAACTGGATCAACAACGACGTCGAATACGGGATGGAATGGCCCAAGTGGGAGCATAACGTCGCAAAGGCGAAGAAGCTGTTGGCCGAGGCCGGCTATCCCAACGGCTTCACCGTCGATTGGGTCACGCCGACGCCGAACTACTACTCGCGCGGCGAGCGGATCGTGTCGCAGCTTCAGGGCATCGGCATTCGCTCGCGCCTGCAGGTGATGGAGCGCGGCGTGTATCCTGAAGAAGCTGCAGGGCGGCATGCGGGAATGGCCTGGCGTGCAGATCATCTTCAATGCGACGCGCATCGGCGGCACGTGGTCGAACTGGTACGATTCGATGTTCCGCTGCGGCGGCTTCAATTCCAAGGATTTCTTCTGCGTCAAGGAGCTCGACGACCAGTTCCAGAAATACCTGGCGTCCTTACGACCGGACCGAACGCAAGCAGCTGGCGGAGCAGATCCAGCGGGCAATCCTGGAGAACCATTACTTCGTGCCGGTGTTCCGCCATGCCTTCGTCAATGCGATCGGGCCGCGCATCGCGGCACAGAAATGGCAGGACGTGTTTCCGACGATCACCTCCGGCTACTGCTATCCGTGGGAGGACATCCAGCTCGCCTGCGCTGACGCCTGCGTGAACACGTGACAGACGGAGGACCGGCGATGGGCCAGTTCATGATCCGGCGGACGCTGTACGCCGTGATCACCCTGTTCATCCTGAGCCTGACCATCTTCACCGTGGTCAGGCTCACCGGTGATCCGGTGACGCTGATGGCGGAACCCGGCGCGCAGGAGGCCGATCTGGCGCGCGTGCGCGCGGAGTGGGGGCTCGACCGGCCATGGCCGGTGCAATACGCGGCGTTCGTCAGGAACATCGTCACCGGCGAGCTGGGCCAGTCGTTCAACTACGAAATGCCGGTCAGCACGCTGTATTTCCAGCGCCTGCCCAACTCGCTCGAACTGGCGCTTGCCGCGACGCTGATCTCGTTCCTGATCGGCATCCCCGCCGGCATCCTCTCGGCGGTGCGCGTCAACAGCGCCTGGGACCATGTCGGCAAGACCATCGCCTTGCTCGGCCTGTCGATCCCGGGCTTCTGGCTCGGGCTGGTGTTGATCCTGGTGTTCTCGGTGTGGCTCGAATGGCTGCCGACCAGCGGACAGGGCAGCTGGCGGAACCTGGTGATGCCGGCGGTGGCGCTCGGCTGGTACTTCGCCGCGTCGCTGCTGCGCCTCACGCGCTCCAGCATGCTGGAGGTGCTGCGCAGCGAATACATCAAGCTGGCGCGGCTGAAGGGCCTGCCGGCGTTTGCGGTGATCGCGCAGCACGCGTTCAAGAACGCGCTCATTCCGGTGCTGACGCTGGCCGGCATCAACCTCGTGGTGATGCTGAACGCCGCGGTTATCATCGAGGTGATCTTCGCCTGGCCCGGCATCGGCCGGCTGCTCTACGAGGGCATCTTCCAGCGCGATTTCCCGCTCGTGCAGGGCGTCGTGATGGAGGCCGGGATCATGATCGTGGTGATCAACCTGCTCGTCGACATCCTGTACGCCTACATCGATCCGCGCATCCGGCTCACCAGGTAGGTTCACATGTCAATCACCACCATACAGCTTCGGCGCCGGTCCGGCGTTGCGCTGAACCGGCTTCGCATCGGGCGCGACCTGCCGTTGCTGCCGCTGGCGATCCTCGTGCCGTTCGTGCTGATCGCCGTGTTCGCCAACGTCATCGCGCCGTACGATCCGACCGAACCGATCCCGGGCGCGAAGATCTTCGAGCCGCCGTTCTGGGCGGCAGGGCGGCAGCGTGCGGACGCTGCTCGGCACCGACTATCAGAGCCGCGACGTGCTGAGCCGGCTGATCTTCGGCGCCCGCGTATCGCTTATCGTCGGCGTCATGGGCACCATCGTGGCCGGCAGCATCGGCACTACGCTCGGCATGCTGGCCGGCTATATCGGCGGCTGGGTGGACCAGATCATCATGCGCGTGACCGACGCCTGGCTGGCCCTGCCGGCCATCGTGTTCGCCATCTTCCTGGCGACGATGGTCGGGCCGAGCATGTGGAACATCATCGTCATCCTCGGCCTGGTCTACTGGACGCGCTATGCCCGCGTCATCCGCGGCGAGGTGCTCAGCCTGCGCGAGCGCGAGTTCGTCAAACTGGCGGAGATCGCCGGCGCCAGCCGCACCCGCGTGATCCTGCGCCACATCCTGCCCAACGTGATGAACTCGACGATGGTGCTGGCCAGCCTGACCATCGGCGTGGTGATCATCGCAGAGGCGTCGCTGAGTTTCCTGGGCGTCGGCGTGCCGCCGCCGGAGCCGGCGTGGGGCTCGATGCTGGCCGACGGCCGTTCCATGCTGATGGTCGGCGACTGGTGGCTCACCATCTTCCCCGGCCTCGGCATTCTGCTGGTCGTGCTGGCGACGCAGCTGTTCGGCGACTGGCTGCGCATCCGCCTCGATCCGCAACAGCGCAACCTTGTGATGTCCCACCTGTCATTGCGAGCGCGGCGAAGCAATCTTGGGGTCAGTGCGCGACCCGACCGAGATTGCTTCGCCGCGCTCGCCATGACAGGGGAGGCAGGGGCGTAACCTATGGCACCGCTGCTCGAAGTATCCGACCTGCGGACGCATTTCACCTCGTTCGGTGGAACGCGCGTCATCAAGGCCGTGGACGGCATCAGCTTCACCCTGAACGCCGGCGAGACGCTCGGCCTGATCGGCGAGTCCGGCTGCGGCAAGACCACCACCTGCCTGTCCATCGTCGGCCTGCTGCCGCCGGCGGCGCGCATCGCCGGCGGCCGGATCGACTTCCTCGGCGAAGACCTGACCAAGAAGACGCAGCGCGAGATGCGCCGCATCCGCGGACGCTCGATCGCCATGATCCTGCAGGACCCGATGGCGTCGCTGAACCCGCTGTTCAGCATCTACCGGCAGGTCGCGGAGCCGGCGTACTACCATCAGGGCATCCGCGGCCGCTCCCTGCGCCAGCGCGTGCAGGAGCTGTTGCGCGCGGTGCGCATCCCCTCGCCGGCGCTGCGCATGCGCGACTATCCGCACCAGATGAGCGGCGGCATGCGGCAGCGCATCGTCGGCGCCATCGCGCTGGCCGGCGGGCCGAAGCTGATCATCGCCGACGAACCCACCACCAACCTCGATGTGACCATCCAGGCGCAGTACCTCGATCTGCTGAAGGACATTCAGCAGGAGACCGGCGTCGCGATCATCTTCGTCACCCACAACCTCGGCATCGTCGCGCGGATGTGCGACCGGATGGCGGTGATGTACGCCGGCAGGATCGTCGAGCACGGCTCGGTGCGGAACCTGTTCGACGCGCCGAAGCATCCATACACGCGCGCCCTGCTCGGCTCGATCGCGAAGCTCGGCAGCAAGGAGCCGCTTACGCGATCCCCGGCCAGCCGCCCAACCTCGCGCACCTGCCGCCGGGCTGTGCGTTCCATCCGCGCTGTGCCGATGCCATGCCGCGCTGCGCGACGCGAGGAGCCGGTGGAGACAAGGTTCGGCGCCGGACTGGACGGCACGCTGCTGGCTCGCCGCCGCGCAGCCGGCAAAGGAGGCATATGACAGAGCCAGTGCTTGAGGTGCAGGGACTGCGGAAATACTTCCCGGTCAGCACCGGCAGTCTGTTGCACCGCCGGACCGGCTGGGTGAAGGCGGTCGAATCGGTGGACTTCGCCATCCTGCCCGGCGAGACGCTCGGCCTGATCGGCGAGTCCGGCTGCGGCAAGACCACCACCGCAAAGCTGATCCTGCTGCAGGAAAGGCCGACCGCGGGCAGCATCCGGTTCGAGGGTGAGGACATCCTGGCGACTGCGCGGCGAGGCGCTGATGCGCTACCGCCGCGCGGTGCAGGTGGTGTTCCAGGACCCGTACAGCTCGCTCAGCCCGCGCATGCGGGTGCGCGACATCATCGCCGAACCGCTGGAGATCCACACCGACCTGTCGCGCCAGGCGATGGCCGAACGCGTGGCCGAGGTGCTGCAACTGGTCGGCATGCAGCCCGACGTCGGCGAACCTGTTCCCGCACGAGTTCAGCGGCGGTCAGCGCCAGCGCATCGCCATCGCCCGGGCACTGGTGACCGACACGCGGCTGATCGTGCTGGACGAGCCGGTGTCCGCGCTCGACGTGTCGATCCGCGCGCAGATCATGAACCAGCTGGAGCACCTGCAGGCAACGCTGGGCGTGAGCTACCTGTTCATCGGCCACGATCTTGCTGGGGTGGCGCATATCAGCCACCGCATCGCGGTCATGTATCTTGGCCAGCTTGTCGAAATCGCCGAGGCTACGGAACTCTGCACCCATCCGCTGCATCCGTACACGCAGGCCCTGCTGATCGCGGCGCTGCCGGCGCATCCCGACGACAAGCGCGAACGGCTGGCCATCGCCGGCGAGATCCCCAGCGCGCTCGCGCCGCCGCCCGGCTGCCGCTTCCACACGCGCTGCCCGCGCGCCATGCCGCGCTGCGCCGAGGAGATGCCGGTGCGCAAGGAGGTCGCACCGAACCACAGCGTCGCGTGCCATCTCTACGCGTAAGGTGTGCGGTCAGGCGCATCGGCCTTGTTGACATCGGTGCCGCAGCCGTAGGAGCGCCTGGGGACCAAGGGTACGCGGCGCGATCGGGCGATGGCGATGCCTTCTACCTCCACCTTCCAGGCCGGATTGCTGAGGCCAGCTATGATCAACGTGCTCGCCGGCCGATGTGCGCCCAGCACTGTCGCGCGACCGGCGCGCACCGAAGCGATGTCAGCCTGATCGCGCACGATCGTCGTGATCTTCACCAAATTTTCGATCCCCATGCCGGCGGCGCGCAATTGCGCCTGCAAATTCCGCCACGCCAACGCGCTTTGCGCCTCGGCGTCTTCAGGGATGCGGCCGTCGGCCGCGACGCCGACCTGCCCGCTGAGATAGAGCGTGCGCGCGGCGCCGGTGACCTCGACGGCCTGGGTATATTGGCCTGCCGGCGCCGGTGCGTCGGCAGCGTTGATGTCGCGACGTTGCATGCGAAGTCTCCTGGGTTACGCAGTTGCACAAAGCAGCCTGGATTTTCGACAGAAGTCCAGGGGTTTTCAAGGCGCGCGACCGGCGTGTTCTGATGACTGCCATCACGCGCTGGCCTCGATTCCCAACGTGTTGCGGCCAGTGGGATCCCTGCCAAACGGAATGCCTTCTCTTCCGGCGCGGGCAGCAGAAGTTCTTGAGGGAGTTCGAAGAAGGAGCAAAGAGCCATTCGTCCCCAGTGCTCCTTGAGACTCCGGATATGGGGGTTGGGAGTTCGAGTCTCTCCGAGCGCGCCAGTTTGCTTTCTTCAGAGTCCTATCGTTGAGTCCCTCGACGTCTCTCTTGCGAGACAAGGGATATCGGCCCCACGCAGAAGTGCAGATGCAAGATAGGCGCATCGAACGTACCTGGGTCGAGGCCGCGGTCACCTCGCCAGAAATGGACAGAAGCGGATCGCGACCATTCCAGACCGCACCCGCTCCTATAAGGCTATCCCACAGCTCGGTACTCGTGTCCTACGGGTTGTCCACCGACCTGAGGATGACGATATCGTGGTCATTACGGCACACTTCGACCGGGGCGCCAGAAGGAGGCAGCGGCGATGATCAAGACCAACTACGATCCGGAAACCGACGCCCTGACCGTGCGGTTTGGGCCAGAGGGCGCGTATGTCGAGAGCGATGAGGTTGCTCCGGGCGTCATCCTGGACTTTGATGCGCAGGGCAATGTCGTCGGGGTTGAAGTGCTGGATGTCCGCATGCGCGCCGAAGGGCGCTACCCGGCACAGGTCAAGAAGCCGGCCGCCGCCGAGTGATCCGGCGGATGCCCGCGCTGAGGGAAGATCCTACGGCAACTGCCTGATCGAGTTGCGCAGTCCTCTCCGTTACGTATCAGCCATATTCTTTGATCCAAGCTCTTTGTCGTTCGCGCCACCAAGTTTCCAGCGATGCTCGCTCGTGTCGCCCGCCGACTCCTCCGGCTCGCGGCCACGCGCTATCCTGACCCCCGCAACCGCCCGGGAGGAAACCGCCATGCCGTCGAAGGTCCTGCTCGTCAACACTGCTGCCGAAACAGTCAAGGAGGCGCAGGAAATGACGCCACCCGGCTTCGAACTCATCGTCGCGGCGCCGCGCAGCGCGGGCTATGCCGCCGCGCTGGCCGAGGCCGAGTATCTGCTCGGCAATGTCGAGGGCATGGACGATGCGTTCTACCGCGACGCTCCCCGGTTGCGGCTCGTGCAGCTGTTCAGCGCGGGCTACGACCGGGTGGACCTGGATGCCGCGCGACGCGCCGGCGTGCTCGTCGCCAACAACGGCGGCGCCAACTCGCGCGCTGTCGCGGAACACACGATCCTGCTGATGCTCGCCGTCTATCGCCGCCTGGTGCCCCAGCACGAAATGACCGCCGGCGGGCGGTGGCGCGGCAATCAGCCGATGCCGATGCCGTACGAGATGCACGACAAGACGCTGGGCATCATCGGCTTCGGCACGATCGGCAAGCGTGTCGCGCGCATTGCCGCGGGCGGCTTCAACATGCGCATCCAGTACAACGACATCGTGCGATTGAGCGAGGACACCGAGGACGCGCTCAACGTCCGTTACCGTCTGCTGCCGGAATTGCTGCGCACATCGGACATCGTGACGCTGCACGTGCCGCTGACATCGCTGACGCGCAACATGATCAGCACCGCGGCGCTGGCTCAGATGCAGCAACATGCGGTGCTGATCAATTGCAGCCGCGGCCCGGTGATCGATTTTGCCGCACTGCACGAGGCGCTCACCGGCGGGCGCATCGCCGGCGCGGGGCTCGACGTGTTCCCGGCCGAACCGCCGTCGCCGTCGGAGCCGGTGCTGTCGCTCGACAATGTCGTGCTGACCCCGCATCTCGCGGGCGCTAGCCGGGAGACGCGGGTGAAGCAGACGCGCAACGCATTCGACAACGTGCTGCGCGTGTCCCGCGGCGAGCGGCCGCTCTGGGTGGTGCCGGAGCTCAGGGACATGGCGTTGCGCCGGTGACCATGCGGGATCGGGCGGTCAGGCGGAAGTCTGTCCGGGCGTTGGCTATTGGGTCTTCGCCGGCGCGCCGGGAACCACGGCTGCCACGCCGTCCGGGTTGATGTTGAAGGCGAGGAATGTCAGCGGTTCGTTGCCGGGGTTCCCCCACTGGTGCACAAGCCCGTACGGTTCATAGACCAAGGTACCCGGTTCCCGCGCGGCTGTCGTGCCATTGACCGTGTTGGCCCCTGTGCCGGAGACGATAAAGTACAGAGCCGCACCTGATCGATGGTGCGGCGGGTTGGATTGCATCTGCGGCGGAAAGGTGACTCGCGTGAGATTGAGATCATAACCACCTGGCTTCAGGTCGGGAATCGGGGCCGTGGTGCGGTATAATTCCCTCACCGTGGCAGGTGGCGCCTCGGTAGGCCGATCCAAATCCGTAACGGGAGCAAGGAAGAAATGGAGGAAGGTCGATGGTCCCGCACTGCCCGCCTTCAGCATCGCTGCCTTCCCGCCGGCGATGAACAGGCCCTCTCCGGCGCTCAGCATTTTGGTCTCGGCACCGAGCGAGACCTCGGTCGATCCCGAGATTTCATAGAGGATGCCGTTGGGCGCCGAAACAGCGCTTGTCTCGCCCGGCGGAAGCGTGACACTCACGGCTCTGAAGTAGAGTGGCATGTCCGTCACGGTCGGCAGTTTGGTTGCGGCAACCAATGTTCGGGTAATCGCCGGTGGGGTCGGCGTTTGTTGTGCCGCCGCGGAGGCGGCAATTCCAATGGCGCTGAGCAGCAGTATTCCGGTTGTCCTGAACCGCATGATGGCCTCCAGGTTTGACGAAGCAGCATGCGCGCTCTCAGCGTCTTTTGAAATGGCCACACGACGGAACCGCTCCGACGCTTGATCAACGGGCAGCGAACAGGACGACGCCCCTTGTCGGATCGCCAGGTGAATGCTGCATTGAATGCATTATCAGCAGCAAGACCATGCGGCGGGTGTCCCGAATGAAACGCCGTGACGACTGAGCGGCGCTCCGTGCCACCATGAGCGAGGCGTTGCCGCGTCTGCTGATCCGCCAACTGCCGTTCTTCTATGGTTGGATCATTCTTGGCTGCGCCTGCTGCGCCGGCTTCTCGCGCCAGGGCGGGGCTGTGGCCACTCTGTCGATCTTCGTCGAGCCGATGACGCGAGAGTTCGGCTGGTCGCGTACCGGTCTGTCCGGCGCGGTGTCCCTCGGTGGCGTGCTGGCGGCAGTGTCATCGCCCGTGCTCGGACGGGTGCTGGACCGCAGGGGCGCACGGCTCGTGCTGTGCATCGCGGTGCTGCTGACCGGAACGGCAAATTTGCTGTTGTCGCTCGTCAATTCGCTGGCGATGTTCTATCTGCTGTTCTGCGTCGCGCGGACGAACTTCGCCGGACCGTTCGATCTGGGCATCTACGGTGCCGTGAACAACTGGTTCGTCGCGCACCGCGCTCGTGCAACGTCGCTTGCCACGATTGCTCAGATGGCCGGCCTGGTGGTACTGCCGCTGATCGCGCAGGCGGCAATCCTGCACAACGGTTGGCGTGCGGGCTGGCTTGCGGTCGGTGTCGCCGTGCTGGTGATCGGGTTCCTCCCGAACTGGCTGCTGATGGTGCGCCGGCCCGAGGATGTGGGGCTGGCGCCTGACCGCCGAACGGTGCCGCACGCCGCTCCCGCGACGATGTATGCGACGGAACCGAGTTACTCGCGCGGCCAGGCACTGCGGACGCCGTCCTTCTGGCTGCTGTGCCTGTTCACGCTGTTCGCCTATCCGGTGCAAGCCGGCGTAAGCCTGCATCAGGCGCCCTTTCTGATCGAGCGAGGCCTCAGCCCGACGGTCGCCGCAACCGTCGTCAGCACATTCTCGCTCATGTCCGGCGTCGCCAGCCTCGGCTTTGGATTCTTCCCACGGTCGCTGCCGATCCGTTACGCGCTTGCGCTTTCCGGCATCGTTCTCAGCGTCGGGACTTTTGTCATGCTCGGCGTCAACTCGCCACGTCATGGGTTCCTTGCCGGAGCAATCTTCGGCGTTGGCATCGGCGGCCTGTTCACACTGCTGCCGATCGCATGGGCGGACTACTACGGCCGTGTCAGCTACGGTGCGATCCGCGGCATTGCATTGTCGGTGCAGGTGCTGGCGCAGGCATCCGGCCCGCTGCTGTCCGGAATCTTGCGCGACTGGTCGGGCAGCTATGATCTGTCGCTGCGATGTTTCATCGTCCTGTCCTGTCTCAGCGTTCTGGCGGCGCTGCTCGCACGTGCGCCGCGGCAGGTGCCACTCCAAGGAGGACCGTGAATTGGCCATCAAATACGAAAAGCGCGACGGGGTCGCCTACATCACGCTGAACAATCCCGGCAAGGCGAACATCCTCGACAAGCCGACATCGGACGAGATCTCGGCGGCCTGGATCGATCTCTGGGAGGATCGCGACATCCGCTGCGCCATCCTGACGGGCGCCGGCGACCGGCATTTCTGCGGCGGACACAATCTGGCGCCGCGGCCGAACATCACCGAGGAAGAGCGGGAATACCTGCGCACCAATCGCATCTTCTGGCCACTTGCCGGAACGGTGCACGGGCAAAAGACCGGCGTCGATGGGCGGATGGGCGACCACTACCCGCGGGTGTGGAAGCCGGTCATCGCGGCGGTCAACGGCTGGGCGGCGGGCGCCGGCCTCTACATTCTGCTGTCATCGACCGACATCCGCATCGCCAGCGCCGAACATGCGCGGTTCAAGTTCTCACTGATTTCGCAGGGTTGGCTGGGGCATGGACCGGGCGCGAGCCTGCTCGCCAAGCAGCTTCGCTATGCCGATGCAATGAAGATCCTGCTGACCGACGAACCGTTTGACGCGCAGGAGGCGCTTGCGCATCGGCCTGGTCAACGAAGTTGTCCCGCATGCGCAGCTGATGGAACGCGCGGAGAAGATCGCCCGTCACATCGTAACGCTGCCGCCGGTTGCCGTGCGCATGATGAAGGAGTTTGTTGTGCGGTTCGGCGACCTGCCGACGGACCAGGCGTGGCACGTGCAGACGCTATAAACTCGCTGCTTATCCAGGTGACGACGGACGGCGAGGAGGGTCGTCAGGCGTTCAACGAGAAGCGCCCGCCGAATTTCTCCGGTGCGCTGCGCCGTCGCGGCGAGGCGTGGGAGGAACCGTCGGAGGAGGATGCCGCACGGCTCGACGAGGCGTATCGAAGCGGGGAATTCTAAAGTTGTCGCGGGCACGCTCAGTACACCTCTCCCGCTTTGCGGGAGAGGTCGCCACACCGACAGCGCGTGGCGGGTGAGGGAGCCGCAACGCCTATCCGAACGCTCCAGACCGGCGCAGTGCGTCGATCTCGTCGTGCGACAAACCAAGCACGTCATGCAGCACCGCATCGGTATCCGCGCCGAGACCCGGTGCGTCGCCGGATCGTCGGCCGAAACTCGCTCGCCATGGCAGGCCCGGAAGCAGACCGCCGTCATGCGCCTCCCAGAACCCGCGTTCCCGCAGGTGGTTGCTTGCAACGAGGTCCGCGGAGCTCGCCAGCGACGCTGCCGGAATGCCAGCACGCCGCAACACGAGCGGCAGCAGTCCCTGCGCCCTGCGATCGGAACCACGCGCCCAGCGCGTCATCGATCGCGGCTCGCTGCTTCATGCGTTCGCCGAAGGTGAAGCCGGCCATCTGTGCCAACGTGGGAACCATGTCGCACAGGCTCCGCCATTCCGCGTCGTTCCGCACGGCGATGCTGATCCAGGCATCGTCGCCGGCGCAGCAATACGCGCCGTGCGGAACATAGCAGCCAGACAAATTCCCCCGGGACTCGGCGCAGCACCAAGCTGCGTCGCCAGCAGCGGTTCGGCCATCGTCCAGAGCATCGCCTCGATCATCGAGAAATCTATGCGCGCGGCGGCACCATCTCGTCGCCTGTGCCACAGAGCGGCTGCGGTGATGAAAGCGAGCATCAGGCCGCACATCGGATCGAGCCACGCCAAGCCGACACGCGGAGCGATCTCGGGGTGGCGATTGAGCCCGGCGAACCCGGCATAGCATTGCAGCAGCGTGCCATAGGCGACTGCGAGCGACTCTGGCCCGGTTCGCCCAAGTCCAGATGCGGATACATAGATCAGATTTGGATTGATCGCCCGAAGTGCCTCTGCGCCGAGGCCCAGCCTGTCCATCACGCCGGTCGCGAAGTTCTCCAGCAGCACGTCCGAACGGGCGGCCAATTTGCGTGCGACATCGACGGCCTCGTGCTGCTTCAGGTCGAGCACGATTCCCCGCTTTGCCTGCCCAAGCACTGTGTGCAATTCGGATGCACGGCCGGGATCGCCGCGGCCTGGCGCCTCGACCTTGATCACCTCGGCGCCCATCGCCGCAAGATATCGCGTCGTGGTCGGACCCGCGATCACCCAACTGAAATCCAGAACGCGAATGCCGGAAAGTGGTAGCGGTCCCGATGCACCGGACGCAGCCCGATCGCCCCGCGCGATCGACAGCCCGAACGGCGACCGCGGCGCCTTGACGGTCCGTCCGGCAACTGCGACGGCGCGGTAAAAGCCGCGATGCGCAAGCTGCGGGGAGGCGAGCTGTTCCGCCGGCTCGCGCAGCGGGAAGCTCGGCACGTGCGCTTGCTGGGCGGTATCGGCGATCCACTGCTTGTCGTGCCGGCGGCTCCATTCGGACATAAGCGCATGCAGTGTGTCCCAGTTCGCGACCCGATCGGGCTTGGTACGGAAACGCGGATCGCTTCCCCACGCTGGCGAGCCCATTGCGGCAAGCCACGACGCCCATTGACGGTCCTCGCGCGGTGAGATCGCGGCGTAGCCGTCGCGCGCCGGCAGGATGCAGACCGTCGCCCCGTTGCCGTCGGTCAGGCGTTTGCGCGACCGGCACTTGCCGGCGAGCCCGGCGCTGGTCAGTTCGCCCATGGCCAGCGTCGCCAGCGCCTCCTGGATCGACACGTCGATCACTGCGCCGGGCTGGCCCGTTTGAACCGCATGCATGCCGGCACACGCGGCGGCGATCCCGCCGATGAACGCCGACTGCTCGCCGACAGGGCGGATCGGCGCTTCCGTCAGATCGTCCACCTGTCCGGTCAGCAGCCGGGCGATGCCGCTGGCGAAGAACAGGGTGAGGTCGGTCGCCGGATCGTCCGCCTGCGGTCCGGTCTGGCCGAATGGCGAGATGAAGACGAGCGCCGCCGATGCATTGATCCGGCGAATGGCAGCCGCATCGTGATGGCGGGCGCGAAGTTCGGCCGGGCCGCCCTCGCAGACGATCAGGTCGGCGGCAGCGAGTGCATCGCGCGCCGCCGCGGAACGATCGGTCAGGACCGTTTTGCCGTGGTTGAGATACTCGGCGAGCGGCGTGGATCCGTCCGGATCCATGCAGGCGACATCGGCTCCGACATCGGCAAGCAGACGGCCGCTCACGGCGGCAGCCAGGCCGCAGCCGATCTGGACCACTCGGAAGCCAGCCAGCAATGTCATCGCAGTTCCCGTCTCTGCTGCAGCCATGGTGGAACTTGCCTGTCCGCGCCAAATCTGTGGCAGGATGCACGCCAGATGGCCGCCGCGGCAATGTGCCCTTGGAGGAAACGATGGACTACGAACATATCCTGGTGGATGCGGAAGACGGCGTGGGGATCGTGACGCTCAACCGTCCCGACAAGCTCAACGCCATGAACCGCAAGCTTGGCAGCGAGCTCCACGATGCGGTGAAGCGCCTGGAGGCCGATGATGCGATCGGCTGCATCGTTATCACCGGCGCCGGGACGCGGGCATTCTCCGCCGGCGGCGACATCCACGAGCAGCGCGAGGACGACCGGCGCTACTCGCAGGAGGAACTGGACAAGCTGCGCGACGGCCGCAGGAGCTACGACATCAGTGCCTGCGCCAAGCCGGTGATCGGCATGATGAACGGCCTCGCGTACGGCGGCGCGGCGGTGCTGGCCTCGTCGCTCGATATGCGGGTGGGGTGCGAGGATACGCGCTTTCGTTTCCTGGCCGCCGCGTATGGCCGGATCAACAGCACCTGGACGCTGCCCAATCAGGTCGGCTGGCCGATTGCCAAGGAGCTGCTGTTCACCGCGCGCATCGTCGAAGCCGATGAGGCGTACCGCATCGGGCTGCTGAACCATCTGGTGCCGCGCGCGCAATTGCGGACGAAGACGATGGAGATCGCCCGCATGATCGCGGGCAATCATCGTGGCGCGGTGATGGGCGTGAAGGCGCTGCTGCTGAAGCAGAAGGGGGAGAACCTCGAGCAGCAATGGACGGAGGAGCACGACTACACAACCCACGTCATGCGCGGCGCCAAGGCCGAGGACGCGTTCCCGGAATTTATCGCCCGGAAGGGTCGGGCGGCGGAGTGAACACTGGCGGGATGGCGGTGGGGGCGGGTGGTTCCGGGCCGGCTAAATGGCCAAGTGGGCCGTCGCCAGAGATCGGCCGGATGACCGTCGTACGCCAGATTTCGAATTCTGCATCCATGGCAGACCCATATCGGCGCGATCGCGGAATCCGTCATTGCTGGCGAGGAGGCGGCAGGAGGTTAGGGCTGCGGCCCGGACAGTCTGGCCCACCGGCCAGACGCCATATGCAGTAGCGTCGAACTTCGCATTACCCACTATGCCGAGCGTTCGATTGCCGACATGGACAATCTGATCAAGCCCATCCAGGATGAGTTGCAAGCCATCACCTACATAAATGATCGCATGGTGAAGGACGTTTCCGGGAACTGGCGGGATATAGATGCCCCGTTCCGGGTCCGCTCGCGGTCACTGGCGGACGCGTTCAGCGATGGGCGCCCGTTCGTGCATATTCGCCTGTGGCTTGCGCCGGAAGAGGAGGATTTGGGCTGAATGGCCGACGACCGAAGTGCTGACGCTTTGCGGACTCAGCGCAGCGTGGCGCGGGGGTACCGCAAGCGCGGCTACAAGGTGGTCGAGCAGCCACGGGGCGAGAGCCTGCCATCGTTCCTGCGCGGGTTCTCACCAGACCTCATTGCCATGAAGGACGACGACTGCGCTGTGGTGGAGATCAAGACGGCGGAGTGCCTGCGAGGTTCGAATGAGATCAAAGGGCTGGCAGCGGCGGTCGAGTCCCACGCAGGGTGGCGCTTCGAGTTGATCTCGTTGGGGACACGGAGGGAGGCGGCTGCGGCGGGGCTATCGGAGGGGGGCCTGGAACATCTGCTGGCCGCCGCCTTGACCGCATACGATGCAGGGCAGCGGGATATATCCCTGATATATCTGGTGTCGGTGCTCGACGAATTGGTGCGGGATGCAGCGATGCAGCATCGCATCAAGGGCCGTGATCGCTCAGCCCGTTCCATCATCCAGGAATTGGCGTTCCAGGGGATCATCGATGGCGCTACCGCAGATGTGCTGGATCGGGCCTGGGAACGGCGGATTGCAATCGCGCATGGTCACCCCGAGGCGCAGAGCCCGCGCCGCGACGAGATTTTGCGGCTCGTCGCGGCATGTCGTGAGCTTCAGGCGGCGATGCGGTTGCTGGCGGCGTAGGTTGCGCTGTCGTGGTGGCCGGCTAGCCGGGCGCTCGGGTTAAGCAAACGGCAAGACAATCGAAGTGACCATCGCTGCCGATGGACGCGGTGTCCAGATTGGCCGCGATCGGAACCGGCATTGTCGATGCTTGACAGATTGCTCGCTGATAGCGAGTATGCGTCGTGGCGCTGATGGTCCCGCCACACGTCGTGGTGCAGTTCGTTGCCATGCCGCGCGTCGACGCGAAGCGCCTGCGGGATTGGCTGGAGCGTATCGCCGAGGACCCGAGGGCCCGGCACGTCGGCGTCAAACCGTTCGCCGGATTTCCTGGACGCTATCGCGTCCGGCAGGATCGGCGCGCTGTGTTCACGATCAAGGAAGGCGACGTGGTTGTTGGCCAAGTCGGCCACCGGCAAGGAGGTTTATCGGT
>CAWCDM010000047.1:0-24019 GCA_963794185.1 uncultured Alphaproteobacteria bacterium | reverse complement strand
GAACCACAAGGTTGCGCCGCCGGACCTTGCCGCTGACGGCTACAGCTATATCGGCGGCCGGCTCGCCGCCACGCCGGACGGGCCGGCGGTGCTGTTCATGTACGACGACAAGCAGGGCGTGCGGCTCACCGGTGTTCGTGCTGCCGCTGCAGCGGCGCGCGAGGAACTCGCCGATGCAGCACGTCGAGTCCGCCAAGGTCGACGGTGTCGCGTGGATCGACAAGGGCATCGGCTACACGGTGGTCGGCAAGCTGCCCCAGGCGGAGCTGCAGCGTCTCGCCGACCAGGTGCGCCAGCAGCTCAGCGTGACCTGAGCTGACCTCCATTGGTCGCGTCAGGCCGCTTGTGCCGCGGAAAACCAGAGACGTCCCTGGAACGGACTCGCCTGTCAGCGGCCGGCGGCTCTCGTCATGAGCCGTGTCATTTCGCCGCCGCGTCGAGCAGCTCGGGCGTGAACCCGCCCGACTGGCGGCGCCACAGCCGCGCATAGGTGCCGCCGGCGCCAGCAGCGCCGTGCGTGCCGCCTCCGACGATGCGGCCGTGATCGAGCACGACCAGCCGGTCCATCCGCGCGATCGTCGAGAGCCGGTGCGCGATCGCGATCACCGTGCGCCCCCCCATCAGCCCGTCGAGCTGCTCTGGATCGCCGCCTCGACCTCGGAATCGAGCGCCGAGGTCGCCTCGTCGAGCACCAGGATCGGCGCGTCCTTCAGGATCACCCGCGCGAGCGCGATGCGCTGCCGCTGGCCGCCGGACAGTTTGACGCCGCGCTCGCCGACATGCGCGTCGAAGCCGCGCCGGCCGTGCCAGTCCTCCAGCGCCGCGATGAATTCGTGCGCCTCGGCCTGCCGCGCCGCGGCGACGATCTCCGCCTCGCTCGCCTCCGGCCGGCCGTAGCGGATGTTGTCGCGGATCGAGCGGTGCAGCAGCGAGGTGTCCTGCGTCACCATGGCGATCTGCGCGCGCAGGCTCTCCTGCGTCACCCCGGCGATGTCCTGCCCGTCGATCAGGATGCGCCCGCGCTCCGGCGCGTAGAAACGCAGCAGCAGGTTCACCAGCGTCGATTTGCCCGCGCCCGACGGCCCGACCAGCCCGACCCGCTCGCCCGGCGCGATCGCAGGTCGAGCCGTGCAGACACCGCCGCGCCGCGGTGCGCATCCGGCCGATAGTCGAAATGCACGTCCTCGAACCGGATCGCGCCGCGCGTCACGCGCAGCTCCACCGCGTCCGGCGGGTCGGGCATCTGCCGCGGCACCGCGATCGAGCGCATGCCGTCCTGCACCTGCCGACATTCTCGAAGATCGCGGTCACGCTGCGCGCCACCCAGCCGGCCATGTTGGTGATCTGCCAGGCCATCGGCATCGCCGTCGCGACCGCGCCGACGCGCGATCGCGCCCGCCGCTCCACAGCCACATCGCCATCGCGCCGGTGCCGACGATCAGGCATCGCGTTCATCGCCGACAGCGTCACGACGATAGCCGCGTCGTCATCCGCGCTGCCGGCGGAAGGCCGCGGTGTGCTCGTCGACCGCCTCGCGCACGAACGCGTCCTCGTCGCGCGCGCGGGCGAACAGCTTGACCGTCAGGATGTTGGTGTAGCTGTCGACGATCCGCCCGGTCAGGGCCGAGCGCATCTCGCGACATCGCGCGCGAGCGCTCGCGCATGCGCGGCACGAAATAGCGCAGCATGCCGCATAGCCGCAGAACCAGATCAGCATCGGCAGCGCCAGCCGCCAGTCGGCACGCGCCAGCAGCACCACCGCGCTGGTGCCGTAGACCAGGATGTACCAGACGGCGTCGATCGCCATCACGACGCTCTCGCGCAGCGCCGGCCCGGTCTGCATCACCCGGTTGGCGATGCGGCCGGCGAAGTCGTTCTGGAAGAACGTCCAGCTCTGCCGCACGACATGCCAGTGGCTCTGCCAGCGGATCAGGTTGGTCATGCCGGGATTGACGCCTGGTTCGTGATCAGCACCGCGCGAGCAGCAACACCGCAGGGCGCAGCACCAGCAGCACCACCGCCATGCCCAGCAGCTCGGCCAGGTGTCGCGCAGACAGTGTCGCCGGGCGCGTGGGTGGATACCAGCGCCACCACGCGGCCGATGAACGCCGGGATGGTCACGTCCAGCATGCGCGATCAGCCCGCCGGACGACGAACAGCGCGACGACCAGCCCGCGCACCTGGCGGACGAAATGCCAGTAGAACGGCCGGACCAGGCCCGCGGTCGGCGGCGATCGGGCGTCCGCGATCGGGTCGAGCAGGGCTTCGAGACGGCGCAACATAGTGCTGGGCGGACTCCACGGCGTCCGCGTCAGGCGTGGCCACGCGGGGCGGGATGGGTAGTGCTCGGGCGCCCGCCAGTCAACGCGCGGGCTTGCATGCCGGTGCCCGCAAACGCGTTGCCACGGCGGACCATGGCATCGGACGACGTCGGCCGCCGCTGGCCCCGGCTCGAAATGCCAGGATAGTCTCCAATGCGACGCACATCGGGAGGACGATCATGAGTGGTCACGATGTTGGCGTGCAATGCTACGCGGACTCCAGGGCATTTGGTCTCCTGCCCATCCTCCGCTGGCTTCCTGGCTACCGGCGCGAGTGGCTGCTGCCCGATTTTCTGGCCGGCCTTGCTCTCTGGGCGGTCATGGTACCGGAGGGCATGGCCTATGCCGGCATCGTCGGGGTCCCGCCCATCATGGGCCTTTACACGATCGTCCCGCCATTGATTGCGTATGGGCTGCTCGGCACCTCACGCCTGCTGGTTGTCGGTCCTGATACCGCGACCGGCCTGATCTCCGCCCTGACCGTGGGCGCCATCGCGGTTCAGGGGACGGCGGAATACAATGCGCTCACCTCCACCTTGGCGATTTTGATCGGCGCTTTCTTTCTGCTCTTCGGTGCGCTGCGCATGGGTTGGGTGGCCGCCTTTATCCCGACGCCGGTGATGCGGGGGTTCATCGAAGGTCTAGTCTGCGTCACCATCATCGGCCAGGTGCCGCATCTCTTGGTCATCGCCGGCACATCCGGCAACTTCTTCGTCAAGCTCTGGTTCGTGTTGCGCCATCTGCCGGACGCCGCGTTCGCCCCTGTGCTGATCGGGTTGTTCAGCCTCGCCGCCATGCAGTTGCTCCGTCCCTGGCACCCGCATGCCCGCGGCCCTGGTCGTCGCGACCGTGGCCACGATTATCGTCGGCTCTCGGCGGTGAGGCCGCCGGCATCCAGTGCGGTCGGCGATCTGCCATCCGGCCTGCCCCCCTTGCGCTCCCCGACCTTGACCCTGCAGTTCTGTGGAAGCTTGCACCTGGAGCGCTCGCCATCGTGCTGGTCGGGTATGCCGAGGCGCTTGGAGGGGCGAAGGCCGCGGCAATGCAAGGCGGCGGCGACATCGATCCCAACCAGGAGCTGATCGCACACGGGCCCGCCAACATTCTGAGCGGCCTTTTCGGTGGTTTCCTCGCCGTCGGCAGCCTGTCGAAGACCTCCGTGGCCATGGCCGCGGGCGCCCGTTCCCAACTGGCCAACCTCGTCGCCGCGTTTTTTTGCTTCCTCACGCTGGTTCATGCTGACGCCGTTATTCCGAAACATGCCGCACCCGGCGCTCGCCGCGATCGTGATCGCAGCAATGCTGCACCTCTCGAAGCCCGGCTATTTGCGCGGCCTGTTTGCCAGGAGCCGTTGGGAGTTCGCAGTGGCCGTGATCGTCATCGCTGGAGAACTAACGCTTGGCGTGCTGCAAGGTATCGCGCTTGGCGTCGTGCTGGCGCTGCTGATGTTGATCTATCGAACAAGCCATCCGCAAGCGCGGTGCTCGGCCAACTGCCTGGCACGGAAGCTTATCGCGACGTCAGGCGGCACCCCGAGGCGCTGACCTTCCCTGGGCTGCTGATCTGGCGCGCTGGCGGTGACCTGTTCTTCGCCAGTATTGGTCAGTTTGGCGCAGAGCTGAAAGATGCGCTGACAGCCAGCAGCCCAGCGGCCAAGCATGTGCTCGTCGACGCAGACTCGGTAAACTTCATCGACACGAGCGCCTGCGATGCCCTGCTCGACCATCAAGGAGCTGCAAAGCCAAGGTATCACTTTGGCCTTCGCCCGCGTGCGCGACCAAGTACGAGAGCAAATGCGGCTGGGTGGTGTGGAGGCTGCGGTGGGCTCGACGAACTTTTACGAACGTGTGACCGATGGCGTGCGCGCCTGGCAGCAGCGAACCCAGTGATCGTGCCCGGGACGCTCTCGGTATCGGACGACACGGTCTCTGGCGCCGATCAGCGTGGCAGCGGCGGCAACGGGGCGTCCGTCGCGAAACGGAATATCGTGGTCGAACGGAATTCCTGCCCTGGCTTCAACTCCGTGGACGGAAAATTCGGCTTGTTGGGGCTGTCCGGAAAATGCTGCGTCTCGAGCGTGAACGCCTCGGTCTGGCGGTACGTCGTGCCCGATGAACCGACCACCGAACCGTTCAGGAAATTGCTGGTGTAGACCTGCAAACCCGGCTCGGTCGTGAAACAGTCGATCACGCGCCCGGTGCGCGGATCGTAGGCGCGCGCGGCAAAGGTTATGCCGTCGCCGGGACGTTGGTTCAGCACGAAGTTGTGGTCGTAGCCATGCGCATAGACCATCTGCTGGAACGCGCTGTTCAGCCGCGCGCCGATCGGCATCATCTGGCGGAAATCGAGCGGCGTGCCCTCGACCGATGCGATTTCTCCGGTGGGAATCAGATCCGGCCCGCTCGGCGTGTAGCGATCGGCGTTCACCAGCAGCATCTGATCCGCGACCGAACCCGACCGTTGCCGGCGAGATTGAAGTAGGAATGGTTGGTGAAGTTGATCACCGTGTCCTTGTCGGTGGTGGCGAGGTAGTCGATCCGCAACGCATTGTCGTTGGTCAGCGTATAGGTCACGTGCGTCGTCAGCGTGCCAGGAAAGTTCTGCTCGCCGTCCTTGCTGACATAGCTGAGCGTCGCGGCGACCCCATTCGGCACCGGCACGGGTGCGACGTCCCAGACCTGTTTGTCCAGCGCGTTGGGCCCGCCGTGCAGCGAGTTGGCGCCGTTGTTGGCGATGAGATGGTAGGTCTGGCCATTCAGCGTGAACTGCGCCCCGGCGATGCGGTTGGCATAGCGGCCGGTGATCGCACCGTAATGCGCGCTGATCGTTTCATATTCGCGCATGGTCCTCAGGCCGAGCACGATGTTGTCGAGCCGTCCCGTCCGGTCAGGCACGTCGATCTCGGTGATGACGCCGCCATAGCTGAGGAAGCGCACGCGCAGGCCATGGTCGTTGGTCAGAGTGTAGATCTCGACCGCCTGGCCGCCCTGCGTGGTGCCGTACGGCGCGTGATCGAGCGTGGCGCGGCGCGGGCCGTTTCAGCGGTGACGGCGGTCGCCAGTGTCACGGCGATCGCGATGGCGCACGCCATGTTGGCGTCGCGTCTGGTGTGGTGGCGGAGGCACATGACAGTCCCTTCCCGTCTTGCACTGTCGGTTGGCGTTGTGGAAAGAGCTCAAGCCTGGCCATGACGCGGCAGGTTTGCCAGCCAGCGGAACACGACGGAAAAATCCTTGCCGCCGTCGCCAGCATCGACGACCGCCTGATAGAACGACATGGCGTGGGCGCCGAGCGGCGTGGGGGATCCGGTGGCATCCGCCGCGGCCTGCGACAGCTTCACATCCTTCAGCATCAGCGCCGCCGTGAAGCCCGCCGCGTAATCGCGATTTGACGGCGCGGCGGGAACCGGGCCCGGCGCGGGACAGTAGCTGGACAGTGCCCAGGATTGCGCCAGACGCGGTGGATGCGATCTGGAACAGCTTGTCCCAGTCGAGGCCCAGCTTCTGCGCGAGCAAAAAACCTTCCGACACGCCGACCATGTTGATGGCGAGCATCATGTTGTTGCAGATCTTCGCCGCCTGCCCTGCCCCTGGACCGCCGGCATGCACGATGTTCTTGCCCATCGCCTGCAGCACCGGCAGTCCGCGCGCGAACGCCGTCTCGCTGCCGCCGACCATGAAGGTGAGCGTCGCCGCCGTGGCGCCCCCGACACCACCCGACACGGGTGCATCCAGCATCTCCAATCCGGCGACGCGCGCCGCCTCGGTCACCACGCGCGCGCTCTCCACGTCGATCGTGGAGCAGTCGATCAGCAACGGCGCGCTACCCTTCACCGCCTCGATCAGCCCACCCTGATGCAGCCACACGTCGCGCACATGCTCGCCCGCCGGCAGCATCGTGATGACGACATCCGCGCCGCGCGCCGCTTCCGCCGCGCTGGCCGCCGCCTGCACGCCCGCGGCTGCGAGCGCCTGCACGGCATTCGGCATTGATGTCGTAGCCGTTGACGCGATGCCCGGCCTTCACCAGATTGGCCGCCATCGGCGCACCCATGTTGCCCAGCCCGATGAAGCCGATCGTCGCCATCACAGCACCTCGAATACGTCGTACACCGGCCCTTCGGGCGGACGTCGTCCGGTGCCGATTGCGATGATGCGGTTCAGCCAGTCGTATTTTGCGCGCCGCGGTTTCAAATACTACCGCGGTGCGGAAATAATACTCGGACGGATCGACGTTTCGCCGCGGTTCACCCGCTCCATCACCGCGGCCGGCCCGTGGCGCATGCCGCGATAGGTCATGCCGATCAGCGCCTTGTCGTCGGTCTCCAGCACCAGGCGCACGTCGAGCGTGGTGGAACCATCGGGGCGCACGATGATCCAGTCCGCGCCGCCGGGCAGCACGGTACCGCGCAGCCGCTCGCCCTGGAACGTGCCGCCGGCGACAAGGCCGATGCGGCGGTTGCCGTTCGGCGTCGCACCGACCGCCTGCATGCCGGCGACCGCGAGCGTGAGCGTCATCAGATGCGCGGTGCGGATTTCTGCCATGCGAGCCTCCCTGCTGTCTCCTTGCGCCGGATCACACCCGATCCGCCGGTTGGCCGCAAGCGCCGCTCGGCTTAGCATCGGCGCTTGGCCAAATGTAAGGAGAAGCGTCCATGCCAGGTGAATATCCGCTGCCGTCGAGCGATCCCGCCAGTCTCGGCTTCGCCGCAAAGCCGCTCGATCATCTCGACCGGCTGATCAAGCAGCATATCGAGGAAGGCCGCTATCCGGGTGCGCAGATCGCGCTCGCGCGGCATGGCCAGCTCGCATTGTTCCGCACCTATGGCGACGCGAAGTCGGAGCCCACCAAGGTTCCCGCGACCAACGACAACCTGTTCCTGCTGTTCAGCCAGACCAAGGTGCTGACCAGTTCGGCGGTTTGGACCCTGGTGGAGGAAGGCAAGCTGTCCTTCATGGACAAGGTCGCCGATCACCTGCCGGAATTCGCCGCGCGCGGCAAGGCCGACATCACGCTGCAGCAGGTGATGACGCACCAGGGCGGCTTCCCGTCCAACAACGTGACCAAGGCGACCTGGACCGACCATGCGCGGATGCGCGCCGAGGTGTGCGACTTCGCGCTGGATTGGACGCCCGGATCGAAGTTGCAATATCACGGCCAGGCGGCGCATCTGGTGCAGGCGATGGTGATCGAGGCGGTCACCGGCCAGGACTATCGCGACGTGATCCGTGACAGGGTGCTCGCGCCGCTGGGTCTCGGCAGCGACATCATGGTCGGCGTGCCGAAGGAGCAGCAGTCGCGTTGCGCCGACACCTATGCGCCGGAACCGCGCGACAACTCCGCCGAGTTCCGCGCCGCCGGTCTGCCGAGCGGCGGCGGTTTTGCCACGGCGCGCGGCATGGCGGCGTTCTATCAAATGCTGCTCGGCAAGGGCCGGCTGGGAAATGTGCGGCTGTTCTCGCCGCGGCTGATCGCCTACGTGTCGCGCAACCACACCGGCGAGCGCGGCGACGAGCAGATGAACGGCATCCCGATGCATCGCGGCCTTGGCCCGCATGTGCGCGGCGAGAGCGACCGCATCCGCGGCCTCGGCACGCTCGGCGCGCCGGCGACGTTCGGGCATGGCGGCGTCGGTTCGTCGTATTCCTGGGCCGACCCGGAGAGCGGCGTGTCGTTCAGCTATCTGACGAACTTCGTGGCGCCGGATCCGTGGCATTCGGCGCGGCTGGACCGCGTCGCCAACCTGGTGCACGCGGCGATCGATTGAACTACTCCGTCATGGTCGGGCTTGTCCCGGCCATGACGTAAAATGGGGACGCCAGCGCGCGTTTCCGTCATGGCCGGGCTTGACCCGGCCATCCCCGCCCCACCAATGATGCACGGATGGCCGGGTCACGCCCGGCCATGACGTGAGAAGAGGACGTCGGCCTTGCGCATTCTCTGTGTCGTTTTTGTGGTAATTCTTCTTCACAACTGCCCGGCCTGCTCACGCAACGCGAACTTTTGGATCTTCCCGGTGGACGTCTTTGGCAAATCACCGAAGATCACTCGCTTGGGCACCTTGAACCGCGCCAGCCGCTCGCCGGCAGAACCGGATGATCTCGGCCTCGTCCACCGCATCGACATCCAGCTTCAATTCCAAAAACGCGCAGGGCGTTTCGCCCCAGGTGGGATCCGGCTGCGCCACCACGGCCGCCAACAGCACCGCGGGATGCTGCGACAGCACCTCCTCCACTTCCAGGCTGGAGATATTCTCCCCGCCGGAGATGATGATGTCTTTCGACCGGTCCTTGATCTCGATGTAGCCGTCCGGGTGCCACACCGCCAGGTCGCCCGACAGGTACCAATCGCCGACCAGCGTCTTGCCCGTCGACTCGGGGTTCGCGAGGTAGCCCTTCATCACCGTGTTGCCGCGCATCATCAGTTCGCCCATCGTCTTGCCGTCCTGCGGCACCGGCGTCATCGTTTTCGGATCAGCGACCATCAGTCCGGCGACGGTCGGATAACCGACGCCCTGGCGGGCCATGTTGGCGTAGCGCTGTTCCACCGGCAGATCGTCCCATTCCGGCTGCGCCACGCACGACAGTCGCGGGACCGTAGGTCTCGGTGGCGCCGTACAGATGGGTCACGCGAAATCCGATCTCCTCCATCGCGCGCAGGATCGGACGAAGGCGGCGCCGCCCCGCCGGTCGCGCAGTTCACGACGTGGCGTGAACGCGGCACGCTGCGCGGCAGGCGCCTGCGCGAGCATGTTGAGCACGATCGGCGCGCCGCAGAGATGGGTGACGCGATGCCGCGCGATGAGCTGGAAGATCACCGCGGGATCGACCTTGCGCAGGCAGACCTGCGTTCCTCCCACCGCGACCACCGCCCAGGGATACGACCAGCCGCTGCAATGGAACATCGGCAGCGTCCACAGATAGACGCTGTCGAAACTCAGCCCGAACATCAGCGCGTTGCTGAGTGCCGAAAGATAGGCGCCGCGATGGCTGTAGACCGCGCCCTTCGGATCGCCTGTCGTCCCGGACGTGTACAGCAGACAGAGCGATTGCCACTCATCGTCAGGCTCCCGCCATTCAAACCGCGGATCGCCGCCGGCCAGCAGCGCCTCGTAGGTGATGTCGCCGATGACGGGCGCGTCCGGCACGCCGGGGTTCTCGATGTCGACCACCAGCACGTCGTGGTCGAGCTGGACGCGTGCGACAGCGACCAGCGCGGCGAACTCGCGGTCCGCGATCAGCACCTTGGCGCGGCCATGATTGAGCGAGAACGCGATCGACGCCGCGTCCAGCCGGGTGTTCAGCGGATTGAGCACGGCGCCGAGCATGGGCACGGCAAAATGCGCCTCGATCATCTCGGGAATGTTCGAGGCAAGGATCGCGACCGTGTCCAGACGCCCTACGCCGCGATCGGCAAGCGCCGAGGCCAGGCGGACGCAACGCTCGTGCAGTTCGCCATAGGTGAAGTGCCGTTCGCCGTCGATCACCGCGGTCTTGTCGCGGAACGAGGCCACGCCGCGCCGCAGGAAACTGACCGGCGAAAGCGGAACAAAATTGGCGGGGTGCGATCCAGTCCGGTCTCGAACGGGTGGTCCGTGGTCTGCCTGTCCATCATTTCCTCCCAGTGCCTTGTGTCGCTCCGATCAGAGACCGCTGACCAGATGGCCGCCATCGACCGCGATGACGCTGCCGGTCATGTAGGAACCGGCGTCGGAGGCCAGCAGGAGCAGCGCGCCGTCGAGTTCGCGCGCCTCGCCCAGGCGTCGCTGCGGGATGCGCCGGATCAGCGCCTTGCCGGCATCGCTGGCGAAGAACGCGTCATTGAGGTCGGTCTCGATGTAGCCGGGCGCAAGCGCGTTGACCCGGATGCCGTGCCGCGCCCACTCCAGCGCGAGCGCCTTGGTCATCTGCACCACGCCGGCCTTCGAGATCGCATAGGGCGCGACGCCGCCGGCCACGCGCAGACCCAGGATCGAGGCGATGTTGACGATGCTGCCGCGCTCGCCATGATGGATCATCCGCCGCGCGGCATGCTGCGCCACCAGCCAGGCTGCCTTTGAGGTTGGTGTCGATCACGCTCGACCAGTCGTTGTCCGTCATGTCCAGCGCGGCGCGGGTTCCGGTCACGCCGGCGTTGTTGATCAGGATGCTGACCGGACCGAACTGCGCTTCGGCGGCGGCGAAAGCCTGCTCGACACTGGCTGCGTCCGTCACGTCCATGCGTACGCTCTGCGCCTGCGCGCCCGATGCGCGGATGGTCTCCACGGTCTGCGCCAGCTGCTGTCTCACGGCGTGCGGCGACGGTGACCTGGGCGCCGGCGGCGGCAAGCACGCCGGCGAAATGCCGGCCCAGCCCGCTGGACGCGCCGGTGACCAGCGCGTGCCGCCCGTTCAATCCGAAAAGATCGGTCATGCGCCTTCCTCCTGCAGCATCTCGAGCCGGCACCTTGTCCCACACCAGGATCGACCGCCCTTCCCGGCCGTCAAGATAGCTCCGATAGGGCGCGGTCGTGATCGTCAGCGTTTCGCCGTCCAGTTCGAAGAACCGGACCTGATCGGTGCCGGTCCAGCCCTGGTTCCAGGAAATGTCGATGTGGTGGATCACCTGCTTGTCGCCGAGCGTGTAGGTTCCGGCATAGGCCACCATCGAGCCCAGCAATTGCACGCCCTCTTCCTCGGTCGGCACGACGTCGCGCGGCGTGATGCGGTCCCGCCGGGTGAAGATGGCGTACATCCGGCCATCCGGCGAGTAGCCCAGATAGCCGTCCGGCTTCGCGCCGAACTGATCGTGCCGCCGTCCGGTGGCGATCACCTCGCGCACGTAGGACCGCAGCTTCCATGTGCCCAAAACCCTGCTGGCATTCTGTGTCAAAGGAATCCTCCTGCCTGACTGTTAGGCGCGGTCAGGAAATCGCCGATCAGATCAGCAATCTCCTCGGGCGCTTCCCAGATCGCGCGATGTCCGAGATCGGCCAGCGTTTCCAGCCGCGCATTGGGAATGCGCGCGCAAGGATTGCTGAGTTCCGCGGTTTCACCAGAACATCATGCGTGCCCGTCGCGACAAGCGTGGCGGCGCGGATATGCGGCAGACGCCGATAGCTGTCAAAATTTCGCAACGCCTCCGTCTGGCGCCGCGCCACGAGCATCGGGGTGGGATGCTCCAGTTCGCGGCGCATCTGCTGCTCGACGGCCTCCGCGTTGGCCGCCAGATAGTCGGGCGAGTAGGTCACCGGCCATGACTGCCGTGCGGCTTCCTCGGCTGACAGGCCCTCGGTCACCAGGATGCGGCTGATCACCGACAATGGGGCGGGCTCCGCCCAGATGCCGCCGCAGAAAGTCGCGAACAGGATCAGGCGATCGACCCGGTCCGCGTAGCGAATCGCAACCTCCTGCGCGATCGCTCCGCCCATCGAAAAGCCCAGCAGATGGATGCGTGGGAGACCCAGTTCGTCCAGCAGTCCGATGACGTCTCTCGCCTGATTGCCGAATTCATATCCATCGTCTGGCTTGTCGCTACGGCCCGTGCCGCGATTGTCAAACGCAATGACGGAGCAACGCGATTGACAGCCGGTCGACGAACGCTCCCGGCCACGCCCCGCCGCTCAGGCGATAGCCATTGATCAGGCAGACGGGCGGACCCTGCCCAACGACCTCATGGTAAAGCGACACCCCGGTGTTTTTGGTCAGCGGCATCGCGCCCGTCTTAGCTTCCCGCTGCCGTTCTGGCGAACCGGTATCCGCTACACATCGAAGAACACCGTTTCCTGCTCGCCCTGAAGATGGATGTCGAACACGTAAACCGTGCCGCCGTCCCGCTCCTCGCGCCGGGCAAGCAGTGTCTCGCGCCTGATGGCGGGCTCGATCATGCGCAGCACGGGGTCCTGCTCGTTCAGCGCCGCCTCGTCCGCGAAATACATGCGTGTCGCGAGCCCGATGTTGATGCCGCGCGCGACCAGCCAGATATTCACGTGCGGCGCCATGGGCTTGTATCCGCGGCGTCCGATCGACCGCCCCGGGCTTTACGGTCTCGAACTGGTACAGGCCCGTGTCGAAGTCGGTCCCGGCGCGGCCCCAGCCACGGAAACCCGGGATCGAGCTTCTTGTCCTTCTGCTGGTCCGCCGCGTGGTTGTAGCGACCGGCCGCGTTGGCCTGCCAGATCTCCACAAGGACGTCGCGGCAGGGCTGGCCCAGCCCGTCGAGCACGCGGCCCTCGATGCGGATGCGCTCGCCTGGCGTGTTCGCGACCGGCCATCACGTTGCCGAACGGCTTCTCGAAGATCTCGAATCCGGCCTGCTGCGGGATCAGTCCGATATGGACATACGGCCCTGCGGTCTGCGACGGGGTCTCGGGCAGATAGTCGAGCGTGCCGATCATGGCATCAGTTCCCATGCAGCTTGTTTTCGAACAGCGTGGACCGCGTGCCGCGCAGCACGATGTCGAAGCGATAGGCCAGGCTGTCGATCGGAATGGCCGCATTCAGGTCGAGTGGCGCGACGAGCCGCTGGCGCGCCGCGGGATCCGGAATGGTGCCGAGGATGCTGTCCATGGCGAGCAGCGGATCGCCCTCGAAGTACATCTGGGTGATCAGCCGCTGGGCAAAGCCCGAGCCGAACACCGAGAAGTGGATATGCGCGGGCCGCCAGGAGTTGACATGGTTGCGGAACGGATAGGCGCCCGGCTTGACCGTGCGGAAGGCGTAGTAGCCATCCTGATCGGTGATCGTGCGGCCGCAGCCGCCGAAATTTGGATCGATCGGCGCGATGTAGGTGTCGTTCTTGTGCCGATAGCGGCCGCCGGCGTTGGCCTGCCACACCTCCACCAGCGTGTTCGGCACACCGCGGCCGTTCCCGTCCAGCACGCGACCATGCACGATGGTGCGTTCGCCGATCGGTTCGCCCGATCTTCGCGTAGTTCAGGATCAGGTCGTTGTCGAGCGGACCCAGCTCATCCCGGCCCGAACGCGGGCCGGTCACTTCCGACAGCGAATTCTGCAGCGACCATAACGGCAGTCGCGGAGAGCGCAGCACGCTTGTCTTGTAGTCCGGCGTCAGCGCCGGCGGGTGCTGGCTCCGATCGCGCTGAATGAATTCCGCTTGCGGTATCATGGTCATCGATCTCCCTTGAAGGGGCATTGGCGGATCAGCGGGACGCCATCGTAGGCTTCCTGCCCAATTCGTGCATCGGCGTCAGGTAGGTCTCCCGCGCGGTCATCACGGAGATCGCGGCGATGATCGCGGTGGCCGAGGTGAAGATTGCGACGGGCACCCATCCGTTCGGGCCCGCGCCCATGATGGCGGCGCTGATCGCGGGCGCGAAGCCGCCGAGGGCGAAGCCGACCTGCGTGCCGATCGCCATGCCGGACAGGCGCACCCTGGTGTCGAACATCTCGCCATAAAGCGCCGGCCAGATGCCGTTGGCGGCACTGTAGATGACGCCGGACAGCAGCAGGCCGAACACGAAGATCAGGACAGTATCCGCCGGCTGATCGACCAGATGAACGGCCAGATCAGCGCCGCCGAGCCCAGCGCACCGAGGATGAACACCGGCTTGCGGCCGATGCGGTCGGCGAGCATGGCCCAGGCCGGGATGGCGGCCAGCGCCACCACGTTGCTCAGCACCAGCACGGTCAGCATCGCCGGCCGCCCGATGTGCATGGTGTTGACGGCGTAGGACAGGGTGAAGACCGAGAAGATGGTGCTGACCACCGAAACCAGCGCCGCGAAGATGACGCGCACCACGTCCGCCGCATGTTCCTGGAACAGCGTGGCGACCGGCAGCTTGGCCTGCGTGTGGGTCTTCTCCTCCTCCTCGAAGGCCGGGGTCTCCGGCAGGCTGCGCCGCACCCACATGCCGACGGCGACGACCACGGCGCTGAGGAAGAACGGGATCCGCCAGCCCCAGGACAGCAGCTGGTCCTCCGGCAATTGCGAGATCGGCAGGAACACGAACGTCGCCAGGATCAGGCCGGCCTGCGTGCCGCTGAGCGTGAAGCTGGTGTAGAACGCGCGCTGGTCGGCCGGCGCGTGCTCCAGCGTCATCGAGTTGGCGCCGGCCTGCTCGCCGGCCGCGGAGACGCCCTGCAGCAGTCGCGCAGATCACCAGCAGGATGGGCGCCAGCGATCCCGACCTGATCGTAGGTGGGCAGCAGCCCGATCAGGAAGGTCGAGATGCCCATCAGCAACAGGGTGAAGATCAGCACCTTCTTGCGGCCGAACTTGTCGCCGACATGACCGAGCGACGACCGCGCCGAACGGCCGGGCGATGTAGGCGACGCCGAAGGTCGCGAACGCCGCGATCGCCGCCGTCGTGGGGATTGCTGGACGAGAAGAATATCTTGGGAAAGACCAGCGCGGCGGCGGTGCCGTAGATGAAGAAGTCGTAGTACTCGACCGCGCTGCCGATCCAGCTGGCGAACGCCGCCTTCTTCGGGGTCCTGATCCCCGCCGGTTCGTACGCGGCGCGCGACAAAGTCATGGCTTCGGACATCGGCTTTTCCTCCCGTTCGGATGCATTGGGCTTGCAGTCTCAGGCGCACTGGCGATATGGACTAACTAGTTAATCCATGTCAACAGGCAAAATGCACCCCGGGCGGGCCGCGTGCGGGGAGGCGACGACCCGACGCACGATGCTATCAATGCCGCAACCAGGAGGGGCTCGGCGTGGACGACACCGAACACGGACGCAGCCGGCAAGGAACCGCGCAGGCTCGATCCGAGCGGACGCGCCAGGCGATCCTCGCCGCGGCGCGCGAGGAGTTCGCCGAACACGGGCTGAGCGGCGCCGCGTGGACGCCATCGCGGCCCGCACCAACACCGTCAAGCGCATGATCTACTACTACTTCGGCAGCAAGGAGGGGCTGTATCTGGCGGTGCTGGAGGAGGCCTATGCCGACATCCGCCGCTTCGAGGGCGAACTGAACCTCGATCAGCACCCTGCCGCGTCGAGGCGATGCGCCGCCTGATCGAGTTCACCTTCGACTACGACGAGGCGCACCCCGACTTCATCCGCCTGGTCGCGACGAGAACGCGTTGAACGCCCGCACCATCGCCACCTCCGACGTCCATCCAGGCGGCTGAACCGGAGCGCCATCGCGACGCTGCGGGGCGTATTGGATCGCGGCAAGCGGGACCGGGATTTTTCGCCAGGATGTCGATCCGGTGGACGTGCACCTGCTGATCAGCTCGTTCTGCTTCTTCCGCGTGTCCAACCGGTTCACGTTCAGCACGCTTGTTCGGCCGCGACCTGTCGGATCCCGGTTTGTATGTGCTGCACAAACGGATGCTGATCGAGGCGGTGCTGAACGCGGTGATGGCACGCAAGACGAAGGCATCGCGCGCCGCCGCGTCCAAGGCGGCGTGAACCGCGATCGGCATGCTCATGCCGCGTCGGACACGAGAGAGCCCCGGAAGCGTCGCTTCCGGGGCCAGGTCACGCCGTCTTGATTTAGCTCATGCCAGCAAGGCTGTCGGACTACCGCTCCGAAACTTCTTCGTCAGATTGCTCCGAACGTGCCCGGAAGACCGCGATGCAGCCCTGGGCCCGGCAATGGGGTCGGTGTTGGTCGGGTCGGTGGTGGCGGGGGCACTCCCGGTGCAGGAATCGGTTTGTTGCTGGCGCACCCGATCGGCACGAAGACGTTGTGGGCGTTCGCGTCGGCAGCAACCGAATGTGCCGTGAGCGATGTCGGCGCGGACGGATCCATCTCGTTGGTCTTGGCATCGATGGAGCCAAGTATCGGATCGGGCTTGCCCGCCGCCAGGTTGTTGCGAGCCGCGAGGAAGTAGTGCCGGGTTCCCTTGTCGAACCAGACCTCGTCACTGCCGCCGATCGGAACGTTGGCGACGACAGCGCCGTCGATAGCGCTGCTCTGTGCTGGTGATGTCGATGATGAGGGACTGGGTCGCCGGTGGCGTGCCGAATGATCCGCGAGCAACCGATGCAGCGCCTGGTGGCGCGGTCCCAAGCGCGAGGCCGGCGGGGTTGCAGTTCTTCACCAGCAAGGTTCGGATGACCTTCATCGCGATCCGGATCAATCACGGAAACCCCGCCCACCCCGGCGCCCGCGTCCGTCCGTGAAATCAGGGACGGAGACGTAGAACAGTCCCGTCTCCGGCGACCACTGTGGCTGCTCGATCCCGTTGTCAGTCGGCTGGCGGGCGTGCCATTGTTGCCGTCGAACGATGATCTTGCCCACGATCGTTTTTGCCGTTGTATCGAACAACGTGACGAATGGCGGAACATCCGCATTGTTCGCCGCGGCGAGGATGTGGTCCCGGAGAGTCATAGGCCATCTCGTCAACCCGGAGGGGATTGGCGGGATCGGAGCCAGCTGTCTGAGATCGTAGTGATGAACTGCCTTGTGGCGATGTCGATGACCTTGATCCTGCTGTCGCCGTCGCCCGCCCAGATCTCCTTGTGATCCACGATTACCACGCCGTCGGGACCGGACTTTGCGTTGTTTGCCGCACCAGCGGCATTCAGCACGACGCCCTGGAAACAGAAATCCGGCGCAGGGTTGCCAGCCGGGCATTTCGCGCCGACCCGCCCGATGAAGTGGCATCTCTCGGAATCGAACAGATCAACCGACGCGTTGGTCCGATCGGCCAGGACGTAGAGCTCGATCTTCGGATCGACGAAGCTGATGTCGAATGCGCCGAGGCCGATGCCGCCGACATCGATCGTCTTCTTCAGGACAAGCTGTTCGTCCCGCCGCATCCGGCCGTGATCGTCGCCCCGGCCCGATCGTCGGCCCAGGCTCCCCAGCAAGACGCCGGTGTCCCCAACGGACAGCAAACGTCAGAAGGCGTGCTCGTGAGCGCGCATGTCCATCCCTCTCCATTTGCATTCATTCTCATCCTGGGGCTGGCCAGATTCGTGGCCGACTGCCGACGTCAAATCGAGGGCAATCTTGATAAATGCTCAAATCAACTCTTGGACATCCCGACTTCACGCCGCCGCGTCTTGCGATCGAACTCTTACGGTTGATCGCCCGGCAGCCGCTCGTAGGCCAGGATCTCGTAGCGGGACCCCTCGGGCCTGCCGTTGATCCGCACTATAACGTGAAGCGTAATAGCGCGCCCGCCCCGGCCCGCGCGCGTCGGCTGTCACCGACATCAGCCCAGACGCCGCCTCATCGGCTCGACGCCACGCTGCCCGACCGCCGCCAGCGCCCGTGCAACGACCGGATCCTGCGTGGCCATGCGTCGGGTCGCCGTCGGTGAAGACCGTCAGATGCGGCCGCAGGCGCGCGAGCAGTTCCGGGGTCATGCCGAGCACGCCGCCAAGCTCGTCGGGACTGGCGAATGGCGCGCCGGACGGCGCGTAGTCGCGGCCTGCGGCGGCATAGCGGGCGACCGTCGCGTTCGGCCGCGCCGCGGCGCCGCTGGTCATGCGCCATTCGACGATGGACGCTGCCACAGCGGCGGCCGTGGCCGGATCGGCACCGACCTGCAGCAGCAATGCCTGCAACAGCTTCGGCGCGGCGATGTTCGGATTGACCTTGTCCGCTTCGTCCTCGATCGCGCACCGCGACGACGGCGCGCCCGATTGCACTGTGCGGACGCCGTCGTCGGGGCTCCAGCGCCGGCTGTAGCCGTCGAGCACGCTGAAGACCGCCTGTTGCACCGCGCCGTTGGCCGCCGCTTCCAGCACCGCCGCATCGAGCATATTGCGCGCAAGCTGCGCGTCCTGCCGGCTGGCGGCGAGCAGATGCGTGCCCAGCAGCGCGAGCAGCGCCAGCGTCCACAGCACGACGAGCAAGGCGAAGCCGCGCTGACGGGCCGTCGCCGCGTGTCATGGCCGGCCCAGCATCGGCGCGGCCACGATGTCCGGCCAATGGCGCGGATCGCCTGGCAGGAAGCGCAGGCTGACGCGCACCAGTGTCGGAAGATCGGGCGATCGCCATGCGCTGACCAGGCGCCGCCCGGCCGCCAGAATGCCAGCTCGATGCGCGATACGCCGCGCAGCAATTCGGTCTCGGTCGGCTCCGGCGGTCGCCGCAGCCGCGCCGCGCGCGCAGCACGGTTGCCAGCGCAGCATCAGCCGGTGGTCGGCATCGACCAGCAGCGTCGCCCGCATGCGCCGGCCGGCCGTCCGCCATCGGCGTTCGGCAGCAGCGTGATGCAGTCGAGCCTGTCCCGTTCGCGGTGAAGGGCGCGGCATCGAGGTCATCGCCCGGGTCGGCAACCTCGATCAAATGCCGCAGCGTGTTGTCGAGCGTGTTGAAGTCGTCGTTGCCGCTGGTAGGTGCACTTCGGTCGCCCAGGCGAGCAAGCCGAAATGCACGCCCTGCGCCAACCCGACAAACAGGAAGCCGAGCACCGTCAGTGCAATGAGGACCTCGAGCAGGGTGAAGCCGTTCGGCGCGCCTTTCGGTCGTCGCCATCATGCGCGTTCCCTGCCCGATCTGCTCGGTATCCAGCCGCACCTCGCGCGACGCGCCGCCTTCGCGCCAGGCGATCCGCGACGCTCAGCGCGTAAAGCGTCACCGGAAAGCTCGACGATCCGCGCAGCGTCACCGCATTGACCGGCCGCACGGCGGTGCTGGCGAGCGGCGTCACGCGCAGGTGCCAGGTGAAGCCGCCGCCATCGTCGCCCTGCCAGTCGCCGGCGACGAGCGGACTGGCGTGCACGGCGAGCGCCAGATGCGAGCGCGCGCGTGCGATGGCCTGCTCATAGCGCGATGCGGCGCGCGCCGCGCGCAGTGCGCTTACGCCGGCCGTCGAACAGCACACCGAGCGCGAGTGCCGCGATGACGAACGCGATCATCACCTCGAGCAGCGTGAACCCGTATTGCCGCGCGTGCGGGGACGGCGGCATATTCGGATCGACGTGAGGGAGGGGATGGCGACTGCAACGTGAACCCCACCATGACGCGCGGCTCAGCGCATGACGCACGCGAAGGTGCGCTCCGCCCGGCATGTTGCCGCACTTCGTGGCGACGGTGTTCAATTCTTTGCGTTCTCGGTGACCTGCTGATCCGGCGTCGGCACGCGCGCCGCCGAGCATCTCGGCCACCTTGCGCGCGAGCTGCTGCCGCTGGAACGGCTTGCCGATGAGCTGCAGCGCTGTCGTCGAGGCGGTCGTGATGCACAATGGGATTCTCGGTATAGCCGGACATGAACAGGACCCGCACCCCCGGACGCGCCTCGCCGAGCCTGCGCGCCACCTCGTCGCCCTTCATGCCGCCGGGCAGCACAACGTCCACGAGCAACAGATCGACCTTGGCGTCGTTCTCGCCGAATACACGCAGGGCCTCGGCACCGTCGGCCGCCGCCAACACCCGGTAGCCAAGGTCGCGCAGCATCGCCACGGCGACCTCGCGCACGTCGTCGTCGTCCTCCACCACCAGGATCGTGGCCGACCCACGCGGCAACTCCACCGGCACCGCGGCTGCGCGGTGTCGCCGGCAGCTCGATGCCGATGGCGCGCGGCAGGTAAGCCGCACTGTCGTGCCCTTGCCGGGCTCCGAGTAGATATTCACATGCCCGCCCGACTGCTTGGCGAAACCGAACACCATCGCCAGGCCGAGCCCGGTGCCCTTGCCCGGCTCCTTCGTGGTGAAGAACGGCTCGAACACCCGGGCGAGCACCTCGCGCGGCATGCCGGTGCCGGTATCCGACACGGCCAGCATCACGTAGTCGCCGGGCGCCACCTCGGCGTGCCGGCGCGGCGTACTCGTGGATCCAGCACCTTGTTGGCAACCTCGATCGTCAGACGCCCGCCGCCGGGCATGGCATCGCGGGCGTTCAGCGCGAGGTTCAGCAGCGCGCTCTCCACCTGCGCCGGGTCGGCCATGGCGGTCCATAGCCCCGCCGCGTCCACGACCCGCGACCTCGATGTGTTCGCCCAGCGTCCGCTGCAGCAGGTCCGCCATGTCCGGCAGCAGCGTGGAGAGGTTGATCGGCATGGGCGCCAGCGGCTGCTTGCGCGCGAACGCCAGCAGCTGCTGGGTCAGCGAGGCGCCGCGATGGGCCGCCCAGATCGCCCGATCGAGCCGCGCCAGAACGGGGCTGTTCGCCTCCAGCATGGCGTTGGCCATCTCCAGATTGCCCAGGACGACCGTGAGCAGGTTGTTGAAGTCGTGCGCGATGCCGCCGGTGAGCTGGCCCATGGCCTGAAGACGCTGCGCATCCCGCGCTGCCGCGTCGGCGCGGACCCGCTCGGTAGTGTCCGTCACGGTCAGCACGTATCCGCCGCCGGGCATTGCGGTACGGCGCAGCTCGAAGCTGCGGTCGTCGGTCGGCGCGCGTGAGCTCATACACCACTGGCTCGCCCGCCGCCGAACCGTCGCGATCGGCGGCCGCTCTGCGGCGCGGTCTTCAGCAAAGCGACGCCCTCGGCCGCGAGCCGCTCGGCGAGCGCCTCGTATGGGGTGCCCGGACGCATCATGGTGTTCGGCAGCCCGAGCAGTAGCGGAAACCGCTCGTTCCACCGCACGAGGCGGCCATCGGCGGTGAATGCGCCGATGCCCTGGCTGACGCTATCGAACGCCGCGCGCATCTGGCCCGCCATGGCGCGCTGCTCGGCCTCGGACGCCGTCAGCTGGTCGCGCGACCGTGTCAGAAGGTCGAGCGCCCAGCGCGAGCAGCACGACCGCCAGGCCGGAACCACCGAATGCCAGAATGCGGGTGATGGTCTCCGCGCGATCGCCCTGCCGCCGCCGCGCGTCCAGCAGGCTTCTCCTCCTCGGCGCGTATGTCGGCCAGGATCGTGTCGATCTGGCCCATGAGACGCTGCCCGACGATCCGTCTCCACGAGGGCCAGCGCGGCGTCGGACCCACTGTCGTTGCGCGTCGGATGGTCTGCGCCAGTTCTTCCTGCTTGCGTAGAAGCAGCGGCGCCAGAGCGTCCAGGCGATTCTGCTGGTTCGGATTGTTGGCGGTCAGACGGAGCAGTCGTCGCGGAGCTGGATAGCGCGCGCGATGGCATCGCGGTAGGGCGTCAGGTAGTCCGTACGGCCGGTGAGCAGGTAGCCGCGCTGACCGGTTTCCGCGGACTGCATGGCGATCCGCATCTCGTCGACGGTGGTGATGACCTCGTTCGTGTGGCGGACCATGAACTGCGCCTGCACGGTGCTGGTGAATTCCAGCCAGGTCAGCAGTCCGACGGCGCCCACCAGCAGGATGGTGGCGGCCATCACCAGAATATTTGCGTTGCGCCTCAGACTACCCGGCACGGCTCTCCCCGGCGCGAATGGCATCGGCAGGGTTGTACCCCGCAGGGAACGATGCTGTGAATGCGGCAATATCTAAGGATTATGTCATCTGCCGCAATAGTGATGCAATCGCAGCGAAGCGACCTCGCGATGCTCGCCGACCCGTCGTTCGCGTGCAGATTGAAGCCGAACCTGCCGCCCGGTTCCGCCAGCACCGCCGGCGGCGCGGAGAGGTTCACCGCGTGCTGGCCCCGGTCGCCGGCGGTGCCTCGGCCGTACCAGCGAGCACCCTCCTCGGTGCGTCGCCATGGATCGATGCCCTCGCGCCACTGGTCATTCAGCCGGCGCACAGCGTCGGCGTGGCCATAGGCGAGGATGGTGGGGCGCGCTGGGCCCACCATCCGTTACGATATCAGGATGGGTCCGGCGCCGGGCTGCGGGTTGGGGTGGCTTGTGGCGTCATAGTCGATGTGCTCCAGCCACAGGAGGATCGCCGTGTCGAGGTAGCGGTGCACATCGGCTTCGTGGCCAGGGTCCTGCGAGATGCTGTGGATCGCAACCAATTCGGCCAGCCGATCTCGGAAGCCACCACCGTCGAAGGACCGTGGCGACCTTCCTGTAGCGCCTTCACGCGTCCCTATTCGTCAACCTCGCAATATAGGAGCCTCGCAATACAGGGTCATTGGCACGCTCCCCTCAGGAGAAACCACATCTGCCCAGGCCGGGCACCGATTTACGAGACCAACAGGCAATTATGTCAATTCGGATAATATATTTCGATGGGGAAATAGGGAACGGCACTCTTACTGGCAAGCTTTTTGAGGCCTATTGTGGAACTCATAATTACGATCTGCGAAAGATCGCAAATTGACCCGCTTTGCACGAACCGTGTTTATCGCGACACGTAAGACTTTGCGGTGCTGTGGGAAGTGGGATCGCATACTCTTCCGCCGGGAGTGCGGTCACTGGTGGCGTGCTATCGTTCGGCCAAATGGGTGCAGTTCTGTGCCCGTCGGTATTTGCCCTACTGCTGCGCGTGACCGGAGGCTATGCGGCCGGCTGGCTGGCCTGCGCCATTTCAGCGGTGCTCGTTGGGTTAGACTTGTTGCGTCAAGGGGCACGTGGACCACGGTGATCGTATGAACTGACCAGATATCACCGAGGCTGCTTCGGACGCCCCATGGTAAGACGGCTGGAACGACGGCCTATGAAATCCCTGGTGATGAAAATCGGCCTATGCAGAATACCCATCCGCCGTGTGTGCCTGGATACCCGCAGAAATCCGTTACCGCGACAGCCCCAAAAATCCCATGCCGTATACACTCGTCTTCTGCATACCTCGGTTTCGGTTCGAGGAGGCTTGACTACGTGGAAATAAAACGAGCACCAAAGCAACCCGCTCAATGATCGATTTGCGTGTCAACCGAGGCGCCAATCAGAACTAGCGGCTCGTGCTTGCCAAGGTGGCAGAGCATCGCGGCTAGTCAATCGTGGAGACCTATGAGGATCAGGGTATCGCATAGTGTAAGGGGAGGGCCTCCGAAAGCTTGCAGGAATCGAGTCTCGCCCGCGTTGCCGGCGGGAAGAGGAAGAGACCGCTTGTCACCGGCTTGCCCAGCTTTGAGGCTAACTTCAACGTCCTTTGCCATGAGCGAGTAGACCCGCGCATCACAATCTGTGAGCCAATAGACCCCCATAACCGGATGCGAATGCCACAGGTCTCGTTGACCGGGTTTCCATGTAGCGACGAGCACGCGCAAACCTTTGTCGTCGGCTAGCATCTTGTACACGTCTGCGGACGCCGTAGCGGATCGAGGCGCAGTATCTGCCAAAGCGACGGGTGTAGCGGATAGCACCGTGCTGGTCAGAACCATGGCGATCATTGCCGAGCGAATACTTCTGTGGTCTATGGTGCTCATACTGCTGTCCTTTTATTCGAGGCAGATCAACGCTGCTCGCGTTTCAGGCCGATGTCATAGACATAAATCAACGCCTCGACCGCTCTCCGCGACGAAAATCGGCTCGGACCGTTTTCATCCTGTCTCAACGAACGCCAAATCCAGTCCAGGGAAATGAGCCCCAAATGGTCTCCTCGATCTTGCGGCCGACATGCGGCCGTCCGAGTTTTTTGATACCTTGTTCGCGCACCCGGTTCAGGCCGGCACGAACACGCGCCCTGATCATCTCGCGTTCCAGTTCCCCAAATACACAGGCCATCTGCATCATCGCCTTGCCGAACGGGCTGGTGCTGTCGATCGCCTGTTGATCGCTGTATAGGGCGACACTGGCGGCATCCATTTCGGCCATCGCGCTGGCGACGTGCAGAACGCTCCTGCCCAGCCTGTCGATGGACCAGACCATGAGAACCTGGAAGCGCCCCCTCACGGCGTCCTTAAGCATCTGGTTGAATGCCGGCCGCTGGTCTGGACGACGAATAACTTGTCGCTGGACTAGGTCACGGAAGGAGTGTAGCAGAGGCAGTGCCCAATAGCCGATTGGAACCTTACACCATCACTCCCGCCAGCGCCGCCCTTGCTGAAT
>CAWCDM010000046.1:0-41513 GCA_963794185.1 uncultured Alphaproteobacteria bacterium | reverse complement strand
ACCCTGCTCGCGGCCGAATTGCCCGCTCTTCAGGGAAATATCGGTTCGAAGAAGCTCAATAACTGGGGGGACTTGTGGACAGGATTGCCGCATCATAGAGTGCCACGTGCATAATGGTTTCCACAGGACGCATAGGCAGGAGAGAATAATGAAGTTTCGGAGTGGACTTTTGGCTGCCACTTTCTAGCTCACGCCCATCGCGCTTCAAGCGCAAACATTGGGATATCCGGTGTCGGGGCTCTATATCGGGGCAGCAGGCGGGTTCAATATCAAAGCCAATCCGTCGGTGAAGAATATCAGCAGCAGCCTGTCCACTGGCACCGGCATATCGACACCGAATATGAATTTATCCACGGGCATTGGGGCGGCAGCGGCGGGCACGATTGGCTATGGGCTGGGCAATGGGCTGCTATCGAGCTTGAGTATCGCTATGCCAGCAACCCTTTTACGCGGGTCAGCGGCAATAATCGCAGCGGAGTGGGCGCGAGTACTGGGACCAGTGGCACTGAGCAGCTTGGCGGCCCGATGGTCAATCTGGACTATGACTTCCTTGGCGTCGCCCCGTGGGTGGTGCCTACATTGGTGTTGGGATTGGCTATCAACGCGCCCGCTTGAGCGATTCTCAACGGTGCCGGCCGGTACGACCGCCATCACAGCGGCCCTTGCCCCAACCATCACCTCAAATGACACGCGTGCGGCATCGCGGCCCAGGGCATCCTCGGTGCGGCGTTTCCGATCGCGGCTGTACCAGGGTTGGCAATCACGACGGAATACCGGTTCATGGCATTGACCGGGACACGCACCTACAATGCCGGGTTGACAATCCAGACGCCGACCGGGCCGCAAACGCGGTTTGGTTCCTTCCAACTGGGTCACGATTACAACAACACGTTCCTGTTCGGCATTCGGTACAACTTCGGGGTGAGGCCACCGCCACCGCCACCGGCCCCTGCGGCGGTTCCCGCACCGGCACCGACTCGCTCCTATCTGGTGTTCTTCGATTGGGACAAGTATGACCTGACCGATCGCGCACGCCAGATCATCGCGGAAGCGGCGGCCAACTCGACCAAGGTGCAGTACACGCGGATCGAGGTGAATGGATACACCGACACCTCCGGCACGCCGAAATACAACCAGGGTCTGTCGATCCGCCGTGCCAACGCGGTCAAGGCCGAACTGATCAAGGACGGCGTTCCCGAAGGAGCCATCACGGCGAAGGGTTTCGGCGACACTGTTCTGCTCGTGCCGACCGGTCCCGGTGTGCGTGAGCCGCAGAACCGTCGCGTTGAGATCATCATTCGCTGATCGGCAGGAGTGACGGTTTGGGGCAACGAGGGTGTGTTGCCCCAAACGTCATCATCACGACTCTGGTATATGCCGCGCCAGAACCCGACGTACGGCCGTTCCGGTCCAGGATGTGCCTCCACGAGGCGTCACTATGCCCTGGGTCGTGAGGGCACGTGCGATGTCGCGCGGGGTCATCCCTTTCGCCTGCATCTCCATTACGATTGACCCAACCCGCTTGGCGTACGCGTCCGCCTTCCGCCGAATCTCAGACTGCCGAGGTATCCGAAGCCCCAGGGCGCCATCTGAGTTGCTGGTCAATGGCAACCTCCTGTGGCCTACCCATTGAGATATGCGTCCAGTACACCCGGATCGAGGTCACGGCTACACCGATAACTCCGGGACGCCGTCCGCTGCCCTGGCGTAATCCCAGTACGCGACAGGCCATCCCGCAATCTCATTCCGTGACCGGTTATATTTGCCCAGGAGCGAGCTTCGGGCCGTAGGATGCGACAAGATTTTTAGCAAACAGGTGGCATCAATCGCCGAGCGTGACCGCGGCGACGGATCGGCATAGGCTCGGCGAGGCGCCTCAGCGGCGCCGGCCGCCATCCCTCAGCCGCCGGCCTTCCCCATCGCCGCCTCGGCACGTCGCTTCAGTTCGTCCGGCGCCACGTCCTCGATGTGCGTCGCGATCCACCACAGATTGCCGCACGGGTCCTTCACCCCGCCGCTGCGGTCGCCGTAGAACTGGTCCGTCGGCGCCTGCACCGATGTCGCACCGGCCGCCACCGCGCGCTGATATGTGGCGTCCGCATCGTCCACGTAGAGATGGAGCATCGCCTGCATCGGCTTATGGTCGTCATGGGCGTCGCCCAGCATCACCACCAAATCGCCGATGCGCATCTCGGCATGGCCGATGCGTCCCTGCGGTGCGGCAAACCGCATGACCTCCTGTGCATTAAACACCTCTTTAGGAAGTCGATCACGCTCGCCGCGCCATCGACAACGAGATAGGGAGTAATCGAGTGATAGCCATCCGGCCTGGGTTTGATTGCCATTGTTCGCTCCGCCTTCGGGTGTCAGTGCAAAGCTGCGGCAGGTCCGGGGTTCGGGGCAAAGGGAAATCATCATGACCGGGGCAGGCGCGGGCAGCGCAGCTACTTGTTCATCACCGTGTCCGGCGCTACGCAGTGCTAGGCCGTCGGAAGGAGCTGATTTCATGGCGCAGTCGATTCGGCCGGTGATGCTGGTGATCCTGGATGGCTTCGGCTGGCGCGAGGAGAGCGCAGACAACGCCGTCCGCCTGGCGCGAAAGCCGAATTTCGACCGGCTGTGGCAGTCCTGTCCGCACGCCTTCCTGCTGACGTCGGGCCTCAATGTCGGGCTGCCGGACGGCCAGATGGGCAACTCCGAGGTCGGCCATCTGAACATCGGCGCTGGACGCGTCGTGATGCAGGAGCTGCCGCGCATCAGCCGGGCCGCCCAGGACGGCAGCCTCGCACGCGCGCCGGCGCTGACCGAACTGATCGCGAAGCTGCAGGCGTCAGGCGGCACCTGCCATCTGATGGGCCTCGCCTCGCCCGGCGGTGTGCACTCGCACCAGGAACACGCGGCGGCGCTGGCCAGGATCCTGCACGACGCCGGCGTGAAGACCGCGGTCCACGCCTTCACCGACGGACGCGACACGCCGCCTCGGTCTGGCGCCGACGACGTACGATGGCTGCTCAAGGCGCTGCCGCCGGACGTGCCGATCGTCACGGTGTCGGGCCGCTATTACGCGATGGATCGCGACAAGCGCTGGGACCGCGTCGCCAAGGCATTTTCCGCCGTCGCCAATGCAGAGGCGCCCCGCTCCCGGAACGCGGCCGCGGTAATGGAGGATGCTTACGGACATGACATAACGGACGAATTCGTCGTCCCCGCCTGCGTCGGCGACTACAAGGGCATGCAGGATGGCGACGGCATCCTGTGCTTCAACTTCCGCGCCGATCGGGTGCGCGAGATTCTCGGCAGCACTGCTGGAGCCGGACTTCGACGGCTTCCCGCGCAAGCGTGCCATCCGGTTCGCCGCCGCGGCAGGCATGACCCGCTATTCAGACGAGTTGGCGCCCTACCTCGATGCGCTGTTCCCGCCGGAGGCGCTGGTCCACATCCTGGGCGAGGAGGTGGCGGACGCGGGCCGGACCCAGCTGCGCACCGCGGAGACGGAAAAATACCCGCATGTCACCTATTTCCTGAACGGCGGCCAGGAGACGCCGTTCCCGGGCGAGGACCGCATCATGGTGCAATCGCCGAAGGTCGCGACCTACGACCTGCAGCCGGAGATGTCCGCCCCGGAACTCACCGACAAGGTGGTGGCGGCAATCGACTCGGCAAAATACGACCTGATCGTGCTGAACTTCGCCAACCCTGACATGGTCGGCCACACCGGCAGCCTGCCCGCCGCCATCAAGGCCGTGGAGACGGTGGATGCCGGCCTTGGCCGCATCGCCGCCGCGGTGGAAAGGCAGGGCGGCGCCCTGCTGGTCACCGCCGACCATGGCAACTGCGAACTGATGCGCGACCCCGCGACCGGCGGCCCGCACACCGCGCACACCACCAACCCGGTCCCGGTGCTGCTGATGGGCGGCGGCGCGACCTCGCTCCGGGACGGCCGGCTCGCCGACGTTGCACCGACCCTGCTCGAGCTGATGGGTCTCAAGCAGCCGCGCGAAATGACCGGGACCTCGCTGACCCACGCCCATGCGGCGCGAGCGGCGGAGTAGCCTTCTGGCCCTGACGATCGTCGCGGCGGCCGTCGCCGCGCAGGCCGCGCGCCCGCCGAAGGCCGACGCGACCCGCCAGCAGATGGAGCAGGCCGAACGGGCGCGCGCCGCCGATCTCGCGGCACAGCAGGAGGCCGCGTCCCGCGCCGCCGCCGCGGCCGCCGAGGCGCAACGCCTGGTGGCGGACCGCATCGCCGCGGTCGCGCGGCTCCGTCACGCCGAGGCGGCGACTGCGGAGACCGCCGCGCGCGTAGACCAGCTCGCGGCACAGCGCCGGCAGGCGCAGGCGAGCCTCGATGCCCATGCGGAGACGATGCAGCCGCTGCTGCCGCTGATCGAGCGGTTGTCGCTGTTCCCGGCCGAGACGCTGCTGGCGGTGCCGGCACAGCCGGAGGAGACGCTCCGCGGTGTGCTGGTGCTGCGTGGCCTCGCCAGACAGCTTGGCCAGGAAGCGGTGGCGCTGCGCCAGGAACAGGCCCGGCTCGAGGCGGCGACACGCGCGATGCAGTCAGAGGCACCGAAGCTGGCCGCGGCCGAGGCGGAACAGCGGACCCAGTCCGATGCCCTCGATCAGCAGATTGCCGCCGCCAGGGTGCAGCAGAAACAGGCCGAAGGCGCGGCCACCGAAGCGTCGCAGCGGGCGGCCACCGCAGCATCGAGAGCCGGGACCTTGCGCGCCATGTTGGGCGAACTGGACGCGCAGCGGCGCGCCGAGGCGACCCGTGCCCGCGACGAGGCGCTTGGCGCAAAGCGGCAGAAGCACGCCGGCGAAGCGGTTGCGGCGCGCCAGCGGCAGGCCGCTCTGGAGCGGCCGCCCGGCGCCGGAACGATGGGCGCAGTTGCGCAGCCACGTGGCCAGCTTATCGCCCCGGTTGCCGGAAAGATCATCCGGTCCTGGGGCGATCCCACGGAGGGAGGACCTGCCACCGGCATCTCCTATCGTGCGCCGCCGTCGGCGCGGGTGGTGGCACCCTGTGGCGGCCGCGTGGTGTTCGCCACGACCTTCCGCAGTTATGGGTTGCTGTTGATCGTGGACTGCGGTGGCGGTTACCATGCGGTGCTGGCCGGCTTCGACAGGCTCGATGCCAGGGTGGGACAGCAGGTTGCGGCCGGCGAGCCGGTCGGCGTCATGCCGGCCTGGGAACCCGGCGCCTCCGAGCAACCGCCCGGCATTGTATGTTGAGCTGAGACGCGACGGGCAGCCGGTAAACCCGGCGCCGTGGCTGCGAGCAAGCAGCTGAACTATCGCAGACTTAAGAAAACTAATTGAACACTGGACGGCAGAAGCCAGTGCGCGCGACAAGAAGATCCTTCCAATACCGTGCTAGAAGTCGCGCCTGCCCCAAATGGCATGGCCGCTCAGAGGAATAAACGAATGGACTTTCGCTCCCGGCGCTTTCGCACAGGCCTTCTGCTCGGCACCGCTTTCGTCGCCGGCGTCGCCATCGGTCCGGCCGCCGGCCTTTTCGGCCGCCATCTCGGCTTCGATATCGGCGTCAACGCCGCCCTCGCGCAGGACGGCAGCCGCGCCGACACCTACCGGTTGCTGACATTGTTCGGCGACGTGTTCGAGCGCGTGCGCGCCGAATACGTCGATCCTGTCACCGACAAAGACCTGGTCGAGAACGCCATCAACGGCATGCTCACTGGCCTCGACCCTCATTCGAGCTACATGAACGCGAAGGCGTTCCGCGACATGCAGGTGCAGACCAAGGGCGAGTTCGGCGGCCTCGGCATCGAGGTGACGCAGGACAACGGCTTCATCAAGGTGATCAGCCCGATCGACGACACGCCGGCATCCAAGGCAGGCGTCAAGGCGGGGGATATCATTACCTCGCTGGACGGCAAGACCGTGCAGGGACTGTCGCTCAACGACGCGGTCGACAAGATGCGCGGCGCGCCCAACTCGAAGATCACGCTGACCATCAAGCGCGAAGGCGTCGACAAGCCGCTGGAGTTCTCCATGCTACGGGAGGTGATCCACATCCAGGTGGTCAAGCAGCGCATGGAGCCAGGCGACATCGGCTATGTGCGCCTGACGCAGTTCACCGAACAGGCGGATGCCGGGCTGAAGCAGGCGGTGAAGACGCTGAAGCAGCAGTCGGGCGGCAAGCTGCGGGCACTGATCCTCGACCTGCGGAACAATCCAGGCGGGCTGCTCGATCAGGCGGTGGCGATATCGGGCGACTTCGTCAACCAGGGCGAGATCGTCTCCACGCGCGCGCGCCATACGGAAGACGCGCAGCGCTGGGACGCCAAGGGCAGCGACATCACCGGCGGTCTGCCGATGGTGGTGCTGATCAACGGCGGCTCGGCGTCGTCCAGCGAAATCGTCGCCGGCGCGCTGCAGGATCATCACCGCGCGGTGCTGCTCGGCACCAGCAGCTTCGGCAAGGGCTCGGTGCAGACGGTGATCCCGCTGCCGGGCAATGGCGCGATGCGCCTGACCACGGCGCGCTACTACACGCCATCCGGTCGCTCCATTCAGGGCCTCGGCATCACGCCCGACGTGCCGGTGGCGGAGACTCGCGAGGAAAACGTGCGGTTCGGGCCGGAACGCGAGGCCGATCTGAACCGTGTGCTGAAGAACCAGGGTGGGACGCCCGACGCTCCGCCGGTGCCCCGCACCGACCTGCCGGCGATTGCCAAGGACATCCCGAACAAGCCGCCGGAGGGGTTCCCGAAGTTCGATCTGGCAAAGCCGGATGACACCGACTTCCAGCTGCAGCAGGCACTGGTGGTGGCCAAGGCAATGGCTGCGCAGAGCCGCGTCACCGCCAACTGATTCGCCCTGGGCTGCGGCGCGCCGGACCGCGACATTGCCGCGTCGGGGACTTGCTTCGCTGGCCGCGGGATGGCGCGGCCTCGGGCTGTTCTGGGTGGTTGTCCTGGTGCTGCTTGCGGCCGGCGGGGTCACGTTGCAGACGCTCGGACCCCCAGCGACGCCGTCGCTGCGTCCGGTCGTCGCCACCGCGGAGCCGCCACGCCCACAGGCGGCCTCGCCGCCGGTGGCACCGGCACCCGCGGCCAAGGCAATGCCGCGCCCTGGGCGCGACACACCGGGCCCGATCGCCGATCCAGACCCGGCCCTGCTCGAACCGTTGATCGGTCAGCCGGACAATCCGCTGCCACGGATCGCGACGGACGGGCGCATGCCGATGCAGGTCTATGCCGCCGGCTTCGACCAGAGCACACGACGCCCGCGGATCGGATTGATTCTGGCGGGCGTGGGTATGAACCAGGCTGACAGCGACGCGGCCATCCGCACGCTCCCTGGCTGGGTGACGCTCGCCATCTCCCCCTATGCTGCCAATCTGGCGAAGCTGCTGTCCGTCGCGCGCATCGCAGAGCACGAGTTCCTGCTGTCGCTCCCGATGGAGCCGCAGGGATTTCCGCTCAACGACCCAGGGTCGCAGGCGATGATGGCCAATTTGCCGCCGGAACAGAACCACCAGCGACTGGAATGGGCGATGTCCCGCATCGCCGGCTATGTCGGGGCGACTGGCGCGCTCGGCACCACGCGTGGGGAGCGATTTGCCGCGCTGCCGGACCAGATGAACCCGGTCCTGACCGAACTGGCGGGTAGAGGGCTGTTCTACGTCGATGCGCGGCCCGGCGCCGCGGCACTGCCGATTGCGTGGGGACGCAGCATCGACATCGTGATCGATGAACCTGCGACCCCCGTCGAGATCGATGCCAAGCTTGACCGGCTTGCCAAGCTGGCGCGCGAGAAGGGCAGTGCCGTGGGCCTCGCCACGGCTGTGCGGCCCGCCACCGTCAATCGCATTGCGGCCTGGGCGAACGGGTTGGCCGCCGATGGTCTGACGCTCGCTCCGCTCAGCGCTCTGGTGAAGCCCCCGGCGGAGGCAGTGAAATGAGCGGCGCCCTATTGCCGTATCGACCGAACGTCGGCGCCGTGCTGTTCGACCGCAACGGCCGTGTCTTCGTCGCCCGCCGAGCCGATCTGGCGAACGCGGAAGGGCCAGCAGGCGGCTGGCAGTTGCCGCAGGGTGGCATCGATCCGGGGGAGGACCCACGTGTCGCCATCCTGCGCGAACTGGCCGAAGAGATCGGCACCGATCGCGCCGAGATCATCGGCGAGCATCCCGACTGGCTGATCTACGACCTGCCGGCGCATCTGGTCGGCGTGGCGTTGCATGGACGCTACCGCGGCCAGAAGCAGCGCTGGTTCGCCCTGCGCTTCACCGGCGAGGACAGCGACATCAGGCTGGATGTCGACCCCGATCCGGAATTCGACGCCTGGCGCTGGGCCGATCTGGCGGAGCTGCCGGCGCTAGCGGTCGATTTCAAGCGGCCGATCTATCGGACGTTGGTCGCATCATTCGCTCGCTTCGCCGCGCCGTAGGGCATCGAGCCGCGCCAGGCGCTGCTTTTCGGCACGCGTGTCGTTCTCGCGCTCGGCCTTGGTGCGGCCATGCCGCACGCGATTCTGCTTCGCGGACGCTGCGGCATCGCCGCGCGCGCGGTCTTTCTTCACCCGATGGAGATTGACGATCTCGCCCATGACGGCATCCTGCGTTGTCTGAGCCGCACGCACAACCGGGAGGGAACCCATGGGGAACACCGTCGATCTCAAGGCCGCCGATGGCTTCACGCTTTCCGCCTATACCGCCGGACCGACCGGCGGGACCAAGGGGATCGTGGTGATCCAGGAGATCTTCGGCGTCAACCATCACATGCGCGACATGGCCGACCGGTTCGCCGCCGAGGGGTATGCGGTTGTAGCACCAGCGATCTTCGACCGCGCCGAGCGCGGGGTAGAGCTCGGCTACACCCAGCAGGACATCGACAAGGGCCGCGAGTATCGCATGAAGCTGGATGACGCGCAGGTGATGGCCGACGTCGAGGCCGCGGCGAAGCACCTCGCCGGCAAGAAGCTCGGCATCGTCGGCTACTGCTTCGGCGGCACCGTCGCCTGGTGGGGCGCGACGCGGAGCCGCAGCTTCGCTGGCGCCTCCTGCTGGTACGGCGGCGGCATCGCCGGCACCAAGGACGAGCGGCCGAACTGCCCGGTGCAGATGCATTTCGGCGAGAAGGACGCATCGATCCCGATGACCGACGTGGAGGTCATCCGCGCCGCCCAGCCGAAGGCGGAGACCTATGTCTACATGGGCGCGCAGCACGGCTTCGGCTGCGACGAGCGCGCCAGCTTCAGCAAGCCGGACTACGAGCTTGCGCAGCAGCGCACGCTGGCATTCTTCGCCAGGCTCTTGGGCTGATCACAGCGAGCGCGCGCCGTTCACGATGCTGCGCGCGGTTGACGCGGGTGACGAAAGCGCCGAACCGAACGGCTGGCGTCGGGTTCCTGCTCGACACGGGGAGGAGCTTGGCATGCTTTCACGGAAAGTTGCGGCCGCAATCGCGCTGGTGTTGATGTCCGCTTCGGCGGTTCGGGCAGCGACGCCGCCGCCCGACAGCCCCGCGGCGAAGCAGGAGGCGGAGAGGCTCGCGAACCTGCCCCCCGTCGTGCAGAAGGGCGCCAGCCTGGATCCTTCCGGACGCAAGCAGTCCGGACGCGTCTCCTATTATGCGCAGCACTTCACCAACCGGAAGATGGCGAACGGCAATCGCTTCAACCCGAATGGCGACACTGCTGCCAGCAAGACCCTGCCGCTCGGCACCACCGCGAAGGTGACCAATGTGCAGAATGGCAAATCCGCCACGGTGAAGATCGAGGACCGTGGACCATTCGCCAAAGGCCGCGTGGTCGACGTTACGCCGAAGGTTGCCGATCAGCTCGACATCCGCAAGGAAGGCGTCAGCGAGGTGGTCGTCGCGCCGATCGCGGTGCCGCAGCCAGATGGAGCGGTGAAGCTGGGCGCCGGAGCCGCGGAGGCCAGCCCGGAGGAGGTGGCGAAGGCGACCCGGGAGACGAGCGCCACCGCACGGTGAGCAGCCCGCATTAGTCGTGGCCGGGTTTGGCTCCATAGCCTGGCCGGCGCGACCCGACACGCCGGTTCCGTTCGAGACCGCGCGATTGCCTCCAGTCGCGCAAGGTCTTCATCGCCGATCGAAATCTCGATCACCCGCCGAGGTGCTGCCATCGTACCCGCACGCATGTTCAGTGTTCAGGTGATCGCAGGCTACAACATGTGGCGGTGCCAGCGGAATCCGGCACAATAAGTCGGTTTCATGGAATCGCTGTATTAGTAACGGACGTTGCTCCAGTTGCCAGCGGTGGAGGACCAACCGGGGTCCAGTGCAGGGGCTCCCCGGAAGCGTGCGGGAACGCTGGTACACCGCAGGGACACGGAGGCGCATAACCCCGGTACGTCTAGCCTCAATTAGCGGCTCACGGCATCATCGAAGTAAACCATCCGGTCCTCGTCTTCTCATATCCGCCTCGATTTCGGCACGACCGAGCGCCATGCCACGAGCTTTCATGTTATTTAGGGTACTGTTGAAAATGCGCGCGAGCTTGCACGTTATTACGTTTGCTCAGCCGATCCTGAGTGTGCCAGTAGGTCTCGGTCGCAACCGCATCAGCTCCCTGGAGCGGGACGATTTGTTGAACGCTACCGAAAATTATCGACACCAGTCGATTATCTTCCATGTTTTGCGTATTAGCTTCGGCAATCGCGCTGAGGTTATCCGTTTTGATTCCCTGATAAAATACAATCAAATACAATGGCTATTCCGTCTGCGGCTTCCGTTGGATGAACCGACGCCACGAGTGCTGTCTGGGCAATGCAGTGGGTAAAGCGAGCTTCGAGTGCATTGCCTAAGATATTGCGAGCGGCGCCGACTACTAGTTCGTCCCATGCTACGCGGTCAATTGCGGATGCAATGCCTATCAACTTAGATTCTATCATAACTCTTCTAAAATCGTGGATTACTGTCATCGATCTCCCCGACGCTATAATCTTGGAATGCTCCAACTCGTGACCGGCAATCAGCCACACCAAACTTCTTACCGGTGGTTTGCCGGGAAGTGGAGAAGTGAGGTGGACGTCCGCACCAGGTTTTGGACTATCGGTTGCCGCGCGCGGTTTTCAAGGACGAAGCCTGTGACATTGTGGACAACACTTCGGCTTCGCTTTGTTCCTCTCTCGCGTTGTCCACAATGTCGCGGGCACAACAGAAACAGAAAGTAATGACTAATGTAGAAGGGTGACTATACCAGCTGTCATCTATCCTCTCGGATCGAGAGGGACGTTGGAAACGCGGTGGGACTCTCTCTTAAGTCACCTCGATTCCTGTCCAACCGATGGGGTCCACCTCACTTGCCGATCTGCGGGCCACCACGCGCATTGCTACTTGCAACGACTTCCTCGATACGTCTGGTTGCTTGCTCGGAGGTAGCGGCGCGCCCGGTATCGCTGAACTTGTCCGCGTCGTTGGCGGCTGGGGTGGCACTGCGCAGAGCCAGGTGATGCTGTGGCAGCGACGGCTACCAGCACCACACGCCGCTATGATGAACGCCAGCATGGCGCACGCTCTCGATTTCGACGACACGCTCGATCACGGCGGTTCGATCCATCCCGGCGCGTCAGTACTCGCAGAAAGCCTTGCCGCATCAGGTATGCTTGGCGGTGTGCCGGGTGAGGACCTGCTTTTGGCAACAGCACTTGGGCTTGACGTATCCTGCCGCGTGGCCCTCGCCTCGACGCTTGATCGCGGTTGGCATCGCACGGCCGCGGTGGGCGTGTTCGGCGCCGCCGCAGCTTCCGGGAAGCTATTTGGCCTGAACGTAGACCAGATGGTGAATGCGCTGGGAACAGCATTCAGCCAGTCTTCCGGGAATCGCCAGTGCATCGTGGATGGCGCGCTCACCAAGCGCCTGCAGGCCGGTCAAGCCGCCAGCAGCGGCGTGTTGGCTGAGTTGTTGCCCCGCGAGGCTTTCACAGGTGCACACGACATCTTCCTGGGCCGGATCGGTTTCTTCCACCTCTGCCAGCCGGACGGTTACGACGCGGCGAAGCTCACCGAAGGTCTGGGGCGGGAATTCCGTGGCGATGAGTTGAGTTTCAAGCCATATGCATGCGGTCGCCCTCAGCATGCCAAGCTCGATGCCGCCATTGCCGCACGTGATCAGTTGCGGCTCGGAACATCGGTCGACCTTTCCGCGATCGCCGAGGTGCCCGTGACCAGCCCAGCAACGATAGCACACGAACAACTTAGCGGCGCTGCACATGACCGCCGGCCGACGCAGATCGTGGAGGCTCAGTTCGCGTTGCCATATCTGATTGCCGTCGCACTCGTGCACGGCTGCGTTGGCATCACGGATGTCGCGGATATCCATAACGCCCGGGTGCTGGATGTCGCAGCGCACATGGCTGGCGCCGCTGTCGGGCGGGCGAAAAGCAGGGTCACGATCCTGCTGCACGATGGACGCACGGCAACCGCAACAGCTAGACTGCCTCTTGGCTCGCCAGAGAACCGGCTGAGCGCCGAGCAACTGACGGTGAAGTTTACCGACTGCGCACGCAACGCGATGCGATCGCTATCGGATGACGCAGTGCATGCGGCGATCCACATGATTCGCCATCTGGAAGAAGTGCCGAATGTGCGCGAGCTGCTGCGCCACTTCGTTTGAGGGGACCGAGTGATGACTGCACGCAAGATGCGGCTCGGCTTGTCGATACGCGGCCATGGTTACCACCCGGCCGCTTGGCGCCATCCGGATGTGCCAGCCGACGGCACGCTGAATGTCGAGCATTATGTGCGCAGCGCCCAGATTGCCGAGCGCGGCAAGCTCGACATGATCTTCTTTGCCGACGGTGCGGGAATTCGTCAGGGCGACAATCCGCGTGGCTCTCTGTCTCGGACCGGCCGAGACATGGTCGAGCTGGAACCGATGACGTTACTGCCGGCGCTGGCCATGGTCACCAAGCATGTCGGTCTGGTGACAACAGCATCCACCACATACAACGAGCCGTATAATCTGGCACGCAAGTTCGCCACGTTGGATCTGATCAGCAAAGGCCGCGCTGGGTGGAACGTGGTTGCGTCATGGTCGGAGCACGAAGCACAGAACTTCGGGCTGGAGACAACGCTGGACTACGACACACGGTACGCGCGTTCCGCCGAGTTCGTCGAGGTGGTCAAGGGACTATGGGACAGCTGGGAGGACGGCGCTCTTCTGTTCGACAAGATGGCCGGCCGATATTTCGACGAAGCGAAGATGCATGTGCTCAATCATCAGGGGCGGTTCTTCAAAGTACGAGGCCCATTGAATGTGGCGGACATGCCGCAGGGCCATCCGGTGATTGTGCAGGCCGGCGCTTCCGAACAAGGGCGGGAGTTGGGCGCGGCGACCGCCGAGGTCATCTACGCGATACATGGCTCACTCGATAGCGCGCGCAGCTACTACGCTGATGTGAAAGGGCGGATGGCGAGATACGGTCGTAAGCCAGACGACTTGAAGATCATGCCGGCGTTTTGTCCGGTCGTGGGCCGCACGCGCGCGGAAGCACAGGCGAAGTACGATCAGCTGCAGGCGTTGATCGACCCGCTGGCCGGCCTGGGCTCGCTCTACAGCTCATTTGGTGACCTGTCAGGCTATCCGCTGGACGATCCGGTGCCTGACAATGTGCTGGGCAGTCAGGAGCACCGCAGCGTCAGCGCTCAACTCGTCGAGCGGGTGAGACGAGAGAAGCCGACGATTCGCGAGCTGTACCTCCGTTCCGGCCTCACCGGCTCCGCAAGGATCGGTACGCCCACTGACATTGCCGATGCCATGCAGGAGTGGTTCGAAGCCGCGGCTTGCGATGGCTTCAACATCACACCGGCCACACTACCCGCTGGGGGCGAGGATTTCGTCGAGATCGTCGTTCCCGAACTGCAGCGCCGAGGGCTGTTTCGTACCGAGTATGAAGGCAGAACCTTGCGCGAAAACCTTGGCCTGCGATCCGTGATCAACCGCTACAGCCGAAATCGTCGAACCGCGAAGTGATGACACCGATCAAATTACCTGCCCATAATTCGGCCAGCGGCGTCCTCCGGGGACGATGTCGCGCGGAGCGGACGAATGAACGATTTCGATCAAGCCTTCCTTGAATTTCAGGCCGCGGAGCAGGCCCGGCGTTGTGCCGGCGACTGGCTCGCAGTCTTCGAGAGGGCGCTTGTTTCACGGGATGTGGCGTGGATCGGCGCCTTGTTCCATCAGGACTGCCACTGGCGCGACATCCTGGCCTTCACATGGCACCTGACCCCGGTCGAGGGCCGGGACAACGTCGCGACGCGCCTTGCGATGGAACAGGAGCAGACCGCCGCGCGCGGATTTCACGTGCCCGCAGGCCGGAAGCCACCTCGCAACGTGAAGCGCCTCGGGATCGACAGCATCGAGGCGATCTTCGAGTTCAAGACCGCGGTCGGTCGCGGCGCCGGTATCATCCGCCTTTCGCCGGCGCTCGATGGCGGTGGCGCGATGAAGGCCTGGCTCCTATCGACGACGCTTGAGTCACTGAATGGTCACGAGGAAAGGACCGGCGCCAACCGGCCAACTGGCGCCGCCTATTCGCGCAATTTCGGCGGCGACAACTGGGCCGACGTGCGCCGCAAGGCCAGTGCCTATGACGATCGGGAGCCTGTGGTTCTCGTGATCGGCGGCGCCCAGGCGGGCCTTTCGATCGCGGCCCGCCTCAATCAGCTGGGCGTTGGCACGCTCATCGTCGAGAAATGGCCGCGCATCGGCGACAGCTGGCGGAAACGCTACCACTCACTGGCGCTGCACAACTCGATCCATCTGAACCATCTGCCGTACATGGAATTTCCGCCGACCTGGCCGAAATACATCCCGAAGGACATGCTCGGGAACTGGTTCGAGTTCTATGCCGACGCAATGGAGATCAACTGCTGGACCGATACGGAATTCGTCGGCGGGACGTGGGACGAGACGGCCAGATGCTGGACGGCCCGGCTACAGCGCTCCGACGGAACCGAGCGGGTCGTGCGGCCACGGCATCTCGTGTTCGCCAACGGTGTCAGCTCCTATCCCATGATCCCAGACCTGCCGGGTCTGGAGGATTTCAAGGGAGAGGTGATTCACTCCGAGGGCTTCCATAGCGGCGCGGCTTGGAACGGGAAGGACGCACTCATTCTGGGGACTGGCAGCAGCGCCAATGATATCGCCCTCGATCTGCACAACCATGGCGTGAACACGACGCTCATTCAGCGGGGTTCCACGACCGTCGTATCGATTGACCCGAGTGCGAGACTCAACGAAGGGATCTGGGACGAAGGGGGACTGCTGGAGGACTGCGATCTGATCGTCTCGTCCGCGACACCTTCCTTGATCATCAAGGCCTATAAGGCCGTCACGAAACGTATGCTCGAGCTTGATAGGCAGATGATCGAGGGCCTGAAGGGCATCGGCTTCAAGCACGATGTCGGCGAGGACGAGACCGGCCACCAGATGAAGTATTTCCGTCGCGGCGGTGGCTATAATCTCGACGCAGGCAGTTCGGCTCTTATGATCAAGGGTGAACTGGGCCTTCTGCAGTATGACCTGATCGAGCGCTTCACGGCCGATGGTGCACTCCTGAAGGACGGATCGACGGTTCCGGCCGATCTCATTGTTCTGGCTACCGGCTACCATCCGCAAATGGAGCTCGTTCGCCGCGCGCTCGGTGACGCGATGGTGGAGCGCATCGGCCCGGTCTGGGGCATCGGCGAGGACGGTGAACTCAGCAACATGTTCAAGCGCACGCCACAGGAAGGCCTGTGGTTCATCGCCGGCGGCCTGGCGCAATGCCGCATCAACTCGAAGTATCTGGCGCTACAGATCAAGGCGATGGAGCTTGGGATCCTCGGGTCGCTCTCGGCTGAGTGATCCGGATGGAGGCCGAGCAAAACGGGAATGGCCGTTTCCGGCCATTCCGACGAACTCACAAGGGACTACTAAGCTTTTCGCGGCGACCAGCCATACGCCCTGGCACAGGCTCCGCCCATGAGCATTGCCCGCTCAGTGTCACTCAAGCGGTCGGTCTTGATGAACGGCTCGACCGCCTGCTCGTAGTTGACGACAGCGAACGCGCGCGTCCAGTCCGTGCCCCACAAGCAGCGATCGAAACCCCAGGCATCGAACACGTGAGCCAGTGGGTCCCAAATGTCCGGAAAAGGATACGGCTCCCGCGACAGCGTGCAGGCGCCGCTGACCTTGATCACCGCGTTCGGGCGCCGGGCGAGTTCCAGCACCTGCGGGAGGTCGGCCCAGGGCTGCGGTGGCGCTGGCGGCACGCGCGGCTGCAGGATACCCAGGTGGTCGATGATGAATCGCGTGTCGGGATGGCGATCGATAAGCGCAGTGCCCGCGTCCAGATTGCCCCAAAATAGAACGTTCACCGGCATGTCGTATCGAACGGCCGCACGCAGGATCCGATCGAGGCCCGGGTCGGTCGGCTCACGCCCCGACTCTTTCGGCAGCATGATACGGATGCCAACGGCGCCCGGTGTCTGCTTCCAATCAGCGATGACATCGGCCACCGCCGGATCGTCTGGGTTAACCGGCTTGACGATGGCGAACCGATCAGGATGCACCTGCTGCACTTCCACCGCATAGCTGGCGTCGGAACTGGTACAAGCCAAAGGCGGAAATGAAGATCGCGCCGTCGACGCCGACTTTGTCCATCGCCGCCACCATCTCGTCACCCGTGACGTGATCGGGCCAGTTCGGCACACTGTGCCACGGTCGCTTTGGCGTGTTCGCCTGGTAGGCATGGACCTGTGAATTGATGATCGTCATCGGGGAAGCTCCACTGTCTCACGTGAGTTTGGCGATCACAGCGGGTTTGTGTCCAGAGGGCCGGGCTTCGCTGATGCCGGGAGCTATGAGCGGCAGCGCCACGGCGATGATAGCGAGCTCGTTGCCAGGCGCGCGACGGATGTCGGTCTACCCATACACATCACCAGCCTGCGTTGCTCGCATGTCCGCTTCCGAGATACCGCCCAGCTCGGCTGCACGGCGTATGTGGGCGCTCTTCCGCCGCAGTGCGGAGTGTGGCGCCCCCTTCAGAATTCGAGCTCCAGAGCCGACGAGCCGCTCCAGGGCCGCGATCCGCACCCCATATTCCTGGATGGTCACGGCGGCCGTGACATCATCGTCGAACCCACCGGCCTCGTACCGTTCGGCCCAGATATTCGATGGATCGGACATTGCATGTGATGCGATGAACCCCGCCACAGTTACCCATTCCGATCTTGTTGCTGACGTCCTTAAGCTTGAGACACGGCTGTGTGGTGTTGTCGACCGGCAGCAAAGCGAGGAACCCCCTTTATGACAGTTTAACAGACGTCTAGTCCAAGTGGCCTCTGCTGACACGACTGTTGGGTCCAGGCACACTTGTGTATAGGTGGGTTGGTGCGCCCTCGATTGATTCAGGCGCGCGTTTGAGCTTGATAGAGTATAATCCGTTCGTGGGATCAATGAACAACACCAGAGGTGTGACTATGCGACCAAACAAAATCAGGCAAATGTGGCGTGCCGGTCAATACGTGACGCTGGGCTGGCTTTCCGTGTCCCATGGGTTCACGGCCGAGGTCATGGCGCGTCAGGGATTCGATGCTCTGTGCATCGACCTGCAGCACGGCACTGCTGAAATGAAAGACGTTGGGCCCTTGCTGCAGGCGATCTCGCAGACCGACACGGTCCCGGTCGTGCGGGTTGCATGGAACGAGCCCGCGGCCATCATGAAGGCCCTCGACCTTGGCGCCTATGGCATCATCGTGCCGCTGGTCAATACCGCCGAGGAAGCGGCGATGGCGGTGGCCGCATGCCGCTATCCGCCCGTCGGCATGCGCTCGTCGGGGCCTGTCCGCGCCGTGCACTACGGCGGCGCCGACTACGTGACCCATGCCAACGACGAGATCGTCATCATGGCCATGATCGAGACGAAGGAGGGCCTCGCCAACCTCGATGCCATCTGCGCGACGCCCGGCCTCGACGCCGTCTACATCGGACCAGCCGACCTGTCGTTCGCGCTGGGCCTGGCCCCGCGCGGTGATAACCCCGACCCGCTGCATCTCGCCACCTGCGACAAGATCCTGGCGACAGCGCATAAGCACGGCATCAAATGCGTCATGCACTGTGCCAGCGCGGCGTTCGCGGCGGGCGCGGTGAAGCGCGGCTTCGACATGGTGATGCTGACGTCCGATCTATCGTGCATGATCGCCGGCGCGCGGATGCAGCTCGACGAGCTCAAGTCCAAGACGGCCTGAGGTTGGCGCCTGGCATCTGTACGCGTCTTGCGACCATGTGCGCGCCGGAGACAAAATCCCTCACTGAAGCGGCCGGTCTGTCCAGCTGCGCCGGAGTAAGACTCCAGCGGCAGGAAGCTCTTTGCCATAAGTGCAAGGGGCTGCCGCTCAGCCGCTCAGCCGCCGTCGTATGGCGCACACGCACAAAGGCCGCATAGTCCCTGATGTTCTGCCGTGCAGCAGCCAGAGCACCGCACGCATCAACGCGATGTCGAGCACGGCGCGCACTTGGCGGGCCCTCAGGCAGGTGGTCAGCCGTTCTGCAGAATCCCCGTGCGGGCCCAGGCCGCATAGTGCACCTCGGAATGGGACACGCCCGGGAGTGGCGCCAACGGCCGCTGGATTGCATCTCGCAGGATCTCTCCGGCCTCGCGTTGCCGCGTATTGATCGTGCCGACGCGCTCCAGGACCTCCAGCGGGTCGGTCCGGCGTGTGCGTCGCCGGGTCGCGGAGTTGCATCCGTACGTGCCAAGCTGCCGCAGCCGTCAGTCGCCGCCACTGGAGTCGCCGATCCCATGCCCGATGGACGCCAGACCGCACTCTCGCCCTACCAGGCTGTGGACCGGCTGGAGGCGATGCATGCCGAAGTGGTGCAGGCGCAGCGCGACGCGCTGGCGCGCTTTGCCGCGGGCGGTGCGCCGCCGGATCCCGAGGAGCGGCAGCACTTCCGCTACCCCGAACTTCGCCTGGCGTGGGAGCCAGGCGGGCCGATCCCGGTGACCCGCCGCGCCTGGGGCAAGTTCCAGGCGCCCGGCGTCTATGCCACCACGATCACCCAGCCCGGCTTTTTCCGCCGCTACCTGCTCGAGCAGCTGCGGCCACTGGTTTCGGAGTATGGCGCTTCCATCCGGGTGGACGTCAGCGACCAGGAGATGCCCTATCCCTACGTGCTCGATCACGGCGACGAACTCGCGCACAGCGGCGCTTCGGCGGCCGAACTGGCACGACATTTCCCCACGCCCCTGCTGTCAGCGGTCGGCGACGAGGTAGCGGACGGGCTGTGGATCTCCGAGCAGGGGCGGGCCCGGCCTCTGGCGTTGTTTGATGCGGTGCGGGTCGATTACTCGCTACGCCGCCTGGTGCACTACACCGGCACCGACTGGCGCAGCATCCAGCCCTGGATCCTGCTGACCAACTACCAACGGTACGTCGACCAGTTCGTGCGCCGGGGTCTGGACGAGCTGGCGGATCCCGCCAGCCCATACGACCGCCTGATTGCCCCCGGCGGCGGCGCCGCCGGCCGCGGCGACGATCCGGCCGCGGCCGAGGCACGGCTCGCCGCCGCGCCCTGGCACCGCTTCCAGATGCCCGCCTACCACCTCGCCCGCGCCGATGGGCAGGGCGGCGTGAGCATCGTCAACATCGGCGTCGGCCCCTCGAACGCCAAGAACATCACCGACCACCTTGCGGTGCTGCGTCCGCATTGCTGGCTGATGGTCGGCCATTGCGGTGGGTTGCGCCATTCCCAGGCCATCGGGGACTACGTGCTGGCGCACGGCTATCTCCGGCGCGACCGGATCCTCGACGACCTGGTGCCGCCGGAGGTGCCGGTGCCCGCGCTGGCGGAGGTGCAGGTTGCATTGCAGGAAGCGGCGGCGCAGGTGACCGGGCAGCGGGGCGACGCGCTGAAGCAGCGACTGCGCACCGGCACCGTGGTGTCCTACGACGATCGCAACTGGGAGCTCCGCTGGTCGCAGGAGCGGCGGCGCATCAATCTCTCCCGTGCCATTGCCGTCGACATGGAGAGCGGCACACTGGCCGCACAAGGCTACCGCCTGCGGGTGCCCTACGGCACGCTGCTCTGTGTCTCCGACAAGCCGCTGCACGGCGAGATCAAGCTGCCCGGGACGGCCAACGCCTTCTACCAGCGCGCGGTCGGCGAGCACTTGAGCATCGGCATCGCCGCACTCGACCTGCTGCGCGGCGGCCTCGGCGCACTGCACTCGCGCAAACTGCGCAGCTTTGACGAGCCGCCTTTTCGCTAGGAGGGGTCTGCTTCGTGCGGTGATACCGGCTCACCGCAGCGCATGCGCCGCCGAAGGTCCGATTTTCGTCCGGCATCGGAATGGCAAAATGTTCCTTCAGACGACAGGCCTCACGATTTCAACGCGGCGGCGCCTGGGCGCGGCACCGCGGTGGCGATCACCACATGCGTGCGTGGGCGGGAGCGATCGGCCAATCGGGTGCCACTCCGGTTTCCGTCATCGACCAGTCGGCCGCGATCTCCTGCATCGTCAGATGGTCATGTGGGGACTGCCGCAATGCTGCGGCCGTGGTACCCCAGACAATGGCGGTGAAGGCCAGAGCAGCGAAGACGAATTTCATCATGGAACGTAACCCAACACGAAGAGATCGATCATCTCGTCCATCGTCGGATCTTGCGGGGACTGCGGCGCCGTGACGGCCCAAATGAAGGCGGCGACGGTCAGTGCGGCGAAAACGAAGATCGTCATTGAGGCTCTCCTCCGTCAGCTCTTGCCGTGCCCGCTGACAGGCGGAGAATTGCATGTGGATCAGGCGCCACGCTGTGAAGCGCTTCGCAGCACAACGATCTCAATCATGTGATCCGGAGAGCCCCGGCGAGCGGACAAACCAAAGCTGTCTAGGAATCTCGATCCTGGTCCGACTGCAGCCACCCCTGTGTCAGTCAGCCGCACCCAGACCTTCGGCGCGCCGCGCCGTTGCACGCGGCACGCCTTGCTCGGGCTCAGCGGCTGGGCGCGTGCATGAGGGATGACGGAACGGTGCTCACCGCGGTTGCTTCCCAGCGGACGGGACGATGGGGCTATTTGTCGAGGGTGGTCAGGACGGCGCCATCGTCCGCCACGAAGATCGCAAGCAGGCTCGCCGGCTCGGTGGCGCTGGCATTTGCACTGACGAGGTGATCGCTGCCTGGCGGCTCGAAGAAGTTCTCGCCGGCCTTGTAGTCCTTGACCGGCCCCCCGGTGGACACCTGCGAGCGGATCACGCCAGAGAGCACATAGGCAAAGACGCTGCCGGCATGGTGATGCGACGGCGATGCCGCACCCGGCGCATAGCGCACGACAACGGCGGTCAGGCTTTTGCCCGGCACGTTGGGAAGCTGGGTTGTCAACACCGGCGAAACATTCGCGCCGGTCGGTTCGGCCGCGACTGCAGGCGGCAGGAATGCTGCCGCGATCAAGGCGAGCAGCGTCGCATCCAACAACATCTGCCGCGCGAGAGCCTGAGTGGATTGCATGGTTTGGTTTCCTCTCTGTCGCCGCCGCATCGTGCGGCGGCTGTTGAGGATGAGGCGAAAGGTATCGGGCTTCAATGTATGCCGCCTATAACCCCCGACCGACAATGGGGATTGCGCTCCATGACGAAGCTGTCGATACCGCCTGGATCAAACAGCCTGCTCGTTCCGCCAAACCCGGTTCGAGAGCAACCCGTTTGCCCTGCGCAATGGCGGACGTCATCAACGTCGGTGATGAGCCAAGCCAGACTGTATGACCGACGCGTGGACGCGACCCGGACTGCATTGTCAGCGCCTCAAAAATCCACAATGTGGTCAGCGTACCGCAGACGGCATCCGCCGGCTCGTGGCCTGACTTCGTGCGCTTCGTGTCCCTTGTGGTGTGAAACCCTCTATCGTGCCAGCGGCCGGTACTTGATCCGGTGAGGCTCCGTCGCATCCGCCCCCAGCCGCCGCCGCTTGTCCTCCTCGTACGCCTCGAAGTTCCCCTCGAACCACTCCACATGGCTGTCGCCCTCGAACGCCAGGATGTGGGTCGCCAGCCGGTCGAGGAACCACCGGTCGTGACTGATGATCACCACACAGCCGGCAAACTCGATCAGCGCATCCTCCAGCGCCCGCAGCGTGTCCACATCCAGGTCGTTGGTCGGCTCATCGAGCAGGATCACGTTGTGTTCGATCTTCAGCATCTTCGCCAGATGCACCCGGTTGCGCTCGCCGCCAGACAGGATGCCGACCTTCTTCTGCTGGTCCGGCCCCTTGAAGTTGAAGGCACTGACATACGCGCGTGACGCCACGCCGCGCTTACCCAGATAGATCGTGTCCTCGCCGCCGCTGATCTCCTGCCACACGGTCTTGTCCGCATTCAGGCTGTCGCGCGACTGATCGACATAGCCGAGCTTCACGGTCTCACCCAGGCGGAGTGTGCCGGCATCCGGCTGCTCCTGGCCAATGATCATGCGGAACAGCGTCGTTTTCCCGGCGCCGTTCGGCCCGATCACGCCGACGATCGCCCCGGGCGGCAGGCGGAAATTCAGGTCATCGATCAGCAGGTTGTTGCCGTAGCCCTTCCGCAGGCTCTCCGCCTCGATCACCACGTTGCCGAGCCGCGGACCTGGCGGAATGGCGATCTCCGCCACGCCGCCGACCAGGTCCTGCGAACGCGCCAGCATCTCCTCGTAGCGCTGGATGCGCGCGCGGTTCTTCGCCTGGCGCGCGCGCGGCGAGGCGGCGATCCATTCCTGCTCGGCCGCCAGCGCCCGCTGCCTGGCGCTTTCCTCCTTCTCCTCCTGGGCCAGCCGCTTGCGCTTCTGGTCCAGCCACGACGAGTAGTTGCCCTCGAACGGGTAACCGCGGCCGCGCTCGATCTCCAGGATCCAGCCGGTGACGTTGTCCAGGAAGTAGCGGTCGTGCGTCACCACCATCACCGTGCCGGCATAGTCGCGCAGCGTGTGCTCCAGCCAGGCGACGCTTTCGGCATCCAGGTGGTTGGTCGGTTCGTCGAGCAGCAGCAGATCGGGCTTTTCCAGCAGCAGCCGGCACAGCGCCACGCGCCGCCTTTCGCCGCCCGACAGCGTCGCCACGGCGGCATCGGCCGACGGGCAGCGCAGCGCGTCCAGCGCGATATCGACGCGCCGGTCGAGGTCCCAGCCCTCGCCGGCATCGATCTGCGCCTGGAGGTCGGCCTGCTCGGACAGCAGCGCGTTCATCTCCTCGTCGCTCATCGGCTCGGCGAATTTTTCCGAAATTTCATTGAACCGGTCGAGCGCCGCTTTCAGCTCGGCAAACGCCACCTCCACATTCTCGCCGACCGTCTTGGTGGGGTCGAGCTGCGGCTCCTGCTCCAGGTAGCCGACGCGCGCGCCCTGCGCTGCCCAGGCCTCGCCGCCGAAGTCGGTATCGAGGCCTGCCATGATCTTCAGCAGCGTGGACTTGCCGGCGCCGTTCACACCGAGCACGCCGATCTTCACGCCAGGCAGAAACGCGAGCGTGATGCCGCGGAACACCTCGCGGCCGCCAGGGTAGGCTTTGGTCAGATCCTTCATCACATAGACGTACCTGGTAGCTGGCCATGCTGCCGCGAACTCCGAACCTGAATGCTCTTAGGTAGGGGCTTCGGTGGCAGCCTACCAGCAGGGTGGCGGCGTCGCATGGCTGTCCGGGACGTCGGCGCCTACCGTCTCGGCAAGGCCGAAGGTCATCTTCTGTAGCGACGACAGGCAACGGGGCAACCGCGCCAGTGCTGCATGGACGGTTTCGTCGCGCTAGCGAAGGCCGGCCACAGCCGCACCCTCTTGTCCTCCGACCCGCCCGCCGACGCTTGCCGTCCGGTGAGAACGCCACCGAAGGTTATTAACCTTCCCAAAGTAGTTGCCATGACGACGGGGACATGTGCTAATCCGCGTGCTTATGAAAACCGATGCTCGTGCTCTGGACCATTCGACGCTGACCGAGCTGCGCAAACGCGGCGTTGCGGCGGTGCAATCAGGTGAAAGTCCCACCCATGTTGCTGCCGCGCTCGGGGTCAATCTGCGCACCCTATTCCGCTGGCTCGCACAGTATCGGCGCGGCGGATGGGGTCAGCTGGAAGCGCGCAAGCGCGGAGGACGTCCACCGAAGCTCGATGGCCGTGCCCTGCGCTGGATCTATAACACGGTGGCCAACAAGAACCCTCTGCAGTTGAATTTTCCGTTCGCGCTATGGACCGCGGCGATGGTGCAGACACTGATTGCCGAGCGGTTCGACATAGATCTGAGCCACAGTTCAGTGTGCCGGTTGCTGAACCAGCTCGGGCTAACCGCGCAACGCCCGCTGTGGCGGGCGTACCAGCAGAACCCTGAGACGGTGCAGCGCTGGCTGGAGACGGACTATCCGTCGATCCAGCGTCGCGCAAAACGCGCAGGCGCACGGATCTTCTTCGCCGACGAGGCCGGCGTCCGTTCGGACTATCACAGCGGCACAACCTGGGGGAAACGAGGCCAGACGCCGGTGGTCTCCAGCACTGGCGCACGGTTCGGCGCCAACCTGATCTCGGCGATCAGCGCCCAAGGCGAGCTCCGCTTCATGCTGACCAAGGGGCGGGTCACTGCCGCGGTGTTCATCGAGTTCCTCCGGCGATTGCTGGTCAACGCGACGAAGCCGATCTTCGTGATTGTCGACGGGCATCCGACGCACCGAGCCAAGTCGGTCGCGAGGTTCGTGGCAGAACAAGCGGGCATGCTGGGGCTGTTCTTCCTGCCGCCCTATTCGCCGGAGCTGAACCCCGACGAATATGTATGGAATGATCTGAAGGCCCAGTGCACCGGGCGCAAGGTGATCAACTCACTCACGCAACTGCGTCAAATGATCATCTCACATATGCGGCAGCTACAGAAGTTGCCTATGCTGGTACGCGGTTTCTTCCGTGCACCCACGACCCGCTATGCGCATGCTTGAATGGCAACTATTATGCGAAGCTTAATATGTGCCCAGTTCTTTCTCTATGTCGCCCATAAGCGGGTGCGTTAGGCCAAGCTTCCGGAGTTGCGTGAAGTCATCCGCAATAACATCCTCCCAAGACCTATTATCCTCTTTCGACAGACGCTTGCCCCTGTTGGTGAGATAGAGTGCCCTGGCTTCTTCTGTCCGCCCCAGGAACATAAGTGCGTGCGCCCTATTGGTTTCAGGCATTAGATCGTTCGGATTAAGCGCAAGCGCGCGATAGGCCGCGGCCAGTGCTTTCTCAAATTTTCGAGCAAACAGGGCGTGCCATGCCACCCCGTTGAATGCCTCTGCAGTCTCTCTCCCAGGGCGGCCCTCGCGCGCTACTTCCCTCAATTCCTCTTTGGTCGCCAGAGCCTCCTGCAGGAGCAGCGCGTCGAGGTAGCGACCAGTCGTCTCTGCCTCTTTGATCGGCAGTATCTCCAATTGTCTCATAGCGCTCGCGTCGCCCTTGTCGGCGGCCTTCGTGTACCAGTCACGCGCCGTGGCGTAATCCTGAGTGACGCCCCAGCCTTTCTCGTAGAGCCAGCCGAGGTTGACCATGCCGCCCGCCTCGCCCTTGTCGGCGGCCTTCGTGTACCAGTACGCGCCGTGGCGTATCTGAGTGACGCCCAGCCTTTCTCGTAGAGCCAGCCGAGGTTGACCATGCCGTCCGCCTCGCCCTTGTCGGCGGCCTTCGTGTACCAGTCACGCGCCGTGGCGTAATCCTGAGCGACGCCCCGGCCGTTCTCGTAGAGCACGCCAAGATTGAACATGCCAGTCGCGTCGCCCTTGTCGGCGGCCTTCGTGTACCAGTCACGCGCCGTGGCGTAATCCTGAGTAACGCCCCGGCCGTTCTCGTAGAGCAGGCCGAGGTAGACCATGCCGCTGCGCCTCGCCCTTGTCGGCGGCCTTCGTGTACCAGTCACGCGCCGTGGCGTAATCCTGAGCGACGCCCCGGCCGTTCGCGTAGAGCCAGCCGAGATTAAGCATAGCGGTCGGCTCGCCCTTGTCGGCGGCCTTCGTGTACCAGTCACGCGCCGTGGCGTAATTCTGAGCGACGCCCCAGCCTTTCTCGTAGAGCCAGCCGAGGTTGACCATGCCGCCCGCCTCGCCCTTGTCGGCGGCCTTGGTGTACCAGTCACGCGCCGTGGCGTAATCCTGAGTGACGCCCCAGCCTTTCTCGTAGAGCCAGCCGAGGTTGACCATGCCGCCCGCCTCGCCCTTGTCGGCGGCCTTGGTGCACCAGTCACGCGCCGTGGCGTAATCCTGAGCGACGCCCCGCCCGTTCTCGTAGAGCAGGCCGAGGTAGACCATGCCGCTCGCCTCGCCCTTGTCGGCGGCCTTCGTGTACCAGTCACGCGCCGTGGCGTAATCCTGCGTGACGCCCAGGCCGTTCTCGTAGAGCAGGCCGAGGTAGACCATGCCGCTCGCCTCGCCGTTGTCGGCGGCCTTCGTGTACCAGTCACGCGCCGTGGCGTAATCCTGCGTGACGCCCCGGCCTTTCTCGTAGAGCACGCCAAGATTGAACATGCCGGTCGCGTCGCCCTTGTCGGCGGCCTTCGTGTACCAGTCACGCGCCGTGGCGTAATCCTGAGTAACGCCCCGGCCGTTCTCGTAGAGTAGGCCAAGGGCGTCCATGCCGCTCGCCTCGCCCATGTCCGCAGCCTTCGTGTACCATTCGCGCGCCTTCGCGTAGTCCCGCGTCCCTCCCCACCCGTTCTCGTAGGCAGCGCCCAGATTGCGGCTGGCGGTAGCATCTCCATTTTCAGCACCCGCCTCCAATAGCCCAAAAACTTCGCGCAGCATGCGCGCATCCATATGCTCCTGCATGCCAGCAATGATTGTGACCGCATGCGAGAGTATGTTGTCTGCTTGGCGTCTCTGCATTTCTGCTACTTTGGTCTGTTTTTCGGCGTCCCGCCACTCATAGCCAACGCCGAGCATCGCCATGACTGCAAGGATCGCCGCTCCGACTGCATAGCGGCTGCGCTTGTGCGCGATCGTCGCTGCTCGCTGCAAGGCGCTGATGTGCTCGCGCTGTCTTGCCTGCTCCAGCTCATCCTGCTCCTGTCGAGAACTGACTGATGCGGCGACATAGTCGGCCACGGGCAGCAAGTCCTGCGCCCGCCGCTCCTCCCGCCATCGCTGCGCCTCGGCCAGCTTGCGTCCCGCCAACAGGTCCGAGGTGTCCCCGCTGGCCCGCCATTCCGCCGCTTCCGCCTCGGTCTTCTGCAGCCACAGCCGGAAGCCGCGGTCCTCGTCCAGCCATCCGTGCAGCCGGTCCCAGCGCCGGATCAGCGCCTCGTGCACGATCTCCGCCGTTGGCTCGCCATCGACTCCGGCTGGCACCCAGCGTCACCAGCCGCGCCTGCCGGTCCTGGCTCGCCAGTTGCTCCAGCAATTCCCATTGCCGCGCGCCATCCTCGCCGGCCGCGGTGAACTCGCTGCGCCGCCGCACCCGCCGTGTGTCCTCGCCCTCGCGCGACGGGTCGCCGAGCCAGACCAGCGCCGTCAGCGCGGCGCGGAACGTCGCCTCGCCGAACCGCCGGCTCAGGTCGTCGAACACCGCCTCGGCATGCCGCGTCAGCGGCGCCACCAGCACTTCCGCCGCGCGCGCATCCGCCGGCAGCTCGGGCCGCGGGATCACCCTGTCGCGCTGCTTCGACCACAGCTCGGCCAGGGTGAACTCCAGCAGCGGCAGCGCGTCCAGCGAGGCGCCGACCGACTGCATCAGTTCGTCCACCAGTCCATCTTCGAACCGCACGCCCAGCATGCGCGCCGGCTCCTCGATGGCGGCGCGCAGTTCGGCCGCGTTCATCGGCGCCGAGCTTGATGTCGGCGTCCTTCAGGATGTCGGCCAGGCTGCGGATGCCGAGGGCGCGTCCCAGATAGTCGGCGCGCAGCGTGATCGACGCAGCGCGCGGCGGGATCGCGCGCATGCGTCGTGTCGATCGCCGCCCGCAGGCACGCGACGAAGCGCGCCCGCACGCTGCGTTCGTCGTCCTCGTGCGGGTCCGCGACCAGGGTGAACAGCTCCTCGAACTGATCCACCACCAGCAGCAGTCGCGTCTCGGCGGCGCCGTCGCCGGCAAGCCGCCGCAGGTGCTCGGCCAGCACGGGCGGATCGTCGCGCAGCGCAGTCGCCAGTGTGGCGACGGCGTCCTCGTCGAGCATCGCGGCGAGGCCGGTGCCCGGTGTCGCGCGCGGCGTCGAGCAGGCAGACCGCGAGATTGCGGAACGGATCGGCCGAGGGCGCGCCGGGCCGCATGACCAGGATGCGCCAGCGCGCCCTCATCGTGCAGCCGCGGCAGCAGCGCCGGCGCGCACCAGCGACGACTTGCCGCTGCCCGAGCGCCCGACCACCGCCACGAACGGCATGCGCGCGAGCTTCGCGGCGAGTTCATCGACGAACACTTCGCGGCCGAAGAAGAACCGGCGGTCCTCCTCGCGGAAGGTGTTCAGGCCCTTGTAGGGCCGTGCCAGCGGCGGCCATGCCAGTTCGAGCTGATCCGCCGGGATGATGAACGCCGTGCGCCTGGCTCGGATCGCGCGTCGCCGCGGCGGCCATGCCGATGACCGCGTTGGTCGCCTCGTCGAGCAGCGGCGCGCCGCTGAACCCGCCCTCGATGAAGAACCCGGGCAGCGCGCTGCCATGCGCCAGCAATCGGCCGTGCTCGATGGGTGTGCCGAGTTCGCCGGCCGCATCCATGCCGCCGTCCTGCCCCTCGGGAAACCCCTTGGTCCAGAACGCCTGCCCGCGATGCGGCAGGCCGGCGATGGTGCGGTAGGGCCGCTCCGTGACCTCGCGGTCAAGCTCCAGGACAGCGATGTCGGTCGCGACGCCGTCCGCGGGTGGACGCCATTCGACCACCGATGCGGTCAGCGCCATGCCGCGCCGCGCGAATGGGAACTCGACCTGGACCGTTGCGTCGGCAGCCGGGACGGTCCGCGGACTCCCAGGCACGGCCCAGCGCGACATTCACCACGTGCGCGCAGGTCATCACATGGCGCGGCGAGATCAGGAAGGCGGTGCCCGCGACCGGCGCTGTCGCCGAACCGCGGACCCGTGCGATGCCTTGCTGCAACAGCTCGGCCATGGTGTCCGACGCCCTCCCCGAGCGCGGTCAGCTCATTGCGGCTTCCAGGTCAGCGTGACCTTTACGTTGCCCTCGACCGAGGTCTTGGCGATCAGCGCATCGGCGCCGGCGGTGAACTTGATGCCGAACTCCAGGCTCACCTGCTCCGGCTTGGCGGTCAGATCGCGAAGCTGCGCCATCAGCGCCTCGACGCCCGGCCTGATCTGCGCGATCGCCGTCTCGAACGTTTCCTGCGCCCGCTCCGCTGCGCCGCGCGCGACCGGCTGGTTGCCGACATTCGGATCGTCGACCTCGACCAGGATCGTCTGGTTGTCGGCGACAGGGAACGCGATGAGTCTGCTGCCCACGGTGTTTGCCTTTGGCGTTAAGTTCGGAGAGCGGCGCCAACTGATCGCAACAGTAGGGGTCTTATCGGAAGGCGTGCAACCACCACGCGAGCCCTGTGCGGCCGCCCATGCCGGTGGTGTGTCGACCTGAGGCTAATACCAGCGGTGCTGCTGCCAGAACGCGACGGCGTTGTCGGCCGTGCCGTAGCGCTGCTGGATGTAGCGGATGCCGCCCTGTGCTTCCTCGACGGCGTTGCCGAAGGAACCGGCGCCGTTCGGGTTCAGATGGTAGTTCGCCGCGGTGAGCTGAAACAGGCCGCGCGCCGAGTGGACCGGGTTCCGGGCATCCACCTTGCCGGAGGATTCCTTGGCCATAATGAAGCTCAATCCCGGCTTCCAGGTCTCTGGGACACCTTCGAGACGCATCGCCTGCTGCAAGGCGACATCGGCATGGGCCGGGATCGCCGCGGCTGCCGCCACCCGGGAAGACATCGGGGGCGCATAGAACATCGCTGTTCGAACGGCCGCACCCGAGGGCGTCGAGCCGATGGCTTTGGCACCACGAGATCCGGCCATGGCGGCCGCCAGGACGTCATGAAATGCCGGGCTTACCCGATGGCGGACCGCATGTGCGGCCGGACCGCCACCGTGTCTGACGGCGGCAGGCGGAGCTGCCGGTGCTGGTCGTACCACGTCGGCCATCCGGTCACGTTAGCGCCATGTGCTTTCCGCCCGGTTACTGCTGCCGAAACAGTTTGCCTGCGATCCACCAGACGGAGCGGTTCGCGGCAATGCGGATCTGTCCAGGATCCGCCGCGAATTAATCGCATCGGCTGTGAAACGTCAGGTCCTATGTCATCCCCGCGAAAGCGGGGACCCAGGCGACGTTCCGTGCTGTGGCCCCTGGGTCCCCGCTCTCGCGGCGATGACGATAGGGAGCGCGGTCCGGCGACACCTCATTCGAACTCATTCGCGGCGGCTCCCCACCCCCCGCAGGCCACGAAATCGTACGCTACTCCGCCGCCAGCGCCAGCCGGGCCTCCTCCTCCAACAGCCGCTCCACCGTGCGCCGCATGTGCAGGCGCGCAGCATCCGTCGCGATGTCCACCAGCGCGCTCTCACCCAGTTCCGCCAGCCGAACCTGCTGGCCCTCCACCACCGTCTTGTCCTCCAGGAACGCGGCTGCGACCTGCTCGAAGAACTGCTCCGTCGCTGCCGGCTCATCTTGCCGAAACCCATTCGCCGCCGACCAGAAATAGAAGCACGACGTGTCGGTCTCCGGGGTCAGGCCGTGGAACAGGCGGAACTCCAGCGGGCTGCCGCTTGTGTCGCCGTCACCATACGCGCCTGCCTCTGCTGCACCGGTCCATTGCAGGATCGATCCAGGGGCGATGAACTCGAAGCGCTGGCAGCGATCGATGCGGCCCTGGAAGCCCACCGCCTTCACATAGGTCGGCGGCGGCAGCGAGTTCGGCATCCAGCGGGTGAACTTCAGCCCGAGCGGCGTGCGCTCGGTCTGCATCTTCGCCTCGACATGGGTCGCCGGATTGCCGCCGATGGTCGTGGTGTGGACGTAGCCCAGATGCGTCAGATCCATCAGGTTGTCCACCATCAGCATGGCGGCGGCCTTGATCGGATACATCGTGTGCCTATGCGGCCACTGCCTCCGGTCGTTGTGATATGGATATGGTACGATGGCGGACACATCGGCCTTGGCCGGATCGCCCATCCAGATCCACACGAATGCGTCCTGCTCCGCCACGGGGAAGCTGCGGACCCGGGTGCGCTCGAGGATGTGCGCCTGGCCAGGCACGCGGACACAGGCGCCGGAGCGGTCGAAGATCAGCCCGTGATAGCCGCATTGCAGGCCTTCCTCGACGACCTTGCCCATGTGCAGCGGCGCGCCGCGGTGGCAGCACATGTCGAGCAGGGCCGCCACACGGTTCTGCTGGTCGCGGAACAGCACGACGGGCTCGTTGCAGATGCGGCGCGCCAGGGGTGTGACGCCGATTTCATCGGCCCAGGCGGCGACGTACCAGGCATTGCGGATGAACATGGTGGTTTTCTCCTGCCGCACTTTTCATGTTTCTTCTGAGCGTCACCCACGTCGGCGGTTTCCGCAAGCCGGGAATGAAGGAAGGTTCCACACCGAGATAACCGAGGGATCCACCGACAGGCGAGGGCAACGTGGTCTATGCGCTTCGCGTGACTCCGCCATACCTGTTGCCGGTATTGCGGCCCGAGGAGATGATCGACACGGCACGGCTGAGCCGCACTGGCGTCCCGTTCGTCGCATCATGCTCCGGTACAGATATCATTCCGATATAATAGGTTCCGTGGCCATGCCCACCTGCTGATGGATGCGTGAAACGTGTTTTGACTCCTTTCGATTGCCATCAAATTACTATTGCGCAATGTCGCGGCTAGTCAATAATTACCACAGAGGAGCCATAAGATCATGTCTACAAATCGTGCGCCTTCCGAATCCGGAAGGAAGCTCGCCTGCATTGGCGCCGGGCCTCGCTGGCCTCGACCGCGGCGCTGTCGCTCGGCGCGCAGAATGCCGCATGGGCGGTCTGCTCGGACGGCAGCACATTCCCGGCCGGCGGCTTCCAGATCGGCGTCAACCCGAAGGTCGCGGCGAACTGGTCGCCGAACGTCTTCACCGGCACGGAAGGGTCGGTCTTCGTGCCGGATATCTCGACCAACGACCAGACCACCGGCGCATCCACGGGCGGCGGACACAACTGGGCCTTCGACCAAGGCTCAACACTCTGCAAGCAGGGCGATGCCGGCTCCGCGGCTGGCACGACCGGCTGGACCATACCACCGAACAACCCGACCGACTGCATCGTCCTGCCGGTCATCAAGGGGGCGGGTGACGAACCTCGGCGACATCCCGTACCAGGGCGGCGTCGTCACCCCGACCTGCGATCCGACCAAGCTGAGCACCGCTGCAGCGCCCAACCCTCTCAACACCTACGCCAACCAGCTCGGCTGCTCGATCTCGCCTTACAACGTGGCGTCGCCGGCGACCACTGCGCACACCGCGACGTCCTACCTGTTCGTCGCCGGCATCAAGGGTGGCCTGTTCAACTATCAGCTCACGAACAACGGCGCGATCGGCAAGACCGTCGGATCGTTCAGCTACTACTCCGACATCCCCGAAGGGCTGAAGTTGAATGTGCGGACGGTGAGCCCGGACGGCCATGTTCGCCTTCGCCGTTCTCAACCGCCGCGGACAGTCGGAGATCTGGGCGTGCATCGACCCGCTCGGCAACCCGGGCGACATCGGCAAGCCGATCGACCCCGAACTTTTTCGTGCCGGCGGCCAGCACGGTCAATTGCGGCGGCGTCGGCCAGACCGGTCTCGCCACCAATCTGGCGATGACGTTCGGTCCTGACAACCAGCCGTACTTCGGCGGCCAGCGCGTGGTCAACACGTTCCTCGGACACCCCCGGCGGCAAGCAGGGCGGCACGTGGCCGCAGTGCATCATGTCGGCGCCGCGGTTGCGGCGAACGTGAGCGACTTCGCGCTGCCGACGCGACCAGCTGGCCTCCCAGTTCCTGAAGGACCAGGTACCCGCCAACTCAACGGCCGTCCCTGGCGCGCATCGCCAACACTGCGAACCGCTGCGGCTCCGCGACTCGCCAATGCCGGCTTCACCTCGGCGCTGGTCACTCAGCCGAGTTCTTTCACCCACGTCGCGGCGGACGGTACCGGATACATGTACACCGGCCCGCTCGGCGGCACCATCGTCCAGGCCCAGCTGGGCAACGACGTCGCCGGCCGGACGACCTACAGGTTCCGCACCTACCTGACCGGCATTTCGCTCACCACCGGCATCGGCGTCGCCGACGACCTCGGCTCGCTGATGGTCATGACCGATCCGTCGGCCATCGGCCTTGCGGGTCAGGAAGTCGTCACCAAGCTGCCGCTCTGCGAAGACATGTAATCGGCAGGCTTCGCCTTTCGACCCTGCGATCCCGCTCTCCCCAGGCCCGGATCGCAGGCTGAACTGGCCCACCCTCAGGGCAAACGGAGAGCAGGCGGGCTCTCCGTTATTTTGCCCACTCGCTCGCAGCTATTGCCCGGGCGAACCTTTCTTCCTTGCCTGCGATACGCCATGCTGGCCTTCTGCAGCGCACAGAGGGAAACGGCAATGAAGGTCGGCTTCATCGGCGTCGGCAACATGGGCGGCCCCATGTGCCGCAACATCATCCGCAACACCAACCACGAAGTCATCGTGTTCGACCTCAATCCCGCGGCGATCGAGGCCTGCACCGCGCTCGGCGCCGCGGCTGGCACGTCCGTGGCACAGGTCGCCGCAGCCTGCGACGTGGTGTTCACCTCGCTGCCGATGCCGCGCAACGTGGAGGACGTGGCGCTCGGCCCGGACGGCATCGCAGCGAACGCCAGCCCAGGCACGACCTACATCGACCTTTCCACCAATGCGCCCGCCACCGCGCGCCGCGTGAACGAAGGGATGCGCGCCAAAGGCATCGCCATGCTGGAGGCGCCGGTCTCCGGCGGCGTGCCGCGCGCCACCGACGGCACGATCGTCATCATGGTCGGCGGCGACGCGGCGGTGTTCGAGAACCAGCTTCCGCTGCTGATGTCGTTCAGCGGCGAGGTGGTGCATGTCGGCGAGATCGGCATGGGCTCGGTCGCCAAGCTGGTCAACAACATGCTGGCATTCTGCAACGCCGCCGCCGCGGCCGAGGCGCTGATGATCGGCGCGATGTCCGGGATCGATCTGCGCAAGCTGCAGCAGGTGATCAGCAACGCCAGCGGCAACTCGTCGGCATTCCGCAACATCTCTGAGAAGGCGTTCAAGGGCGAGTTCCAGGCCACCTTCGCGCTCGATCTGGCGCACAAGGACCTGCGGCTTGCACTGGAGCTGGCCGACGAACTGGGCGTGCCCGGCATGATCGCGCCACAGGTGATGAACCTGATGCGCATCGCGCGCGCCAAGGGCATGGGCGGCGACGACAGCAGTTCGGTGATCCGCGTCTATGAGCAGGCACTGGGTCGGGAAGTGCGCGCCTGATTCGGCTGAATGCGAGAAATTGCGATTCTTCAAAAGCGAATTGACCGTCGCGTCGCACAAATAAACAAAGCGCGATCAGCCGATGCGGCACTTTGGAAACTTTCCGCACCCTAGTATGCATTGTAGTGTTCGGGTGCGGTATATGTCGCCGCTGATGAATTGAGGACGCAATGGCATACCGATCGCACATCCTCGTCGTCGAAGACGATCCGCTGGTGTCCGAGGTTGTGGTGGACGCGCTCGACGACGCCTACCAGACCAGTTGCGCCGAAACGGCGGCTGCGGCCCTGGAATGCCTGCGCGCCGGCGGGATCGACGCGATGCTGCTGGACTGCACGCTGCCCGGTGGCCTCGATCCGCATCTCGTGCCCATGGCCGACGAGGCGGGTGTGCCGGTCATCCTGATGTCCGGCCATCCGGAAATGATGGAAAGCGTCCCCGGCTCAGGGCGTCCGTTCATCCTCAAGCCGTTCAGCCTGACCTCGCTGCTCACGACGGTTCAGCAGGCCATCGAGGCCAGTCCAAGCCGCGTCGCCTCCGGTTAGACGGCATGGCGCGAAGGCGGGGCGGCGAGCAGGTGCTGCACCGCTGATACCAGCGCGCGCGGCGGGAACGGCTTCGGCAGAAACTCCTCGCTGCCAGGTGGGCGCTGCAGGCCACTGACGAACAACACCTTCAGGTCGGGATGCTCGCGCCGAGCCTGCCGCGCGAAGCCGATCCCGTCGAGGCGCGGCATCGCGATGTCGGTGACCACCACGGAAATGTCCGGATGGTGCACCAGGACCTCGAGCCCCTCGATGCCGTCCGAGGCCTCGTAAACCTCGTCGCAGATCTGCTCCAGGACCGCGACCACGGTCCCACGGACAAGCACGTCGTCGTCCACCACCATGCCGACACGGGGCGGCCAACTTTTTTCTTGATCCAGAGTTTCAGCCATCACCACCAAGTCCCTTGCTGACGCCAGGTTTTGATTCAACCAACCAGGCCGGCACACGTTCCGGGCCAGCAGGATCAGAGCCAATCAACGATCGTGCGATGGGCGGAGGGCGCGGCAATGCCGCAAAGTGACCGATGTCGGTGGGCGGCGGCACGATCGTGCGGCAGGGCAGGGAATTGCCGACGTCCCGGTGTGGTTCCGCGTGCGCCTGGTCTCGGGCAGCCGTCCGCGTGCCTGGCACGGCACTTCTCGACCACCATTCTGCGGCATTGTCCGTCCATCACGTCTTCGCGCGGGGCAACGGACGACCGTCGTCGTAGCGGCTCGGCCAGATCTCCTGTGGCGTCACCGCCAGCGCCGCGGCGACGATCGTCTCCATGGCTGGCCATGGCTGCTTCAACGCCTTGCCGGCGGCCGTCGGGTGATAACCGTTCGCTACGGATAGCCCGGCCAGGCTGTGACCGCGCTTCTTCAGCGCTGCGAGCACATCGGCTGGATGCCAGTCGTCCGGTTTCGATGCTGCGTTGCTCTCGGAAGCGTTCATTGCATCTCGCTTATTCTCTCTAGAGAACCCCATGCCGGAAAGTATCGGTCTCCCTGCTGGAACGGCCGGAATGGTGCAAGAACCTGTCCCAAAAGTGTTGGGACCTTGATCGGATCGACCGCAAATGTCACGTGTCAGAGAGGCCACCAACACCACCGAACCGGCCGACGGCGGCGCGGACCGTGCGGCGTTCGTTTCGCGTCTGCACACGATCCTGCGTCACTGGCCGAGTGCGGACCGCCTGGCGCGGGCGATGGGCGTCTCGCCGTCGGCATTCCGCAAGTGGCTCAGGGGCGAGGCCGAACCCAGCCGGGAGCGGCTTGTTGCCCTGGCCGAAGCCGCGTCGGTCAGCGTCGGCTGGCTGGCCCGCGGTGAAGGCCCCGAGCCTCGGCTTCAGGACATCGGCAAACCATCGCGGCAGCGCGCCGATGCCACTCACGATGCCGGCGTCGACATCCAGCGCTTCGTCCTTCTGCCGAAGCGTCCGGAGGCCGCCGCCGCTGGTGCCGAAACACCCGCCGCACCGCCCGGCAGCGAGTACATGGCATTCCGCGACGACTGGATCCGTAACACCTTCGGCATCCAGCCCGACAAGCTGCTGCTGGAGACCGCGCGGGGCGAATCGATGCTGCCGCGCATTCACGACGGCGATCTGCTGCTGGTGGACACCACCGAGCAGCAGTTCCACAGCTTCGGCGTCTACGTGCTGGAGGTCGCCGGCGAGCGCCTGGTCAAACGGGTGCAGCGCAAGGTGGACGGCAGCCTGACCTTGATCAGCGACAATGCCGCCTATGAGGCCGATCATGTTCCGGCCGCGCAGTCCGCCACCGTTACGGTGATTGGCCGCGTGCTGTGGTCCTGCGGTCCGGTGTGAGACGCAGGGGTGGGGCTGCGCCCCACCCCGCATGGCCGTCAACGCCAGATCGGGCGGCCGTGGTTGACGTTGTGGCCGCTGGTCAAGGCGCCACCGAGGGCTCCGGCACCGCCGCCGATTGCGGCACCCACCCACGGACTGCCGCCGATCACCGCTGCGATCGCGGCACCACCGCCGGCCCCGATCAGGCCGCCGGACACGGCACGGTCGCCTCGATTGTAGCCGCATCCCCCAGGGAGAGCGCCAGGGGGACCAGAACAACGCACGTCGCGAGGCCGCGGCGCATTATTGGCGCTCCTGTCGGTCCGTGTCTGCGCGACTAGAACCGCGGCGACGTCACTGCACCGCCCACCGCGCCGACCCCCCCGCCGATCAGCGCACCCGTCGCCGGCCTGCCGCCTGTTACGGCTGCAACGCCCGCTCCGGTGCCGGCGCCCAGCAGGCCGCCCGTCACCGCCCGCGTGCCCGGGTCGTAGCCGCAGGCCGCCAGTGCGGTCAGCATGGTTCCAAGGGCCAGTCCGAAAGCGATCTTGCGTGTCATCGGCAATTCCTTCCATGGCTTGGAATGATGTGAACGATTGCCCCGATCGGGGGAGATCCGGTGGCGGGAATGCGGCGATCGCGGGGCACCTGCTCAACCTCTTGTTAACGACGGAGCGCCGGGCCAAGCTCAATGGTTCCCCGGCCGGCAGCGGAAAAAGGTCCTTTGATGTTCTCTCGGGTGCTCGGCTTCATGTCGGCCGACATGGCCATCGATCTCGGCACCGCGAACACATTGGTCTACGTCAAGGGCCGCGGCATCGTTCTGGCGGAGCCGTCGGTGGTCGCCATCGCCGACGTGCGCGGCAAGAAGCAGGTGGTGGCCGTCGGCGAGGAAGCCAAGCTGATGCTCGGCCGCACGCCCGGCTACATTACCGCCAGCCGGCCGCTGCGCGACGGCGTCATCGCCGACTTCGAGGTGGCCGAGGAGATGATCAAGCATTTCATCCGGAAGGTGCACAACCGCCGCGGGTTCGCCTCGCCGCTGATCATCGTCTGCGTTCCATCGGGCTCCACCGCGGTCGAACGCCGCGCCATCCAGGAGAGCGCGGAAAGCGCCGGCGCGCGCCGCGTGCAACTGATTGAGGAGCCGATGGCGGCGGCGATCGGGGCGGGCCTGCCGGTGACCGAGCCCACCGGATCGATGGTGGTCGACATCGGCGGCGGCACCACCGAGGTGGCGGTGATCTCGCTGGGCGGCATCGTCTATTCGCGCAGTGTGCGCGTCGGCGGCGACAAGATGGACGAGGCGATCATCAGCTACATGCGTCGCCATCATAACCTGCTGATCGGCGAGCCCACGGCGGAACGGATCAAGATGGAGGTCGGCGCCGCAAGCCAGTTGGCGGATGGCGACGAGGGACCTTACGCCGAGGTGCGTGGGCGGGACCTGATGAACGGCGTGCCGCGCCAGGTGCTGGTGAGCCAGCGCCAGATCGCCGACAGCCTGGCCGAACCGGTCGGCGCCATCGTGGAGGCGGTGAAGGTGGCGCTGGAGAACACGCCGCCTGAGCTTGCCGCCGACATCGTGGACAAGGGCATCGTGCTGACCGGCGGCGGCGCGCTGCTGTATCGCCTGGATCAGGTGCTGCGCGATTCGACCGGGCTGGCGGTGGTGGTGGCGGAGAACCCGCTGCAATGCGTCGCGCTGGGCACGGGGCGGGCGTTGGAGGAGCGCAAACGGCTGTCGAATGTGCTGACGTCGATGTATTGAGGGCGTTCGATCTCGTCTCACGACGCGTGGGATGAGACGATGGATCGTGCGGTGAGAGGAAATAACGAGAATATTCACCGCAGAGGCGCAGAGGTCGCTGAGAAGTCGAGTTCCGACTCCACGGCTTGGCTTCTCGGCGTTCTCTGCGCCTCTGCGGTGAATATTCTCAGTGCACTCCACGCTACGCGACCGGCTGTCGGTCGAGCGCCAGCAGCGCGGGGGTCCGGCCGGTGACCAGAGCTCGCACCAGATAGTCCTCCGGTGGACCGAACGAGACGGCATCGGGCACCCGGCCGAGCCGGCGGATCAGCGCGGCGCGCTGCGGATAGATCACCGCATACTCCTCGGCCTCCGCGATCGGGTCGGGTTTCGGCTCCGGAGCGGGCGGCACCTGCGGCGGCGGTGGTGGCGGTGGCGGATCCGCGACGAACGCGGGCAGGGCGCTGGACAGCGCCTGCACCATCGTTCCCGTGGCGCAATGTTCGGTCCAGGCGGCCCTGTCGGCGGCGGCACTGTCCGCCTCGATCTGCCGGCGCGCCGCCTGGACGCGCAGCAGCAGCCGCACCGCACCTTGGGACTGGCGCATCATGGTGGCGGCCTGAGCGCGGTATTTCAGGGCGAGCGCCGGAGCCATGTCCGGGTCCTGGGCCAACCGCAGGCATTCAATCGCCTGGGCGTTGGCGGCGACATACTGGGCGGCGAGGGTGGCCTCGCTGGCATTGGCCGGCAGCAGGCAAGCGATCTGGGCGATGGCGCGTTGTCGCGTCGGGCGAGAGCCTCGGCGGTGTCGGTGACCGGCGGAGGCAGCGCGGCGCGGAGGGTGTGGATGAAGTGGTGGTAGACGTCCCTGGGGAGGAGGTAGGCGGGGTCGGGCTGCTCGGGCTCGGGGTCCATGGCTGGCACATCACTGTGCTGTCACCGTCCCCATCGGTGCTGAACCGCTTGCGTGAGTTGCTGCGGCATGGACAGGTCATAATGCTCTGACGTTCAGCGGATCCCCGTCTGCTCTCCACCCGAAGCAGTCACTGGACGAGGTGGTCGGTATAAGATCCCTATTGGAGCGGCAGCCGCAAGTCCCGGGGCGTCAGAGGTCTGGCATGCTTATGATGGGGGGATCGAAAGCAAGAAACTCGAACTGCAGATGGACGCAGATGCGCGCAGATACGCTGAACGTTGCGTCCAAGCGGATAATCCGTTGGGTGTTTGCTGTAACCAACGCACTCCGATCCGGAGTCAATTATGCGACGTTGAATTGTAGGTGTTCCTGCTCAAGGCCACGGGCGGCTCATGCTCCCGAATTCCGATTTAAGCCGTGGTCGGGTGGAATCCACGAAGGTCCTGACCTTGGCGATCATCAAACGGCCTTCCGGAACGATGAGATGAACCGGCAGCCGCGGGAGTTCGTCATCCGGCAGCAGGACGACGAGGCGTCCTTCCCGGACCTCGCGGTCGATCTTGTAAGATATGATACGAACAACGCCCTCGCCGGCGACAGCGGCATTCACCGCTGCTTCGTCGGCGTTCACCATCAGGCGCGGCTTTACGCGCACGGTGCGGGCGATGCGGCTGCCGGGCGCCGGTGGAAAGCTCCACAGCTCGTTCGGCGCCATCTGGGCGACTGCTATGCAGTCGTGTTCCGACAGGTCGCCGGGCGCCGTGATGGGCGGCTTGCGCGCAAGATAGTCCGGCGAAGCACAGAGCACGCGTCTCACCTCGCCGATGGGCATCGCGATCAAACCGGAGTCGGGCAGCGGCGCAATCCGGATCGCCACATCCACGCCTTCGTCGATCATGTCGACGATGCGATCGAGCAGCAGGTAGCGGATCTGAACGGCGGGATGACTTCGCAAGAACGCGCCAACGATCGGGCGCAGAATCCGCGTCCCGAACATCACCGGCGCCGTGACCGTCAGCACGCCACGGGGCGCGGCGCGTTCTCCGGCAGCCGCCAGATCGGCTTCCTGCAGGTCGGTCAGCACGCGCTGGCACACCGAAGCGTAGTGCTCGCCAGCTTCGGCCAGCCGCATTTTGCGCGTTGTCCGGTGCAGCAACTGCGCGCCGACGTGGCCTTCGAGGAAGGCGATCGCGCGGGTGACGGCTGCCGACGAACGGCCCAGGCGGCGCCCGGCCCTGGCCAGGCCTCCCTGATCAAGCGCGGTGACGAACACGCGCATGGCATCGAGCCGGTCGATCATTCTTCCGTTCAGCGAAAGCGTGAATTTCCCATGATAGGCATTCTCGCCGGGCGCGCAACGCAATAGCTTTGGCGGCGAACAGACTGTCCATCGGGCCGCAACACCGAGGAGATTCAAAGATGACGCAGACGAAGCTGGCCGCGCTCATTGCCGCCACGCTGTTCGCCACTTCCCTCCACGCCGCCGTCGCTCCGGCCCGGGCAGAGACGCCTATCCAGGCAACGTCGATCGTCACCCACTACCGCACGGCGACGGTCGACGGGCTCAGCGTCTTCTACCGCGAGGCCGGTCCTGCCAATGGGCCCGTCGTGCTGCTGCTGCACGGATTCCCGACCTCCTCGCACATGTTTTGAAACCTCATTCCCGCGCTGGTGGATCGCTACCATGTCGTCGCGCCGGACTACCCCGGCTTTGGCGAGAGTGCGATGCCCGACCATACGCGGTTCGCCTACACCTTCGTTCACTATGCGGACATCGTGGACGGCCTGCTGCAGCAGCTTCGCATCCAGCGCTACGCGATGTACGTAATGGACTATGGCGCGCCCGTCGGCTACCGCCTGGCGCTGAAACACCCGGACCGTGTGAGTGCGCTGATCGTGCAGAACGGCAATGCCTATGACGAAGGTCTCGGGACATTCTGGGATCCGATCAAGGCATACTGGACGGACGGTTCGGCCGTCCATCGGGAAGCCCTCGGCTTTCTGGTTGTCCCGGCCACGACCAAGTTCCAGTACACCGATGGCGTGGCGGATGTTTCACGCATCGACCCGGACAATTGGGTTCATGA
>CAWCDM010000045.1:0-107758 GCA_963794185.1 uncultured Alphaproteobacteria bacterium | reverse complement strand
CGTTTTGCGCTGCAATAACGATACACCCACATTAACTGGTGCACGCTGATAGGACGGACCAATTGCCGGGGGTGGCCGCCGGTTCAAGTGGGCTTGGCTGCGCCACATTTGCCGTGTCACGGGATGAGTGCGGCGCCGGCCGTGAGACAGGATGGCAGATCATGGGGACGACGGCAGAGGATAGGACAGGCCAGGTTGGCGAAGGCGCCGGCCGGGAGGGCGGGTCGAACGGGCCACCGCGCTACACGCGCCGGCTATCCGACAAGATCCTGATCGCCTTCCACCACGCTTGCGACCAAGCCGACTTCGAGGTGGCCGAGCAACTCCTCCACGTCCTCGAAATGATGCTGACGCGGCGGCCGCTGACGCCGGACGGCACGCGGCGGCGCAACATGGAGAACCTCGTGGCCGCGCATGAGCGGCTCTGGTACCTGCGGCATCCGCACACCGAGGAAGATACGCTCTAAAGCGCAAGTGACTGGCCGTGTCGCAGGATGGCCTCGGCTTCCTGCGTGAAGCCGCCCTTGGGGTCATGCAGCACGAGGCCGGGCAGGACGCGGAATGGTGTCCTTCCGCCCTTCATGCCGCGCACCAGCACCAGCTTCGCCGGACATCCGGCCTTCGGCCATAACGGCAGCATTGCCGTCGCGGGACAGCCGGCAAATCCGAGCGCGTCGGCGCAGGCCGGCAGCAGGGCGGCCGGCAGGATGAAGGTGAGTGTCCCGCGCGGCCGGAGGCGCATCGCCAGAGCGGCAGCCCAGACCTGCAACACACCGGATGGTCCGCGTTTGGCCACCTCGCGCGCAGGGTCCGGCGACGGGGTACCGGCAGCGGGATGATAGGGCGGATTGGCGCACGCATGGTCGAACGTGCCGATGTCCGGCAGCCAAGCCATGTCGGCCTCGATGAACGCCAGCCCGGGCCAGCAGTTCGCCGCCGCGTTCCGCCGCGCCAGTGACACAAGGCCGGGCTCCCGCTCAACGCCCACGGCCTGGAGGTCCGCGATCCGGGCGGCAAGGCAGAGCAGCGTCGCGCCGGCACCGGCGCCGCCCTCGAGTACTGTCTCGCCGTACCGGACCGGAACCGAGGCCGCCAACAGCACGGGCTCGATGCCGCTGCGGAAGCCCCGCCTCGGCTGGGCGTAGTGCACCCGTCCGTGCAGTAGGTGGCCGCTGGTCAGCTCGGGGATCTTTGCGATGTTTGATGTCAATTCAGTCACTTACAAGACAATCCGAGTAGATGGCACAAACGCTATGGCTACAAGAACCCGATCGACAGCCACGGCACCGCGACGACGATCGCCAGTGCCACGGCCAGTGCCGCCAGATATGGCCACATTCGCCCCAGCGCATCGTCTGGCGAAACCCGCCCGATCGCACAGGCGCCATAGAACCCCACGCCAAACGGAGGAGCGAACAGCCCAATGCCCATCGCCAGGATGATCAGCATCGCATAGTGCACCTCGTGCACGCCCATCGCCTTGGCGACCGGGAACAGGAGCGGACCGAACAGCACGATGGCCGGAATCCCCTCCAGCACGCTGCCCAGGATGACGAAGGCGATCGCGGTGATGGCCAGGAACCCACCCTTGCCGCCCGGCACGGCGGCCATCGTGGCGACCAGCCACTGCGAAAAACCCGACTGGGTCAACGCCCAGGCCATCGCCGTGGCGGCGCCGATGATGAACATCACCGCCCCGGTGAGCGAGAGGGTATCGACCAGGATCGGATAGATGCGCCGCCAGTCGAATTCCCGGTACACCAGCAACCCGAGCAGCGCGGTGTATACTACGCCGACGGTGGAGACCTCGGTCGCGGTGGCGATGCCGTCGATCACCGCGGCGCGGATCACGAACGGCAGGGTCAGGCCCGGGATCGCAATGACCAGGGCGCGCACGATCTGCGACACGGGCGCGCGCTCGCCGCCACCGATGTCGATATGGCGCGAGCGGTACCAGCTCACCACCAAGAGCGCCACCGCTGCCACCGCCGCAGGCAGCAATCCTCCGGTGAACAGCGCCGTGATCGAGACGTTGGTGACCGAGCCGATGGTGATTAGCACCAGGCTGGGCGGAATGGTCTCCGACATCGCGCTGGAACTCGCCAGCAGCGCGGCAAGCTCGCCCGGATGCGCGCCACGCCGGCGCATCTCGGGGAACAGCACGGGCGCCACCGCCGCCATATCGGCTGCCTTCGAGCCGGAGATGCCCGACACCAGATACATCGCGCCCAGCAGCACATAGGAGAGCCCGCCGCGCACATGCCCGACCAGCGCGGCGAGGAACGCCACCATGACCCGTGCGATCCCGGTCATCTCCATCAGCAGACCGAGGAAGACGAACATCGGCACCGACAGCAGCAGCAGGTTCGACATGCCCTCGTCCATCCGGTTGACCAAGACGGACAGCGGCATGCTGCTGGTCAGCCCGAGATACGACATCGTGGCAATGCCGAAGGCGAAGGCGATCGGTACGCCGATGCCGACGCAGGCCGCGACGATCACCACGAAGAACACGATCAGGCTGCCGAACCCCATGGCGAGCAGCACCGGCTGGCAGACCCACAGCAGCGCCGCGATGCCGCCGACAGTGACCAGTGCCAGGCCGAAGCTGCGCCACGTCGTCGTCTCGAGCAGCCGGAGCAGTGCGATGATCGCGGCGAGCGCGCCGCCCACCAGGATGGCAACCACGCGGTAGCCGTCGGAGATCTGCAGCGAGATCAGCTCGACGAAACGCTGCTGATCGAGATACTCCGCCGCCGGCAGCAGGACCTCCAGTACGAAGGCGATCACCACCAGCGCGGCGACCGCGGCGAACCAGCGCGCGATGTGCGCCGGCACCCAGTTGGCCAGCGTGGTGAGCCGCATGTGCCCGTCACGGCGCAGCGCGACCACCATCCCCAGCATCGACAGCCAGAGGAACAGAAAGTTGGCGAGTTCGTCGGTCCAGAAGATCGGGCTGTCGAACACGTAGCGCGAGACAACGCCGGCAAACAGGATGGCGACCTCGGCCAGCACGAGCGCCGCGCCGACCGCCTCGCAAGTCACGCCGATCGTCTGATCGAGCAGGAAGGCGCACCGACGCAGCCCGACCGAGCCGGGGGCGTCAGATTGGATGATCCCGGAGGCCAGCTCCGGCGCGTCGAGACTCATGACGTGAGCGGGCCGACGTACTTCTCAAGCAGCGCCCAGGCCTTGTCGCCTGCGGCCTTCTTCATGTCGGGGTAGAAGCCGCTCTTGCTCAGCAGGTCGCGAAACGGCTTGGTGTCGGGAGAGTTGAAGGCGAGTCCCCTGGCGGTCAGGTTCTGCTGCTCGGTCGTGGTCATCGCGACGAAGTCGTCACGCTGCGCGATCGCAACGGTGGTGAAGTTGCGGTGGCAGATCTCCTGCAGATCGGGCGGCAGCTTCTTCCACGCTGCCACGTTGAACGAGGTATGGAATCCGGACCAGACGTGGTTGGTCAGACTGCAGAATTTCTGTACCTTGTACAGCTTGGCGGTATCGATCAGCACGAGGGGATTCTCCTGGCCGTCCACGATACCTGTCTGCAGGGCGCTGTAGACTTCGTTGAAGTTGATCGCGGTCGGCGATGCGCCGAGATGGCGGAACAGCGAGATCAGATAGGGCGCGACCGGGAGGCGAATCTTGAAGCCGCGCAGATCGTCGGGGCTGGTGATCGGCTTGGTCCGCGTGGTGATCTGGCGGAAGCCGTGGTCATAGCCCTTCGGCACGCAGTAGAGGCCGATCTGTTCCGCCGCGGCGCGCAGCATGTCGCCGAACTCGCCGTCCATGGCCGCCCAGACATGGGCGTAGTCGGGGAAGGCAAAGCCGACGCCGGCTAAGCCGCAGACCGGATTGCGTGGCGCCAGCAGATCGACTGGCAGGTTGTACATCTCCATGGCACCCGAGATCGCCTGGGCGACCATCGCCGTGTCGCCGCCGAGGACGCTGTTGGGATAGATGGTGATCTCGAGGCGGCCGCTGCTGTCCTGCTTGATCTTGTTGGCCGCCTCCTGCTGGCGCGCCATCGCGGGGTGCTCCATCGGCGACGATGAGCCGAGCTTGTAGTTGAATTCGGCGGCGTTTGCCGGCCAGCGCAGAATGGTCGCGGCGCCGAGACCGGCCGCCCCCGTCACCACGTGTCTGCGCGACAGCCCGTTGCGCTGCATCGGCATCTCCACCCGTTGAGTTGCGGCCTTTATGGCCATCGTATCTTGCGGAAGCGTGCCGGGACGGCCGCGGACAAGTCAAGCTGGGCTGGCCGGCGTCGGTCGGGACATACCCGGCCTGTGTGCGCCGTTCTTTGCGACATGCAGTGGTCGCTGCGAGGCTACGTGGCAGGCGCCTGCCGCGAATTGATCGGATCGGGCGCCGCAAGGACGGAAGGCCGGTCGCAACTGACGCAGTTGCTCCGCGGCAGGCCCTAAGGCGTCGCCAGGATCCGTTCGATTTCGCTGATCAGAAGGGCATCGTCGATCGGCTTCCTCAGGATCGGGCCGGAGGCCTTCGTCTCGACACCGGGGACATTATAGCCGGTCAGGTAGACCACCTTCAGATCGCGCCGGCGCAGGCGGCCATGCGCGACAGCGCGATGCCGTTGACGCTGCCAGGCATCACGATGTCGGTCAGCAGCAGGTCGACCGGGCGATCGGCTTCAAGAACCTCGAGGGCTGTGCGGAACTCGGTTGCCAGCGAGACGTCGAAGCCGGCGCGTCGCAGCACCTGGCCTATGGCCGCGCCGAACGCTTTGTCGTCCTCGACGAGGGCGATGTGCCCTTGCCTGATGTCGGGCCTGGCGGGGCCCGGGTCTCATCGCTCACGGGCGGTTTCCCAAGCCTGCTTCGGAAGCGAAGCTAAGTCTGCGCGCCGGGATACGCAAGTTCGCGTGATGACGCGGTCAGCCGTCGATTGGCAGCCGCCGCACACTTCGATAACGTGCGCTTCTCGAATTCGCGGTGTCGCCACAATTCTGTCGGAACCGTTTTGCACTCGATGCCCCGTTTCAGGAAGGTGAGAATTGCATGGCTGACACAGTGATCGCCGAACTCGTCGGAGAGCATCAGCAGGCCCTGCTGAAAGATTGGCAGGCCGCTCAGAGGCGGGACGAACGGTCGCGCGACACCGGAGCCGAGGCTGCCACTGCCGATCCCGCACGGCAGTTCCTCGATTAACTCCACAGGGGCGCCATGGTCGGCCGGTTCGACGATATCACCGGCGCGGAATGGACCACCATGCGGGAGCTGCTCGAGGATTTCTCCCGCGCCCGTGCCACCCAAGGCTTCAGTGCGAGCGAAACCGCCGTCTTCGTCTTCTCGCTCAAGCAGCCGCTGTTCGACATGCTGCCCCGCGAACTCGGCGCGGATGCGGAGCAGATCGGCCGCCAGACCTGGAACGTCACGCGCCTGCGGAGGTGGGCAAGGCAACCGGCCTCGGCCTCAGCCAGGTCTATGGCTTCATCAGGCAGTCGGACGGACATGTCACGATCGAATCGAAACCTGGCGTCGGCACGACGTTTCGCCTGTATCTGCCTCGCTGCGATCAGGTGAAGGCGACAGGCGACGGCGCCGATACGGCAGCCAAGCCGCCGCCGACCGGGAGCGAAACGGTCCTGGTGGTCGAAGACAATCCCGAAGTGCTGGAGCTCGCGGTCACCACGATCAGCGACCTGGGCTATCGCGTGCTCACGGCAGCAGATGGACCCACCGCCATGAAGATCATCCGACGGGAAGGACAGATCGATCTGCTGTTCAGCGATGTCGTCATGCCGGGCGGGATGAACGGCTTCGATCTGATCAGCAAGGCACGCCGCGTGAGGGGCGGGCTGAAGGCTGTGGTCACGTCGGGCTACGCAAATGTTCACCGCCCCGGCACGGACCGCCCCGACGTGCCGGTGCTGCTGAAGCCCTACCGTCGCGGCGACCTGGCGAGGTGTATCCGGCGTGCGCTCGATCGGGTCTGACATTTGACGTCGCCTGGCCTCGCCATCACACCCACGGAGACACCGCCCCAAACCCTGACCCTGTCGTCCGGTCCGCCGCCAGCGACCGGTCGATCCCGCGCAGCACGTTGCGCCGCGTGATGTCGTACTCCGCGGCCAGCCTGTTCCGCGGACGTGGCAGCCCGATCGTCAATGTCTCGTGCACCCGCCCGGGACGCGGCCGCATCAGCACGACGCGGTCGGCCAGAAACACCGCCTCGTCCACGTCATGCGTGACGATTAGGATCGTCGGCCGCAGTTCCTGCCACAGGTACCAGCAGCAGCTCATGCAGGCTGCCACGCGTGAAGCCGTCCAGCGCGGAGAACGGCTCGTCCAGCAGCAGGATCTCGGGACGCCCGATCAGCGCGCGCGCGATCGCAACGCGCTGTTGCTGGCCGCCGGACAGGTCCTTGGGCCAGCGCGCGCCATAGCCCGCCAGGCCGATGCGCTCCAGCAGATCGCCGACGCGGCGCTGACGTTCGGGCCTGGCAATGCGGCGTCCGCCGAACGCGATGTTGCGGCCGACCGTCAACCACGGCAGCAGGCGCGGCTCCTGGAACACCGCGCTGATCGCGGGATGCGTGCCCTCGATCGGCTGCCCGTCGATGGCGATGGTGCCGGCGCTCGGCCGATCCAGTCCGGCGGTCAGGCGCAGCAGCGTGGTCTTGCCGCAGCCGGAGCCGCCGAGGATGGCGACGATATCGCCGCTGTGCGCCACGATGTGCATGTCGCGCAGCGCCTCGGTGCCGTCGGCGTAGGTCTTGCTCAGATGCTCGATCGCCAGCGTGGTCACAGCCGTCCCCGCACCGTGTCCTGCCAGCGCAACAGCGGACGGGCGAGCGCGACCAGCACGCCGTCCGACGCCTTGCCGAGCAGGGCGAACACGATCATCGCCACCAGGATGGAGTCCGCGCGGCCCATCTGCTGGCCATCCAGCAGCAGGTAGCCGAGGCCCTCGGATGCGCCCATCAGTTCGGCCGCGACGACGAACATGAAGCCGAGCCCCAGGCCGCTGCGCAGCGCGGCGATCCAGGTCGGCAGCACGGCCGGCCAGGTGATGCGCAACATGATGCCGACAGGAGAAAAGCCGAACACGCGGCCGACCTCCACCAGCTTGCGATCCACGCTCTGGATCGCCGAAAGCATGCCGAGATAGACCGGGAAGAACACGCCCAGCGCGATCAGCGCCAGTTTGGATGTCTCGAAGATGCCGAGCCAGAGGATGAAGATCGGCACCCAGGCGATCGAGGGGATGGCGCGCAGGGCCTGGATGGATGGATCGAGCAGGCGCCGCGCCGTCTCGCTGGCGCCGCTCAGCATGCCGAACAGAGTGCCGGCGACCGAACCGATGGCGAAGCCGATGGCGACGCGGCTCATCGTCGCCGCCACGTGCCGCTGCAGTTCGCCCGACGCGGCGAGCGCAGCCGCGGTGTGCAGCAGGCGCGACGGCGGCGGCATCAGCCGGCCCGGCGCGATGCCGGCACGCACCGCGACTTCCCAAGCGATACCGAGCGTCACCGGAATGACCAGCGCGGTGGCCGCCTTCAGCCAATAAACTCCCCCTCCCATTGCGGGAGGGGGCTGGGGGGCGGGGGCCGCGGGAACGGCAAGACCCCTCCCCCTACCCCCTCCCACAAGGGGAGGGGGAGGAACGGCTGTGCCGTCACGCACCGGCGGCGCGGGCGAAGGTCGGGTCGATCAGCCTGTTGGTCACCATCGCCACGTCGACGTCCGCCGGCAGCACGCCGGCCTGTTGCAGCGCCCTGCCCGCTTCGATGATGGTCTGCGCCTGCTTCTCGCCGATCGCGCCGCTGGACAGGTCGTTGCGTTCAAGCTGCCGCGCGACCACCGCATCCGGCAGCTTCATCGCCGCGACCATGAGCGCCTTCAGCTCGGCCGGATGCTCCACCGACCAGCGCCGCGCACGCTCGTAGGTCGCCAGGACACGGCGCACCAGTTCGGGGTTCTCGGCGGCGAACGCCTCGCGCACGTTCAGCACGCCCCAGGTGTTGGCCGCCGCGTTACGGTGGAACAACCTTGCCCCGCTTTCGATCTCCGCCGCGGCCATCATCGGATCGAGGCCGGCCCAGGCCGCAACGTCGCCGCGTTCGAGCGCGGTGCGGCCGTCGGGGTGCTGAAGCAACACCAGCTTGACGTCATGTTCCTTCAGCCCGGAGGTGGCCAGCGCGCGCACCAGGAAGATGTGCGGATCGGTCCCGCGCGTCACCGCGATGCGCTGGCCCTTGAGGTCCGCGACGCTGTTGATCGGTGTGTTCGGCATGGCGACCAGCGCGGTCCACTCCGGGCGTGAAAAGACGTAGATGGACTTGATCGGATTGCCGTTGATGGCGCCGATCAGCGCCGCCGCGCCGGCGGTCGAGCCGAGATCGATCGAGCCGGCATTCAGGAACTCCAGCGCCTTGTTCGATCCCAGCGACTGCACCCAACGCACACCGATCTTGTCGCCGGCGAATTCCTGCTCGAGCAGGCCTTGCTCCTTCAGCACGATGCTGACCGGGTTGTAGGTCGCCCAGTCGATGCGGATCTCCGCGGGCGCCGCCGCACGGGCGAGGCGTGGGGCGGTCAGAAGAGCGAGCGCGGTGCCGCCGAAGGTGCGGCGAGACAGATGTGGCGGCAATGTGGCCTCCCTCGGTTGTTCGGCGCGAGAGAGGAGAAAACGGCGCGGAAGGCAAGGGGCCTCAGATCTCGCCAGCCTCGGCCAGCACGCGCCTGGCGCGCTGTTCATCCTCGGCGGCCACCATCAGGCGACGGGGAATGGCGCCGATGCTGCCTTCGATGGCGCTCGTGTGCGCATCCAGCACGACCGCGGCGATGCCGGCGTCTGCCAGCAAGGCGGTCAGGAACGACAGGCGGACCGGATCGTTGGATGTCGCCAGGACTCGCACGTGGTATGTTCCAGACGTTGGGGTGAGGCAGCTTTGCTTGACCCCTTTTCCGGGCCGCCGATATGGTGCCAGTGCGCGCCGGACAGGCACAAGTCAGGAGACCAGCTTGGACGACGTCGCCATCCCGTCCCGGGCCAGTCCGGCACCCCGCGAGCGCCTGGATGCGCGCGCCGCGAGCGGCGAGGACGCGCTGAGCGCTCTGATTGCCATGCTGCGGCCCGATCTGGAGGCGTGCAACCGCACCATCGTGGCCCGCATGGACAGTCCGGTGGCGCTGATCCCGCAGCTTGCCGCGCACATCGTGGTCGCCGGCGGCAAGCGGCTGCGCCCGCTGCTGACGCTCGCTTCGGCGCGGCTGTGCGGCTATCCCGGCGATAGTGTCGGGGCGCGCCACGTGAAGCTCGCCGCCTGCGTCGAGTTCATCCACACCGCCACCCTGCTGCACGACGACGTGGTGGATGAAAGCCTGCTCCGGCGGGGGCTTGCCTCGGCCAACGCGGTGTTCGGGAACCAGGCGTCGGTGCTGGTGGGCGATTTCCTGTTCGCGCGCGCGTTCCAGCTCATGGTGGAGGACGGCTCGCTGGCCGTGCTGTCCATCCTGTCGCGCGCGGCGGCGACGATCGCCGAGGGCGAGGTGCTGCAGCTTGCGACGCAGAACGATCTGTCCACGTCGGAGGCGCGCTATCTCGATGTGGTGAAGGGCAAGACGGCGGCCCTGTTCGCCGCGGCCTGCGAGGTAGGTCCGGTGGTGGCCAGCCGGCCTGAGAGCGAGGCGGCGGCGCTTGCGGAGTTCGGCATGAATCTCGGCATTGCGTTCCAACTGGCCGACGATGCGCTGGACTACTCGGCGGATCAGGCGGTGCTGGGCAAGACCGTCGGCGACGATTTCCGCGAGGGCAAGATCACGCTGCCGGTGCTGGTGGCGTACCAGGCGGGCGATCCGGCCGATCGGGACTTCTGGCGCCGCACGATCGAGGCGACCGAGCAGCATGAAGCCGATTTGGATCGGGCGCTGCACCTGATGGACTGCTGCGGCGCGATCGCTGCCACGCTCGACCGCGCCGCAGGTTTTATCGCAGCGGCGAAGGCCGCCCTTGGCCGGTTCCCGGACAGTGCCTTGCGGCGGGCGCTGCTGGATGTCGCCGACTACACGGTGAGCCGCGCGCGGTAGGGTGGGCGGGCAGTACACCTCTCGCGCTTGCGGGAGAGGTCGCGTCGCCTCGGCGACGCGGGAGAGGGTGCAACCCGGCATCACCCAACAACTCGCGCACCCTCTCCCGCCGCTTCGTGGCGACCTCTCCCGCGGAGCGGGCGAGGTGTACTCGTGCCCGCGCCCTACCGCACCACCGCGATCTGCTCGCGCCGCAACTGCACTGTCAGCTCGTCGAGCGCCTTGCCGATGCGGTCCAGCATCTCGTTCACCTCCGCCTCGCTGATGATCAGCGGGGGACTGAAGCAAAGGATGTCGCCCGGCACGGTCCGCCCGATCACCCCATTCTCCTCGATGAGTTTGGTAAAGCGACCGCCGACCCGGGCAGATGGTTCGAAGTTCTGGTGCTTCTCCTTGTCGGCCACCAGCTCGAGCGCGGCGATCAAGCCGATGCCGCGCACCTCGCCCACCAGCGGATGGTCGGCGAACCGGCGGCGCAATTCCTTCTGCATGTGTGCGCCCACCGCGCGGACGTGTTCGCCGATGTTCATCTCGTCGTAGATCTTCAGCGTCTCGATCGCCACCGCGGCCGGAACCGGATGGCCGGAATACGTGAAACCGTGACCGAACGTGCCGATCTCGTGGCTCTGCTTCGCCAGCCCCTGAAACACGCGGTCATTCACCATCACCGCGCTGATCGGCAGATAGGACGAGGACAGCGCCTTGGCACAGGTGAGAATGTCGGGCTGCATGTTCAGCGTCTGGCTGCCCCAGTAGTTGCCGGTGCGCCAAAACCCGCAGATCACCTCGTCCGCCACGAACAGCACGTCGTACTTGCGCAGCACCGCCTGGATCTTCTCGAAGTACGTCCGCGGCGGGACGATCACGCCGCCGGCGCCCATGATCGGCTCGGCCCACATCGCCGCCACCGTGTCCGGCCCCTCCGCGAGGATCATCTTCTCCAGTTCCTCAGCGCAGCGCGAGGCGAACGCCTCCTCGCTCTCGCCGGGATTGGCGCCGTGGTAATGGTGCGGCGCCATCGTGTGGATGAAGCCCGGCAGCGGCACGTCGAACGCGCGGTGATTGTGCGGGATGCCGGTGAGCGAAGCCGATGCGATGGTGATGCCGTGATAGCCCCTCAGCCGGCCGATGATCTTCTTCTTGTTCGGCCGCCCGACGGCATTGTTGAAATACCACACCATCTTGATGGCGCTGTCGTTCGCCTCGGAGCCGGAGTTGGCGAAGAACACCTTGCTCATCGGCACCGGCGCGCGCTGCGATCAGCATCTCCGACAGGTCGATCAGCGGCTCGTGCGATTTCGCGGTGAAGGCGTGATAGAATGGCAGCTTGCGCATCTGGTTCGCGGCGGCCTGCACCAGGCGTTCATTGTCGAAGCCGAGCGAGGCGCACCACAGTCCGGCGATGCTCTCGATGTAGTCCTTGCCCGCATCGTCCCACACGCGCACGCCCTTGCCGCGGGTGATCACCACCGGCCCGACTTCCTGATGGGTGACGAGGTCGGTGTAGGGATGCAGCACGTTGGCGATGTCGCGGGCGGCGGCGGAGTTCGCGCCGAAAGGCGGCGGCGGTGCCATGGTCTTGTCTCCTTGGGTGGGTCAGGCAGTTTAGACTGTCACCATGGGAGCGGGAACCCCGACAATGCGCTGGCGGCTGATCGCGCTGCTGGTGGCGCCGTTCGCGGTGCGCGCGGAACCGTGCTGCGGGCCGATCACGCCACAGGGACGCCAGCTCGAGGCGGTTTCTCGATGGCAGCGGCGTGGACCGCCTGTGGCTTGCCGGCTGGCATGTCGACTGGCGGACCGGCGAGAGGGACAACGCCGAGCCGGGCGGTCCCGACACCAAGACGCATTGCAGCGCCTTCGTCGCCGCCCTAGCGGAGCGCGTGCGGATCTACGTGCTGCGCCCGCCGCGGCACCGGCAGCAACTGTTGGCGAACGCGCAGATGCGCTGGCTGCGCGATTATGGCGCGGAATTCGGCTGGCGGGTGCTCGATGCGTATATCGGGGCGCAGGCGGCGGCCAACCGCGGCGAACTGGTGCTCAAGGCGTTCGAGAACCCCGATCCGCACAGGCCCGGCCACATCGCAATCTTGCGCCCAAGCGACAAGACGCGGTTCGAAATTGACCGTGACGGTCCGCAGCAGACGCAGGCGGGCGAGCAGAATGCACTCAGCATCACGACCGCTGCCGGGTTTCGTCACCATCGTGGGGCGTGGAACCCCGGTGGTGGTGGCGCGCTGCGCTATTACGCGCATACGGTGGGCTGGTCGTAGGAGGCTGCAATGAGCGCCCAACTGATAGTGCGGCTGCTGGATTCGCTCGATGCGCTTGGTGTCATCGCGCGGCGTCTGCAACCGCCGCTGCTGGAAACCTTGGTCGCGACGATTGGGGATCGCGACGATGGGCTGCGCGCGGCATCGGCTGGTGCGGTCTGGCCGGAGAATTTGCTGGAATTGCGCGATCCTGTTGCACGTGCCGTGGAAGCCACGTTGCGCGCCTGCGATGGGCTGCGCGCAGCGGCCGGATCGCCCGACGGGCCGCGAGCAGGCGTATCGTGCGCTGCGCCAGGTGAGCCGTGCGCTGGAGGCGCTGTATCCGCTGGCCTCGGTGCTGCCGTCAGTGAGCCGGTTCTTCGTTGAACCCGAACAGCGGGACAATCAGGCGCTGCAGGACCGCCTGAGGCTCGGCGCCACGCGAACCGATGTACGGACGGGGGTCATGCATGCCGGGAACGACACCGGCGAGCGCGGCGGTTACTCGGCGTACGTGCCCGAGGACTACAACCCGGCGCACGCCCATCCGCTGGTGATGGCGCTGCACGGCGGCTCCGGCCACGGCAGGCTGTTCCTGTGGAGTTGGCTGCGCGAGGCGCGCAGCCGCGGCGTGATCCTGGTCGCGCCCACCGCGGTCGGCGACACCTGGTCGCTGATGGAACCGGACCTGGACGGTGCGAATCTTGCCCGCGTGCTGGAGCAGGTTGCGCACGGCTGGCACGTCGACCGGACGCGCCTGCTCCTGACCGGCATGAGCGACGGCGGCACGTTCACGTTGCTCAGCGGGCTGGACGAGGCGTCGCCGTTCACCCATCTGGCGCCGGTCGCCGCAAGTTTTCATCCGCTGCTGCTGACGATGGCCGAGCCGCGGCGGGTGACGGGGTTGCCGGTGTATCTGGTGCACGGCGCGCTGGACTGGATGTTTCCAGTGTCGATCGCGCGCACCGCGCAGCGTGCGCTGACCGCGGCGGGAGCGAAGGTGACGTATCGCGAGATCGCCGATCTGTCGCACACCTATCCGCGCGAGGAGGGCAGCAGGATTCTGAACTGGTTACTCGCACGGAGCGGCCACTGAAGTTCCCGCGTCGGGTGCCGTTGACAATCCCACCCGGACCCCATCGACTGGCCAACGCGCACTTCAAGCGGAATTCCCGACAATGACGACACCGGTTGACGTTCTGATCATTGGCGCCGGTGCCTCCGGCGGGGCCGTGGCCTGGAGCCTTGCCGAGACACGGATGAAAATCCTGTGCCTCGAGCAGGGCGATTGGATGAAGCCATCGGAATATCCCAGCACGGGTCGCGACTGGGAGGCGCGCCAGCTCAACGATTTCCACTACAGCCCGAACCGGCGGGCGCGCGACACCGACTATCCGATCAGCGAAGACAACTCGCCGATCAAGGTCGCAAACTTCAACGGTGTTGGCGGCGGGACGGTGCTGTATGCCGGGCACTTCCCGCGCTTCCATCCGTCGGACTTCCGGGTGCGCACGCTGGACGGCGTCGCCGATGACTGGCCGATCGACTACGCGACCCTGGCACCGTTCTATGACGAGAACGACCGCATGATGGGCGTGTCCGGTCTCGCCGGCGATCCGGCCTATCCGCCGCACGAACCCATGATGCCGCCGCTGCCGCTGGGAAGGTCCGGCGCCACGCTGGCACGCGGGCTCAACAAGCTCGGCTGGCACTGGTGGCCGTCCGACAGCGCGATCGCCTCAGTGGATTACGAAGGGCGCGCGAAGTGCATCAATCTCGCACATTGCACCGCGGGCTGCGCGCAGGGCGCCAAGGCCAGCACCGACATCACCTACTGGCCGGCCGCCATCCGTGCCGGCGTCGAGTTGCGCACCCGTTGCCGGGTGCGCGAGATCACCACCAATGAACACGGCATGGCGTCCGGCGTGGTGTATTACGACGCCGATGGGGTCGAGCATTTCCAGCCCGCCGAAGTCGTCATCCTCGCCTGCAACGCCATCGGCACGGCGCGCATTCTGCTGAACTCCGAACGGCCTGGCCAATTCCAGCGGCCTGGTCGGCAAGAACCTGATGTTCCATCCCTATGCACGCATCGCCGGCTATTTCGACGAGGAGCTGGACGGCAATCGCGGCCCGGGCAACTGCATCTGGAGCCAGGAGTTCTATGAGACGGACCGCTCCCGCGGCTTCGTGCGCGGCTACACGTTCGAATTCTCGCGCGGCCAGAACCAGGTGATGGCCGCGGTGCACGGTATGCAGATCGGGCGGCTGCCATGGGGCGACGATCATCACCGCGCCTATCGCGAACTGTTTGGCCACCGCACCGGCATGGTGGCGATCTGCGAGGACCTGCCGGAGGCGCACAACACCGTCACGCTCGATCCGGTGCTGAAGGACTCTTCAGGCATTCCGGCGCCGAAGATCAGCTACACGCTCAGCGAGAACAGCCGCCGCATGCTGGATCACGCGGTGGCGCGGGCGACCGAGATCCTGCGTGCCGCGGGCGCCCACGACGTCTGGCACGAAGCGCCACTTGCCGATGGCGGCTGGCACCTGATGGGCACCGCGCGTATGGGCACTGACCCAGCGCGATCCGTGGTGAATGAATGGGGCCGCAGCCACGACGTGAAGAACCTGTTCATCGTCGATGGCAGCATCTTCGTCACCTCTGCTGGCGTGAACCCGACGCGAACGATCCAGGCGTTGGCGCTCTACGTCGCGGACAGCATCAAGCAACGCCTGGCCACGCTGTTCGATTGACAGGGGCGCGCCATGCCGCGGCGTATCGAGCGGCATCCGTAGCGGCTTGCCTCGCCTGCCGTCACCGCCGTACCCTCATGACGGAGGTGGCATGACGTGACGCACTGGCGGGCACCAGGATGCTGAAGCCGACCGGGTTCTGGAGCTACACCGGAACGGACGACACGGCCTCGCGCGGGCGGCTGAGCCGGTTGCGCCTGCTGCTGGCTGACGAGTTGCAGGCGAAAATCGGCCGCGAACCGAGAGTGCAGATCTTCCAGGACGTGGCCGCCATCCCGTATGGCGCGAACTGGGAGAAGGAGATCAGGCGGGCACTCGATCAGTCGTCGTTCCTCATCCCGATCATCACTCCGGCGTTCCTGCACAGCGAGTGGTGCTGCCGGGAGGTCACGCACTTCCGCGCACGACAGGCGGCGCTCGGGCGTGACGATCTGGTGTTTCCGGTCCATTACCTCGATGTCGGCGCGTTCGAAACTGTCCGGCGGCACGAATGCCATGATCCCGGGGTGCTGGACCATCTTCGCACGCACCAGTGGGTGGATTTCCGCAGACTGCGGCTGCTGCCGGCGGAGACCGACGTCCTCGTTGCCCAGAAGCTCGACGAGGTGGCGGATGCCATCTGTGCGGCGATGTACCGCACTGATCCCGGCGTGCCCTCCACCGTCGGTGTGCCGCAGGTGACCCCCGCGATCATTTCGCCAGTGGCGGATGCGCCTTCCGACGATATACCACCGGGCGGAACTGCCCTGCCGGCAATGGTACAGATACCGGCGGGCAGGTTCACCATGGGGGTGCCCGAAGCGGAGAGTGCGCGCGAACAAACCGATGACGGAAGCGCGCGCCCGCAGCACACTGTGACATTCCGGCGAGGGTTCTACCTCGGAAAATATCCCGTCACCCGCGGGCAGTTTGCCGCGTTCGTCGCCGACGCTGGCTACCGGTCAAACGATGAATGGCGCAAACCTGGTTTTGCGCAAACGGATAGCCATCCTGTGGTGAACGTCAGCGCCATCGATGCGGGGGCCTACGCAAGGTGGGTGGCAGGCAAGACCGGCGCGGCATACCGGTTGCCGAGCGAGGCGGAATGGGAATACGCCGCCCGTGCGGGGACGGAGACGGCGCGCTTCTGGGGCGACACCTGGGACGGTGCGGCGAACTACCTGAATACCAACGGCAAAGGTACATCACCGGTCGGTTCGCTCAGACCGAACGGGTTCGGGCTCTACGACATGCTTGGAAATGTCTGGGAGTGGAACGCGGACCATTGGCATGCCGACTATCAGAACGCACCCACTGACGGATCAGCGTGGACAAACGGCGGTGATTCCAGTCGTCGGGTTCTGCGCGGCGGTGCCTGGAACGACGGCTATCCGAGGAACCTCCGCGCCGGCGTCCGCGTCAGGTTCGAGGCCGTCTTCCGCAACGGCGATGTCGGTTTCCGCCTGGCCAGAACTCTGTAGCCTCCTGCGTCTTCGCATCCTTACCTCTTTGGGGCTTGGACCGCGAAGCGGACCAAGGGAGGCGAAGCCCCCTGGTCGAATCGGCAACATTCCTCAGGTGGCGGCTTCCGGTTCGGCGAACGACACGCCCTCGTACAACTCGACCAGCGGCAGCTCGATGCCGAGCTCCGGCATCGCAAGCGCCACCTCGCCTGATCCCTCAAGGCCAACCCAATTATCGCCCGGCAGCGGGAAGACCAGTCGCAGCCTGCCGCTCTCACCCCAGAATCATGGAAATCCGGATGGGCAGCGTCGGCATGACAGTGGGTGCCGCATGCCCTATAAAATAACGCAAAGCGCAACAGTATTACCGGCGCGATATCGATGGCCACCACGGTTACCCGCAAGGGTCAGGTCACCATCCCCAAGCCAGTGCGGGACCGCCTTGGGATCAAGCCCGGCAGCGGGGTTGAATTCGAACTCGCCGCGGATGGCCGAGTGGTCCTGAGGAAGGTCGGCGGCCGCCGGCCACGCAGCCGGTTCGAAGCCCTGCGCGGGCGGGCCGGCAAAGGGCTCAGCACGGACGAGATCATGGCACTCACCCGCGGCGAGCCGGAGGCATGACGCTGGTCGATACCAATGTGCTGCTGGACCTCGTCACCAACGATGCCACATGGGCGGACTGGTCGATCCGCCAACACGATGCCGCCGCACTCAAGGGGCCGCTCGCCATCAACGACGTCGTGTACGCGGAGTTATCGGTGCGCTGCGCGACAATCGAAGCACTCGAGGCTCTCCTGGAAGAGGCCCGAGTGGCGGTGGAACAGATGCCGCGTCCGGCACTTTTCCTCGCCGGCAAGGTATTCCAGGCCTACCGAGCCGCGGGCGGCAGAAGGACCGGCGTGCTGCCGGATTTCTTCATCGGTGCGCACGCTGCCGTGGCGCGCCTCGCCTTGCTCACCCGCGACGCACGACGGTATCGCAGCTACATTCCGACGATCGATCTGGTTACGCCGTAACCGCCCTGGGAGCCACCGATCGCACTGCTGGTCCGCCTGCCGCAACGGCGGTTATGCCGCGTCGCGATCGCGCTGCATCCGTTCCCGCACCGCCACGGCCAACAGCCCAGACCGGGTATGTCCGGTGCGCGCCGCATAGCGGTCCACTGCCGTCAGAAGTTCCTCCGGTAGCGTGATGTTCACCCGCACCGATCGGCCCGGCAGTTCGGCTCGCACCAGGATCCGGGCGGCCTCGACCACGTCCGGCTCCGTCACGATGCAGTCCAATTCGGAGGGATCCGGTATCGCTTCACCATGCTCCGCCGCCAGGTCGATATGCGCCTGCAACGCCTGTTCGGCGTTGCGAGCCGCTTCCTGCAGCGATCGGCCCGCACTTGTGCAGCCGGGCAGGTCGGGAAAGAACACACCGAACCCGTCGGTCGATTGCTCTACGATCGCGGGATAGTAACGCACCATTGGTCAGGGCCTCCGCAGCGCCACCCCGGACTGCCGCTCGATGCTGCGCAAGGTCCCGGGCGGAATGTCCTTCACAGGATGCGCCACCGTTGTTGTGCCCGCTCGTTCCGGGTGCCGGAAATGGTGATGGCTGCCGGTCACGCGGACCAACCGCCATCCGGCCAATTCCAGCAGGCGGATGATCGTCCTGCTGTCCATGTGGATTTATGCGCACGAACCTTGTGAGGCAAGGTCCAGCGACGACCGCCTCACCCGCCCGCCCGCAACGCTGCCAGATCGCACCCCTCGTCCGCCCGCAGCACCTGCTCGGCAACGATCCGATCCCACCCTCTCGCGGGCCTCTCCGGTGGTCGCCACGCCGCGCGACGCCGGGTACGGGGCCGTCCTCCGCCTCGACGATGTCGATTTCCGCTTGGCCAGAACTCTGTAGCGTCCTGCATTTTCGGCTCTTGACATACTTGGGGGCCAGAAGGCGACCGCCCTCAGTCGCAATCGGCGGCTTCGGTCAGCCCTCGGCTTCCGGTTCGGCGAACGACACGCCCTCGTACAGCTCGGCCAGCGGCAGCTCGATGCCGATCTCCGGCATCGCAAGCGCCACGTCGCCTGACACCACGTGCCCCACCCAATCGTCGCCGGCGCGCGCGAACACGGTCGCGGCCTGCTGGTCCTGCTCCACCATCACGTAGCGCCGGATCGACGGTGTATCGCGGTATTCCTGGTTCTTGACGATATGATCCGTGGTGGCCGTGCTCGCGCTCAGCACCTCGAAAACCACGACCGGGTCGCTGACGACGGTTGCATCAGCGGGAACCGGCGAGCACACGACGAATGCATCCGGGTAACGGATGCTTCCCGCCACTGCGATCTTCAGCTCGCTGCCGATCACGCGACAGGGTCTGCCGCGTAACCTGATCCCAAGAGCGATGATGAGATTCCCCTGGATCAGCGCATGACTATAGGTTCCGCCCGTCATCGCGATGGGTTGGAATCCGTCGAACTCGTAGCGGAGCTCCTGCCGTTCCTCCCACTCGAGGAACCCGTCGAGGCTCATCGGCTTGCGCAGCGCGACATTCATGGCGCCACCCTATCCACTCGCCCGCAGCACCGCCAGATCGCACCCCTCGTCCGCCTGCAGGACCTGCTCGGCAACGATTCGGTCCCACCCACGCACGGGCCGCGCCGGCGGCCGCCACGCCGCTCGACGCCGCTCCAGCACATCCGGCGCCACCAGCAGGTCCAGCCGCCGCTCCTTCACCGACAGCCGTATCAAATCGCTCGTCTCCACCAACCCCAGCGGCCCACCCGCCGCGGCTTCCGGCGTGATGTGCAGCACGATCGTGCCGAACGCCGTGCCGGACATCCGGCAGTCGCTCATGCGCACCATGTCCTTCACCCCGGCCCGCGCGAGCTTCTGCGGGATCGGCAGGTAGCCCGCCTCCGGCATGCCCGCCGGCGTCAGCGAACCGACGTTCTTCAGCACCATGATGTCGCTCTCCGTCACATCCAGCGACGGATCGTCGATGCGGTTGGCCAGATCCTCCAGCCCGTCGAAGACCACCGCGCGCGCCTCGGTCTCGAACAACGCGGGCGTGGCGGCGCTGCGCTTGAGGATCGCGCCACGCGGGGCGAGCGAGCCGAACAACGCCACCAAACCACCCACCGGCGACACTGGTTCGCCGCGCGCCCGAATGAACCGTCGATCGACAAACGCGGGTTCGGTCAGGCGCTGCTCCAGCGTCGCACCGGTCACATCGCGCACCGACAGGTCCAGCAGATCGCGCAGCTCCCACAGCAGCGCGGGCATCCCGCCGGCGGCATGAAAGTCCTCCATGTAGCCTTCGCCGGTCGGTTTCAGATCCACCAGCACGGGCGTCGTGTCCGACAGCGCATTCAGCCGATGCAGATCGACGCGCACGCCGCGGCGACCGGCGACCGCCGTCAGGTGGATCAGCGCATTGGTCGAACCGCCCAGCGCCAGCAGCACGCGCAGTGCATTCTCGACCGAGGCCGCGGTGATGATCTCCGACGGCCGCACGGGCTGCCCGATCAGCTTCACCGCCAGCGCGCCGGCCTCCTCCGCCGCGCGCAGCCGGTCGGCGTGCACCGCCGGGATCGAGCCATGCCCCAGCGGCACCATCCCCAACGCCTCGGCCACGCACGCCATCGTGGAGGCGGTGCCCATCACGCCGCAGGTGCCGGCGGTGGTGGCGAGCCGCCCTTCGATCTCGCCGATGCGCTCGGCGGTGACACGCCCGGCGCGGTAGGCGGCCCAGTAGCGGCGGCAGTCGGTGCAGGCCGCGAGCCGCTCGCCCTGATACGGCGTCGCCAGCATCGGCCCGGTGACAAGCTGCACGGCGGGGATGTCGGCCGATGCGGCGGCCATCAACTGCGCCGGCACCGTCTTGTCGCAGCCGCCCACCAGCACGGCAGCGTCCATCGGCTGCGCGGTCAGCATCGCCTCGGTGTCGAGTGCGGCGAGGTTGCGGTAGTGCATCGAGGTCGGGAACAGCGACGGCTCGCACAGCGACACGGTGGGGAACGCCAGGGGAAGCCCGCCGGCGGCCAGCACGCCGCGCTTCACCGCCTCGATCAGTTCGGGGACGGTGCGGTGGCAGTTGTTGAACCCCGAGCCGGTATCGACGATGCCGACCACCGGGCGATCCAGCATGGCCTGCGAGTAGCCCATGGATTTGGCAAACGACCGGCGCAGGTAGAGCGCGAAGTCGGGATCGCCGTAGTTCGCGGTGTTGCGGGCGAGGCCACGTTTGGCGGCGGGTTCTTCGTTCATGCGGGTGATGCTAGGCCAGTGACCGGAGACGGGCAATTTGGCGTATCATCCGCAGCCACGTTGCTGTAAATGAAACAGTCAGCGAAGAAATTCATATGTCCCACCCCAGTGGCCATTGGTCTCCACGCACGTGCCTGCTTGCGCCGATCCCCGAACACAAGACTGCCGCCGACCTTCTCTCGGACGCGGCGGACGCCATCGTCGGAGGGGATCTCGACCTGGCGCGCGATCGCCTTCGTCAAGCGGACATGCCGGCGCTGCTCGAATTCGCAAGGAAGCTGATGGGGCCAATCGACGCCGATATACATCGAAGACGTCCCATGGCGAAGCCCGCAAACATAGTGAGCAAAGCGCCCGCGCGCATGCCCAATTCTTCGGAAGCCGCCGCGCTCTTCCAGCGTGATGGCTGGCGATGTCGCTTCTGCGGGTGTCGGGTGGTATCCAATCGCGCACGAAGCTTGATGCGAGCCTGCATGCCCGGTGCGATCCCGTGGGGGGACGTGGAAGGCTATCACGGAGCCTTCTTCGCGCTGACGGCATCCGTCGATCACGTCCTCCCTCATTCCGCTGGCGGCGGCAATGAGCTTGAGAACCTCGTGACGGCATGCTGGTCATGCCAGTTCGGCCGAGGTGCATATATTCTCGAAGAGTTTGGCCTCAGTGATCCGCGTTTGCGTCCACCGGTGCTTGATGGTTGGGACGGTCTTTGTCGCGTTATCGGTCATCCATCTACTGTAGCGGCTCTCCAATCTGGCATGGTCGAGATGGCGCAGCCATTCGTGCCTCGTCGAGATCACGGCGATTCAAGCCATGTCCAATCGGTCACACTACGCGCGCTCAGCTCGGCGCAGGCGCAGTGGTTGGCCAGACTCGACGGGATCCAGCCGACACCCTCGCGCCGATTGATCGACTTTCTGGACAGTTGTGCCGACATCGCCGTTTCCTGGAGCCTCAACAAGGTCTTGCTTGCCCGCATGAAGCTGGGAGCGGACACCATCGAGTTCATGGGAATCCAACCTGATGGGCTGGTTGAAATTCCCTGGTCAGTCGGAGGCAAGAAAGAGCAGTTCCGGGGTTTTGCCGAGCAGCTGGCTGGAAATATAGCAGGCGCGGTTGCCTACGAGACGCCCAAGCAGTGGGTTGTGGCGAAGCCTGACAAGAAACGCCTGAACGTGCTGCAACTGTTGGACAACGCGGCTTCGGTAAGAGCGGCGCTTGAGACTCTTCACGCAGCGATGAAGGCCGTGACCTAGCGCTTGTTGACACCTGGCGGCCGTGTCAGGAATCACGCAAGCAGACGAAGCCCGTTCCTGCGAGGAGGCGAACTGTGGCGGTCAATCTCAAGCGCCTGGTGTATTTCGACAGCTTCATGGACCCGGTCGCCAACGCGATCATCAGCCGGCGCGACGACGTCGACCTGGTGCGGCTGGACTACGCCGCATCGGAAGCCTCGAATTGGTCGGAATTTGCCGTCGCGCACGGCTATCAGGTGCAGCCGCGCGGCGAGCTTCGCGAGCCCTGGTTCGGCGATGCTGCGCTGCTGGCGCGCTGCCCGAACATGCTGGCGCTCAGTTCCACTGGCGCCGGCTACGACATGATCGATGTCGATGCCTGCACCGCGGCCGGCGTCATCGTGGTCAACCAGTCGGGCACCAACTGGGAGCCGGTGGCCGAGCATGCACTCGGGATGATGCTGTCGCTTTCGAAGAAGATCGCGCAGTCCGAGCGGGCGATGAAGCGCACACAAGATCTCGACCGGCGCGCCTATGCCGGCAACAACCTGCGCAACAAGACGCTCGGCATCGTCGGCATCGGACATATCGGCCGGCGCGTCGCCGAGCTGTGCGGCATGCTGTTCAACATGACGGTGCTGGCCTACGACCCGTATCTGACCGCGGAGCAGATCGCCGCACGCGGTGCCGCCAAGGTTGAACTGGACGAGTTGCTGCACCGGGCCGACTACGTGACGGTGCACTGCCCGCGCAGCGCCGACACCTTCGGCATGTTCGGCCGCGCGCAGTTCGCTGCGATGAAGCCGGGTGCTTATTTCATCAACACCGCCCGCGGCGGCATCCACGACGAGGCGGCATTGGTCGAGGCGCTGAACACGGGGGAAATCGCCGGAGCGGGGCTCGATGTTTTCCTGAAGGAGCCGCCCGATCCGGACCATCCGCTGCTGGAATTCGACAACGTCATCGCCAGCCCGCACATCGCCGGCATGACCGTCGAGACGATAGTCGAGATGTGCGAGGCGACCGCGCTGCAATGGCTCACGATATTCGACGGTGGCGTGCCGCCGCGCCTGGTCAACCCGGAGGTTTGGCCGCGCTATGCCGAACGATTCGCCGACCTGCTGGGCTTCCGGCCAGCCGATATGCCGGAGGCGCCCATATAAGCATTCGCCGCTAATCAACTGCGCAAGGTTCGGTCAGCTGCCGCTCTTGTCGTCATCACCGCGAAAGCGCGGATGACAACAAAAAGCGGTTCAATCCGCGGCTGCTGCCGATGTCGGATGGCCGGAGACCGGCCACTCGCCCCCAATGTACGCAATGGGAAAATGAATGATCCAGGCCGTGCCATGATCCGTTTCGATCACCGCGGTCCCGCGAACCTGCTCGATGAGCCGCTGCACCAAGCCTACTCCCTGCCGCTTGCTTTTGACCACCGGCTTGAACCCTGTACCGTCATCTCTGATTGTCATAACCGCCACGTCGTCGTTTCCAGCGGCGCGCCGCAGCGACACGATGATCGACCCCTTGCCGTGCGGGAACGCGTGGTCATAGCAGTTGGTGACCAGTTCCGCAACGACGATGCCCAACGCCGTCACCACATCGAGATCGAGGATAATCGGGTCGCTGTCGCAGGTCAGCGTGACAGCTCCGTCCGGCACCTTCTGAAGCTGCGCGACATTGAAGCACAGCGATTTCAGGTAGCTGCCGAAATCGGTCGTCCGCGTCATCGCGTCGCCGTGCAGATGGTCGTACACCTGCGCCAGGGTGCGAACCCGGCGCGCGATCGCCTTGATGCCCCTTTGCCCGAGCTTGTCCTCGGTGTCATCCAGTTGCTTGCTCAGCATCCCATAGACAAGCTGCAGATTGTTGCGGACCCGGTGCTGCAACTCTTCGGCCAGCACCTTCTTCTGCGCCAGCAGCCGGTCCTTTTCTTCGACCAGGGCCGTCATTTGGTCGATTGTCGCCTGCAGCACGATCGTGCGCGCGTTGGTGGCGACGGCCTCGGCAAGCACGTTTGCGAATCCAGTGAGGAAATCGATGTCGTGCTCGTCATAATTGTGCTGCACGTCGCTGTCGATTTCCAGCACACCATAGGGACGGCCATCGCCTTTGATGACGACATCGATGGTCGAGATGATGCCGTGTTCCGCATAGAGGGGCGGCAGCACGAAATCGTTGTCCTTGCTCAGATCGTAGCAGATCGATGGCTGCCCGGTGATGAAGGCACGCCCTTGCGGCGAGCTTTCGTCGGCGCGCGACACCACGTATCCGATGACGCCGGCATGCCACCCATATCCGGCTTCGATGAGAAGATCGTTCTCCGCGGGGCGGTATCGGCACACCTTGCAGAACGGCACATTGAGGCCTTCGGCGCAGACCCGCGCCGCCTCCGTCAAGATTTCTCAGCAGGTCGGTCTGGCGGAGCGCAAAGCTGCCGAAGCCGGCCATCGCGGCCTGTTGGCGACGAAGGTCGCCGACCTGCTTGACGATATCATTCATGTCGGCCTTCCCTGAGCGGCCGACGCCAGCACCTGGAACCCCCGAGGAAACGGCAGCGACACGGTTCCCTTGGAAACGATGTCGCTGACAATCTCCAGCCCGCGCAGGAGGTCGGCGGCAACGTAGGGCTTGGTGAGGCAGGCATGGCCGTTGACGGCGGTCAAGTGGACATGTGCGGCGTTGCCCGTGGCATAGAGGACGCCGAGATGGTCAAGACCGCTCAACTGGGCGGCAATCTCGGTACCGAGACCACCGTCGGCAAGCCGCAGGTCGATGATCGCGAGGTCAGGGTTGCAACGTCGACCGAGTTCGACACCCTCGGCGACGGTGCGGGCGATGCCGCACACCTCATATCCATCCTCGACCAGGATGTCTTCGATCATGTCGGCGATCATGAGGTCGTCTTCGGCAATCAATACCTTCTGCATGCACGGTCCTCGTCGAGGGCGCCAAACCGCCTGGGTCGCCCAAAATCGCCCCGAACCGTGAATCCCCCGCTAACAAATCGGAGAGGCTGTAGTGTACTTTAGTGTCCTGTCGATGAAATTCCTAGGAAATTCGTGAGTGCTATGCTTCCCCAGTGCCCAGCAATTCAAGGGGAGACCACGCGGGGTAACAGGTTCAGCCGAAATTCAACCTCAATCCCGGCTCCGACCACTCCAGCGCTCCGAGCCGTCCGGTTGCCGACAGCGTGACATAGGCCGTGCGCATGTCCGCGCCGCCGAAGCAGATATTGGTCGGGAACTCGTCCGGCATGGCAACCGTCCGCACCACCCGACCGTCCGGCGCGATCACCGTGATGCAGCCGGTATGCAGCGTGGCGACGGCGACGTTGCCCCCGGCCTCGACCGCCAGGCTGTCGAAGCGCTGGAAGCCCGGCAATCCCGCAACGATCCGCCCACCATGTGGCGAGGGCCAGCCATGCTTCTTCACCACGCCGGGCTCGGCGATGTCGAATGCCCAGAGCCGCGCCGGCTCGGTATCGGCGACATACAGCACGGTGCCGTCGGGCGAGAGGCCGCACCCGTTGGGGCTCAGGATCGGATACGCCACCTCGACGATGCGGGAGCCGTCCGGCAGCGCATAGTAGAGACCGCCGTGGTCGCGCGTGCGGGCGTAGCGCTTGCCGAGATCGGTGAAATAGAATCCTCCCTGTGTGTCGAACACGAGGTCGTTCGGCGCCGACAGCTTGTGCGCCCCGCAATGCGTATAGAGCACCCGCGTGTCGCCGGTCTTCGGATCGATCCGCTGGATGCAGCCGCCGTCGTAGTCGTCGGCCGGGCCAATCGCCATCCAGTGGCCGGGCGGGTATTTGCCGCCGCCGTTGTTGCACACATACAGCGCCCCGTCAGGACCGATCGCCAGCCCGTTCGGGCCGCCGCCGGCATTTCCCACGCTGGAACGTGCGCCGTCCGGCCCGATGCGCGTCACGCACCGCCCGGCGATCTCGGTCAGGATGACGGCGCCATCCGGCATCACCACGGGCCCCTCGGGAAACCCGAAGCCGCTCGCCACGATCCGCACCTCGGCCATGCCCGGTTCCTCCCCCTTGCCGGGCGCAACTCTCGCGCTGGAGCGCGCCGCGTCAAGTGGTGCTAGGATGGCGAGCGCCGGCAATGTCGACCGTCCGACCAGGCCTAACCCGTCATGGCGGGCGGAGGCCCGCGATCCACGTCTTTGCATCGTCGCAGCAAGGAAAGCCGTGGATGCCGACCGGAGCCTGTCCGCGGGCGGGGCCTGTGGCCCGACCCGTGGATCGGCATGACGATGTCGGGGCGGTTGACAAAAGATGCGCGGGAGGGCATTCCGAACTTGCCAGACGAACCAGACGACGCTTCGTTCGACAAACTGATCGGCTATATCCAGGAGAGCCGCGGGATCGACTTCCGCGGCTACAAACGGACCAGCCTGCGCCGACGGGTCACGCTGCGCATGGACCAGGTCGGCGCCGACGGTTTCGCTGCCTATCACGCGTTGCTGGAAGCCGATCCGCAGGAATTCGGCGCGCTGCTGAACACCATCCTGATCAACGTGACGTCATTCTTCCGTGACTCCGATGCCTGGGAAGCACTCCGGCTGGAGGTGCTGCCGACGCTGCTGGTCGCGGGGCGGCGCGATCCGATCCGGATCTGGAGCGTCGGTTGCGCATCCGGCCAGGAACCCTACTCACTTGCCATCCTGTTCGCCGAGGCACTGGGTGCGGCGGAGTTCGCCAGGCGGGTGAAGATCTACGCGACGGACCTCGACGAGGCGGCGCTGGACACCGCCCGCCACGCGGCCTACCTGCCGCGCGACGTGGAAAACGTGCCGGCGGCGCTGCTCCACAAATACTTCGAGCGAACCGATTCCCACTTCGTGGTCAGCCGCGACCTTCGCAAATGCGTGATCTTCGGCCGCCACAACATTGTCGACGATGCACCGATCTCGCGCATCGACCTGCTCGCCTGCCGCAATCTGCTGATCTATCTCGCCACCGACACGCAGAACGCGGTGCTGCCGCGCCTGCACTACGCGCTGGCCGACAAGGGCGTTCTGTTCCTCGGCAAGGCGGAGACCCAACTGGCACGGTCCAAGCTGTTCCAGGCGCTCGACATGAAGCATCGGCTGTTCCAGAAGGTGCCGCAGGAGTGGCGGCGCGGAGCAGGAGGCGGTATCATGCCGGCAGGCGAACGACACCACGACGGGACATCGCCCCGGACAGACCTGCTCGACGCCATCGTCGACAACTCGGCCTCCGCGTATCTCGCGATCGACACCAATGGCATCGTGGTGTTTGCCAACGCGCCGGCCCGGCGGATGCTGGAAGTGGGTGAGGCCGACGTGGGGCGGGCGTTCCAGGACCTGTCCATTTCTTACCGTCCGGCCGAACTGCGCGGCCGCATCGATGAGGCGCACCGGCAGGGAAGGCCGGTCCGCATCGAACATCAGGCCTATCACCGCCCGCCCGCCGAACCGATACGGCTGACCATCGACGTGGCGCCGCTGGCAACGCGCGAGGGCCAGATCATCGCCACGCTGCTGACATTCACCGATACGACGCGGACCTTTCGGCTGCAGCAGGCGCTGGAGGCGGCGCAGGAAAGCCTGGAGACCACGATCGAGGAATTGCAGTCGGCCAACGAGGAGCTGGAGACGACGAACGAAGAGCTGCAGTCCACCAACGAAGAGCTGGAGACAACCAACGAGGAGCTGCAGTCCACCAACGAGGAGCTGGAGACCACCAACGAGGAGCTGCGTTCCACCAACGAGCAACTGGAGCACACCAACGACGAGCTGCGTGTTCAGTCGGAAGCGTCGAACGCCTATCGGCAATATGCCGAGGCGATCCTGCGCAGCACCAACTCTGGCGTCATCGTGCTGGACCCGGATCATGTGGTTCGCTCGTGGAACCGCTGGAGCGAGAATATCTGGGGTCTGCGCGACGAGGAGGCGGTCAATCGCAAGTTGGTCGAACTGGATATCGGGCTGCCGGTGCTGCAGCTCGAACCTGCTGTTCGAAGCGTCATTGCCGGCGGCGAGACGGTCGATATGCGGGTGGACGCGGTCGAGCGGCGCGGACGGCCGATCCGCTGCCGCGTTCGGGTATCGGCGCTGCTCTACGACGACCGCGCCTCGCACGGCGCCGTGTTGTTCGTCGAAGAGGCCGCAGACCCGGAACGGAAGGGGTGAATTCAGTACATGTGGATAATGGCTGGCCGGCGCGCCATACTCCCCCTCCCCTTGCGGGAGGGGGTTGGGGGGAGGGCGCCACCAGCGCAACGTATCGTTGTGGCATGACTACCGACTTTGACTTCGTGCCGCTGCCCCCTCCCGCAAGGGGAGGGGGAGGACCTCGGACCTGTCGCCGAAAGCCTCCTCGTTCACCTCACCGTCGGCTTGCGCAGCGCGTCGATGGCAGCGGTGATTGCGGCCGCGGCGCTGCCGGCCTCCTCGGCCGCGGTGCGCCAGCGGGCAGCCGAGTGCAATTGCTCCCGCGCCTGCGCCTGCTCCTCCATCCGCCGGCACAACGTCAGTCGGTCGCGATGCGTCCGCGCGGCGCTCTCCAGCGCCCGCTCGAGCGCCTCGCCCTGGGCCACCACCAGCCCCTCCGAGGTGAAGGCGTGGCCGGTCTGACAGCGAAAGCGCGCGGTGCCCTCCTCCAGCACTTCATTGAGCACGCCGCCGCACACCGGGCAGCTCAGCGCGCTCGGCTGGCCCAGCGTCGGGACGTCCGCGGGACCGAGTTCCTGTGCGGCGATCCGCCCTTCGATTTCCAGGCTTCTCGGCACCGGCAGTTTCGGACCGGCCGGCTCGCGCACCACACGATCCAACAGAGCCGGCATTTCGGCAAGGGTCGCCACATGATCCACGTTGTCGCGCTCGAGCGCCCGGCGCGGCATGTCGGGCCATTGCGCGTCATCCGGATCCTGCACAACGCAGGTGCCGCCGCACCGTTTGATCGCCTGCAGGCCGGCCGCGCCATCGTCCAACAGGCCCGTCAGCACCACCCCGACGACCCTCGGGCCGTAGGCCACGGCTGCCGAACGGAACAGCGGATCGATCGCGGGCCGGGTCCGGTTCTCCTGCGGACCACGCCGCAGCAGGACATGGTCGTCCCGCAGAAGCAGATGGAAGTCCGGTGGCGCGACCACGATCGTGCCTGACCGGATCGGCTCGCCGTCGACCGGATGCCTCGCAGGCAACGGACCGGACTTGGTCAGCAGCTCCGGCAGCACGCTTCTCGACGACGGACTGATATGCTGCACCACGAACAGCGCCGCCGGCAGATCGGCTGGCAGGCCGGCGCAAATCTGCATCAGCGCTTCCACACCGCCGGCGGACCCTCCGATGACCACGATGTCCCGCCGGTCCAAGACGCGTGCCTCCGTTGTATTCTGCAGTCAGAGCTTCAAGACGTCGTGTAGTGCGAAGTTGTGTCGAACGTATCCAGATAGGCCAACCAACGTGCAATGGCAGTTGGACGGCCCGGAGCACTCGCAGATATGGACCCATCGGGAGGCGCAGATAAGGTCCTGCGCACGGAACTGACCCGACTTCGCGGAGAATTGGAGCAAGCGCTCGTCACGGTCGAGGACGCCCAGAACGAGATCACGGCGCTGGCGCGAGAACGCGATACGTTGGCCGCCGCCAACGACCGGCATCTCGCGGCGCAGCGCTCGGCCGAGAAGTCGGCGGCCACTTTGCGGGTCAATCTCGCCAAGGCGTGGGAAATGCTGTCCCAGCAGCAGGCGATCGAGGCAAAGAACAGCGCGACGGAGGAAGAACTCGCCGTTGCCTTCGAGGAGGCCCAGGCGCTTGCCGAAGAGCTGGTGTCCACCAACGAGGCGCTCATGCGCGCCAATCACGATCTCGATTGCCGCGTCGCCGAGCGCACCGCCGCCCTCGACGAGGCCAATAAATCCCTGGAAGCAATGAATGCGGACCTCCAGCGGCGCGTCGAGGAGGAAGCGGCCGCCCGGCAGGAAGCGCAGTTCCGCCTGTTCCAGGCCCAGAAGCTCGAGGCGATCGGCCAACTTACTGGCGGGATTGCGCACGATTTCAATAACCTGCTGACGGTCATTACCAGCAGCACGCAGTTCCTGCAGCGGGCGGACGATCCGTCGCGGCGAGCGCGGCTGGTAAACCGCATCGAGGAAGCAGCCTGGCGCGGCGCCGACCTGACGCGCAGGCTGCTCGCCTTCGGACGGCGTCAGCCGCTGCACCCGGGACGGGTGGAGCTGGACGTCCATGCCGCGGGGTTGGCGGAGCTGCTGCGCCACACGCTGCGTGAGGACATCCTGATCCACCTTCAGTTCGACACCGGCCTCTGGCCGGCCGAGACTGATGTCGCCGCGCTCGAACTGGCCCTGCTGAACCTCGTGGTGAACGCCCGCGACGCGATGCCGAACGGCGGCCAGATCGTGGTGAGCGCCCACAACGCCGCGATGCGCAACGGCCGGTCGGCACGCTGGGGGCTGGCGGAGGGCGACTACATCGAAATCTGCGTCACCGATACCGGCCAGGGAATGGCGCCCGACGTGCTGGAACGCGTGTTCGAGCCGTTCTTCACGACCAAGGAGCCCGGCAAGGGCACCGGGCTCGGGCTTGCGCAGGTCTATGGTTTCGCCAGGCAGTCGGGCGGCACCGCCTGGGTGGAGAGTGACCTCGGCCGCGGCACATCGGTGCACCTTCTGCTGCCGCGTTCATCGCGCGAGCGTGGCCAGGAAACGACCCATGCAGACACCGCCGGTGGGCGGCGCCCCCATGACGTCGGCCCCATATCCATCCTGGTCGTGGAGGACAATGAGGCGGTCGCCGCGGCGGTGATCGAGATGCTGTCGCAGCTTGGCCACGAGGCGATGCATGTCGCCTCTGTGGGAGCGGCGCTGGGCGTGCTGTCAGGCGATCGGCCGATTGATCTGGTGTTCACCGACGTGCTGCTGCCTGGCGGCGGCAGTGGCCTCGATCTCGCGCGCGAGTTGACCCAACGGAAGCCGGATGTCCCGGTGGTGCTGACCAGCGGCTATGGCGGCGGCGTCACCGGCCGGCTTGCCGCCGCCAACCTGCCGTTCCTGCGCAAGCCGTACCGGATCGAGACATTGAAGACGACCATCGAGGAAGCTCTCGGACAGCATGCCCCACGCGAACATGTGCAAAGCCATTGAGCGCGCCTCTTTTCGTCATCCCGTCCCTTCTCGTCATCCCCGCGAAAGCGGGGACCCAGCTGTAGCCTGGGTCCCCGCTTTCGCCGGGATGACGAGAAGAACGATTCGAGTTTGCATGGAACCAAAGCGCGTGGCGGGCGTTGAACATTGCCTTCAGCAAAGGAGAATTTCAACATGAGCGATCGAATCCAGGGAGCCGCCCGCGAAATGGGCGGACGCGCGCAGCAGACGATCGGCGAGGCGATCGGTGACGCGAAGACACAGGCGTCGGGCCTGTACAACGAGGCCGCCGGCCAGGCGCAGCAACAGGCCGCCAGGCTCAGCGACGTGATCAAGGACCAGCCCCTCGCAGCGGCCTTGCTCGCCGTCGGCATCGGCTACCTGCTTGGCCGCCTGACCTCCTGACCGGCTATCGTCTGGTGTCCACCTTCCGCCTGCCGGATGTAAATTCGGCGGGTGGAAGACCCGTCGTCAACAGTCAGGGAGCAGTGCCGATGCCAGCCGCCATCCGGAAGTCGCGTGTCAGCGAGGGCTCCCCCAATCCCCGCGGCGCGAACTGGGACGGCCTCGGCGTCAACTTTTCGTTGTTCTCGGCCAATGCCACGAAGGTCGAGCTCTGCCTGTTCGACGATGCCGGGCGCAATGAGCTCGAGCGGATCGAATTACCCGAATATACCAACGAGGTCTGGCACGGCTACCTGCCCGACGCGCGGCCCGGCACGATCTACGGGTATCGGGTCTATGGACCCTACGATCCGAAGAACGGCCACCGCTTCAATCCGAACAAGCTGCTGCTCGACCCGTACGCCAAGGCGTTCGTCGGCTCGCTGCGCTGGGACAACGCGCTGTTCGGCTACACGGTCGGATCGCGGCAGGAAGACCTGAGCATGGACCACCGCGACAGCGCCCGCTTCATGCCGAAATGCCGCGTCATCGATCCCGCCTACACCTGGGGACGCGAACGACGGCCCGACGTGCCGTGGGACCGCACCATCATCTACGAAGCCCATGTGCGCGGCTTCACCAAGCTGCATCCGGCGGTGCCGGACAAGCTGCAGGGCACCTTCTCCGGCCTCGGCCGCAAGGAGGTGGTGGATTATCTCCGCTCGCTCGGGGTCACCTCGGTGGAGCTCCTGCCAATCCACGCATTCGTCAACGACCGGCATCTGCTGGAAAAGGGGCTCACCAACTACTGGGGCTACAACACGATCGGCTTCTTCGCCCCTGATCCGCGGTTTTCCGCAGTCCCCGCCTTCGTATTCGCCGAGTTCAAGGAGATGGTGGCGCGCCTGCACGACGCCGGGCTGGAGGTGATCCTGGACGTCGTCTACAACCACACCGCCGAGGGCAACGAGCGCGGCCCGACGCTGTCGTTCCGCGGCATCGACAACGCGTCGTACTACCGGCTGCATCCCGGAGCAGCCGCGCTACTACATCAACGACACCGGCACCGGGAACACGCTGAACCTCAGCCATCCGAACGTGCTGCAGATGGTCACCGATTCGCTGCGCTACTGGGTGACCGAGATGCATGTCGACGGCTTCCGCTTCGATCTCGGCACGATCCTCGCGCGCCAGCACGACGGCTTCGACGAGTCACATGGGTTCCTGCAAAGCTGCCAGCAGGATCCGGTGCTGTCGTCGGTGAAGATGATCGCCGAGCCGTGGGACCTGGGTCCGGGCGGCTATCAGGTCGGCGGCTTCCCGCCTGGCTGGGCGGAGTGGAACGACAAGTTCCGCGACACGGTACGCGCATTCTGGAAGGGCGATGAAGGCAAGCTGGCCGAAACCGCGACGCGGCTTGCCGCCTCGTCGGATGCGTTCGGCCGCCGCGGCCGCAAGGCGTGGTCCAGCGTCAATTTCATCACCGCGCATGACGGCTTCACGCTGCAGGATCTCGTTTCGTACAACGAAAAGCACAACGAGGCGAACGGCGAAGACAATCACGACGGGCATTCGGACAACATCTCGTGGAATCACGGCGCTGAGGGACCGACGGACGATGCGGAGATCGTCGAGCTGCGAAATCGGCAGAAGCGCAACCTGCTGGCGACATTGCTGTTGGCGCAGGGCACGCCGATGCTGCTGGCCGGCGATGAGTTCGGGCGCACACAGCGCGGCAACAACAATGCCTACGCACAGGACAACGACATCAGCTGGCTGGACTGGAACATCAACGAGGACGGCATTGCGCTGATCGATTTCGTCCGCCGGGTGATCGCGTTGCGGCAGGCATTCCCGATCCTGCGCCGCTCACGTTTCCTGACCGGCGAATACAATCCCGAACTCGACGTGAAGGACGTGCGCTGGCTCACGCCGTCGGCGACCGACATGGAGCCCGAGCAATGGCATGATGCGAATGCGCGCTGCTTCGGCATGCTGATGGATGGGCGCGCGCAGGCGACCGGGATCAAGCGCCCCTCAATGGATGCGACGGCGCTGCTGGTGCTGAACGCCTATCATGACGTGGTGAACTTCCGGTTGCCGGAGGTGGTCGGCGGCACTGTCTGGCGTTGCCTGCTCGACACCAATGTGCCGGACCGCACGGAGGCGCCCCGATTCCGCAGCGGCGACGAGTTCGAGGTCACCGGCCGGTCGCTGCTGTTGTTTGCGCTGCAGCCCGAGAGCACGCGGTCGGTGGCGCTGATCCGCGCGCGGGAAGCGCTGCGCCAGGTGTCGGAAATTCCCGCCACCGCGGCGCTGACGGAAGAGCCGGCCTGATGACGGACGCGCTGCATCTCTCCGATCCGCCGAAGCCGCCCGGTCAGCCGCCCGACGCACCCGACCCGGACGCGCCAGTGCCGGTCGAGGAGCCCCCTCCCCCGATCCCGGTTCCGCCCGCCGACACGCCACCCGAACCGCTGCGCGCCTGAGCCCGTCGTGTACCGTGTGACTCTCCCGCTCGCGGATGGCGCGCTCGCGCCCAGGTCTACCGTGCGGCACCCTCTCCCGTCGCGCAGCGTGCGATGCCTCCCCGCAAGCGGGGGAGGTGCGATGAACACCGGGCTCACTACGCCCGCTTCACGTTCCAGAACAGCGGGCCGGTGCACTCCAGCCTGCCCTGCAGGCTCTTGCGATACGCCGTGGGAATCTGGAACTGGCCGAGCGTCACCGTCGGCACCTGCATGTAGTTCTCCTGCTGTATCGCCGCGGCGATCTTCCTGCGCGCATCGGTGTCCTTCGCGTCCAGCCACTCCTGCGTCATTTGCTCGATCTTCGGATTGTCGTACCAGCCGAACCAGCCGTTGGCGCCCTGGCCGCGGAACGGTGCGGTGACCACCGGGTTGATGATGAAGCCACCGGTGAACCAGGTGTGGAACACCGACCAGCCGCCCTTCTCGACCGGCTCCTTGGTCGCCCGGCGCTGCACCACCGTGCCCCAATCGGTCGCCACCATTTCGACGTTGATGCCGATCTTCTTCAGCATGTCGTAGGTGATGTCGCCGAGCGGCCCGATCGTGGCAAAATCGGTCGGGTTGATGATCACCGCCTTCTGGCCGTTGTAGCCGGCCTCCTTGATCATTGCCTTCGCAGCCTCGATGTCGCCCTTCTGCACCGACAGTCCGACCTCGGCGCCGTAGGTCGTGCCGCACGGAAACTGCGACCGGCAGAACCTCCAGGCCGACGGATCGTTGCCCGTGATCGCACCCATGTAGTCTTCCTGGTTCACCGCGGTCAGCACCGCGCGGCGCAGGCGCACGTCGCTGAACGGCGGATGCAGATGATTGAACCGCAGCCCGCCGATATAGCCCTGCGGGTTGGACGCGGCGATGGCGATCTCGCCGTTGCGCCGCAGCAGCGGCACCAGATCGGCCTGCACCTGCTCGTACCAGTCCACCTCGCCGCTCTGCAGCGCGGCGGACGCGGTGGCGGCGTCAGGAATGATCTTCCACTCGATCCGCTGGAAATTGGCGACCTTGCCGCCCGTGGTCCAGTCCGGCGCCTCCTGGCGCGGCACGTAGCCGTCGAACTTCTCCCACGCGGCGCTGCTGCCGGCGACGAACTCGTCCTTCATGAAGCGGAACGGCCCGGAGCCGACGATCTCGGTGATGGTCTTGAACGGATCGGTCTTCGCCAGCCGCTCCGGCATCATGAAGGCGATCTGCGCGTCGGGCTTGGCAATCGCGTCGATCAGCAGCGGGAAGGGCTGCTTCAGCGTGACCTTGATGGTGCGGTCATCGGCGGCGCCCCATGCATCGATGATCTTCGCAATCGTCTGGCCGAACGTGTCGCGCATCGCCCAACGCGCAAGGCTGGCGGCACAGTCCTGCGCACGCACTGGCTCGCCGTCATGCCATTTGAGCCCGTCGCGCAGCTTGATGAGATATGTGCGGCCATCATCGGAAACCGTGTAGCCCTCGGCCATCTGCGGTTTGGCCTGCTGGGCGGCATTCACCCCGAACAGCGTGTCCCACACCATCCAGGCGTGGTTCGCGGTCACCGCGGCGGTGGTGATGATCGGGTCGAGCAGAGTTAGGTTCGCCTGCGGCACGAAGCGCAGGACGTTTGCGTTGCCAGGTTGTGCGATGGCAAAGCGCGGGAGCGACGCAGCGCCAGCGGCAGCCACCCCGGCCCGCAGAAATGAGCGTCGTCTCATCGTGGCCCCCTGTTGATTGTTGAGCGAAAGCATGTCGAGTTTCCCTGGGAGCGGCAAGCGCCGGACGCGGCAGCCGGCGGCGGGTTTCGCAAGCAAGGTTCCACACAGAGGTCGCCGAGGAAGGCACTTCGAGGGCCACTGAGGGATTGAACCAAAGTGATCAATGCGCTCCGCACGTAGGACCAATTTCACTTCCTCAGTGGCCCTCGCGGGAATTCCTCGGCGAACTCCGTGTGGAACCTTCCTTACGAACCAGCGGCCCGGCAGGACCACTATGGACTCCGGATCATCCGAGATGCACGGTCACGAGACTATCCCCGATCAGCCCGACAATTCGTGGAGGTGATCCCTGCCATGGAGAACCGTCTCAAACACAAACTGGCCGACGGCACCCTGACATTCTGCCTCGGCGTCAACCAGTCCCGCACGCCGAACATCGCCATGATCGCCGCCGCGGCCGGGTTCGACGCGATCTACATCGACCTCGAGCACAACCCGACATCGCTGGAAACGGCGTCTATGCTGTGCGTCGCGGCGATCGCCACGGGGATCACGCCGATGGTGCGCATCGGTTCGCAGGACGGCCATCTCGCGGCACGCGTGCTGGACGGCGGCGCACAGGGACTGATGGTGCCGCACATCAACTCCGCCGCCGAGGCGGGGGCGATTGTCACCGCGTGCCGGTTCCCTCCGGTCGGCCATCGCTCGGTCGGCGGCGCCGGCCCCGCGCTCGGCTACAGAGCGATGCCGCAAGCCGAGGTGAGCGACTTCCTCAACCGCGAGACGCTGCTGCTGGCGATGCTGGAAACGCCGGAAGCGATCGAGGCAGCCGAATCGATCGCCGCGGTCCCGGGCATCGACGGGCTGCATATCGGCTCCAACGATCTGTGCAGTGAGATGGGCATTCCCGGAAAATATCATGATCCACGCTATCTGCGTGCGGTGGAGGCAGCCGGGCGCGCCGCTCGGGCGCACGGCAAGTCGCTGGGGATCGGCGGCGTGCTGTTCGACCACGAGCTGCAGACGGAACTGGTGCGGCTCGGCGCGCGCTATCTGACGGCGGGCAACGACGTGGGCTATCTGCTGCGGGCTGCACGCGCCGATATCGAGCGGATGCGCACGATCCCGGTGCCACGCATCTGAAGGAGGCGGCGATGTTCGCCTATGTCGGCGGTTACACCACGAGGGATCGCGACGGTCGTGGCAACGGCATCCACGTGTATCGCGTGGACACATCAAGCGGGGCGTGGACGCATGTGCAGCACGTGGCCGGCGAGGAGAACCCGTCGCTGTTCACGCTGCATCCGGAAAACCGGGTGCTGTACTCGGTGCACGGCGGGCTGACCCATGTCAGCGCGTTCGAAATCGATCGGGCAAGCGGGCATCTGCGGCTGCTGAACCGGCAGAACTGCGGCGGAACCAACCCGGTCGATGCGGCGCTGGATGCGACCAACCGCTTCCTCATTGTGCCGAACTATTCCAGCGGCAATGTCGCGGTGCTGCCTCTGGCCGAGGACGGGGCGCTGCAGCCGGTGTCGCAGGTGTTCGAACTTCCAGGCACGCCGGGACCCAATCCGAGCAGCAGAGTTCGTCGCATCCGCATGCGGTGATCTTCGATCCGTCGCGGCGCTTCGTGATCGTGCCGGACAAAGGCTTCGACTGCACCTTCATCTTCCGCTTCGAGAACGGCCGGCTGGCGCTGAACCAGGCGATGCCGTCCCGCCCGGGCGCCGCGCCGCGGCATTGCATCTTCCACCCGACGCTGCCGGTGCTCTACGTGAACAACGAACTTGATTCCACGGTCACCGCATATCGCTGGAACGATGGACAGATCGAGGAAATGGAAATCGTCGGCACATTGCCGGAAGGCGAGACCGGCCGGAACACCACCGCCGAGATCGGCGTCGCGCCGGACGGGCGGTTCCTGTACGTGTCGAACCGCGGGCATGACAGCGTCGCGGTATTCGCCATGGCACAGGACAGCGGCCGGCTCAGCTTTTTCGGCTGCGAGCCGACGGGCGGCAAACGGCCGCGCTTCTTCACGCTCGATCCGACCGGCGAATTCCTTTACGCGGCGAACCAGGAAGACGACAACATCGTCGCGTTCGGCGTCGACAAGCAGAGCGGCATGCTGACGCGCACGGTTCACGAGGTCCGCGTCGGCAGCCCTTCGGCGATCAGCTTCGTCGCGTAACCGACGGTGCGCTGTCCGGCGCGCCTGCACAGGAGGCAACCATGCCACTGCTCTCACTTCCGGCGGTGTTCATGCGCGGCGGCACCAGCCGCGCGGTGATGTTCCATGCGCGCGACCTGCCGGACCGCAGCTGAGTGGGACCCGATCTTCCTCGCCGCGATGGGCAGCCCCGATCCGAACGGGCGGCAGCTCAACGGCATGGGCGGCGGCATATCGTCGCTGTCGAAGGTCTGCATCCTGGCGCCGTCGGATCGGGCGGACGCCGATATCGACTACACGTTTGCCCAGGTGCAGATCCGCGACCCGCGCGTGGATTACCGCAGCAACTGCGGCAACATGAGTTCGGCGGTCGGTCCATTCGCGGTGGATGAGGGCATTGTCAGGCCCAATGGCGATGCCGCCATGGTGCGGATCTTCAACACCAACACCGGGAAGATCATCCGGTCCACGTTCCCGCTGGACGACGGCCGCGCCGCCACCGATGGCGACCTGGCGATCCCCGGCGTCGCCGGCACGGGCGCACCGGTGCGGTTGGATTTTCTGGCACCCGGCGGCGCAACCACTGGTCGGCTGCTGCCCACCCGGCGGCCGACCGACCGGCTGGATGTGCCAGGCGTCGGGCCGATCGACGTTTCGATGGTGGATGCGGCCAACGCCTGTGCGTTCGTGCGCGCCCGCGACATTGGCCTGACCGGGCGCGAACTGCCGGAGGAACTGGAGCGCGATCCTGCCCTGTTGGAGAAGCTGCAGGCGATCCGGCGGCAGGCGTCGATCGCCATGGGCATCGCCAAGGACGATGCGGAAGCGCGCACGGTCGCGGCTGTGCCGATCATCGGGTTCGTCGCGCCGCCGATGGATTCCCCCACGCTGTCAGGCGAACCCATCACAGCGGGACAAGTGGACCTGACGGCGCGCTTCCTGTCGAACGGCCAGCCGCACCGCGCGCTGCCGCTGACCGCCTCGCTGTGCACTGCCGTCGCCGCGCGCATCACCGACACACTGGTCGCGGAAGCGTTGGCGCCCGGGGCCGGTGATCAGGTCCGCATCGGCATGCCCTCGGGCATCCTCACCGTGGGCGCCGACGTGGGCCAGGAGGCGGGCGGGCAATGGGTGGCGCGCAGCGGCGCGTTCTACCGCACCGCGCGGCGCCTGTTCGATGGCCGCATCTACGTGCCTCGATAGGCTACCCGGCCCCCTCCTGCAGCCAGGGCTCGGTCGCCCAAAGGCGGGAAAGTTCGGCGCGTTCTAGTTCGGCCCGCGCCGTCCATGTGGCCCCGTCGATCCAACTCGGGATGAACCCGATGCTGTCGGCCTGTTCGTGGAACTCGGGATCGGCGACCACAGCCTGCATTGCGGTCCGCAGGCGCTCTGCCAGTTCCTGCGGCAGGCCGGCCGGCGCCGCCAGGCCGCGATAGATCACCGCCGACAAATCGAGGCCCGAATCGCGCAGCGGCGGCATGTCGGGGAACAGGTCGGCCCGGTTCTTCGCCGCGATCCCGAGCCCGACCAGCCGGCCCTCACGCAACTCGCCGATCGCGTTCGACAGGTTGAGCGCGGCAGCGGCAACATTGCCGGCAACCGCAGCCTGGCGTGCCGCCTCGGCCGATGGGAACGCCACGATGTTCAGCCGCGTCCCGGCAATCGACTGCAGCCGCAGTGCCGCAAGATGCGGCGGACTGCCAGGCGGCGGCGTGCCGAGCGGGACCGCCCCGGCATCATCGGCCGAGCGATCCACGATATCCTGCACCGAACCGAGCGGGGTCGCCGCCGGTGAGACGATGCAGACCGGCTCCTTCTGCACCGCCCCGAGCAGAACGATATGCTGCATCAGATCGTCGCCGCCGCGATCCACCATCCGGGCGGGTAGCGTCGGCGTGGCTACCCAGCCCAGGACGCCACCGGTCGGCGCGGTCTCGGCCAGCGCTCGCGCCGCGTCGAGGCCCGCCCGGCCCTGGACGTTACGGATATCGATGTCGGTGAACGGCATGTGGCGCGCAAGGAACGGTGCGAAGGACCGCGCCACCGCATCCGTCCCCGACCCGGCGCGGGCGCCGACCAGCAGGATCAGCGTTTCGCCGGCCCGGGCCACCCGGGCCACCGCAAGCGCGGTTGCACCGACCAGCAGGTCGCGCCGGCGGATCACGACGTGGAGGCCGTCCGGGCCTTGGGTGCGACCACCGGTGCAGCCTCGCGTCGCAGTCGGTTCTCGCCCAGGAACAACAAGATAGGCGCCGCAATGAAGATCGAAGACGAGGTGCCGACGACGATGCCGAACAGCATGACCCAGGCGAAACCCGAGATCGAACTCGCCGCCGAACAGGGCCAGCGGCAGGCTTGCCAGGAACACGGTCATCGACGTGCCGAGCGTGCGGTTCAGGGTCTCGTTGATGGAAAGGTCGATCAGATCGCGCAGCGGCAAGGTCTTGTACTTGCGGAGATTTTCGCGCACCCGGTCATACACCACCACCTTGTCGTTGGTGGAGTAGCCCAGCACGGTCAGGATCGCGGCGACCATCACTAGGTCGAACTCGATCCGCGTGAGCGCGAGGAAACCGATGGCCTTGGTGATATCCAGGATCAGGGTCACCACGGCGCCGACCGCGAACTGCCACTCAAAGCGGAACCAGATATAGGCCATGATCATGACCAGGCTGATGCCGAGCGCCAGCAGCCCGTTGCGGAACAACTCGGCCGAGACCGACGCCCCCACGGCATCGGTGCGCAGCACCTTGATCCCGGGCACGGCTTTCTCCAGCGCGGCGCGCACCCGGCCGACCGCCTGCTGCACGGCCGCCTCAGAGGACTGGGCGCCGAGACGGATCAGCACCTCGGAGGGGTCGCCGAACTGCTGTACCCCCTGTTCGGGAATGTGCTCCGCGGCGAGCGCCGAGCGGATCTGGGTGAAGTCCGCCGGACCCGGCGTTCGCACCTCCATGACGACGCCGCCGGAGAAGTCGATGCCGAGGTTGAGCCCCGGGTAGAAGAACAGCACCACCGATGCGGTGGACAGGACCGCGGAGACGACGAGGCCCATGATCCGGCCTCGCATGAAGGCGATCTTGGTGTCGTCGGGAACGATGCGGAAGCGCGGACGGATGAACATGGGCGATCAGACCGGAAGTAGCTGTGGACGCGTGGCGATATACCACCGCGAGACCAGGAGGCGCGTCAGCATCCAGGCGGTGAACAGCGAGGTGGCGATGCCAACGGTGATTGTCACCGCGAACCCCCGCACCGGGCCGGAGCCGAAGATGAACAGCATGACGTGAGCCAGGAACGCGGTCGCATTGGAGTCGAAGATCGTATTGTAAGCCCTTGTGAATCCGTGTTCCAGTGCCGACAGCGGTGGCCGGCCGAGGCGCTGTTCCTCGCGGATCCGCTCGTTGATCAGGATGTTGGCGTCAACCGCCATGCCCAATGTCAGCAGGATTCCCGCCATGCCGGGCAGGGTCAGCGTTGCCTGCAGCAGTGACATGATGCCCAGCATGAGCACCAGGTTGACCACGAGGCAGACATTCGCGAACCAGCCGAACAGACCATAGAAGACGGCCATGAACACGATCACCAGCACGAAGCCCACTGCCAGCGAGATCGCCCCCGCCCGGATCGAATCCGCCCCCAGTTCGGGCCCGACGCTGCGTTCCTCGACGACGGTGAGAGGCGCCGGCAGGGCACCCGCCCGCAGCAGCACCGCGAGGTCGTTGGCCGAGGCGGCGGTGAAGCTGCCGCTGATCTGACCGCGCCCGCCGGTGATCGGCTCGCGGATGACGGGGGCGCTGATCACCTTGCCGTCCAGCACGATGGCGAACCGGTGGTTCACGTTGGCCCGCGTGATATCGGCGAAGCGCCGCGCGCCGATCGTATTGAACGTGAAGTTGACCACCCATTCGCCGGTCTGGGAGTTGGTCCCGGCGCGCGCGTCGGTCAGGTCGCCGCCATCGACGTCGATCCGCCGGCGCACGGCGATCTTCTGGCTCGGGTTGTCCTGCATCGGCAGGTAGTCCACACCCGGCGGCGGAGGCGCGCCGGAGTTCGGATTGGCGGTCTCGTCGACCAGCTGGAACGTCATGTGCGCGGTCTGGCCAAGCAACTCCTTGATGCGATTGGGATCGCTGATGCCGGGAAGCTGCACGACGATGCGGCTGTCGCCCTGCTGGGTGATCTGCGGATCGACCACGCCGGTCTCGTCGATGCGCCGGCGGACGATCTCGATCGATTGCTGCACGGCGCCCAGGGCCCGCGAATGCAGAGCAACTGGCGACAGGGTCAGCGTGATCGTGCCGTCGGGCGTCGAGGCGAGCTGGAATTCCGGCACGCGGGTGGGGCCTTCGGGGACGATCAGCGGCTGGATCGCCGCGATCGCCGCCTCGGTCTTGCCGGCATCGCGCAGCTTCAGCAGCATACGGTTCTGCTCGGGCTGCGCCTCCAGCGTCTGATAGAATATGCCGCCCGGCCGCAGCGCCTGGCGCACCGAGTCCACGATGTTGTTCAGCCGCTCCTTGATCACCGCCTTCATGTCGATCTCGAGCAGCAGGTAGGAACCGCCGCGCAGGTCGAGGCCGAGATGCACGGTCCGCCACGGCATCCAGGCGGCGGGCGCAGCGAACAGGTTGGGGATGCACAGGATCGCGCCGAACAGGCAGAGGCCGAGGATGACGGCAGTCTTCAGGGGCGTGAAATACATCATCGGGGGAGGACGCGGCTTCCTTTGGCGTTGCCGCCCCTATGCGCCAGCGCCGGAGCGAGGTCCAGAGGAAGCGCGCCTTGTGCGTTCCGCGAGGGCCGGCGGCCGGACGGCGTGACGGAGTGCGCGTCGGCTTCCTTCACTCGACCGTCCCGACGAGTCCGGCGGCTTGACATTCCACGCGCACGGTTACCGTTCTACGGAGTTCTATCCACATCTTACGGATCAATTCATGGCCACCGTCTCCTCAGCCGAGGTCCAGAAGAATTTCGGCCGCTATTCGGCCGCTATAAGGACGCGACCCTCGGCGAACCGGTCGTCGTCACCCAATACGGCAAACCAGCCGCGGTGATCCTCGCGGCGGCGGACTACGAGCGTCTGAAGGAACTCGACCGGCGCGTCATGCAGCTTGACGCCATGTCGGACGACGAGGTCGAGGAAATGCTGGAGGCCAGGATCCCCCCCGAACATCAGGTACCTGCCTCGACGACATCCCGGACTGAGTTCATGTGGCGCTGCCGCGCACGCCGTTTCCGGGTCTGATTGCCCGCTACGCATTCCTCTGGAGCGATGCGGCGCAAGCCGGTCGGACCGAGGCGCGCAAGGATCGCCCCTGTGTGATCGTGCTGGCAACTCGCCGGCTCACCGCCGACCGCGTGCGTGTCCGTTTGGTGCCGATCACCCATGCCCCGCATGACCCGGAACGCCCCGTTGCCCTGCCACAGAAGGTCAAGCGGCAACTTGGTCTCGATCGGGACGAGTCCTGGATCGTCCTCGATGAGGCGAACGAATTCGTCTGGCCTGGCGTCGATCTCCGGCCGATCGCGCGGACACGGCCCGGACTTTGGACCTACGGCGTGCTGCCGACGGAGTTGTTCAATGAACTACAGGAGCGGTTGCGGCAAGTCCTGGCGCGGCGGCGCATTGCGCGGGACGAATGATGCCGCCGGGGCCTACTTTGCTGGTATCGGTTCCATTACTGATCGAGCGCGAGGCCGTCTCCTGTGCATCTCGCGGCGGCCCGCTTGTCGGCGGCGGGTGCCGGAGACGGCAGTCAACGGACAGACGGATCGGTTGGTTACCTTCAACCGACGCGATTTCGCCGTCGCTGCTGGCCGTTTTGGATTGGCCCGCCCGGCCTTTGTTCCGGCACTCATCGGAAGCTGCTGCGTCCGCGCCCCGACATTGTCACATGACGCGGCCGGCTGCGGGCCGCGCGGCCCTGCGTCCCAACATCGGCAGCAGGAGCACCAACAGGAACGTGGCCACCTGCAGCACAAGATTCCAGCTCAGCGTGTCCGACAGCGCGGCGAAATAGTCCGTCGGCGCCAGCATGTCTCCCAATCGGGAGAAGAACACATCGCCGATCGCGGCGACGCCGAGCGCGATGGACGATTGCGCGGTGGTCAGGAACAGGCCGGCCGCCGAACCGGCATCCTCGCCGCTGACGCCTGAACTGCCGACCACGATGTTGATCAGCGCCGGCTGCGCCAGACCCTGGCCGAGGCCGTAGATCAGGAACAACGGGACCAGCAGCCCGCCTAGCAACTGCGCCACGACGGAGGCAAACCCCATAGACGTGCCATACAGCCCGATCGCGAACGGACGCTCGTGCGGGGCGAACTCGACGCGGATGATCGCCAGGACCTGCGGGGTCAGCGTGGCGGCCATCACCGCCTGCAGGACGCGCGAGGCGATCAGCATTGTCGGGTTCACCACGAGGCCGCACAACGCCGAGGCCAGCGTGAAGCCGGCGATCCCCAGCAGGAACACGCCCTTGCGCCCGTAGATGTCGCCCAGCCGGCCGCCGGTGATCAGCGATATCGCGAAGCCGATCCCGTAGCCGGCCACCACGAACTGCAATTGCGACGGGCGCGCGCCCAGATCGTCGCGCATCGCGGGCAACGCGATGTTGACGATGAAGAAATCCAGGAAGGAAAGGAACGAGCCGGTGAGGACGACAGGCAGCGCCCACCATCGGCGTGGGTCGAGTTCGGCGGCCTGGGCGGACATGCTGTTGCCTTCGCAGCCAATGGCCGCCATATCGCGGTAACCGGCCCATGCGACAAGAACGCACATTCCTGTGCTATAGTATCAGCCAGGGAACCTATGGAGCGCGCAGCCATGCCGCACGCCGACCCCGATACGCTGCTGGCGCTCGCGAGGAAGCGGGCCGCCCAGCCTTGCGGCGTCGAGACCACGCTCTCGGTGATCGAGGGCCGCTGGAAGCTGCTGATCCTGTTTCAATTGCTCGGCGGGACGAAGCGCTTCAGCGAGCTGAAACGTCTGCTGCCCGGCGTGACGCAGCGCATGCTTACGCTGCACGTCCGCGAACTCGAGCGCGACGGGCTGATCCACCGCGAGGTGTACCGCGAGGTGCCGCCGAAGGTCGAATACTCGCTGACCGCGATGGGGCGTTCGCTGGAACCGCTGCTCCGGTTCATGAGCGAGTGGGGCCATGGCAACCGCGCTGCACTGGTCGCATCGGTGCGGCAGGCTGCAGGAGCCTCGGCCGACCTGGGATTGGCCACGGCGGCGGAGTGAGAGAATGCGCGGGAGAGGCGCTCCCCTCCCCTTGCGGGAGGGGGCAGGTGGAGGGGGTCCATCCGCACCCATTCCTCCAACCCCCTCCCGCAAGGGGAGGGGGAGCAACATTGCACAACATTGCACCATCGCGACTTATCCGGATGCTTTCGGGTCAAGCCGCGCCGTGATGGTGCACGCACGGTTTGGCGTTGACCCGCCCCAAGCGTTACGGTGCCAGACAACCACCAGGGAGAAGGACATGGGACGCCGGTTCGCCAACATCCTCGAAACGGTCGGCAACACGCCCGTCGTCAGGGTCAACAAACTGGCGCCGGACGGCGTGAACCTGTTCGTCAAGATCGAGGCGTTCAATCCGCTGGGCTCGGTAAAGGACCGGCTCGCGCTCGGCGTGATCGAGGACGCCGAACAGCGCGGTACGCTGAAGCCAGGCCAGACCGTCGTCGAGGCGACCAGCGGCAACACCGGCATCGGCCTCGCCATGGTCTGCGCGGCAAAGGGCTATCCGCTCGTCGTCACCATGGCGGAAACCTTCAGCGTCGAGCGCCGCAGGCTGATGCGCTTCCTCGGCGCCAAGGTCGTGCTGACGCCTGCCTCCGGGCGAGGCATGGGCATGGTCAACAAGTGCTACGAGCTTGCCGCGGCGAATGGCTGGTTCCTGCCGCGCCAGTTCGAGAACGAGGCCAATGCCGACTACCATTCGCGCACCACGGCGCGCGAGATCGTCGAGGACTTCAAGGACACCCAGCTCGACTACTGGGTCACCGGCTACGGCACCGGCGGCACGCTGAAGGGCGTTGCACGCGTGCTCGCGAAGGAGATGCCGAACACCAAGGTCATTGTGTGCGAACCGGACGATGCGGCGATGCTCAGCAGCGGCGCCGGGCAGCAGCGCAAAGAGGACGGCTCGCCGGCGGCGGCGCATCCCGCGTTCAAGCCGCATCCGATGCAGGGCTGGGCGCCGGACTTCATCCCGAAGCTGCTTGGCGATGTCGTCGATGCCCGCCAGATCCACAAGATCCTGCGCATCGCCGGCCCCGACGCGCTGCGCTGCTCGCGGGATCTGGCGCAGAAGGAGGGGATCTTCGTCGGCATCACCGCCGGCGGCACGCTCGCGGGCGCGCTGCAGGTCTGCGCCGAGGCGCCGAAGGGGGCGAACATCCTGGCGATGATGCCCGATACCGGCGAGCGCTACCTGAGCACGCCGCTGTTCGCCGACATCCCGGCCGACATGACGGAGGATGAGCAGAAGATCTCCCGTTCCACGCCGGGCTTCAGATGGCGCAGGCTTCGTGAGGGACTGACGCATGCTGCGGCTGTCGGTGCTGGATCAATCGACGGTAGTGACGGGGCGCTCGCCGGACACCTCGATCCGCGAGAGCCTGGCGCTGGCGAAGCATTGCGAGGCGCTGGGCTATTCCCGGTACTGGTGCGCGGAGCACCACAACTCGGCGAGCCAGGCGGGCACGGCGCCGGAGATTCTCATCAGTGCGATCTCCGCGACGACGACACGAATCCGCGTCGGTTCGGCCGGCGTGATGCTGCCGCACTACTCCAGCCTGAAGGTGGCCGAGCAGTTCCGCCTGCTGGAGGCGATCGCGCCGGGGCGGATCGATCTCGGGCTCGGCCGTGCGCCGGGATCGGACGGGCGGACCGCCTTCGCGCTCAATCCGCTGGCGGAGACCGCGGCCGATCATTTCCCGGCCCAGGTGCGCGATCTGTTGGCGTGGCTGGCCGGGGAGAAGCTCGTGGAGGGCCATCCGTTCCGCGACATCATCGCCCAACCGGGCGGCCCGACCATGCCGGAGGTGTGGATCCTCGGCAGCTCGGACTATGGGCCGCAGGTCGCCGCGTATTTCGGCCTGCCGTTCTGCTTCGCGCATTTCATAACGGACGGCCGCGGCGTCGATCAGGCAATGGCGCTGTATCGCGAAGGCTATCGCCCCAGCGAACGCCACCCCACGCCGCATGCCGCGCTCTGCGTATGGGCGATGGCCGCGGAGACCGAGGCGGAGGCGGCACGGCTGTTCACTTCGCGCGAGATGTGGCGGCTGGGGCGCGACCGTGGCGTGTTCGCGGCGCTGCCCTCGCCCGAAGAAGCCGCCGCTCACTCTTATTCCGAAGGCGAATTGCTGCGCATCGAACGGATGCGCTCGCGCGCGCTGTATGGCACGCCGTCGGTGGTAGGCGCGAAGCTGCGTGCCCTGGCGGCGGAGCATGGCGTGGAGGAGATCGCCATACTTACCACGCTGCACGATCCGGCGGCGCGACGGCGCTCCTACACGCTGCTGGCCCAGGAGTTTGGGCTGCAGGCGCAGGTTCCACTGGCCGCCGAATAGAGGAGAATCCAAATGCCACAGTTCCTGGTCACTCTGTATGACGGCACCGACGCCGAGGCTCCTTCACGCCGACAGGCCGCGCGGCCGGCGCATCTCGATGGACTGACCGGCAATGTCGCCGCGGGCAAGCTGGTGTTCGGAGGGCCAATCTTCGATGAGGCGCAAAAGCCGATCGGCTCATTCCTCTTGGCGAATTGTGCCGACCGCGCAGAGCTCGATGCGATGATCGCCAGCGATCCGTACACCAGGGCGAAGGTGTGGCAGAAGGTGGACGTAAGACCGGTGCGCCTTGTGGTTCAGGACGGCAAGATCAATCCTTGACGTAGAAACAGGACATTTCCATCGGGGCGGCCGGCGCTTCCCACCTCTGGGGCATTGCCGGCCGCGATGATGTCACAATTATGTCAGAGGCGTTGCAAAATTGTTAAGGTGGGGTTAAACACGGGCTCCGAGTGCCAGCGAAATCACCGGCAACAGGTGAGACGTCCCGGGACGTAGTCAACAGATGTCGGGAGCGATTGAACGTCATGTGGAGGCTCGACCTCTGGATTTTTCACGCGATCAACGGATGGTCCGGGTACCCGATACTCGATCGGATTGCCGGGTTCGCTGACAGAAGTGAACTCCTCAAGGCCGGTATTCTCGTAGCGGCCTACTGGTGGTTCTGGTTCTCCCCTGTCTCCCGCCCCGACGTTCGGCGGATCGTGGTATCCGCTCTGCTCGGCACCGTCGTGGCGTTGTTTGTCACGCGTGTCCTTGCCTCGGCACTGCCGTTCCGCATCCGTCCGATCTTCGTGACCGGGATCGGCTACCAGCCGCCGAACCTGCCCATGCAGGGCTATTCGAGCATGGAGGATTGGAGCTCGTTCCCAAGCGACCACGGCGCCATGTGGTTCGCCCTCGTCTTTGGTTTGTGGCGCCTGTCCCGACCGGTCGGCATCGCGGCCGCCGCATACAGTATCATCTGGGTCTGCGTCGTCCGGGTCTATCTGGGGCTTCATTACCCCTCCGACCTGTTTGCCGGCGGGCTGATCGGCGTGCTCTGCGGCTACCTCACGCCGCGGATGGGCGGCGATCGGATCGCAATCCACGTATTGGCCTATGAGGCGCGCCATCCGCAGCCGTTCTACGCGCTCGCCTTTCTGGCGACATTCGAGATCGCGGTGATCTTCGACGACGTGCGCGACTTCATGCACGGGTCGCTGCATGCGCTCCAGGCGATGGGCTTCCGGTCCGTGCACCTGATGGGCGCGCTGGCCGTGAGCGGAACGGCGGTGCTGCTGCTCGCCCTGGCGATCGGCGCACTGGTCAGGTGGTGGCGGCCGACACAGAGCTGACTGACCTCTACTGCCGCCAAACCCTGCCGCCTCCGGATCTTCCGCGGCGCCAGAGCTGGTAGCGGAACGCCAGCCACGCGATCAGCCCGGCGCCGATCGCCACCGGGATCAGCACCAGCGCGAACCACAGCGCAACGGCAGCCAGCGCCAACGCACCGGCCAGCAGGGCAATGACCACAGCCCAGCGGAAAATCCGAGCCGCAAGCGGGGGCCGACGCGGACGAAAACTCCCGTCAGGCAGCAGGTCGAGATCAGGCGGGACACGGTCGCTCATGGCGGGCGAGAGTTGGCGCGTTCCTGCCGCTGGTTCAAGGTGCGGGCGAAAGGCCGAAGGAGATCGAAGGTGAAAGTCGGACTGTTCATCAATACGCAGTTCCAGCCGGGCGAGTCGGTGGCGGCGCATGTCCCGGACCTCGTGGCGCAGGTGCGCGCCGCCCGAGACGCCGGCTTCGCCTCGCTGTGGTTTCCGCATCACTATCTGACCGGACCGCTGCAGATGCTGCAGATCGTGCCGATGATGGCCTATCTGGCGCAGCACGCCGAGGGCATGCTGGTCGGGCCGAATATCCTGATCCTGCCGCTGCTTAATCCGGTGCATGTGGCGGAGGAATTGGCGACGCTCGATGTGCTGACCGGCGGCAATTACGTGCTGGGCGTCGGGCTCGGCTATCGCGAGGGCGAATTCACCGCGTTCAACATGTCGCTGAAGGAACGCGCGCCGCGGCTGGAGGAGAGCATCACGCTGATGCGCCGCCTGTGGACCGGGGACAAGGTGACGCACAAGGGCCGCTTCTACGAGGTCAACGACCACGCGATCGGTTTGAAGCCGCTGCGCGCGGGCGGACCGCCGATCTGGATGGCGGCGACGGTCGATGTGGCGATCCGGCGCGCGGCGCGGCTGGGCGATGCGTGGCTGATCGTTCCCACCACGCCGCTCGGCAAGCTGACGGAGCAGATGCGGGTGTATCGCGAGGCGCTGGCAGGACGCGCGCCGGATTGTTTCCCGATGGTGCGCGAATGCTATGTCGGCGCGAACCACAAGACGGCGCTGGAGGAATGCCGCGGGCCGCTGGAATACAAGTACGACGCCTATGCATCCTGGGGCATGGCTTCGCGCAACAAGCCGCCGTTCGAGGAGTATGTGCGCGATCGCTTCATCATCGGCGATGCGGTGTTCGTGAAGGAGGAGATCGCCCGGTACCGCGAGGCGCTGGGCGTCGACCACTTCATGATGCGCTGCCACTGGCCCGGTCTGGAATTCGACAAGGCGTTGGGGAGCATCAAGCGGCTGGGCACGATCTTCGCGTAGGAATTCACCACCAAGCCACGAAGCGAACCTCTGTGTCTTCGTGTCTTTGTGGTGAACCTTCTCTACCCGTCCCGATCCAGCACCGCCTTGATGCGCGCCGGATCAACGGCGAACGGTTCGACCCCTGCCCGCTCCTGCTGCAGCGACATGCCGATGCGGCTGTCGCGCTCGCCCCAGCCGCGGTTGAGCGCCTCGTTCAACTCGGCCAATGCCAGATGCGACAGGCGCATCGGCACGCCGACCTCGCGGCCAAGCTGGCACGCGAGCGTAACATCCTTGTAAAGCAGCCGCAGCGCGAAATCCGGCGGATCGTATTGCCCGGTGAGGAACTGCCCGCCCAGCCGGTCGAAGGTGCGCGAACGCCCGCCCGCGCCCTGGCGGATCGCCGCCCACAGCGCAAGCGGCTCGATGCCCGCCTTCACGCCCATCGTGAACGCCTCGGCCAGCACCACGTTGATTGCGGCACCGGACAGATTGTGCACCAGCTTGGCAACGGAGCCGGCGCCGATCGGACCGATGTAGCGCGCCTGATCGCCCATCGCGTCGAGCACCGATTTGTGCTTGTGGAACAGCGCCTCGTCGCCGCCGACCCAGATCGCCAGTTTTCCGGAATTTGCCCCGCGCGGGCCACCGCTGACCGGCGCGTCCAGCAACGCCACCCCCTGCTCGGCCAGCCTGGCGTGCAGCTCACGCACCAGGCTGACCGAGTTGGTGGACAGATCGAACCACACCGAGCCCTTGCGGAAGCCGTGCACCAGCCCGTTCTCGCCGAACCCCACCGCTTCAACGTCGGGCGGTGCGGGGAGCGAGGTGAACACCACGTCGCACGCCGCGGCGACCGCGCGCGGGCTGTCCGCCCATTCCCCGCCGGCGGCGAGATGGTGCGATGCGGACTGGCGCTTCAGGTCGTGCACGACGAGCTTGTGCCCCGCCTTCTGCAGGTTGCTCGCCATGCCGGCGCCCATCATGCCGAGCCCGATGAATCCGATTGGCATTGCCGTCTCTCTCCTTCGATTGTCCGATCAGACTTTGACGGCCTGCCTCGCCAGGAGCTTCCAATGGCCGTCCTGCTTCAGCCAGACCATCAGCACGCCGATCTTCACCGCATTGATCTTGCCGTCGCTCTCGTTTTCACCGGTGAAGATGAATCGGGAAATCGCGTTGCTGCCGACAATGTGGGTGGTCTCGTCGCTCACACTGATGGACTTCCACCGCGACTGGACGGCACCGTCGAGGAACTCCGCCTTGTTCTGGACCTTGCCCCCGGAGTGGCCATAGCTGAGCTGATCCGCCGAGAGGGCATCCAGTTGAGCACGATCGTTGGCCAGCATGGCCTTGCGGAACGCCTCGACGGCCTGCTTGACGGCAGCCTCGTCGCCGGCCTGAGCAGCCGCCTGCGGCACACGACCCATGATAGCCACGCTGAGCGCACCAGCGCTGCCAAGCGCCAGACTACGGCGATTGAACATCATGTTTTTCCTCCCTTGTGAACCGCGGGTTCGCAGTCCCGCCGAACGATCCGACGCTGGCACGGCAGCGACGCGCGTTCAAGGGAGCCGGCAGGCCGGCCGGTCACCGGCATGCATCAGCGCAGGCGGTGCTCCTCGACCACGAAGTGCGCCGCACCTGTGGCGTCGCCGGCCATCGCGCATTCGAGGTCGACCAGGCTGGCGAACGATAGTTCGGCGATTCCGGCGGTGCTCACCGGCAGATGCGGGATCGTGCTGTTCGGCGCCGGGCCTTGTTGCAGGACACGATACAGCACCAAACCCCGCAGCCCAGGCAATTCGCGGGCACGCGCCGCGTAGCGTTCGAGCGCGCCGTCATCCGCAACCTTGCCCGGCAGCAGCGCGATGAGCTTGATCCGGCCGGCATCCGGAGCCTGCTGCATTACGATCCGCGGTTCGCAAATCACGCGCGAGACTGCGCCGATGAACGAACGGGAATCGACATTGCACGCCGCCATCTCCGCCGACTGGTGCGCACGCAGCCGGTCTGCGTCATTGTCGAACGACAGAATCGGGAAACCGTCGATCCGCATGTCGCGCGCCGGCGCGTTCGTTGCCGGTGACTCGATGACATGGTCCTGCACATAGCAACGCAGGCCAGGGAACCCGCAAACCAACGGGCCATGCACATCGAGCCAGTGCCGGCGAAAGGCGTTCAACGTCACGTCGTCGCGTCTGCGCATCAGGCTGATCGCGGCGATCATCGATCAACTCGCAGTCACACCGGCGCCGACATGCACATCAAGGCGGGAAAAGCGCGCTACCGCAGCGAATTGATAATCTGGCGATACGCCTCCTCGGGGAACGCCTTCAGCGACGTCGTGCGAACGTTGCCCAGCTTGCCGAGCATCAACGTGAACCGCGCCGCCACCGCATCGTCGGGTGCGTCGTAGATCATGACCAGGTCGTAGTCGCCCATCGTCATGTAGACCGAGCGGAACTGTCCGCCCATCTCCTCCATCGTCTTCTTCGCCGCATCGATGCGTTTCGGGCTGTCGTTGATCGCCCGCATCCCCTGTTCCGTCCAGTTGGCGAGCATGACATAGGTCGGCATGGCCAATCCCTCCTACTCAGTCCTCGGAACCCAGCCTAAGCTGACGACCGATCAGGGAGAGAAGCAAGCCATGATTATCCCCGAAGGCGCCCGCAACATCGAATTCATCGGCCATACCGACCAGGGAGGCCGCGGCGACGGCGTCCAGGTGATGGTCGCTCGCGGCCATGCCTACATCGGCACGCGGGTGCAGCGCGGCGTGATGGTCACCGACGTGCGCGACCCGCGCAATCCGAAGCCGGTGAACTTCGTGCCGATGCATCCGAAGTCCGTGAGCATGCATCTCCAAGCGGCCGAGGACCTGCTGCTGTGCATCCAGGAGGCTGATCAGAGGGCGCTGCTGACGCAGCAGGAGTACTACGGCGGCTCCAACAAGGTGGACAGCAGCCGCTTCGGCAAGCGCGGCGAGGACTACGCCGCCGGCATGCGGGTCTACGACATCGCCGATCCGGCCAATCCGCGCCCCATCGGCGCCATGGAAGTGCAAGGGCTCGGCCTGCACCGCATCTGGTGGACCGGCGGGCGCTACGCCTATGCATCGGCGCTGCTGGACGGGTTCACCGACCACATCCTGATCGTCATCGACATGGCGGACCCGACGAAGCCGCACGAGGTGGGGCGCTGGTGGATTCCCGGCCAGAACGCCGCCGCCGGCGAGACGCCCACCTGGAAGAACCGCTGGGCGCTGCATCACGCGGTGGTGGCGGACGACATCGCCTACGGCTCCTGGCGCGACGGCGGCCTGACCATCCTGGATGTGAAGGACAAGTCGGCGCCGAAACTGATCGCGCACCGCAACTGGTGCCCGCCCTATGGCGGCGGCACGCACAACGCGCTGCCGCTGCACGACCGCGGTCTGCTGGTGGTGGCGGACGAGGCGGTGCTGAACATCGACCAGGAGGGCCAGCACAAGCGCACCTGGGTGTTCGACATCCGCGAGAAGAGCAACCCGGTCAGCATCGCGACGCTGCCAACGCCGGCGGATCAGGACTATGTCAATATGGGCGGCCAGTTCGGCCCGCACAATCTGCACGAGAACCGGCCCGGTTCGTTCCAGAGCAGCACGACGATCTTTGCAACGTGGCAGAGCGCGGGCGTGCGCGTGTTCGACATCTCCGATGCGTACCGGCCGCAGGAGGTCGGCTATTTCGTGCCGCCGCAGCCGACGCAATGGGCGGAGCCGATGCGCGGGCGAGCCAAGATACGGCATACGGCGGACGTGTTCGTCGCACAGGACGGTCTGATCTACGCCACCGACTACGATGCCGGGCTCTACATCCTGCAATGGAAGGGAGCGTGACGGCGCCGGCCGCAAATCGGAGGCGGTCGTGACCGACGTGGTCATCGTGGTCTGGGTTTTCCTGCTGATCCTGGTCGTCGTCACCCTGTTCGCCGGGGTGAAGACCGTGTCGCAGGGCCAGGTCTGGACGGTCGAGCGCTTCGGCGCCTACACGCGATTGCTGCAGCCCGGACTTAACTTCGTGCTGCCCTATGTCGACCGCGTGGGGCGCAAGCTGAACGTGCAGGAGCAGGTGGTCGAGATTCCGGAGCAGAGCGTCATCACCCGGGACAACGCCACCGTCTCGGTGGACGGCATCATCTACTATCGCGTGATGGAGCCGGAGAAGGCCGCGTATCAGGTCAGCAACCTCTCGCTCGCGCTGAACACGCTTGCCATGACCAACATCCGGGCGGTGATCGGCGAGATGGAACTTGACGCCACGCTGTCGTCGCGCGAGCGAATCAACACCGCGCTGCTGATCATTCTGGACGGCGCAACGGAGCCATGGGGCGTGAAGGTGAGCCGCGTTGAGATCCGGAAAATCGAGCCGCCGGAGAACCTGATCCGCGCGATGAACCTGCAGATGACCGCGGAGCGCGAGCGGCGTGCCGCGGTGGCGCGCGCCGAGGGCGAGCGTCAGGCGGCGATCCTGCGTGCAGAAGGGGAGAAGCAGGCGCTGATACTGTCCGCCGAGGGTCGCCAGCAGGCGGCGAACCGCGACGCCGAGGCGCGGGTGGCGCTGGCGCGCGCCGAGGCCGAGGCAACCCAGATGGTGTCCGACGCGGCGGCCCAGCATGGCCTGGCGGGGCTGCGCTATTTCATCGCCGATCGCTACGTGCGGGCGTTCCAGGCGCTGGCCTCGGCGCCCAACACGCGCCTTGTCGTTGTGCCGATGGAAAGCTCGGCACTCGCCGGCAGCATCGTGCAGGCGATGCAGTTGCTGCGCGGCGACGACGGCACGCCGGGGAGCGGGCCGCCCGAGGTCCCACCCACGCCAACGCCGCCGATGGCGCCAATGCCGCCGAGCGGACCGATGCCTGCCGCATCCCCATGGGGGATGGGCGCGTCGGGATGAGCAGCTGGATCATCTGGCTGCTGGCTGGGCTGGCATTGTTGATGTTGGAGGTCCACGCGCCTGGCGCCTTCATGATGTGGCTCGGCCTGGCGGCGTGCGGTACCGGGGTCGTTGTCCTGGCGGGCGGGATCGGCTTCGAGCTCCAGGTGGTGACGTTCGGCGTGCTGGCGGCGATTTCGCTTGGCGTCGGACTGCGCTTTCGCCGCCACCACGTCAGGCTGAATACACAGCAGTCCGGGCTCGCGGGCCGCAGCGCTACCGCGCTGGCGTTCCGGGGGCGGGAGGGACGCGTTCGGCTGGGCGACAGCGACTGGGCCGCCCGCGTGCCCAGCGACGTGCCGGAACCCCTCGTAGGCGCAAGGCTGCGGGTGGAAGGCGTCGACGGCACGGTGCTGATCGTCCGGCCCGAGGGCTGAAAGGAGTGACCCGGATATGACAGACGGAGCGACGACGACCCTGTCCTGGGATGCGGCGAAACGCCTGGTGCAGGACGTGGAGGACGCATTCGGCGCGGCAGACCTCGCGCGCATCGAGCAGGGTTTCACCGAGGACGCGGTGGCGCGTTTCGCCGATTTCCCGGAGATGCGCGGCCGTGAAGCGGTCATGCGTTTCCTCCGCGCGCGGTTTGCCCGGACCAAGGGCTACAGGCTGACGAAGACACTGCATTGCGTGATGGGCGACGTGCTCGCCAACACCTGGGATGCAAGCTGGGATGATGCGCAGACCGGCAAACCGATGCTGGGTCGCGGCACGGAGATCTGGATCGTGCGCGACGGCCGCATCGCGGTATGGGATGCGACGTTCAACGTCTGGGAAAAGGGTGGTCCGCCGGCCACGCCAGTGGTGTGAGCAGGGCGGAAGAGCGCAGCGATCTTCCGCCCTATACCGAAGCGATGCGCTCCCAGGTGATTTCACGTTGCTCGGGCCCGCTGGCGTTCTGGCGCGGCGGCGGGCGCAGCACCATGAGTTCACCCTCGAAGCGCACGCCGCGTACCTGCTGGGTGCCGATCCGGCCCGGATCCGAGGCGGCATCGACCAGGGTAACGAGCGTGCTCCCGTCAAACGTGTAGTTGCCGCAATAGGACGAGTAGTCGCGGGGCAATCCGGGCGGCAGGCTCGGGCGTCCGTCGCACAGCACGGCCATCATGCGTCCGTCGGCATTGAACACCACCCGCCCCATGGCCTGCGGGCCGAACGGCGACGGCAGCATGTTGCCGGCCACGTCACGCGCTGCGGCGGCGACAAGCCGCCAAGTGCCGACTATATCCGCCATCCCGTGCTCCTGTCAGCGCTTGCCTTGCTGGGCATCGACGAAGGCGCGCAGCACGGCGTTCATGCGGGTCTGGTAACCCGGGCCACGATCGCGGAACCACGCCAGGATGTCCTGGTCGATACGGAGCGAGATCGCCTGCTTGGGCTGCGGCCATGCGACCTTGAGGTTGACCCAGTCCGTCCTCTTCGGCTGCGACGCCGCAGAGCCGCCCGACAAGCCGGCACCGCCTGCTTTGCCCCTGGACGTCTTGCGCGGTTGCTTTATGGCGGAACGGGCCATGGTGCCTCCAACGGGAGCCATGGCATTGTGCATACGAGCGTATCGGGCCGGCGGCAAGACCGCCTGCCGCCGCCGTTCAGTCCCCGCCCAGCGCCGCCTCTGCCGCCCGCACCGCCTGCAGCGGCACCGTGGCACGACCCACCACCTGCCCGCCGATGCACGCCAGCCAGCCGGCGCCGTCGGGCGGCGTGGTCGGGCGCAGCTCGATCACCTTGGCCTCCTCGTCCAGCGCCACCGCGCGGTAGGAGCGCCAGCCGGTCCACACCGGCCCCAGAACGCGAACGACGCGGGCGATGGCCTTGCCCGCGTCGTCGCGTCCGATCCATTCGAGGGTCCGGTGAACACCGGGCCCCTCCTCCTGCCGTCCCCGCATCCAGTGGAGGCGGGGGGGTTGCACCTAGACTGCCTCCGTCATGTGCAACCTCTGCTCATGCGCTCTTGGCCATGATCTCGTCCGCGATGTTGCGCGGCACCGGGTCGTAGTGGTGGAACTGCATGGTGAACGAGGCGCGCCCCTTGGTCATGCTCCGCAGGTCGGAAATGTAGCCGAACATCTCCTTCAGGGGAACATGCGCCCGGACGATGATCGTGGACCCCGCACTCTCCTGGTTCTGGATCATGCCGCGGCGGCGGTTCAGGTCGCCGACCACGTCGCCCACGTGATCCGACGGCGTGGTGACCTCCACGTCCATCACCGGCTCCAGAATGATCGGCGCGGCCTTCTTCATGCCGTCGCGGAAGCAGGATTTCGCCGCGATCTCGAACGCCAGCGACGAGCTGTCGACATCATGGTACTTGCCGTCGAGCAGGATGTACTTGAAGTCCACCGTCGGGAAGCCGGCCAGCACGCCGGTCTCGGCCTGCTGCTTGATGCCCTTCTCCACCGCCGGAATGTACTCCTTCGGCACGGAGCCGCCGACCACCTTGTTCTCGAACACCACGCCCTCGTTGCGCGGCAGAGGCTCGAACGCGATCTTCACCTCGGCGTACTGGCCGGAACCGCCGGTCTGCTTCTTGTGCGTGTAGATCTCGGTGTGCGGCCGGCTGATGGTTTCCCGGTATGCCACCTGCGGCGCGCCGATGTTCGCATCCACGCCGTACTCGCGCCGCAACCGGTCGATGATGATCTCCAGGTGCAGTTCGCCCATGCCCGACAGGATGGTCTGGCCGGTCTCCTGATCGGTGCGCAGACGGAGGCTGGGGTCCTCCCCGGCCAGCTTCTGCAGGCCGAGCGACATCTTTTCCACCGCCTCCTTGGTGCGCGGCTCCACCGAGATGTCGATCACCGGCACCGGGAACGCCATCCGTTCCAGCACCACCGGGTCCTGCGCCGACGCCAGCGTGTCGCCGGTCCCGGTATCCTTCAGGCCGACGAAGGCGGCAATATCGCCCGCGTGGACCTCCTTGATCTCGGCGCGCTTGTCGGCGTGCATCTGGAACATCCGCCCGATGCGCTCGCGATGGTCGCGCGTGGTGTTCATCACCGTGTCGCCGGACTTCAGCGTGCCGGCATAGACGCGCACGAAGGTCAGCGTGCCGTACTTGTCATTGATGATCTTGAATGCCAGGCCGGCGAACGGCGCATTGGGGTCGGCCTTGATGCGGCGACGGTCGGAACGGTCGCCATCCTCCTCGCCCTCGCCCGCAGCGATGCTGATCCCGGGCACGTCGATCGGCGACGGCAGGTAGTCGATCACCGCGTCCAGCAGCGGCTGCACGCCCTTGTTCTTGAACGCCGTGCCGCACAGCACCGGGCGGAATGCGCCGGAGATCGTGCCGGCCTTGATGCAGCGCTTCAGCGTGGCGCCCTCGACGTCGCCCTTGTCGAAGTATTCCTCCATCGCGGCATCGTCCACCGACAGCGCGGTGTCGAGCAGCAGCTGGCGGTATTCCTTCGCCTGGTCCGCCAGATCGGCCGGGATCGGTTCGTCGTGGTAGCGGGCGCCGAGCTCGCCGCCCTCCCAGACGATCGCCTTCATCTCGACCAGGTCCACCACGCCGAGGAACTTGTCCTCGATGCCGATCGGCAGCTGCAGCGGCAGCGCCACGATGTCGAGCTTCTCCTTCAGCGTGGCGAACGCGCGGAAGAAGTCGGCGCCGGTGCGGTCCAGCTTGTTGATGAAGATGATGCGCGGGACGTTGTAGCGGTCGGCGAGGCGCCAGTTGGTCTCGGACTGCGGCTGCACGCCGGCCACGCCCTCGATGATGAAGATCGCGCCGTCCAGCACGCGCAGGCTGCGGTTCACCTCAATGTTGAAGTCGATGTGGCCCGGCGTGTCGATGATGTTGATGCGGTGGTCGTGCCACTCGCAGGTCACCGCAGCAGAGGTGATGGTGATGCCCCGCTCGCGCTCCTGCTCCATGTAATCGGTCGTGGTGTTGCCGTCGTGCACCTCGCCGATGCGGTGCGACATGCCGGTGTAGTAGAGGATCCGCTCCGTCGTGGTGGTCTTGCCCGCGTCGATATGCGCGGTGATGCCGATGTTGCGGATCTTGTCGAGCGGCGTGACAGGCACGGTGAACCTCCATACCATGACGGGCGCCCCGGAACCTTGCTCCGCGCGCCCGCATGTTAACCCGGCCTCGCGCAGCCGGCTATCTCGCATCTCAGATGCTGCACAGCGGCGTCAATTGCAAGGATTATCGGTTCCGAGGCGGGGCAAGGCACGCATGCGCCGACTGATTGACGCGCCCGCCGGCCACACGTCATCTGCCGGCAACGTCGGGAGGGTGCTGATGAACATGGCGGTGGCGGCAGTCGACGAACAGCGGCAGTGGGACCGGCTCATGGCGATGGCGAAGCTCGGCGGCATCCCCGGCGATGGCGTGAACCGGGCCTGCCTGACCGAACTGGATCGCCAGGCACGCCGTCGCCTGATCGCCTGGGCGAAGGAGATCGGCGCCACGGTGTCGGTGGACGCTGCGGCGAACCTGTGGCTGCGCCTCGAGGGGACCGATCCTGGTGCCGCCGCCGTGGTGACCGGCAGCCACATGGACACCCAGCCCAACGGCGGCCGGTTCGACGGCATCTATGGCGTGATCGCCGGGCTGGAGGCGGCGACCGCGCTGCACCGATCCGGGGTCACGCTGCGCCGCCCGGTCGAGGTGGTGGCCTGGACCAACGAGGAAGGCGGCCGGTTCGCGCCCGGCTGCATGGGCAGCATGGCCTGGAGCGGCTTCCGGCGCCTCGAGGATTTTGCCGATGTCGCCGACCCCGATGGCGTCCGGTTCGCCGATGCGCTGGCCGCGCACCTCGCCGCCGAGACCGACCTGCCGCGCCGCCCGCTTGGTGGCGAACCTCACGCCTATGTCGAGGCGCATATCGAGCAGGGACCCAGACTGGAGGCCGAGGGGCTGGATATCGGCGTCGTCACCGGCATCCAGGGCAGCCGCTGGTTCACCGTGACGCTGACCGGTGAGACCGCGCATGCCGGCACCACGCCCCTGGCGCTGCGGCGTGACGCGGTGCAGGACATGGTGCGTGCGATCGCTGCGCTGAATGCGCTGATGCACGATCCGAAGGATGTGCTGCGCTTCACCGTCGGGCGGATCGTGGTGGAGCCGAACACGTCGAATTCGGTGGCGGACAGGGCGAGCTTCACTATCGATTTTCGGCACCCCGACAAGGAGGTTCTGCTGGCACGCGGCGATGCGGTCGCCGGTGTGGTGCAGGCCGCCGTGCGCGATGCAGGCGTGGCGGTGCAGGAGACCTTCCACGCGCTGCCGGTTGAGTTTTCCCCGGTGGTGATCGAGGCGGTGGAGCGTGCCGCGGCCGAGCAGGGTTTTTCCCGGATGCGCCTGCCGTCGGGCGCATTCCATGATGCGCAGTTCGTCGTGCCGGTGTGTCCGACCGGGATGATCTTTGTGCCGTGCCGGCGCGGTGTGAGCCACAATCCGGCAGAATATTCCGAGCCGTCGCAATTGGCCGCGGGAACCCGCGTGCTGACGCAGACCCTGGGCGAGCTGGCGGCAGGTTAGGTCCGCAGCCCGCCTTCGGACTGGATGAACTCGGCGATCTCAGGCACGCCGGTGCCCGCGCGGATGTTGGCGAACACGAACGGCCGCTCGCCGCGCATCCGGCGCGCATCGCGGTCCATCACTTCGAGGCTGGCGCCGACGAACGGCGCGAGGTCGATCTTGTTGATCACCAGCAGGTCGCTGCGCGTGATGCCGGGGCCGCCCTTGCGCGGGATCTTGTCGCCGGCGGAGACGTCGATCACGTAGATCGTCAGGTCGGCCAGTTCCGGGCTGAACGTGGCGGCAAGGTTGTCGCCGCCGGATTCGATCAGGATGATGTCGAGCGTCGGAAAACGCCGGTTCAGGTCGGCGACGCCGGCGAGGTTGATCGAAGCATCCTCGCGGATCGCGGTGTGCGGACAGCCGCCGGTCTCGATGCCGAGGATGCGCTCGGGCGGCAACGAGCCGGCGCGGGTGAGGAATTCGGCGTCCTCCTTGGTGTAGATGTCGTTGGTGATTGCCGCGATGTCGTAGCTGGAGCGGAAGCGCTTGCACAGCGCATCCATGAGTGCGGTCTTGCCGGTGCCGACCGGCCCGCCGACGCCGATGCGCAGGGGTCCGTGACGCGAATGCATCATGAGCGGAACAGCCTTGTGTACTGGGTTTCGTGCAGCATGGCGGCGAGGTCGGAGCGGAAGGCGCAGCCGCCGAGGTCGTCGAGGGTGGCGGTGCGGGATGCTTCGGCGACCTGCAGGATGTCAGGTTCCAGTGCGGCGAGCACGCGCAGGCCGGCGCTCTGGCCGAGCGGGACCAGGCGGACGCCGGCCGAGATCAGGTTGGTGGCGAACGCCTGCAGGTAGGCAGCGGTGGTCGCGTCTTCCGCGATGCCATTCCGGCCGGCCAGCGCGGCGACGGCAACCGGATAGGCCACGCGCGGCGGGAGGTCCGGCGGATGCCACGCTGCCGCGGCGGCAAGAAAGGCCGTACCCTGAGCCAGCGTCTCGGCCCGCCGTTCCCGCGACGGCGCGATGGCGGCGGCAAGTTCCGCGATTTCGCCGAGCGCATTGCTGTCGCCGCAGGCGCGATGCGCATGGCGCAGCAGGATCGCATCGTTGCGCCCGGAGCCATGGGTCAGGACATCGGCGAGCCAGGTTCGCAGCGTCTCGCCGTCGGTGATGTCACCGCCTTCCACGGCCCATTCCAGACCGTGCGAGTACGCGTATGCGCCGGTCGGAAACGCCGGCGAGAGCCAGGCGAGCAGGCGCAGCAGCGCGAGAACCTGTAACTCCCCCTCCCCTTGCGGGAGGGGGGTGGGGGTAAGGGTCCTGGGCGGCACGGCCCCCTCCCCCCACCCCCCTCCCGCAAGGGGAGGGGGAGTCTTCGTGGTCATCCCCTTCCTCAATCTCGTGCCTCTGGTGTGTTCAATCGTCATGGTGATGATGTCCGCCGGCATAGGCGCCGGGTTCGGGATCGAACGGCGCCTCGATCTCGTCCACGTGGCCGCCGAGCCCTTCCACCATGTCCCTGATCACGTGATCCTCGCGGATGCGGATGCGCTCGCCCTTCAACTGCACCGGCAGATGGCGATTGCCGAGATGCCAGGCGATCCGCACCATTTCGTCCAAGTCGTGCGCATGGATTTCCAGCAGTGGCTCCGGCTTGGCACAGACGCGGATGACACCGGTCTCCGTCGCGAGGCCGTCGCCATCGCGTAGCCGCACGGCCTGCGGAAGGTCCAGCAGCACCTCCCTGCCCGCCTCCGTCCGCAGCAGGATGCGGCGGCGATGACGGCGATCGAAGTCGATCAGCACGCGGTCGGCCTCGCTTGCGAGGTCCCAGGTGCCGGCCGGCAGTACAGCTTCGGCGCGCATCAGAACAGGAAGTAGCGCTGCGCCATCGGCAGCATCGTGGCGGGTTCGCAGGTCAGCAACACGCCGTCGGCGCGCACCTCGTAGGTCTCCGCATCGACCTCGATCGCCGGCGTCGCATCGTTGTGGATCATCGACCGCTTGCCGATGCCCGCGCGCGTGTCGGCGACCGGCAACAAGCCGGCGCTGCAGATTCAAGGCAGCGCCGATGCCGGCATCGAGCGCGGCGGCGGAGACGAAGCTGATGCAGTTTTCCGCCAGGGCGCGGCCGTAGACGCCGAACATTGGCCGGTAGTGCACCGGCTGCGGCGTCGGGATCGAGGCATTGGGATCGCCCATCGCCGCACATGCGATGCTGCCGCCCTTGATCACGAGGTCGGGCTTCACGCCGAAGAACGCCGGCGACCACAGCACGAGGTCGGCGAGCTTTCCCGCCTCGATCGAGCCGATCTCGGTCGCCATCCCCTGCGCGATCGCCGGATTGATCGTGTACTTGGCGATGTAGCGCTTCACCCGCGCGTTGTCGTTGCGCCGCGCCGTCGCCGGGCAACGCGCCGCGCTGCTGCTTCATCTTGTGCGCGGTCTGCCAGGTGCGGATGATCACCTCGCCGACGCGGCCCATCGCCTGGCTGTCCGACGACATCATCGAAAGCGCGCCAAGATCGTGCAGGATGTCCTCGGCCGCGATGGTCTCCTTGCGGATGCGGCTCTCGGCGAACGCGACGTCCTCCGGGATCGACGCGTCCAGGTGATGGCACACCATCAGCATGTCGAGATGTTCGTCGAGCGTGTTCGCCGTGTAAGGCCGCGTTGGGTTGGTCGAACTCGGCAGCACGTTGGCCAGCGATGCGACCTTGATGATGTCGGGCGCGTGTCCGCCGCCGGCGCCTTCGGTGTGGAACGCATGGATCGTGCGGCCCTTGAACGCGGCAATCGTATCCTCGACGAAGCCGAATTCGTTCAGCGTGTCGGTGTGGATCATCACCTGCACGTCGAACCGGTCGGCCACCGACAGCGCGCAGTCGATCGCGGCCGGCGTGGTGCCCCAGTCCTCGTGCAGCTTCAGGCAGGCGGCGCCGGCGCGGATCATTTCCTCCAGCGCGGCGGGGCGCGACGCATTGCCCTTGGCGGCGAATGCGAGGTTCACCGGCAGACCCTCGGCCGCCTGCAGCATGCGCGCGAGATGCCAGGGACCGGGCGTGCAGGTGGTAGCCGAGGTGCCGGTGGCGGGGCCGGTGCCGCCGCCGATCAGCGTGGTCATGCCGGCGGCGATCGCGTCTTCCACCTGCTGCGGACAGATGAAATGGATGTGGCTGTCGATCCCGCCCGCGGTAAGGATCTTCCCCTCGCCGGCGATCACCTCGGTGCCGGGTCCGATGACGATGTCGACGTTCGGCTGAATGTCGGGATTGCCGGCCTTGCCGATCCGGGCGATGCGGCCGTTGGTGATGGCGACATCGGCTTTGACAATGCCCCAGTGGTCGATGATCAGCGCGTTGGTGATCACCGTGTCGACCGCGCCCTCCGCCTGCGATGCCTGCGACTGGCCCATGCCGTCGCGGATCACTTTTCCCCCGCCGAATTTTACCTCTTCGCCGTAGGTGGTGAGATCGCGTTCCACTTCGATGATCAGGTCGGTGTCGGCGAGGCGGACGCGATCGCCGGTGGTGGGACCGAACATGTCGGCATAGGCGCGGCGGGTGATGCGGGCCATCAGTCGAGCGCTCCCATGATGGCGCCGCGGAAGCCTTGCACGATGCGTTTGCCGCGATAGGGCACCAGGGTTATTTCCCGGGTCTGACCGGGTTCGAAGCGCACCGCGGTGCCGGCGGCGATGTCCAGCCGCATGCCCCGCGCGGCGGTACGGTCGAACGCGAGCGCCGGGTTGGTTTCGGCGAAGTGGTAGTGGCTGCCGACCTGGATCGGCCGGTCGCCGGTGTTGGCGACGGTCAGCGTGGTGCGGGCGAGGCCGGCGTTCAGCTCGATGTCGCCGTCTGCTGTCAGGATCTCGCCGGGGATCATGGCTCAATCGTTCCATGCTGAAGGTCTGAAAGTGCATTAGTGCCATTGTCGCAGTCATGTATATGTCAGGCATGATACAACGCGATGACCGCACCTGGGCAATATCGAGGGCCTCTCATGGGACGCCGGTAATGCCCGCAAGAGCATGGACTGCCATAGCAGTGCCAGCCAAGGCGAGCAAGCAGATATTCTTCAATGCGAAAACTTCGCCGGTGGTGGGGCAATGACCTCACAAGCCTGAGCTGAACCTCGTTTCCCTGCACTCGTCAGCGACCGACGAACGAACGAACGTCTTGCACCCCAGCTTCACGCCCCGGAGTAAGGACGGCGCTGCAAAGTGATCTCGGCCTAGCGACATGCACCGGCATAAGGGCACGTATGCCGCAGGAGGCGTAAGCCGGTGCCAAGTCCGCCAGTGAGGCGCAGAACGCGCTTCTGGGACAGTCGTCGTCTTCATAGACTATGTGAATGGACCATTGGTTTAGCATTCTCGTCTACCGCTGATCAAACCCACAAGACATCGATTTGACTGCGTTATGCCGGTACCGACTGCTGGAGCGGATCAAGGATAGATGCGAATAAGCAGGACGTTCTGTCAGTCGCTGATCTAAGAGCTGGTGCGAAGAAAATCGGCAATGAGTGTTCGCCGTTTGGCATGACTCCACTCGTGCCCTATCGGATCGGCTCGTGCACGGTGACCAGTTTGGTTCCGTCCGGGAACGTCGCCTCCACCTGCACGTCGTGGATCATCTCGGCGACGCCTTCCATCACCTGCGCACGGGTGATCACCTTGCCGCCCGCTTCCATCAGATCGGCGACGCTACGGCCGTCGCGCGCGCCCTCGACGACGAAATCGGTGATCAGCGCAACGGCTTCGGGATGGTTCAGCTTCACGCCACGTTCCAGACGGCGCCGCGCGACCATCGCGGCCATGCTGATCAGCAGCTTGTCCTTCTCGCGCGGCGTCAGGTTCATGCGACGTTCCTCTCAGCAACTAGCCACACGCGCGGCAACGTGCACGCCCGTGCGCGCAGCACCTGCAGCGCGGCGACAACCGGCCGTGCGCGAGGCGACGCGTCCGTCAGCTGCCAAGCAATGCGCGCGACAGCATGCCCGTCCCAGGCACTGACGCGCGACACTGCCTTCGCAGCGACGCGCCATCGGCGCAAGAACGCGCGCTATCAGCATCCCGTCCGGCACTGACACCACAGGCGGACGCCTCGCGCACCTCCAACGCCGCTCGGCATCAGGCGAACATGCACCAGTGTTGCCACCGCGCGCGCCCCGCCGGCAATTGCGGGTCGTTGCAACGTGGCGGCGACGTCACCTTCCAGGCGGATCGCGTCATGCAGCAACAAGCGCCCGGCGCGACGCACCTGAATGACATCGCGCAGTGACGCCAGTTCCACACGACTCTCCCATCGCCGCGCGTCCAAACACCAGACTTTCGACGCCGAGAAACCAGGCATCCGCAGCAAGCTCGACGTGCAGGCGCCGATCGAGCGCGCAGCGGTCGAACAGGATGGTCTCCTGCGGCAGCCACTCGACCGCGGCACCGTCAGCCACCACGATCCGCGTGCGCACCTGCGATGGCGCGCCGCCGGGCAACGAGCGATAGAACCGCTCCGCGGCCTGCGCCGCTATCGTCGCCCGTGCACCGGTCCGCACCGAGAACGCACTGTCCAGCCGATCCCCGCCGGCAATCCCACCGGAGGTGTTCAGCGTGACGACGCTCGACCAGTCCGGCATGCTCCGGCCGCGGAAAGCGCGCCTTGAGGCAGCCCGCCTGGCGCAGTCCCTCCAGCACCGTGCGCCCGTCGCGCGCGCGCAGCTCCACACGCAACTCTCCCACCGCGCGCTGCAAAGTCGGAGCGTCAGACAGAGAGGCGGCGTCGTACATCCTCCTCGTTCAACTCCTCCCGCCGCCCCGACAGCACGACATCGCCGCGATCCATCACCACGATCGTCTGCGCGAGTTCGCGGGCAAAATCGAAATACTGCTCCACCAGCAGGATGGCCATTCCGCCCTGCGACCGCAACAGCGCGATCACCCGCCCGATATCCTTGATGATGCTGGGCTGGATGCCCTCGGTCGGTTCGTCCAGCACCAGCAGCCGCGGCTTCATCACCAGCGCCCGCGCGATGGCAAGCTGCTGCTGCTGCCCGCCCGACAGATCGCCGCCGCGCCGACGCAGCATCGTGTTCAGCACCGGGAACAGCTCGAACACCTCGTCCGGCACGCGACGCTCGCCGCGCGGCAGCACGGCAAAGCCGGTCTCCAGGTTTTCCCGGACCGTCAGCAGCGGAAAGATGTCGCGGCCCTGCGGCACCCAGGCGATGCCGCGCCGCGCGCGATCGTGGATCGGCAGGCGCGTGATGTCCGCACCCTCCCAGCGGATCGCCCCGGCGCTGATCGGATGCGCACCGGTGATCGCGCGCAGCAGGCTGGTCTTGCCCACGCCGTTGCGGCCGAGCAGACAGGTCACCGCGCCGACCTCCGCGGTCAGCGACACCTGCCGCAGCGCGATGGCGGCGCCGTAGTGCAGATCGACGTGGTCGACTTCAAGCATCGGATTGGCGCACCCCTCCCGTCGTCATTCCCGCGCAAGCGGGAACCCAGGCGGTAGCCAAGGTTACATCCCTGCGTTCCCGCTTTCGCGGGAATGACGATAAGGGAGATGATCATCGCCCCAGATACACTTCGATCACGCGCGGGTCGTTGCTGACGTGGTCGATCGAGCCCTCGGACAGCACCGACCCTTCGTGCAGCACCGTCACCTTCACGTCGAGCGCACGCACGAACGCCATGTCGTGCTCCACCACCACCACGCTGCGCGTCCGGTTGATCTCGCGCAGCAGTTCGGCGGTCTGCTCCGTCTCGGCGTCCGTCATGCCGGCCACCGGTTCGTCCACCAGCAGAAGCTGCGGCTCCTGCGCGAGCAGCATGCCGATCTCCAGCCACTGCTTCTGGCCATGCGACAGATCCGCCGCCGGACGATGGCGCTGCTCGACCAAGCGCGTGGTCACCAGGATCTCCTCGATCCGCCCTCGCTCCGCGGCGGTCTCGCGCGCCCACAGCGTGAAGCGCGGCCGGCGGTCCTCGGCCAGCGACAGCAGCAGGTTGTCCCACACCGTGTGCGGTTCGAACACCGTCGGCTTCTGGAATTTTCTCCCAATTCCCAGCGAGGCGATCGCCGGTTCGTCGAGCCGTGTCAAATCGGTATCCTTGCCGAACACCACCTTGCCGTGATCCGGCCGCGTCTTGCCGGTGATCACGTCCATCATCGTCGTCTTGCCGGCGCCGTTCGGGCCGATCACGGCGCGCATCTCGCCGGCCTCCAGCACCAGTGACAGCGCGTTCAGCGCGCGGAACCCGTCGAATGTGACGGTCACGCCATCGAGATAGAGCAGCGTATCGCCGCGCTCGGTGACCGCCTGCGCTCATCCGGTGACCTCGCGCGCCGCGGCCTGCGCCGGCGTCGGATCCGCACACGTCGGTCGGCCGGCGCGGGCGGACCAGGCCCATGATGCCGCGCGGCAGGAACAAGGTGACGAAGATGAACATCGCGCCCAGCGCGTACAGCCAGAGCGACGGCAGCGCGCTGGTGAAATAGGTTTTGCCCAGGTTGACCAGCACCGCGCCGAGGATCGCGCCCGACAGCGTGCCGCGGCCGCCGACCGCGACCCAGATCACCGCCTCGATCGAGTTGGCAGGGGAAAACTCCGACGGATTGATGATGCCGACCTGCGGCACGTACAGCGCGCCGCCGATGCCGGCCATCACCGCCGACAGCACCCAGACGACCAGCTTGTAGGATTCCGGCCGGTAACCGAGAAACCGTGTGCGCGATTCGGTGTCACGCACCGCGATCAGCACCTTGCCGAAGCGCGAGGTGACAAGATACCGGGCGAGCAGGAACTGCGCGCAGAGGAACAGCGCGGTGATCACCAGCAGCGCGCAGCGTGTGGCCTCGGCCTGCACGGGAAAGCCGAGCAGGTCCTTGAAGTCCGTCATGCCGTTGTTGCCGCCGAAGCCCATGTCGTTGCGGAAGAACGCCAGCAGCAGCGCATAGGTCAGCGCCTGAGTGATGATCGAGAGATACACGCCGGTGACGCGCGAACGGAACGCCAGCCAGCCGAACACCAGCGCCAGCAGCCCAGGTACCAGCACGACCATCAGCGCGGCGAAGCCGAACCACTCGAAGCCGTGCCAGTACCAGGGCAGTTCGTGCCAGCCCAGGAACACCATGAAGTCGGGCAGGTTGGCGTTGCCGTAGACGCCGCGCGCGCCGATCTGACGCATCAGGTACATGCCCATCGCGTAGCCGCCGAGCGCGAAGAACGCGGCATGGCCAAGGGAAAGGATCCCGGCGAAGCCCCAGACAAGATCGACCGCCAGCGCCAGCATCGCAAAGCACAGGTACTTGCCCATCAGCGCCACGACATAGGTCGGCACGTGCAGCGACGCGGTCGGATCGGTCGCCAGGTTGAGCACGGCGAGCACGACAGCTCCGCCCAGCACCGCGATGAGGGTGACCAGTGTCGTGCGGTTGAACATCATGGCAGCTTCTGCGGCGACACGTGGATCATGCCTCCGCCGCGCGTCCCTTGAGCGGGAACATGCCCCTCGGCCGGCGCTGGATGAACAGGATCAGCAGCACCAGCACGACAATCTTGCCCAGCACCGCGCCCGCCACCGGCTCGAGGAACTTGTTGACGATGCCCAGCGTGAGCGCACCCATCACCGTGCCCCAGAGATTGCCGACTCCGCCGAACACCACGACCATGAAGCTGTCGATGATGTAGCCCTGTCCCGAGATTGGGCGAGACGTTGTCGATCTGGCTCAGTGCCACGCCAGCCATGCCCGCCACGCCGGACCCCAGGCCGAAGGTCAGCGCGTCGATCCAGGGCGTCCGGATGCCCATCGCCGCCGCCATCTGCCGGTTCTGCGTCACCGCGCGCATCGCGAGCCCCAGCGAGGTGAAGCGCAACGCCGCCATCAGCGCGGCCACCACCAGGAACGCGAATACGATGATGTAGAGCCGGTTGTAGGTGATCGTCAGACCACCGAGTTCGGTCGCACCGCTCATCCAGTCCGGCGTGCTCACCTCGCGGTTGTTGGCGCCGAAGATCGAGCGCACCGCCTGCTGCAACACCAGCGACAGATCCCCAGGTCGCGAGCAGAGTCTCCAGCGGCCTGCCGTATAGCCAGCGGATCAACGTGCGCTCGATGGCGATGCCGATCACGCCGGCCACAATGAACGCAAGCGGCACGGCAATCAGCAGACTGCCGCCGAACAGCCAGGGCGCACTGTCGCGGATCGCCTGCTGCACCATGAAGGTCACGTAGGCGCCGATCATCACCATCTCGCCGTGCGCCATGTTGATCACGCCCATGACGCCGAAGGTGATCGCAAGCCCCGCCGCGGCCAGCAGCAGCACCGAGCCGAGCGACAGGCCGTAGTAAACGCTCTGCGCCACGCTCCAGAGCTGCAGGCGAAAATCGATCGCGCTGATCGCCGCCTCGGCTGCCGCTGCGACGGCGGGCGGCTGGCCGGTCAGTCCCGCGATCAGGCTGCGGCTGTCGATGTCGGCGCGAGCGGCCAGCACCGTGATGGCCGCCAGTCGATCGGCCTCGCTCGCATCGGGCGACGACAGCAGCGCGGCGGCCCGCGCCTGCTCCATCCGCTGTTTCGACGCCCTGGTCGGCTTCCTTCGCGATGGCGCGGTCAAGCGCCGGCAGGGCGGCAGGGTCGTGCGAGCGGAACACCGCCTCGGCTGCGGCGAGCCGGGTCGTCCGGTCGGGCGAAAACAGCCGCAGGCTGCCCAGTGCCGCGTCGATGGCGCCGCGCACCGCATTGTTCATGCGCACTGGCCGCAGCCCGCTGGCCATCACGTCGGGCGCGGCCGCACCGGTCGCCGCGTCGGTCAAACCGCCGTCGTCCTGTTTGATGAACAGCGCCTTGTCCGCGCCCATGAACAACCGCCCGGCCTGCAGCGCGGTGATGATTGCCGCCGCCCGCGGCTGGCCGGACAGCGCCAACATCTCCACGCCGCGGCGAACGCTGTCGAAGCTGGTCGACGCGAGCGCAGCCAACGCTTCGTCCGCCGATTGCGCGCTGGCCCGTCGCCGGCGCCAGCAACAGCGCGGCCATCAACAGCAGACCGGCGAGACGTTTCATCGGTGGACTTTCAGCATGCCATCCCGGGCAGCAGGCCGTCTTGGGTGGCCCGGGGAGGAGGCGGGCCACCCAAGCACGGCGTTCGACGGCTCAGGCCATCAGGCCTTCTTGCCGCCGCCCGCACCGCACTTGCCGGTCTTGACGTTGAATGCGCCACACGACAGTGGAGCACGCCAATCACCGATCAGGTCCTTGGTATCCTCGACGTAGGGCGACCACTCCGCCGCCACCACCAGCCCCGGCGTCTGCCAGACCGTGTTGAACTGACCGTCGCCCTGCACTTCACCGATCAGCACCGGCTTGGTGATGTGATGGTTCGGCATCATCGTGGAGTAGCCGCCGGACAGGTTCGGCACCGAGACGCCGATCAACGCATCGATCACCGCGTCCGGTGCGGTCGTGCCGGCCTTCTCCATGCCCTTCACCCACATGTTGAAGCCGATGTAGTGCGCCTCCATCGGATCGTTGGTGGTGCGCTTCGGGTTCTTGATGAAGCGTGTGCCAGCCGTCGATGAACGCCTTGTTCTCGGGCGTATCGACGCTTTCGAAGTAGTTCCACGCCGCGAGGTGGCCGACCAGCGGCTTGGTGTCGATCCCCGCGAGTTCTTCCTCGCCGACGCTGAACGCCACCACCGGGATGTCAGTCGCCTTGATCCCCTGATTGCCGAGTTCCTTGTAGAACGGCACGTTGGCATCCCCGTTGATGGTGGACACCACGGCGGTCTTCTTGCCGGCGGAGCCGAACTTCTTGATCGACGCCACGATGTTCTGCCAGTCGGCATGGCCGAACGGCGTGTAGTTGATCATGATGTCGTCGGGCGCCACGCCCTTTACCTTGAGGTAGGCCTCCAGGATCTGGTTGGTGGTGCGCGGATAGACGTAGTCGGTGCCGGCCAGCACCCAGCGTTTCACCTTGTTCTCGCTCATCAGGTAGTCGACCGCCGGGATCGCCTGCTGGTTGGGCGCGGCGCCGGTGTAGAACACGTTGCGGCTGCACTCCTGGCCTTCGTACTGCACCGGATAGAACAGGATGCCGTTCAGCTCCTCGAACACCGGCAGCACCGACTTGCGCGACACCGACGTCCAGCAGCCGAACACCGCGGCACATTTGTCGACCGACAGCAGACCGCGCGCCTTCTCGGCGAACAGCGGCCAGTTGGACGCCGGATCGACCACGACCGCCTCGAGCTTGCGGCCGAGCACGCCGCCCTTCTTGTTCTGGTCGTCGATCAGCATGAGCATCACGTCCTTCAGCGTGGTTTCGCTGATCGCCATGGTGCCGGAGAGCGAATGCAGGATGCCGACCTTGATCGGCCCGGTCCCCTGCGCGGCGGCAGGTTGGAATGCCGCCCTGGCACCGCCGAGGGCGGCAAGCGTGGCGGCAGCGGCGCCAATTCTGCCGAAGCGGCGGCGGCTGAGCGTAAAATCGGCAGGTGCCATGTTGGTTTGTCCCCCAGTTCGTTTTCGTGGCGAGGCGGTTGCCTCGGATCACCGGCGATACGGGTGCAACCGCTGTGCCACGAAACTGTGAGGCTGAATGGCCGCTGTAGCGCGAACGGCTGCGGATTATTGAGGCAGGGAACCTGTTTCTGACCAAAAATTAGCCAAGAGGAATGCGACTGCCGGCGCTTGCTGAAATCGCCGTCGTGGGCTCCGATGGCGGGTCGCAACACCCCGGGAGCAAAGACCGATGATCCACGTCCTCGCCATCATCACTGCCAAGCCAGGCATGCGCGGCGCGATCCTCAAGGAGTTTCACGCCAACATGCCGGCGGTACACGCCGAGAACGGCTGCGTCGAATACGGGCCGGCGGTCGACGCCGAAAGCTCGCCGGCAAAATTCGGCGACGACACATTCGTCGTGATCGAGAAGTGGGAGAGCCCCGAGGCACTGAAGGCGCACGCCGCCTCGCCGCACATGGCCGCCTACGGCGCCAAGACGCGCGAGATGATCGCGAGCCGCGTCATCCACGTGCTGGCGCCAGGCTGACCACAGGTCCCCTCCCCTAACCCCCTCCCGCAAGGGGAGGGGGAGCAGTATTGCTGTACCCACTCCCCCTCCCCTTGCGGGAGGGGATACCGCGATAGCTGACAGATTGCACCGTTTCTGACGACACCCAGTGGGCTCCGGACCAATTGGACTCATGGAGCGCAATCTACCGTTGTGAGGGGAGCGGAAGGAAGGCCGGCCTACCGCCTGCACCGTCACGCCTCCGACGTTGGCCGCCTGCGTGCGGTTGCCTCCGTCATAGATCACTGCCAGCGATAGACGCCGCCGCACTTGGTTGGCATCCTCGCTCTCACGGACAATCTGGCGCAAAACAGCCGCGTCAAAATCCGCTCACAAGGCGATCGGCATGGCGAACCCTCTCTGTCCGCGAAGGACCACACACTGCCTCCCACTCCACGGCCTAGTGTATTCCGGGTGTAATCGAACCCTTCAAAATAGTCCCGTTTGGTAAATGAAACTCGTATGCGTTGGGGCCGGTCTGCCATATAGTTTGGCAGGTCTCCGCGCCGCCGCGGAGGTATTTATATTTCGTGCAAAAGAGACCGTCTTCGCTCACCTTCCATGTGCCGAAATCCTGGCCATCCGGAGAAGTGAAATCAATCGTGCCGTCCCGATTGTAATGGATAGTGTACATCTTCGGGCCGAACCTGCCCGGGGTGTAAGCAGTGTTACCCACAAGGAGGGAACGTATTTCAGGGCCAGAGAGCTTCCTTGGTTGCTGCAGACCTAACCCCGGCGTGAGGCCATTGAGAAGATCGTTGAAAAACTGCACATGTTGTATTGACGGGTCTGGTTTCGGCTCCCCAGCCAACGAGCTGCTAATAAGCGATAGTGTCTGCCTTACTGGCCTTTGGTTCTGATTTATAGCGGTGCCGCTGACGAAGGATGTTATCAAAGCCGGCGCAGCAATGCCGATCTGAACCAGCGCCAGGGGGTTCTGAATCTCGGAGTTAAGTACGGCCATCACGCCTCCAAGGGTAAACAGAACCAATACTCGCAGTGCGTAGCCGACACAAATACCTAGCGAAACGGAATCCTGATGATCTACAATGGCCGCAATGGCGGTAAGATCCACGGCCAGAAGGCTCGCCAGGACTGGCAGCAATCCTCCCAATCCACCGACCCCAAATCTCGCCCACCGTTCACGGCTCCCTCCGGTCTGTTTCTGGACGACGAGCGGACCGTAGCAGCTTCCTGAGGTGTCGTTCACTTCCGGATAAAGCCCCATCCGACGGGGCGCTGCTCCCGAGACCGCCGTTGGCCAGCCACAGACCATCCCACCGATACAGCCGAGGGGATGGTCAATCCAGAGAGGGTTCGCCCTCCGTGCTCCGGATGAAGCCCACCGAGGCTGCAGAACCGCCCTCTGGGAGACACGAACGCCGACCACCAGCAACAGAAGATGCTGCCCACCCCGGCGACAGAGATGCGCCCTTCCCACCGCTCCCCTCACAACTGTAGATTGAGCCGCGGACCTCCAATTGCCATAGGAGCTGACGGGTCTCAGTCCAGAAGGTCGCCCTCTTGCCCCGCTTAATGCCCCACCGACAGGGCTCGACTCCCTTGGGGTCGAGAGATACGGCCGTGGCCAGCCACCGACCATCCCACCGATACTGCCGAGGGGATGGTCAATCCAGAGGGGTCCGTTCTTCGTGCCCCGGATTAAGTCCGCCGCATGCGGGTCTCTCGGTCCCTCTGGAGGGCGACGAGGCCCCCTGGCCTCCATCAATGTCCTACCGCCACAAGAAGGCCGGCCTTCCTTCCGCTCCCCTCACAACGGTAGATTGCGCTCCATGAGTCCAATTGGTCCGGAGCCCACTGGGTGTGGTCAGATACGGTGCAATCTGTCAGCTATCGCGGTATCCCTCCCCTTGCGGGAGGGGGTGGGGCGTCTTCCACAGGGTTTTCCACAGCATCTGACGAATTGTCCACAGGTCTTTCTTCTTGCAGCGTAATTTCTGACAGTTCTGGTTGACCCGGACGGCGTCCGCTTGGTACGCCCGACCTGTGCCCACGCCCGATTCGCGCCCGTTCATCAGAGTCCGCGGCCGTTCTTTCATGGCGCTTGTTCTTGCGCCCGAACCGCCCGTGGCAGACTGGCTCGATGCGCTCGATGCGCAGGTCGAGCGGTCGCCCACCTTCTTTGAAGGCCGTCCCGTGGTGTTGGATCTCGGCGCGCTGCCGAGCGAACAGCCGGACGTCGCCGGCCTGCTGCAGCGGCTGCATGGGCGCGGCATCCGCATCATCGGCACCGAGGGCGCACATCCCTCGTGGCAGGGCATGGAAGCCTGGGCGCCGCTGCATGCCACCGGCACGCGCCCGGCACGCCCGCTCGACGTACCGGATGAACGCGCTGCCGCGCAGACCCCGCCCTCGCAGGAGAGCAACTCGCTGCTGGTCGATCACCCGGTGCGATCCGGCCAGTCCATCGTGTTCGAAAAGGGGGACGTGACCGTCGTCGGTTCGGTCGCTTCGGGCGCCGAAGTGATCGCCGGCGGCTCAATCCATATTTACGGTGCGCTCCGCGGTCGTGCCATCGCCGGGCTCACCGGCAACAATCGCGCGCGCATCTTCTGCCGCCGGCTCGAAGCCGAGCTGCTGGCGATCGATGGCGTCTACCAGACCGCCGATGACATGAGCGCCGCGCTGCGCGGCCGGCCAGTGCAGGCCTGGCTCGCCGGTGAGGCGATGATGCTGGCAACGCTCGACTGACTACCGAAGGGAGAATGCGATGGCCACGGTTCTTGTCGTGACATCCGGAAAGGGCGGCGTCGGCAAGACGACATCGACGGCGGCGCTTGGTGCTGCGCTGGCAAAGCAGGGCCAGAACGTGGTTGTCGTCGACTTCGATGTCGGGTTGCGCAATCTGGACCTGGTGATGGGTGCGGAACGGCGCGTGGTGTTCGACCTGATCAACGTCGTTCAGGGCGACGCCAAGCTTCCCCAGGCGCTGATCCGCGACAAGCGGATCGACAATCTGTCGCTGCTGCCGGCCTCGCAGACGCGCGACAAGGATGCGCTGACCGCCGATGGCGTCGAGCGGGTGATCGCTCAGCTGCGCGAGAGGTTCGACTGGGTGATCTGCGACAGCCCGGCCGGCATCGAGCGCGGCGCGACGCTCGCCATGCGGCACGCCGACGCCGCCGTGGTGGTGACCAATCCCGAGGTGTCCTCGGTGCGCGATTCGGACCGCATCATCGGGCTGCTCGATTCAAAGACGGCAAAAGCCGAGAAGGGCGAACGGATCGACAAGCACCTGCTGCTCACCCGCTACGATCCGATCCGCGCGGCGCGCGGTGAGATGCTGAAGACCGAGGACGTGCTGGAGATCCTGTCGATCCCGCTGCTGGGGATCATCCCGGAAAGCGAGGAGGTGCTGCGCTCGTCGAATCTCGGCACGCCGGTGACCATCGGCAACCCGACCAGCGCGCCGGCGCGCGCTTATTTCGAGGCAGCGCGGCGGCTCAAGGGCGAGACGCTGGTCGTCACCGTGCCGGCCGAACGCAGGAGCCTGATGGGACGGCTGTTCGGCCGGAGGGCCGTCGCATGAATCTGCTGCTCAGCATGTTCCGCCGCCATGGCTCCGCACCGGTCGCGCGCGATCGGCTGCAGGTGCTGCTGGCGCACGAACGCGCCTTCGTGGGGAAATCCGATCTGCTTGCCGTGCTGCAGGAGGAGATCATCGCGGTCATCGCCAAGCACGTAACGATCGAACGTGACAAGGTGCAGATCAAGCTGGACCGCGGGGATACAGTTTCAACGCTGGAGATCGACGTCGAGGTGCCTGGCGCCGCTGCGGCGGAGGCGAAGCGGGTACAGGAGAGTGCGCGCCCGGCGATGGCGGGCGGCTGAGACGCCCCAGTACACCTCTCCCGCTATGCGGGAGAGGTCGGAGCGCGCAGCGCGACGGGAGAGGGTGCAGCAGCAGGCATAGTGCCTCTGGATGGACACTCACCCGCGTAGCTGGCGCTCCGCGACCTCTCCCGCGTAGCGGGAGAGGTGTACTGGTTGCCGTCAGTCCGCTACAAGCAACGCGACCGGGAACGTCGACAGCAGCCTGTCCAGCCGCACCGTCGTTTCGCCTGCTTCCGCCCGCCCATCGCTGATCGCATCGCGCATCCTGCGGCCAACCAGTTCTTCCGGCAGACCCAGGACCGTGTCCCGCCAGGCGGCCGGTGGCATGACGATCGAGTCGCCGCCGCCCAGAAGCCTGCCCGGCAACCGCGGCGTCACGACCAGGCAATGCACGCCGGCATGCGAACGCAGGAACGCCACGACATGCGCCGCCGCGGGGCCCATCACCTCCAGCGGACGATAGGCGCCGCGCGCGAACAGCTCCGGCAGCCTTCCGCGGAGTGCGAGCGTGCACCGGATCACCGCCTGCTTTACAAGCCCGTTGCGCCAGTGCGCCGCGATCGTCCCTGGCCGTCCGGCCGCCTTCAGCGCAGCAATGCGGGCGCAAAAATCCACCGGCCGGCGGTTGTCCGGATCGACCAGGCTGTGGTCCCAGAACTCGTTGCCCTGAAAGATATCGGGGACGCCTGGAACGGTCAGCTTCAGCAGCGCCTGCGACAGGCCGTTCACCGCACCCGCCGGACCGATGCGATGTGCAAACGCCCCGGACTGCGCAAGAAATCCATCGCGATCCGCCATGATCGTGTAGAGGAACGATCGCGCGGCATCTTCGTATTCCAGGTTCGGCGCGATCCAGTCCGTCGCCAGCTTCGCCTCCCGCAACGCCTTGAGCTGCCAGTCTGCAAGGCGTTCGGTAAAGTCCGCCAGACCCTCGGCATCGCTCGTCCCCAGTTCCGTCGGCCATGCCGCCACGATCATCTGGTAGAGCATCGCCTCGTCGCCAGGTGACGGCATCGGACCGTCTCCCGCACGACGGTGTGGTGCGTTCAGCACGAGCCAACGGCGAACGTTCGCGGCCCATTGCTCCGGCATCTCGCTCAGCACGGCCAGCCGCGCACTCACGTCCTCGCCGCGCTTGTGATCGTGCGTTCCGGTGGTCAGCATCGCATCGGGAAACCTCGCGCGCTGCTCCAGGCATCGGGCATGAAAGTCCGCAGTGGTCATGGCGAACCGCGCGACATCCGCGCCTACGTCGTTGCGCGACAGCAGGACGCCGTAACGATAGAACGCGGTGTCCTCCACCGCCTTGGCCGCCAGCGGCGCGCTCAGTTGCTGGAAGCGGGTGATCGCGATGCAGCGCGCCTCGTAGTCGAGATCGCCTACCGGCTCGCCACCAAGCCAGCCATCCAGCAGACCGACGATCGGACGATCGGCCGCGCGGCTATCAGCCATCGCCCCGGCCACCGCCTTCGCGAACGCGGCGTCATCGGCCGCGGACCGCCGCCCGCATCCGTAGCTCCGATAGACCGGGAAATGTGCCAGCAGCGCAATCAGCACACGGCGGATGGCGGCAAACGTCGCGTCGCGCGTTTCCAGCCGCATCCGGGCGATGCGATGCAGCGCGGCAGCCGCCGCGTCGATCTGCGATGTGAAGCTGCGATCCAGCATCTCGCGGCGAGCGGCGGCCTCCTCGGCGGCGAAATCCGCCGGGCGGCCGCTCACCGAGGTCCAAAGTTCCCGCAGCGGCGTCTCGCCGGACGGATCGTGCAGCAGCGCATTCACATCATCCATGAAGTCGTAGCCGCTGGTGCCGTCCACGCCCCAGTCGGTCGGCAGGCGCTCGCCGGGGCCCAGTATCTTCTCGACGACCAGCCAGGCTCGACCACCGAGCCGCTCCCGCAGCCGCCGGCAATAGCCGGGCGGATCCGCCAGGCCATCGACATGATCCACCCGCACGCCGTCGATCAGACGTTCAGCATAGAGACGGAACAGCGTCGCGTGCGTTGCCTCGAACACCGCATCGTCCTCGATCCGGAGCGCGACAAGGCCGTTGATGTCGAAGAAGCGCCGCCAGTTGATCTCGTCGCCGGCCGTGCGCCACCAGGCAAGCCGATAGTGCTGGCGCTCCAGCAGAGCGTGCAGGCGCGCCCTGCCCGCTTCCGTCACCGGATCGTACGCATCCGGCGCGGACGCCGCGATCTCGGCATGATCCGCGGGACGGATCGGAAAGATATTGTCGAAGTAGCGGATGATAGGCGCGCCATTGTCGTCACGCGCCAGGGTGATCGCGCCGGCTCGCAGAGCGTCCCCGTAGGGCTCGCCGAGGAACGGCGCCAGTATCTTCCTGTACAAGGCCGGATCGGCGCTGTTCCAGTCGATGTCGAAGAAGCGGGAAAAGCGGCTCGACTGGCCATGCTGCAGGACATCGCCCCACCAGGCGTTCTCCATGCCGCCGGCTGCCATGTGGTTCGGCACGATATCGACGATGATGCCAAGGCCCGCACTGCGCAGAGCCGCGACCAGGGACCGCAGACCCGCCTCGCCGCCCAGTTCCGGGTTCACCCGCGTCGGGTCCACTACGTCGTAGCCGTGCATCGACCCTGGCCGCGCGGTAAGGATCGGCGACGCGTACAGATGGCTGATCCCCAGTGATGCGAGATACGGCACCAGACGTTCCGCGTCGGCGAAGGTGAAGCCGCGGTGCAGTTGCACCCGCATGGTCGCGCGCGGCGCGGTCACAGCCGAGGCCGCTTCGCCGCCAGCTTAGCCACGCGCGCTGCGACTTCCGGTGCATCCAGGAGCGACCCGGCGTCGCCTTGCAGCCGTCGCCGCCAGTTCGGATGTTCGTCCATCGTGCCTGGCAGGTTCGGCTGCTCCTCCAGGCCGAGCACGTCCTCGGCAGGCAACAGGCAGAGCGGTGTGTTGGTCTGCGCGACGAACGCAATTGCGGCGTCCACCGCTGGCGGCGTATTCTCAGGTGGCGGTGCATTTCCACCTGCCACGCCTTCTCGCTCGAAGGCCTGCCACAAGCCGGTGCGATCCCTGGCGCGCTCCGCCATCACGTTGGCCTCGCTCAGGTCCTTGCCGAGCCGGTCGCATGCCGCACGCGTCTTGATGTCGGTGCCATGCCACCATCCCGCGACTGTCGGCAGGTCGTGAGTCGAGGTCATCGCGATGGCGCCGTGATCCCAGCGGTCGGGCGCCGCGAACGCCTGGCCCTCGCGCTCGAACCACAGCACGCGCATGCCGTGCACGCCGGCCGTCTCAAGCGTGTCGTGGAAGCCATCCGGCAGCGTACCGAGGTCCTCGCCGATGACGATTGCCTGGTGTCTCTGGGATTCCAGGGCGAGCAGCCGCAGGAGATCGGTCACCGGATAGGCGAGATAGGCGCCATCCGACGGCAAGGCGCCATCCGGGATCAGCCAGAGCCGAGCCAGTCCCATGGCATGGTCGATGCGCAGGCCGCCGGTGTGCCGCAGCGCCGCCCGCACAGTCGCCAGGAACGCGGCGAAGCCACCCGCGATCAGGGCACGCGGCGAGAACCCTGTCAGGCTCCAGTTCTGGCCACGCGGATTGTAGATGTCCGGCGGCGCGCCGATGGCGAGACCACCGAGGATCTCCTGCTGCCGGCTCCACGCATGGCTGCCGGTGGGATCCATGCCGACGGCGAGGTCGCTGATCAGGCCGATGCGCATGCCTGACACCCGGGCCCGTTGCTGCGCCGCGGCGAGCGACCGGTCGGCCAGCCATTGCAGGAATATGTGGAACAGCACCTCGTCCTGCCGCGAAGTGGCGAACACGGTGACCGTGGCACTCCGCGAATCGCGGAGATCGGCCGACCAGCGCCGCCAGTCGACCGCGCCGGCGGCCGACTGTTCCGCGTGCAGCGCCTCGAAGGTCGCGTGCTGCGCCAGCAGATCGCCGCCGTCTGCTCGGAACCGCGCGAAGTCGGCGGCGAGCGCGGCGTTCTCGTCGGGCCCCGCCATGAAATCGTCGAACAGCACGCGGAGCAGCGCGAGCTTCGCTCCGGCCGCCTCCGGCCAGTCGATCAGCTTCTGTGATTCCAGCCGGGCAAAGGCGTCACCGAGGCCGGCCTCCGCCATCGCCTGCGCGACATGCTCCGGCCGAACACCAGGCCAGGCGCGGCGTGCAGCGGATTGAGGAACAGCCGCGAAGACGGCGAATAGGGGCCGAACCTGGCGGGGTTCGCGGTGAACAGCGCATGCAGCGGACTGAGCGCCAGAGCATCCGCGCCGCGCTCTCCGGCCGCCTCAGCCAGGGCGGCGATGCCGGCAGCATCACCGATGCCCGCATCACCGGACTGCCGCAGTGAGTAGACCTGTGCGGCGAGCCCCCAGAGACGCGCATCCGGCACCGCGTCGTCGATCGTGCGACAGCGCGCCGGCGCCACGGCGAGCACGATATCCCGATCGTCGATCTGCAGCCGGTGGTAGCCGCTTTCGGCGATCGCCGGGACGCGCAGCCTGCCGCGCACCGGCACGACCGAGATGTCCCGCCTTCCGCCTGCCTCGAGCTCGAGTATGGCCGGCTGCGGTCCGCTCGCCCCGGCTTCCAGCCGCGTCGGCCGCCCCGCGGTCGCCGTGACGAGTGGCGGCAGCGCCTGCAGATTGGTGTTGCGCGTGAGCTCCCGCCGGCTTGCCGCGAGCTCGCCGCGCGTTATGCAGGGCAGCCCGAGTGCGCCCAGGATGCGGCGCAGTACGTCCAGTCCGACGACCTGCTGGCGGCCGGCGACGTCACGCCATTCCACCGCAATGCCGGCGCGACGCGCCAGGTCCTTCACCGCCTCGTCAGTCATCGGCGGGCCCGCGGTCGAGCCAGGCCAGGGTGCAGTACGGCGCCAGGGTGCCGGCCGGTGCCTGCAGCGCGGCGTCCGCCGGTGTCGCGAACAGCAGATCGCCGGCAGAGGCCGGCATCGAGGCGGGTTCCCGGCCGAGATTCGTGGCAATGGTGAGAACGGCGCAGTCGCCAAGCCGCCAGCGTGCAAGCACGGACCTGGCGCCGACCGCAATCGCCTCGATCGCGCGCGCACCGTCGAGCCGCGGCACGATCTCCGCGTGCCGCAGCGCGAGCAGACGCCGATACAACGCCTGGCGCGCGGGGCCGGACTGCGGGTCGGCGTGAGGGATGGATGCCTCGAACGTGCGCGGCGCGTTCGGATCGGGGATGCGTTCGAGCGTTGCCGGATCGGCAAATGCGGGGAAGCGGGTGAATTCGGCGCGGCGTCCCTTGCGCACGGCCTCGGCCAGTTCCACGCGATGATCGGTGAAGAACAGGAAGGGTGTGCGGCTCGCGTCCTCCTCACCCATGAACAGCAGCGGAATTTGCGGGCACAGCAACAGCAATGCGATGGCCGCCTCGAGCGCGGCCGGATCCGTCAGCGTGGTCAGCCGCTCGCCGAAGGCGCGGTTGCCGATCTGGTCGTGGTTCTGCAGGAACAGCACGAACGCGGTCGGCGGCAGGTGCGCACTCGGCATGCCACGCGGCGCCCCGAGATACCGGCAATGCTCGCCCTGGAAGACGAAGCCCTCGGCGAGGCAGCGCGCCAGCTTCTCCGCTGGCTGGTCCACGTAGTCGCCATAGTAGCCGCTGTGCTCGCCAGTCAGTAGGACGTGCAGCACGTTGTGCCCGTCGTCGTTCCATTGCGCATCGCAGTCCTTTCCCAAATGGGAGGCATCGTTGTGGTGCTCCAGCACCAGATGGACGTGGCGTCCGGGCTCGACGGTGGCGCGCACGGTGGCGGCCATCTCGTCCACCCAGTCCTGCTCCTCGATCGCGTGCACCGCATCGAAGCGCAGACCGTCGAATCGATATTCCATGAGCCAAAGAAGCACGTTCTCGGTGAAGTAGGTGCGCACAACCGGTTGACGGAAATCGATCGCCGGCCCCCAGGGTGTCGTATGGTCCTGGCGGAAGAACTGCGAGGCGTAGAGCGACAGCCAGTTTCCGTCGGGACCGAAATGATTGTACACCACGTCGAGGAAGATCATCAGGCCGAGATCGTGCGCCGTGTCGATCAGCGATTTCAGTTCGTCCGGCGTGCCGTAGGCGGCATCGGGCGCGTATGGCAGCACGCCGTCATAGCCCCAGTTGCGCCGGCCGGGGAAATCGTTGACCGGCATCAGTTCGACCGCGGTGACGCCGAGGTCCTTGAGAAACGGCAGCTTCTTTCGCCACGCCGGCGAAGCCGCCGCTCGTGCCGACGTGAAGCTCATAGAGCACGGTCTCGTGCCAGGGCCGCCCCTGCCAAGCCGGATTGCGCCACGCATACGCAGCGGGATCGACCACGACGCTCGGGCCCTGCACGTCGCATTCCTGCGCGCGCGCGGCGGGGTCGGGCACCAACGTGCCGTCGGCCAGAAGGTAGCGGTAGCGCGTCCCGGCGGCACACGGCGCATGCGCCTCGAACCAGCCGTCCGGCGAACGCGCCATCGGCAACAGCGGACCGCCATCGAGCGCCACGCTCACCCTCTCCTGCGCCGGCGCCCAGAGCCGGAAGCGCGCGCGACCATCCGCCGCCAGATTGGCACCGAACGGCGAAGCGCGGCCGAAACGAGCGCTCATTGCGCCGCCCGTTCGATGCTGGCGTGCAGCAGCACGGCACTGTGCGCCGCCACCGGCACGTCGCTGCCCTGGAGGTCGCGCTCGTCGGCCACCTGCTCCGCGCTGTCGAGTAGGATCCGCGTCGGGACGTGCGGCGCGGGCAGGCGGAATTGCCTGTGCTCATTGGTCGGATTGAGCAGCAGTGTCAGAATTGAGACCTTTCCTTCCGGACCAGACATGGCGCGGCGCAGCAACAACGTTCGCTGCTCGACATCGTTCCACGCGTCGGCTGAAATTGTTTCACCGCGCTCATCGAACCAGGCGATGTCGGCGATCCCCGGCGCAGGATGCACCCGGCCGTGCAGGAACACCGGACTGCGCAGCACCGGATGCTCGCGCCTGATCGCGGCGAGCCGTGCCACGTAGGCAGTCAGCGCGGTCCCGTCAGGCGAAGCGGCCATCCGCCAGTCGAGCCAGGTGATCTCATTGTCCTGGCAATAGGCATTGTTGTTGCCGCGCTGCGTGCGGCCGAATTCGTCGCCGGCGAGCAGCATCGGCGTACCGGCCGCGAAGAACACGGTGGCCAGCATGGCGCGCCGTACCCGGTCGCGCACTGCGTTGATGGCCGGATCGTCGGTCGGCCCCTCCACACCCCAGTTGCTGGTGAAATTGGCGGGATGCCCGTCATGGTTGGCCTCGCCGTTCGCTTCGTTGTGTTTCTCGACGTAGCTGACGGCGTCCTGCAGTGTGAAGCCGTCGTGCGAGGTGACGCAGTTGACGGAGGCCCACGGACGCCGGCCATGCCGCGCGAATATGTCCGCCGAACCGGCAAGCCTCGCGGCTATCGCCGGGCGATGTCCGGCATCGCCGCGCCAGAACCGCCGCACGCCGTCGCGGAACCGATCGTTCCATTCGGCAAACCCTGGAGGATGGTTGCCGAGCTGATAGCCGCCGGGCCCGATATCCCACGGCTCGGCGATCAGCTTTACGCCTGTCAGCACGGGATCCTGGCGCAGCGCATCGAAAAAGCCGGCGCCGGGATCGAAGCCGCCCCGCTCGCGCCCGAGCGTCGCGCAGAGGTCGAAGCGGAACCCGTCGACATGGAACGAGTTCACCCAGTGCCGCAGCGAGTCCGTCACCATCTGCAGCACGCGGGGATGTGAGAGGTTCACCGTGTTGCCGGTGCCGGTGTCGTTGACGGGACGGCGTGGATCAGGTGCCTCCAGCCGGTAGTAGCTGGCATTGTCGAGGCCGCGCCACGACAGGGTGGGACCCCTCTCGTCGCTCTCGGCGGTGTGGTTGTAGACCACATCGAGAATAACCTCGATGCCGACGGCATGCAGGCGGCGCACCGCGACGCGCATCTCGTTCGCCGTGCCGTCCGACAGGTAGGCGGGTTCCGGGGCGAAGAAGGCGAGCGTGTTGTAGCCCCAGTAGTTGCGCAGCCCTCGCTGGCGAAGCGCACGGTCCTGCATGAAGGCGTGCACCGGCATCAGTTCGATCGCGGTGATGCCGAGGCGGCGCAGATGGTCGATCACGGCGGGATGCGGCCAAGGCCGCGAACGTGCCGCGCCGGGACGGAGGGATGTCCTCGCGCAGCATCGTGAGGCCGCGCACATGCGCCTCGTAGATCACGGTGTCGGACCATGGAACGGCAGGAGGACGATCGTCGCCCCAGTTGAACGCATCGCCGGTCACGACGCATTTCGGCATCGCCGGCGCGCTGTCGCGCCGGTCGAACGACAGGTCGGCGCGCGACGAGTTCAGCCGGAAGCCATAGTAGGCATCCGTCAGTAGCAGGTTGCCGGCCAGGCCGCGGGCGTAGGGGTCGAGCAGCAGCTTGTTGTGATTGAACCGGTGGCCGCGCTCCGGCTCGTACGGCCCGAGCGCCCGATAGCCGTACAGCAGGCCCGGCGCCGCGTCGGGCAGGTAGCCGTGCCAGATCTCGTCGGTGTATTCCGGCAAGGTGTAGCGCGCGATCTCCTGCCGTCCGCTCGGGTCGAACAGACACAGGTCGATGCGCTCGGCATTGGCGGAGAACACCGCGAAGTTGACGCCGAGCCCGTCCCAGGTGGCGCCAAGCGGAGACGGTCTGCCGGGCAGCAATGCATCGGGACGGGACGGCATCGGCTCAGGCGCGGTACACCTCGCCCGCTTGCGGGAGAGGTCGCCGCGCAAATCGCGGCGGGAGAGGGTGCCGCGGCAGCAAAGCGCCGCCGGATGCACCCTCTCCCGCGTCGCTGACGCTCCGCGACCTCTCCCGCAAGCCGGCGAGGTGTACGCTGATCCGATCAGTCTCCAAAGCGCAGATACAGAGTGGCGAGCGGCGGCAGCGTCAGTTCCAGCGACTGCGCCTCGCCGTGGCGCTGCACCGGGACGGTGGGCACCACACCGCCGTTGCCCATATTGGATCCGCCGTAGAATGCGGCGTCGGTGTTGAGCAGTTCGCGCCAACGGCCGGGACGCGGCACCCCGATGCGATAGCCTGGCCGCGGCACCGGCGTCATGTTGCAGACGACCAGAACGGGGGAAGCGGCTTCGTTGCCGTAACGCAGGAACGCGAACACCGAGTTCGCCCGGTCATCGCCGATCACCCAACGAAAGCCGGTGGACACGGAGTCGCGCTGATGCAGCGCCGGCTCGCTCGCAAAGACCCGGTTGAGATCGCGCACCAGACGCTGCACGCCGAGTCGCGGCGGATCGCCGAGCGCACCCCAGTCGAGTTCGCCGTCATGGTTCCATTCGTGCTCCTGCGCGATCTCGCCGCCCATGAACAACAGCTTCTTCCCCGGATGGCCCCACATGAAGCCAAAGTATGCCCGCAGGTTGGCGAAGCGCTGCCAGTTGTCGCCCGGCATCTTGCCGATCAGCGAGCGCTTCCCGTAGACCACCTCGTCGTGCGACAGCGGCAGCACGAAATTCTCGGCGAATGCGTAGAGCAGGCCGAACGTCATGTCGTTGTGGTGCCACGACCGGTTGACCGGATCCTCCTCCATGTAGCGCAACGTGTCGTGCATCCAGCCCATGTTCCACTTGAAGGCGAAGCCCAGGCCGCCTTCGCTGATCGGCCGCGATACCCCCGGCCACGCTGTCGAACTCTTCGGCAATGGTGATCGCACCGTCGCAGCGCTCGCCGACGACGGCATTGAAGTGACGCAGAAAGCCGATCGCCTCGAGATTCTCCCGTCCACCATAGACGTTTGGAATCCATTGCCCCTCGGCACGCGAATAATCGCGATAGAGCATCGATGCCACCGCATCGACGCGTAGCCCGTCGACGTGGAAGTGCTCGAGCCAGTAGAGCCCCGAGGCGATCAGGAACCCCTGCACCTCGCGCCGCCCCAGATTGTAGATGTAGGTGTTCCAGTCCTGATGGTATCCCTCCCGCGCGTCCTGATGCTCATAGAGCGCGGTGCCGTCGAACCGCGCCATGCCATGGGCGTCGGTCGGAAAATGCGCCGGCACCCAGTCGACGATGACGCCGATGTCGGCGCGGTGACAGGCATCGACGAAACGGGCGAAGCCTTCGGGCGGGCCGAACCTGGCGCTGGGCGCATAAAGGCTGAGCGGCTGATAACCCCACGAGCCACCGAACGGATGCTCGGTCACCGGCATCAGCTCGACGTGGCTGAAGCCCATCTCGCTGAGATAGGGCACCAGCCGTGCGGCGAGCTCGTCCCACGTCGGGATGCGACCGCCAGGATGGAACCATGATGCGGCGTGCATTTCATAAGTTGTAATCGGCGCATCGTTGCCATGACGACGCCAGCGCTGGCGCATCCAGGCCTCGTCGTGCCAGACGTAGGGCGCGGGATCGGCCACGACGGATGCGGTGGCCGGCGGAGCCTCGGTCGCACGCGCCAGCGGATCGGCCTTCAGCGGCAGGCGCGCGCCATCCGGCCCCACGATGGCGTATTTGTATCGCGTGCCCGCTGCGAGGCGGGGAACGAACAACTCCCACACGCCGGCCGGAAATCGGAGCCGCATCGGATGGCGGCGCGAGTCCCAGCTGTTGAAGTCGCCGACGACCGACACCGCACGCGCGTTCGGCGCCCAGACGGCGAAGCGCACGCCGCGCACGCCGTCGATCGTCACGACGCCGGCGCCAAGATGCTCGGCGAGCTCGAAATGCCGCCCTTCGTTGAACAGGTGGAGGTCAAGCTCGCCCAGCAACGGGCCGAAGGAATAAGGGTCTTCGGTCTCCTGCACCGCGCCCGGCCAGGTGATGCGCAGCAGATAGGGCTCCGCGCTGTCCACCCGGCCGACGAACAGCCCAAGCGGCGCCACAGGCGCCAGCCGTCCGAGCGAGGCGCCGCCTGCGCGCGCCAGCACCTCGGCCTCCAGTGCGCCAGGCAGGAAGGCACGCACGACGCGCCCCATCGCGGTGTCGTGCGGACCCAGCACGCCGAATGGATCGCGCAGCGTTCCATCGGCCATTGCAGCGGCCACGCCCGGCGGCAGGCCTGGCAGATCGACCATATCGTTCATGACAGGACCTTCTCGCCGATCAACTGCGTGACGAGCTGCGCCAGCCCGTGCAGCGGCACATCGATCCAGGTCGGGCGGTTGGCGGCCTCATAGGCGATCTCGTAGCCCGCCTTTTCGAGCAGAAACAACTGCAGCAGGTTCTGCTCCACGGCCACGTCCTCCGCCGGGAAGGCGTCGAGGTAGCCGTTGAGGAAGCGTTGGGTCCCGCGTTCGACGAAGCTGCGCAGGAACGCGTCGCGGCTCGGGTCCGCGACGTGCGCGTGGCTGGCGAGGCTCTTTCTTTTCACCACGGCGGCGGCGTAGTCGAACGAACGGATCATGCCGGCAACATCGCGCAATCGGTGATTCTTCGCCCGCCGCAACGCCATCGGCTTCGCAGGCTCACCCTCGAAGTCGATGATGTAGACGTCGCCGTTGGCCACCAGGACCTGGCCGAGATGCAGATCGCCATGAATGCGCGTCAGCGTCGAGCCGGGACCGGATCGGGCAAGCTCATGCAAAGTCTCGACAAGCCTCTCGCGCCCCGAGTTCACGGCGGCAAGGTCCTGCGCCGCGGCCTCGTCCCATTCCTTCTGCCCGTCGAGCGCGGCGAAAGCTGCGGTCAACTGCTGCTCCGCCTGTGCCGCCCACTGCTCCGCGGCTACGATGCCCGCCATCTCCGGCGCGAACGATGGATCGTTGGTGTCGCGGGCGAGAATAGCGTGCATCTCGCCAAGGCGACGTCCGAGCAGGGTCGCGATCGTGTCGTAGTCCTCATGCTGTTCGGTCGATGTCGCCTGTGCCTCCTCGGTGCCGGCGGTCAGATCCGACAGGCCGCGCATCAGCAGATCCAACGTCCAGGCCCAGGCATCGCCCTGGTTGCGGATGAAACCTTGCGCGATCGCCAGGGCGTGGCGCTCGCCGTCGGGATCGACACGAACGATCTCGCCCAGCAGCGGCGCGATGTTGGCGAAGCCCTGCTCGGTCAAGTAGCGGCCCATCTCCGCCTCGGGATGCGGCCCGGTCGTGATGCGGCGGAACAGCTTCAGCATCGCGACGTCGCCGATGATCATCGAGGAGTTCGACTGCTCCACCGACAGCCACATCATCTCGGCGTCCAGCGGAACCGTGGTCTGGGCCATGCGCGAGGTCGGCTCGAAGCGAATTTCGCCTGCCTGCGTGGCTAGCGTGGTGCCGGCGGCGAGTCCGGCCATGGCCCCGCTGGCGCACTCGGGCAGCGAGAAGCCGTCGGTCAGCAGCCCCACATGCGCCCCGCGACGCACCCGGGCCAGCGCGAGCTGGGCCGGCAGCGGACCTGTCGGCCGCTCCTCCCAGGCGATCGCCAGCGGCAGAAGCCACCGCGCCGAGCCGCCCTGCGTCTCGGTTTCGATCTCCGCCAGCAGCAGTTCGTTCGCGGCGTTCGGCAGCGGAATGAGCGAGGCAAGCCGCACCGCGTGCAGTGCCTGGTCCTTCATTGCGAACCAGCGGCGCTTGGCGAGGTAGGCCGGCAGGATCTCGCGTTCCAGGATCGAGCGTCCCGCCTGCAGCGCATCGGCCAGACGATTGCGCAGAACGATTGTCTGATATTCGGGCATGGGTTCTGGTGCGGGCGTATGGAGCGAAGGCCAGCCCGCCTCCTCATCTGCTAACAGGAACCAATAGAAACCATAGGGCGGCAGCGTCAGCAGGTAGCTGAGCTGCCCAATCGGTGGGAAGATCGAGCCGCCATCCAGCTCGATCGGCATGCGCCCGGCGAACTCGGAAAGCTCGAGCTCCACCGCCTGCGGCGTGCGCGCAAGATTGGCCACGCAGAGAATTGAGCGGCCTTCGTACTCGCGTAGATACGCGAGAACCTTCCGGTTTTTCGGATACAGCAGGCGAAAATTGCCGCGCCCGAACGCGCGGTACTGGCGGCGGACCGCAATCGCCCGTCGCGTCCAGTTCAGCAGCGAATGCTGGTCGGAGGACTGCGCCTCGACGTTCACCGCCTCGTAGCCGTAGAGCGGGTCCATGATCGGCGGCAGCACGAGACGCGAGGGATCGGCGCGCGAGAATCCGCCGTTGCGGTCCGGCGACCACTGCATCGGCGTGCGCACGCCATCGCGGTCGCCGAGATGGATGTTGTCGCCCAAGCCGATCTCGTCGCCGTAATAGATCACCGGCGTCCCCGGCATGGAGAACAGCAGGTAGTTCATCAGCTCGACGCGCCTGCGGTCGTGTTCCAGCAGCGGCGACAGCCGGCGGCGGATGCCGAGGTTGAGCCGCGCGCGGCGATCGGCCGCATAGGTCTCCCACAGGAAGTCGCGCTCGCTCGAGGTCACCATCTCCAGCGTCAGTTCGTCGTGGTTGCGCAGGAAGATCGCCCATTGGCTGTTGGGCGGAATCTCCGGCGTCTGGCGCAGTATGTCGGTGATCGGGAAGCGGTCCTCGCGCGCGATCGCCATGTACATGCGCGGCATCAGCGGGAAGTGGAATGCCATGTGGCATTCGTCGTCATCGCCGAAATAGTCCTTCGCATCCTCGGGCCATTGATTGGCCTCGGCCAGCAGCATGCGGTCGGGATAATGCTGGTCGATTTCGGCGCGGATCCGCTTCAGGACGGCATGCGTCTCCGGCAGGTTCTCGTTGTTGGTGCCCTCGCGCTCGACCAGATAGGGCACGGCGTCCAGCCGCAGCCCGTCGACGCCAATCTCCAGCCAGTAGCGCAAGACGGCAAGCACCTCCTTCATCACGCGCGGGCTGTCGAAGTTGAGATCCGGCTGGTGCGAATAGAACCGGTGCCAGTAATAGGCGCCGGCGACATCGTCGAAGGTCCAGTTGGTGCGCAGCGTATCGACGAAGATGACGCGTGTGCCGGCGTACTTGCGATCGTCGTCGGACCAAACATAGAAGTCGCGATACACCGAACCGGGCTTTGCCCGCCGCGCGCGCTGGAACCATGGATGCTGGTCGGAGGTGTGGTTGACCACCAGCTCGGTGATCACCCGCATGCCGCGTGCATGGGCCAGTGCGATGAATCTCCTGGCATCGGCCAACGTGCCATAGTCCTGATGCACGCCGCGGTAGTCGCTGATGTCGTAACCGTCGTCGAGGCGCGGCGATGGATAGAACGGCAGCAGCCAGATCGTGTTGACGCCGAGATCGGCGATGTAGTCGAGCTTGGCGATCAGGCCGGGAAAATCTCCCACTCCGTCGTTGTTAGAATCGAAGAACGATTTGAGATGCAGCTGATAGATGACTGCATCCTTGTACCACTGCCGGTCCTCGGTCAGTGCCGGTCGGATCACGCGCGGGCGGGCAACGGCCATATCCATCATGCTGCTCCCGCGGGTGCGACCCGCCATATCGCGAACGGCAGATCGACCGGATCGAGGCGGATGCGCTGGTTCTTGCCGGTCCATACGAAGCGCTGGCCGCGCATCAGGTCGGTCGCCGCCAGTGTCTCATGATCCGGCAGGCCCCATTCCCAGAGCGGAATTTCGATTGCTGCCTCCTGCGGGTTGTGCGGATCGAGATTGACCGCGACCAGGACCATGTCGTGCCCCTTCGGCAATCGCTTGCCGTAGAGCAGCACCTGGTCATTGAATGCCGGGTAGAAGGTGATGCCAAGGTGACTCTGCATTGCCGGATTCGCTCTGCGGATGCGGTTGAGTGAGGTGATCTCGTTCACGATGTTGCCGGGCGCCGCGAAATCACGCACGCGGATCTCATACTTCTCGGAATCGAGATATTCCTCGCGACCGGGCAGTGGTGCAGCCTCGCAGAGTTCGAACCCTGAATACATGCCCCACAGCCCCGAGAGAGTGCACGCCAGCACCGCACGGATCAGGAAGCCCGGCCGGCCCGAGGTCTGAAGGGGAATCGGATTGATATCGGGCGTGTTGACGAAGAAGTTGGGCCGGAAGAACTCGCGCACCGGGGAAGAATTCAGTTCGGTCAGATACTCGATGATCTCGTGCTTGGTGTTGCGCCAGGTGAAGTACGTGTAGGACTGGGCAAAGCCGATCTTCGCAAGGCGGTACATCACCTTTGGCCGGGTGAATGCCTCGGCAAGGAAGATCACGTCCGGCTGCCGTCCGCGGATGTCGGCGATCATCCACTGCCAGAACGGCAGCGGCTTGGTGTGCGGATTATCGACCCGGAAGATGCGGACGCCCTGGTCCACCCAGAACTGCACGACGTCGCGCAGCGCGAGCCACAGCGCCGGCATTGCCGTCTCCGCGTAGAAGTCCGGGTTGACGATGTCCTCGTATTTCTTCGGTGGGTTCTCGGCGAACCGGATCGACCCGTCGGGGCGCCAGCGGAACCAGTCCGGATGCTCGCGCAGCCAGGGATGGTCCGGCGAACACTGGACGGCGAAATCGAGCGCGATCTCCAGTCCGTTGTCCTTCGCCGCCGCGATCAGCGCGCGGAAGTCGTCGAACGTGCCGAGCTGGCGGTGGATCGCGTCGTGCCCGCCGTCGGGACCGCCAATCGCATAGGGGCTGCCGACGTCATCGGGCTCGGCGCGCAGCGCGTTGTTGCGGCCCTTGCGGTTGGTCGTGCCGATCGGATGGATCGGTGGGAAATACAGTACGTCGAAACCCATTGCGCGGATCGCCGGCAGACGCCCGATCACGTCGGCGAATGTGCCGTGGCGCGCGGGATCGCTGGTGGCGGACCGCGGAAACATCTCGTACCAGCTTGCGAACCCGGCCTGCGGCCGATCCACATCAACTGGAATTTCCGGCGCATGACGGAAGGCGAATGGGCGTTCATCGGCCGCTCGCATCGCCTCCGACGTCGCCGGCGCGAGCAGGATAGCGATCCGCTCCGCGGCCGATGCCGACTTCACCCGGTCCACGATGCTTCGCAGGCCGGCGCTCACCTCGGCCGGTGCGCGCGCCGCGACCGTCTGCAGCACGTGCCAGCCTTCCGCGATCTCGAGCGCGACATCCTGGCCGGCGTCATGCTTGGCAGCCAGGTCGTGGGTGAACGTGCCCCAGAGATCCCACCACGCCTCGACGGTGAATCGGTGGCGGCCGATCCGCTCGGGGGCGAAAAAGGCCTCCCAGCGATCGTTCGCGATCAGCCGCATCGGCACGCGGTGCCAGCCCGCCTCGTCGTCGGCGCGCCAGAGCAGTTCGCGCCGCCAGTACCTCATGGCCGTCAGCGATGATGTCGGCGCTCGCCACCACGGGCTGGCCCACCAGACGCTTCACGGCAAGGTTGCCGTCTGGCACCGAGGGTGACGAGTGCCTCGATGGCGATCCGCGTGGCGGCCGCGCCCAGCCTATCGGGGACAGCCTCCGTGGCGGACAGCTGGATGACCGGATCGCCGCGCGAGTAGGCGAGCACGCGGACCTCGCCGGGCGCCATCGGCGTCGTCGCGTCCGGCGCGTCGAGCGGCTCGGGCGTCGCGAACGCGGCGCCTGCCTGGGGCGGCAACGGCGACAGCGGCAGATCGAGCGGCACGCTCCGGACGATGTCGGGATTGGCCAGCACGACCACTGCGCGGGTTGCCTGCCGCACATCCGGCGCATCGGTGCGCAGCAGCGCCGTCACCGGGTTTTCCGGACTCGTCACCGCCCGCATCTCGCCATCGACTGGGCGGGCGGCGATGCGGTCGACCAGCGCGTTGGCAGCCTGCACATCGTCACGCAGATCGGCGGCCGCGTCGTCGCGCGCGCGATCGAAATCCTGCGGACCGGCGAGCACGGCGTCGAATGGCCGGCGCGTGGCGTATTCGAACCCCATCGGGACGAAAATACCGCTCCCGGTGGCCGCGGCCAGGCGCAGCGCGAGGCGGCAGCCTGTGGCGACGTCGCTGCCAGGCTCAAGCCTTGCCGCCCGCCGGTCGAAGAATGACGGCTCCGGCGAAGCGATCGCCGGTGCGATGCGACGGAGCGACTCGGCTTCATCCAGGAGCCAGCTCGCACGTCCGTCCCACCATGCGAGCGAGGAACACACGTGATCGAAGCCGACCCGTTCCAGACGGGGCAGGGCCGCGCGGTCCACGTCCGGCGTCCAGGCGAGGAAGCGGCAGTGTGGCGCCTGGGACCGGATGGCGCCGATGATCTGTCGCCAGAGCGGCGGAGGAACGCGGTCAGGCTCGAGGCAACGAAAGCCGGCCACCCCCGCCCCGACCAGGCGTCCGAGGCGGTCCAGCCACCATGCGGTCATCGCTTCCGCGATCGTGGTCTGCTCCAGCCGTGCGTAGGCGACATCCAACCGGTACGGGGTTCGCCGCGGATTTGGCAGGGCGCCACAGCCGCCTGTGGAGAACCATTGCTCCTCGCGCTGGCGGATGACTGCATCGATCGCGACGCGGTCGATCGCAAGGTCCAGCCAGATGCGCAATCCCTGCTCGGCTGCTGCCTTCGCCGTCCGGGCGATCCCGTCATCGGCCGAGCCCTGCCAGCCCAACGCCGGGTGCAACGTCTCATGATCGGCGGTGATGAAAATGTCTCCGCCACCGCCGGGAGCGAACGGCGGCGCGACACACACGGTGTCGAACCCCATCGCACGGCAGCGCGCGAAGTGGCCGGACCACTCGGACAGCCTCCCGGCGACCAGCGGATGCAGATGGTAGATCTTAGGTGCCATGCGTCGTGCGGTTCCGGTTGGTCATGCCGCCGTATACTGGGTCTCGCGAATGCGTCGGGATGACGATTTGCTATCCAGTTCGGCCCCTATCCAGTTTGGCGCAGCCGGGCCGCAGGCACTGTAACGCTTGCCCGCCCCACGCCTTCGCTTAGCTGGGAGCCACTGAGCTACTCAAATGTCCGTGAAGCTGGGTGGCGCAGGGTATCGTCGGGTGTCTGCGCTGCAGATGCAACCGTATCCGTACTCAGCGCAGCGGCCCGGCGGTGGTTGCAATGACGATGGATCGCACATGCGTGAGCCTGGCGGCGGCTGCCGCATAGTGCGTGCCGACAGCGGCGCTGATCGACGCGCGCCGGTTCGACGCGGCCAGCCGGTCAATCAACCGTCAGCACGATGACCACCGTCCGGGCCGGTTTATCCGCCGCCCAGGGCCGCGCCAGGGTTGCCGTGATCCGATAGACGCCCGGGCCAGCCACCACGGACAGTGCCCCCCGGTTGACCCGCCCAGGCGCTACCCGGGCGGCACCGGCGCGCCAGGCCGGTCCGCGACCTGCGAGACGCCAGGCGTCAATTCAAGCGACGAGCGATAGCCGGTCGCCGGCCCCTGCGCGGTGGGCAACGCCACTGGCGAGCCGGCCGTCGCAATGGATGGCCACGGCGGCGTCGATCGCAGCCATGCCCCATGCCTCCTGTCGCATTCGTACGGTCTACGGCTGCCAGGCCGCCGCATACACGTGGTGGTCCGTGCCCACCGCGAACAGGTCCAGGTGGTTGGCACTGCGTACCACCGCGGTCACCATGGTCCCTGCCGCGGCACTGCCGCCCACGATACGACACCCCGCGCTCCGGTGGGTCGAGCCTGCCTGCCACGCCGCCGTGTAAATGCCGCCATCCTCGCCCACCGCGAAGATGTCGATGCGGTCCTTGGTGCGCGATACCGCATGGACCGAGGTGCCGGGCGCCGCCTTGAAGTGACCGACGGGCCACCAGCCGTGCCAGCTCGCGAATCCCTGCTCCCACGCGGCGGTATAAACCTGCATGTCGCTACCGACGCAGAACACGTCCAGCTTGTCGGTCGAGCGCGAGACGCCGAACACCGAGGTTCCTGGGGCGGTGACACCGCCCGCGATCGGCCACCAGCCGCCCGAATGCGCATCGCCCGGCTGCCAGGCGGCCGTGAAGATGTGCTGATCGGGCCCTACGCTGAAGATGTTCAGCTTGTCCGCTGAACGTGAGACGCCTGTCACTGAGGTGTTTGGCGCCGCGACCCCGTTCTGCACCCGCCACCAGCCGCCCCAATGGGTCTCACCGGGCTGCCAGGCGGCGGTATATACCTTTTCTGATCCGTGCCGATACCGGAGGTGTCCAGCTTGTCCGCCGAACGGGAGACCCCAGTGATGGAGGTGTTCGGCGCAGCCACGCCGCCCTTGACGTTCCACCAGCCCTGCCAGTGCGCCTCGCCCGGCTGCCACGCGGCGGTGTAGCTACCATGGTCGGTGCCGACGCCGAAGGTGTCGAGCTTGTCGGTCGAGCGCGATACACCGAGCACAGACGTGTTGGGCGCCACGGTGCCACCCTGGACCGGCCACCAGCCGCCCCGATGCCGACAACGCCGCGCGACTGTACCTGATTGAGTGCAGTGCCATTGTCCCAGCCGCCGCACCTCGGCCCGTGCGACGAATTGAAGTGCGAGTCCGCCTGCGACAGCGGAATGCTCGTGCCGTCATGCTCGATCGCGGCCATCGCACCTACCAGACCGGTGACAGCGAACGATACGCAGGAGCCGCAGCGCTCTTGATCCGTCACCGGTGCGATCACACCCTGGTTGCGCCAGTCGACGACCTTCGGCAGCCCCGGCCCGCCGGCCGGGCCGCTCGCCACGCCCGCGTTGAGCGGCGCCGATGGCTGGGCTCCGGTGGCCCCGAACATGGATGCGAGACGCGTCCTCTTGAGTCGTTCGGCATTCGCACGCGCCTTCTGCAGGACGGTGGGCGGCGTCGGCTGCCAACCGCGGCCGCGCTGAAATTCGCCGGGAGCCAACTCGCGTGCGTCCCATTTGGCGCCCGCGGCAGCAATATCGGCGCGCAACTTGGTGATTTCGAGTACGGCCATGGTCGCTTCCACTTCAATATCGTTGCATAGGTCAACCGTTTCTCGGATGATCTACTTGATATGTCCAGATGATTTGCCATTTATCTCTGGTTAAACGGTCGTTAGTCACCCGGCTTCGGGTCGCGCGCAAAGAGCGGCGGCGAGCCGGCTGCGGCATGCGCATATCACCGGACCGCTTGGCGCGTGCACAGCCGGAGCTCAGGGCACCTTGCCCGGCCTTTGCAGCAATACATTCACCTGAATGATGCAGATCGGAAACCTCGTGTCACACTATGATGATTGGCGCCCGGATGCGCGATGATGCGGCCTCGGATTTGTTGAGGACGTGGAACCCGTCTCCCGACCTTGCTTCAGCGGCGCCGGTTATCAGGCCAACGAACAGAACCGCTCGGGCGCGAGCAAGAATCCGTAATTTTACAGGCTACAACGAATGGGCAAGACATGCAGCGACGGCAACCGTCCACAGAACAGAGCCAGCAAGCACCAGATGCGCCAACGCGCGTACCAGGTGGCGCACGCTGTTCGGGAAGTCTTCTGCCTGTCCGGTCGACGCCGCGGGGTTCTGCTGTGCGCGCACGCCGAGGTCAAAATCTGCTTGGTCGTCGTACATCGGCCCATTCCTGTGACGGCATCTGCGCGCCGAACGTCTATAAAACGACTTTATGATGTAAAATGCAATGTTTATATGAACGGGGCCGGAACGAGAAGATCTGCCAGCCGAGCGTCGGTCGCGCCGCCACGCAGCCCCGTGCCACGCACGCGGGAACGAATGTCTGTGGATATTCCTGTGGCCAGGTACGACTGCAGAACAGCCTGCCGGCAACGCGGCGTCGTGCCGACATTGTGAGGGCCATGCTATAACTCGTTACCTTATCACGACATTTCCAGATTAGGTAGAAAGCTGAATGACGAAACGAACATCGAGCCGCCGGCCGGTGTTCTCTGTGGACGGACGCGCAACCGCTACAGTCTACAGGCAGGGTGCGCACATCAATCCCGCGCCAGTGTCATGCCTGCGCCGTCAGGTTGTGCGGACGAGCTAGGACGAGGTACGGCTCGATGGGAAAAAAGGGCCCAGCGGCACCCCGGTAGGGGCAACGCCGCGGCACGCCTTTGTGTCGTGCCGCGGTAACCAGGCATCCATGCCGCCGCGCGCACCTCGGCCAGCGGTGCCGCGATCCAGTTCGCCGCAATGCCTCCGTGGACATTGTCCCCTGATCGGGGCGTCACCGCATGCGGCGACGCGGTATTTTCAGGACAGCAGAGCGTCGTAGATGCTGCGGCCGACCTGTTCCAGCCGCTCGGGGTCCACGGTGCCGCTGATCGCGCAGGCGAGGTCGTCGTCTTCCCAGGCGACGGTCGGGACGCCACCGCCGGCAACACGGCGGAACGGCGTCTCCTTGGCGCCGGGGCGACCTTCGAGATACATCGTGATCACCTTGTTGTCCTTGACGTCGCGAAACGCCAGCTGCACGGCCTGCCCGTTGGGCGCGGGCAGAACCCAGCCGCTGAGCAGAGTAAAGCCCGCCGAAGCGGTGTCATGAAACTGCACCGGCACACCCAGCGCCTTCGAGACGCTCGTCGAGAGGCCCTCGATCGACGCGACCTGGAGCGGCTGCGGCGTGGCCTGCGCCAGGGTCAGATACGCGGCTGCGGCCTGCTGGCCGAACGTGTCCACATGGCGCTGTTCGAGGCGGTCGTAACCCACATGCAGCCCCCAGCCGCCGGCGCCGCCAAGACCTATGGCGAGCACGACCGTGGCCGCCATGCGCCAAACGATCTGGCGCTGGCTGTTGCGCTGCTCGCTGCTGCGCTTTTGGAGCATCAGGTATGGGTTGAGTCGCTGTGGAACCGGCTCGCGTGCCGGACCCGCCAACGCCGCGCGCAGCGCCTCCCGCTGGGCAGCGTACGCGCTGACCCGCCCCGCGGATTCGGAATTATCCTGCAGGAAACGCTCCACCACAGGGCGACGTTCCGCAGGCAGCTGGCGATCCACATAGGCATGCAGATCCGCGTCGATGACCGGGCAGCCGAGTTCGCCGCCTAGGCCGCTGGCGTAACTGCCCATTTGACCCTCCGTAGTGCCGGACCCACGTCCGTGTTGGTGAACTCGCGCAGCCGTTCACGGCCTCGCGCCAGGTGTGACATCATCATGCGAGCCGGCACGCCCAGCACCGTGGCTGCTTCCGGGTATGAAAAATCCTCCACCGAGACCAGCAGCACCGCGCTGCGCTCCTGATCCGGCAGACGCTCCAGACCCTGCAGCAGATCGCGCCATTGCCGCACCTCCTCCTCGGACAGGCACTGGTCGTGTGCGGCTTCCTGGGCGGTCTCGTCGAGGACCTCCGCCGGCACACCAAAGCGGCGGCGGCGCTTCCGGCTGATGATCAAGGTGTGCAGGCTCGCGAACAGCCACGCCCTCACGTCGGTCCCGTCGTGCCTGGTGTGCAGCATGTCGAGTGCACGCACCAGGCAATCATGCACGAGGTCGTCCGCCGCCGCCCGACTGTGCAGCAAGGCCACCGCATAGCGCCGCAGCGAGGGTATGCATGCCTCGATCTGGCTCAACACACTCGGCCCGGTCACGGCAGCCGTGCTGTTGTCGCGTTGCCTCAGGCCCCGGGCCATCAGCCACTTCGGCTTCGTGTCGGCATTGCAGCGGGCGGTTGACATTCCCTGGGCTTCACGCAAAAGCGAGTACACTTATAAAACGGTTTTTAGCCCTAAGTCAATCGATAAGAACTGGTTCCATGAACGGGCAGGCTGGCCCATACGGCGACAGGATGGGTGCCATGCTGAATGATTTCAGATACTTGGCTGGTGAGCCCGGTGGGACTCGAACCCACGGCCCCAAGATTAAAAGTCAAAGGATACAGCCTTGGGCCACACCACAAGCTTGTGCTTTCCCTAGGAAATCTGCCGCTCTTGTGTCCACTCTGGTGTCCCGGTGTCTCGCGTGATATCCCTCCATCGCGCCGATTTTGGACCCCGGGGGTCCGAAATCGAGAGCACAAGATTGAGCCACGGGGGGACGCAACGATGCGGCGGGAACTGACTGACGTCTGGCTGCGCGGCGTGAAGCCGCCCGCGGCTGGCCGGCTCGAGATTTGGGATACGCGCGCCGGTGGTCTGGTGCTGCGGATCACGCCCGCCGGAGCGGCCACATGGTCTGTCAGGGCGCGCACCGCCGACGGAAAGCGCACCCGGCCGAAGATCGGCACATGGCCCGCCGTGGGCATCGCAGAGGCAAGGAAGCGGGCACTGGGCATCTCGGCCGCCATCCTGGCCGGTGGCGACCCGGTGGCAGAGCGGCAGGCGCGGCAGGCCGAACTTGCGGCCCGCACCGGCCTGCCCACCGTGGCAGACCGGCTTGCCGAATGGCGTGAGGCAAGATCGGGCTACTGGGCGGACGGTTATGCGGTAGCGGTGCTTCGGCTTTGCGAGAGGGAGATCGCTCCGCACCTCGGCACCCGGCCGCTAACCGAGACGACTCGGGTGGACTGGACAACTCTGATCGCCCGCAAGTGCCGGCAGTCCGCATCGTCCGGTGCGAACCTGTATCGCACCTGCAGCGCCTTCCTGAACCATGCGGAGGCGGCAGGCTGGACAGACAGGGCATTGCTGCCCAGGAAGGGCGCGAGCGTGCTGGCGCCGGCTGTAGGCGCCCGCGCCCGCGTGCTGACCGATGATGAACTGCGAGCGATCTGGCAGGCCGCAGACGTCATGCGGCCGAAGCCGCGAGCTTTCATCCATTTGCTAACGATGACGGCCGCGCGGCGACAGGAAGTCGCGGACATCTCAACGGGTGAGATCGACCTTGATCGCGGCAGATGGTCGATCCCGGGCACCAGAACGAAAAATCGCGTAGCATCACCGTGCCGCTACATCCGCTAGTCGCCGCCGAGCTGCGCGCGATCTGGCCGGGACACGGCGACTGCGCCGGCCGCGGCTGGCGATTGCTGGGCGACATTGCAGGATCGGGGCTTTCAGGGTTCAGCAAGATCAAAGCCCGCTTGGATGCGAAATCTGGCGTCGCTGACTGGCATATTCACGATTTACGCCGCACAGCGCGCACCGGAATGACGCGTCTCGGCGTGCCACGCGATCATGCCGAGGCGGCGTTGAATCACATTTCGGGGCGGAGCGCGCTCGAGCGGACCTATGACCGGCATGACTTCGCGCCCGAAGTGATCGAAGCGTTGTCACGGTGGCAGGCGCACGTGGCGAGGTTGGTGACTGATCGGCCGATTGCGGCGGTGGTCCCGTTACGGAGGGCGCTGCAATGATAGCACGCACAAGCCAGCAACCGACTAGACTTCTGTTTAGTCCAGTCGAACTGTGGGACGCATTCCTCACGGAAGAGGACTTCGAAGCGATAGCTCTGGCCACGGGGGAGCGCGTCACCTTCACCGATCAGCCGCAATGGAATTGGAGAGAAGAGGCTAAATTCCGATCTGAGTTACTTTATCGCCGTGTGGCGCGAATTCTCCGTAGCGAGCGACGGAGAGATCGCAAAGTGGGCGTGCGGCATGGCGGCTCACGCGCGCGCAACATTGCTCGCGTTGGGATTCGTCGGGGCGCCCGACCTGGCCCTGGGCGAGGATGTGCTTCCCGCGCTCACGGTATTGCAGCAATGGGGTAAGTCGACCCAGGCAGAGCATGGTCTCGACGCGTGCTGCCACCCAATGGCTTTCCGCAGTGGCGCCGCCCGCATGGCATGGAACATCCTCCGCGTCTTGAGTTCGCGGTCGATATTCGACGGCGGCAGGCGGACGGGCACAAGTTCAGAGTCCCGTTTGACGAATTGACAACCAAATCCCTTGCTACATTTGAGGTATTCGAACGCGCGATCGCTGGGGTAGCCATGATTGCGTGCCTCGCCGAGGCTGCCGCCGACAAGGCGTGCCGAGACAAAAAGAACGGCACACGCAGCAGATGGAGCCGTGAGGCCAAGTCAGCCTCCCACCTGTTTGTTGCTTGCAACGAGACCTACGAGCGCGCGACCGGACGGAAACCTGGTGGGACGAGGCGTGGACAAACAGTGGGCGGTCCTTGTGTTCGCTTTTACGTGGAGCTGCTTGCGCGAGCCAAGTTACGCATGCCCACCGAGATCGCGCAGCTCCACCCCGATCTGATGAAGGCGCTCGACATGACGGATGCTGCGATCCTCACTCGCATCCAACGAGCAGAGGTGAAGCGCAAACAGAATGCAGAGACAATCCGCAAACGGCTCGCTCGCTAAAACGCGACTTGCGGATATCCGCAAATCTGCACTTCACAAAATACGAATTTGTGGATTTAGACAACGCCTGCGCCTTGCGAATATTGGGGAGCACCTAAAACGACGCCGAGAGGGTGCTTTCATGCCAGACATCATCGATCTTCCGTTACCCGCAAAGGCAGCCGCCACCGAGGTGGGATTGTCTCTCGCCGCTTTCTGGCGCGCGGTGGGCGCCGGACGATTGCCGGCGCCGGTGTATCCGCTGCCGCGCGCTCCGCGGTGGTTCCGCTCGGAATTGCGAACCGCGCTCCAGCAACACCGGATGACGCCCAAGACAGCCAAGGAGCAACGCCGAGCTCGCCGGCTGGCCTATGAATCCGTTCGCACAGCCGCGTAGACACCCCACGTCAAACGCGTGGGCGATTGCCGCAGGTTAGATCAAGGCAGGTAAGCCGGATCTACGCCGAATGGCCAGTCCGACAACATCTGCGCGTTGTCTTCGACAGAGGACGCACGAGATGGATTACTGGGCATTGCCTACAGGCCGACGGTTGCCGGCTTTCGTCTCGCACCGCGGATTTGAACGGCGAGAGGACGCCGAGGCGTGCAAGGCCGAGCTTCAGCGCCGCAGCGGCGCCGCTGCTATCTGCCTGACGGCCGAGTGCCCGCCTGGGGCAAGGATCAGGCGCCGCAGGGCGCCGTGATGAGGCCGCGTGTTGCGGAGGGCGCTACCAAGAACAGTTTGCTGGTTTCCGTAAAGGGTCGGACTGCCATCCCCGGCATGGTGATCGCCGACGTCGTCGCCCGAGTTACCCGGCGGCGGTATGCGCAGAGCTAACCCCGGACTTGTTGGCGGAGTATCGTGGTGCACACGTCGTATACACAGGCGAATGCCGCGACCAGGTGGTTGACATACCTTCCACCGGAGATGGCATTGGAGGCGGTGCGATCAGCGCTGCCCCCGCCATCCTGCACCCATGACGTAGCCTGCAAGATCATCTCCTGCACGTTCGGGACATACACCCAGACCACTTGGGCAGACCGGCGCAGTGTGCCGTGGCACGATCTGGTCGGCATCCTCACCACGCATTCGGTCGGCCGCAAGAAGGGAACTTGCATTGTCCCGGCTGTGTTTCGTGGAGCCAGGCGGCACAAGGCGGATGCGGACCAGATCGACGCGGCATTCCTGGACAGCGACGGCGGCGCGACGTCGGATGAGATCGCGGCTGCGGTGCGCTCGAAGGGCTGGGCCGCTGTCATATCCAGCACGCACTCGCATCTCACGACTACGACGAAAGCAAATCGCCAGAACTGGCGGAAGTTCTTCTCCGATTGTCCGATCGGCGCCGAGACGGCGTATCTGGTCGAGGTCAAGGGGATGCTGCCGCGCGTCGCCGCCGGCGCCGTGGTCGAGAGCGAGACAGAGGAATTCGTAATCTTCCGACACCTCCCCTGCCCGAAGTTTCGGTCGTGTTGCCCGCTCGTGCCGCCCGTGGCGCGCGACTGACTACCCTTCACAGGACGTGGCGAACGCGGTTTGGAAACAATGCATCGAGGGTGCTGGCCGCGGCACTTGGTCTGCAACACGATCAGTCGTGCGTCGATACGTCGCGGCTGTTCTATCTGCCCCGACGGCCAAGTGACGGGCCGCCACCTGAAACAGCGATCATCGATGGCGAGCCGTGCAATATCTTCGCGTTGCCCGTGCCGGTCGGATTGCCGATCAGCCCAGAAACCTCTCCTCGCGGGAGGAGGCGCCGCGCAATCTGACGAGGACCATGAGCATGTAGATGCCGCCACAGGCGAGGTGGTGAACCTGCGGGACTGGCTCTAATCACGGCGACCGGTTCCTTATCGCGACTGCGCTGCGGTCCCGACGCCCGTCCGTTCTCACGGGACGCATCGCCGAAAGCATCAAGGTTCATACGCGGTGCCCCAACGAGGCCGCGCACACCGTGCCTGGAACCGATGGCGCGACGTTCGTCACTGATGCCGGCCTCGGCCGGAACAAAGGCTTCTTGGTTCATTGCCGGCACGCGCACTGCGACGGCAAGGACCGGCTCTTCTTCGTGAAGCGCATGCTCGAACAAGAATGGCTCACGATCGCCGATCTGACAGATCCGGAATTCCTGGTCAAACCGGCCGATGAACCGGTGACCGGAAGAAAGGCCGCGGTCACGTGGCCGCCGCCGATAGATTTCTCGCCGACGCGGACGCAGCTCCACCGGAACTGCGGCCGGGGCATGTCCCGGACGCGCTTTGGGGCTTCGTGAAGGACACGAGCGAGCGAATGGGCGTGGACTTTACTAGTGTCGCCCTCGCTGCCTTGTCTCGTGTGCCTCGGTGATGAGCGACACTGGCGCATTCAGCCGAAGCGCCACGACACCACCTGGACCGAGAACCCCAGGCTCTGGGGCGCGATCGTCGGTGACCCGTCCATCCTCAAAACGCCGATCATCGCCACGTGCACCAGGCCAATCGACCACCTCGACGCCGAGGCCGGGGAGCGCCACCAGGAGGAGATGCGCAACTACAAGGCCTCGCTGGCGGCGTGGAAGCTCGCCGATGACAAGGCCGGTACGCCGGAGCCGATACCGCCAAAGCTGGACGCGATACCTTGTCGAAGGCGCCACCATGGAGGCCATCTCGGAAGTACTCGAGATGACGACGATGCGCTGCAGAAAGCGCCAGCCGGAAAATTCTCGCGCGCCACGATGAGATGAGCGAGTTCTTCGGCAACCTGGATCGCTACAAGGCGGGCGGTCGAGGTGGCGGAGACCGCGGCGCGTACCTCCGGCTCTACAATGGTGGCAGATACGTTATCGACCGGATCGGGCGAGGCACATTCGCCGTTTCCAACTGGTCAGCCTGCTTCCTTGGCGGGATACAGCCTGGGCCGATCCAGCGCATCGCGAAGGACACCGCCGACGACGGACTGCTGCAGAGGCTCCTCTACTGCGTCCCAGGCCCGCAACGGGCCGGCCTGGACCGCGCGCCGGATTTTGCCGCGCGCCAGCGCTACGAGGCGCTGTTCCCGAGGCTGACGGCGATCTATCCACGGCGGCTGATGGACGGCGCCAGCACCGGCGCCGTAATCCTGCATTCCGAGGCACACAGGCACCGCGAAGACACCGACGCACTCGCCCGCGCGATGGCGGCGATGCCGGACACTACCCGAGGCTCCGGGCCGCACTCGGGAAGTGGCCGGGCCTGTTCGCTCGCCTCTGTCTCACGTTCCACCTGATCGACCTCGCCGACGCGGCTCTGACCGGTGTGGCAGCGCCGCACATTGACGTGGTGACGGAGTCGACCGCCCACCGGGTCGCGCGCTTCATGCGCGACATCGTGGCGCCCCACCTGCTGCGCGCCGAGGCCGTGATGTTCTGCACCGTGCAGACAAGCCACGCCCAGTCGATCGCAGGCCACATCCTGGCGCACCGGATGGACCGCATCACCAGCCGCGACATCGTCCGGGTGTACCGCGATCTGCGTCATCCGGAGGCCCGCGCCGAATTGGATGCGGTGATGGCCAGCCTGACCACGGTCGGTTGGCTGGAGCCGGAGCCGCCGACCAACCCGGTGAAGCCTGGTATCCGCCTGGATCGTGAATCCGGCGGTGCACGTCGCATTCGAGGCCAGGGCGCAGCGGGAGCGCGCGCTGCGCGAGAGAACCCGCGCGGACCTCGCTGCTGACGCCGAGATGCTGCACCGGACGCGGCAGGGTCCAGCGTGATCTCGTTGTCGCCATTGTCGCCAGTCCGGTTTCCGAGCATCACGCTGTTGGGTCGCCAATGCGCCGTTCCCGGCAGCGAGACTTTTGGCCGCCTTGGCCACTTTGGCGACGTTTCCGGCCGCGGCTCCAGCTGCCGAGGGAGATTTTGTCGACATTGTCACTCGCGCGCGCGAGTCCAAGGCGTTCGGCGGTCTATTTTTGATAATATCATGTCGCCCCACCCTGGTTTACTTACCCGGGTCCTCCCTGCTCGCGCGCGCGCAAGCGACATTGTGACAAATGCCCCTGCAAGGCAGCCCTGGTGAACGCTGGGGGTCACGTTGATGCCCCGCGCACGCCGCGTTGGGGACGCGCCCATGCGCCGGCGACGCGGCCGGTGACTGATGGCGCACGGTTCACGGCCGACCCCGGGCCACCCGAGCCTGCCGGGCCCGCCTTGACCGCATCCGGGCCAAGGCCCCTCTCCTGCTTGCGCTGGCGACAGAGCCTATCCGCCAGGCCAAGGCGGCGGCAGAGGCGGCGCAGCTCGCCCGGGCACGTCGCGTCGGTCGGGATCTGGGGGTGGTCAACCGCAGCGACTACGGCCCCGGCATCAGACTGGTGCCGATCCGTGGACCCGGCGGCGCCATCGTGCGTGAGGCCGACGTGGAGGTCGTCGACGCACCAGACCCACACGCGCCGAAGGTCACCCTGCGTCGCGCTCGCCGGACCGATCCGCTGGAGGTGCTGAAGCGTCCGGCACGATCGATGCGCGGGAGGACGAGGCCGGCGAGAAGCTGCGCGATGCGATCGAGCGGTCGCAACCCTCGTTGCCAGGCATGTTCCGTTCCGAGGTCCGTGTGGCGCCGCGGGACCGCGTTGCGATCATCGAGCGACAACTGAAGGTCTGCCAGTGCGTGCGCCGCGCGTTGCCGCCTCGACAACGTATGACCCCGGCGGTGTTGTGGATCGTGCTCGGCGGGACGATCAGGGGCTTTGCGGCTTCGCGCATGTGCGCCATACGACAGCAGCTGAACTGCTGTGTCGCGGTCTGGGCGCGCTGGCCGATCACTACAAACTCGCGATTCCGAGGACCGCGTAGGACCTGATGCCACCAACCTACCTTTGATGGCGGCTTTCGACCCATAGCCGCCGTTCGCCCCTGGTGGGGTTCAATGCCGATTCCTGATGCCATTGCCAGAGCGGCACGTGCCGGGGACTGGCCGGTTCCGAATGAGTAGATTCGGGTGATTGTATCCGCGTCAATGGTGCCTACATATGCGGGGACTTTTCCTCAACTCCGCGAGGACACGTGCCGGCCGCCGCCCTGGTCCGGACTGGGGCGGTCCCTGCTCGACCAGCCCGACGGCAACCAAGCGCCCCCCGTATGCCGATAGGTCGCATTAAACGGCGCGGTCGGTCCCTCAATGGTCCGGTCCTCAGTGCGGGTCGGCGCTAACGACTGATGACGTGCCGTGAACGCAAGCCAGCCAGTGATAATCCGGCCGGCAGGGGATTTCTGAGATGATGCCTGGATGGGAGCGATGGTTCGTCTCGAACCTTTCGCTGTTTGGGCTGATTGTTGTATGCGCGCATCTCGTCATGTCATGCGGCCAAACTCTGATGCATTGTTGGCTTGGCCATCACCGGCTGGGCGGACGGTTCTTTCATAACCACATCATTTTTCACCATACATACTATGCCAGAGGCCATCTGACGTCTGCTGTCTATAGGGGAATGGACGGGAACAACACGCCGTTCTTTCTGATACCAACCATTCTGGTGGGCGGCGTTCTGTTTTTCGTCCTGCCGCTCAATCTATTTGTCGTGATGGCGCTTGCCAGTGCGGCGTCGTTCTACGCGCATGTCTTTATCGACAAGGAATATCACGTCGAGGGGTCGCGTCTGGAGCGCTTCGCGTGGTTCAGGCGCAAGCGGCAGCTTCACTTCGCCCATCATCTGCATGCGAACAGCAACTTCGCCGTGATTGACTTCTTCTGGGACAGGATGCTCGGGACCTACCGCGAGCCCGACCAGGATATTCGCTGAAGTGCGGACTTCACTTCGAAGCGGCACGCCTTGTGGCCGGTGTCCTAACGTGGAAGCTGCCGCGCCGCCTTGACACTCAATCGGCGTCGAATGTTGCGCGGCGGGCGCCTGCGCGCATTTGGCCCTTGCATAAGGGTGCCGCGCGGGGCCTACCTGATGCGCCGGCACAGCCGTATGCCAGCCACGCCGACCTTCAGTGCGTAGCGGCCGGCAGCACCACCGTAGGGCGAACGATCATGGGCAAGGGCAACAAGCAGCGCGGTAACCGCGAGGCCAAGAAGCCGAAGGCCGACAAGAAGCTCTCGCCGGTAAGCTCGACCTTCCTCAGACCGCAGGCCGATGCTCCAAAGCCGGGTGCAAAGTCGCCGTCAAAATAGCCGGCGAGGCAAACGAAATCCGGCCTGCGATTCCGGCCAGTTGCACACGAAACGCGGCGGATGGAAGGGTGCTTGCGCGAGTGGGCTTCGAAAGCACCGCGTTATCGCCGCTGATCAGGTAGACCGCTGCGCTCAAACTCGGAGTGGACCAACAAACATCCG
>CAWCDM010000044.1:0-59597 GCA_963794185.1 uncultured Alphaproteobacteria bacterium | reverse complement strand
CGCATCACATCCCGCCGACCGATCCAGCCGATATCCCGCACGTCTGCCTCCCGGTTTGTTCTGTTGGCGAGCCGCCATCATAGCCGTGCGGCATGGGGACACAACTTGGCTGCCTCGGTCCGATCGGCAATAGTCCGCCGATGCTGCGCTACCTTGTCTCCCGTCTCATCATTGCCGCGCTGATGGTGCTGCTGGCCACGCTTGCGATTTTCCTGATCGCCAACATGGTGCCCGGCGATCCCGTGCTGACCCAGCTTGGCGACATCGCCGCGAACAACCCTGAGATGGTCGCGGCGTTCCGACATAAATGGGGTCTCGATCTGCCGCTGTGGGATCGCTACTGGATCTTCCTGACCGGCTCTGTCGCACGGCGACCTCGGCATCTCGATCGCCTCGCAGCGGCCGGTGCTGGAGGATATCGCGCAATACGCACCGGCCACGGTCGAGCTGTCCACGATCGCGTTCCTGCTCGCGCTGCTGGTCGGCCTGCCGCTGGGCGTGCTGGCCGCGATGAAGCGCGACAGCTGGATCGACCACCTGGCGCGTACCGATCTCGCTGGTCGGCGTGTCGGCGCCGACATTCTGGCTCGCCTTCATCATGCTGGCGGTGTTCTACGGCTGGCTCGACTGGGCGCCCGGCCCCGGCCAGATCAGCGCCAGCACGTTCCCGCCGCCCGACGTCACGGGCATCATGCTGATCGACGCACCACTGGCCGGCGACTGGGACACGTTCTGGGACGCCGTCGCGCATCTTGTGCTGCCGTCGATCGTGCTGGCCGCCAGCACGCTGGGGCTGATCACCCGCACCACGCGCGCCGCGATGCTGGAGTCGCTGTCGCAGGACTACATCCGCGTCGCGCGCGCCAAGGGCCTGAAGCGCCGCGCGATCATGCTCGGCCACGCGTTGCCGAATGCGCTGCTGCCGGTGGTCACGCTTGGCGGTCTTGCCTACGCGCAACTGCTGACCGGCACGGTGCTGACCGAAATCGATCTTCTCCTGGCCCGGGCCTGGGCCGTTACACGTTCCAGAGCGCCGTGAGGCTCGACTTCCCGGCGATCATGGGCATCACCCTGGTCGTCGCCGCGATCTATGTGGTGATCAACCTGCTGGTCGATCTGTCCTACGCCGCGCTCGATCCGCGCGTGTCGCGGCGATGAGCGGCGCCGAGGCCGCGCTGCTCGCCGCGACGCCGATACCGGCAGCGCCGGACGCCGACGCCGCTGGCTGCGCCGCTATGGCCTCGCCGCGCTGGGCGGCGCGGTGATCGTGGTGTGGGCGCTCGCGGCATTGCTCGCACCCTGGATCGCGCCGTATCCGTCCGACGTGGTGAACGTCGCCGGACGCCTGCAGCCGCCATCGGCGGTGCACTGGCTCGGCACCGACGTGCTGGGCCGCGACGTGTTCACCCGCGTGATCTTCGGCGCGCGCACTCGCTTGCGGTCGGCTTCGTCGTCGTGCTGATCGGCCGGCGTCGTTCGGCACGCTGCTCGGCGCGGTCGCCGCCTATGTGCGCGGCTGGGCGAGGAAGCGCTGATGCGCGTCACCGACCTGGTGTTCTGCTTCCCGCCGATCATCCTGGCGATGGCGATCGCGGCGGCGCTGGGCATCGGCACGCGCAACACGGTGATCGCCATGCTGGTGGTGTGGTGGCCGAAATTCGCCCGCCTGGCGCGCAGCCTGGTGATCGGCCAGCGCTCGCCGGAATACGTCGCGGCGGCGCAGGCGATCGGCTTCGGCCCGCGCACATCCTGCTGCGCCAGATCGTGCCGAATGCCATCGGTCCGCTGATCGTGCTGGTCACGCTCGATCTGGGCAACGCCATCCTGGTGTTCGCCGGCCTTTCCTTTCTCGGCCTGGGCGTCGTGCCGCCGACGCCCGAGTGGGGCTCGATGGTTTCCGAGGGACGCGAACTGGTGAACCAATGGTGGGTCGCGACATTCCCGGCCTTGCCATCCTGACCGTGGTGATCGGCTTCAACTTCGTGGGCGACGGCATTCGTGACTGGCTCGATCCGCATGCACGACGACGCTGAGCCGATCCTTCAGGTCGAGAACCTGCACACGTGGTTCTTCACCGATGCGGGCGTGGTGCGCGCGGTGGATGGCGTCAGCTTCTCCCTGCGGCCCGGCGAAACGCTGGGCATCGTCGGCGAATCCGGCTCCGGCAAGAGCGTCACCGCGAAGTCCATCATCCGCCTGCTCGATGAACCCGCGCGCATCGTGGAAGGCACGATCAGCTTCCGCGGCCGGGACATGGTGCATCTGAGCGAGGAGGAGCTGCGCGAAATCCGTGGCGCCGAGATCGCCATGGTGTTCCAGGACCCGATGACCTCGCTCAATCCGGTGCTGCGCATCTCCCGCCAGCTTGATCGAGACGATGACCGCGCACCGGCGATTCAAACCGCACGCGGCACGCGACACGCGCGGTCGGCTTGCTGCGCCGGATGGGCATCGCGACGCCGGAACGCGCGGTGAATTCCTTCCCGCATCAGTTCTCCGGCGGCATGCGGCAGCGCGTGATGCTGGCGATGGGATTTGCCAACGAACCGACGCTGCTGATCGCCGATGAACCGACCACCGCGCTGGATGTGACGATCCAGGCGCAGATTCTCGATCTGCTGCGCGAACTGAACGCCGATCTTGGCACCGCGGTGATCCTGATCAGCCACGACCTGGGCGTGATCGCCAATGTCTGTTCGCGCGTGCTGGTGATGTACGCCGGCGAGGTGGTCGAAGAGGGCGCGCCCGACGATCTGCTGAGCGATCCGCGTCATCCTTACACCTGGGCGCTGCTGCATGCGGCGCCGCGGCTGGATCAGGCGACCGAGGGCGATCGGCGGCTCGACGACGATCGAGGGCCAGCCGCCCGACGCGCACAACTGGCCATCCGGCTGCCGGTTTCGTGCGCGCTGCCCGTTCGCCGTGGCGCAGTGCACCGAGCATCCGGCAGCTGTTGCCGGTCGGTGATGACCGCGCCGCGCGCTGCTGGGTGACGCAGGGCGGCGAACGTGCTGCATCCGCCGCAGCCACGCGCGTGCGGCCGCGCGAAACCAGGGCCGACACTGCGACAAAGCCGTTGCTGGAAGTGCGCGGCCTCGCCAAGCATTTCGTGCTGCCGCGCGACAGTTTCCTCGAGCCGCGCCGTATCCTGCGCGCCGTCGATGGCGTCGACTTCGACGTGTTTCCCGGCGAAACCGTCGGCCTGGTCGGCGAGTCCGGCTGCGGCAAATCAACGCTCGCGCGCGTGGTCATGCGACTGACCGAGCCCACCGCCGGACGCATCACGTTCGACGGCCAGGACATCACGCATCTCAGCCAGGCGGAATTCCGGCCGCTGCGCCGGCGCATGCAGATGATCTTCCAGGACCCGTACGGCTCGCTCAATCCGCGCATGACGGTCGGCGAGATTCTCGGCGGCCCGCTGCGCCTGCACGGACTGGTGCCCGAGGGCGGTTCGGCGCGCGTGCGGGTGCAGGAACTGCTGGATCTGGTCGGCCTGCCGCCGGCGGCGGCGGCGCGGTTTCCGCACGAATTCTCCGGCGGCCAGCGGCAGCGCATCTCGATCGCCCGCGCGCTCGCGGTCGAGCCGGTGTTCATCATCGGCGACGAACCGATCTCCGCGCTCGACGTCAACATCCAGGCGCAGATCATCAACCTGATGATCGGGCTGCAGGAACGGCTGGGTCTGACCTATCTGTTCATTGCGCACGATCTCGCGGTGGTGCGGCACATCTCCGATCGCATCGTGGTGCTGTATCTGGGGCGCGTGGTGGAAACCGCATCGGCGCGCGAGCTGTTCGCGCGCCCGCTGCACCCCTACACCAACTCGCTGATCTCGGCCGTCCCGGTGCCCGACGCGCATCGGGAACGCAGCCGCCCGCGCATCGCCTTGCAGGGCGAAGTGCCGAGCGCGATCAACCCGCCCTCGGGCTGCCATTTCCGCACGCGCTGCCCGGCCGCCGCCGCGCGCTGCGCCGATGAGACGCCGCATCTGACCGAGGCTGCGCCTGGGCATTTCGTGTCCTGCCACTTTCCGGGTTCCGTCGTCATGGAGGCGGGAAGGGTGGTCTAGCGTCGGCCGGCACAATCGGAACTGCGGACGTGGCGGCGATGGTGTAACATACCCAGCGGCTCGCACCGCAAGGAGTACTCAGGTGGCTGTCATCGAACGCGCCAGCGTCTGCACATTCGATTGTCCGGATACCTGCAGCCTCAGCGTCACCGTCGAGGACGGGCCGGATCACCAAGGTGCGCGGCTCCGACGCGGCGCCGTTCACCGCCGGTGTCATCTGCAACAAGGTCGCGCAGGACATGGCGCGCCTTCGTGCACGGGCCGCAGCGCCTGCTGCATCCGTTGCGCCGCATCGGGCCCGAAGGGCTCCGGACAGTTCGAGCGCGATCTCATGGGACGCGGCGCTGGACGAGATCCATGCGCGCGTCAGCGCGGTGATCGAACGCTGGGGTCCCGCAGGCGGTGACGCCGTTGAACTACGCCGGCCCGCACGGCTTCCTCGCCGGCGACAGCATGTCGCTCGCGGTTCTTCCACAAGCTCGGCGCCAGCCAGCTTTATCGCCGGTCGCTGTGCGGCGGCGTGCGCAGCGAGGCGTGGGCGGGGACCTATGGCGCCGTGCCCGGATGCCCGCCCGAGTTTGCCGAACACGCCAAGCTCAACGTCGTCTGGGGCAACAACGCGACGGTCACCAACGTGCATTTCGTCCGCTGCGTCCGCCAGGCCAAACGCAAGGGCGGCAGGCTTGTCGTGGTCGATCCGCTGCGCACGAAGATCGCCGAGCAGGCCGATCTGCATCTGGCCCTGTTGCCCGGCACCGACGTGCTGCTTGCCTGGTCGGTGGCGGCGGAACTTGAACGCGTCGGGCGCGCTGGACGCGGCGTTCATCGCCGAACATGTGCTGGGCGCCGAGGAGTTCATGGCGCAGGCGCGCGAGTGGCCGGCCGCGCGGGCCGCGTCGGCGTGCGGCTTGCAGGAAGGCCAGATCGTCAAATTCGCGCGATGGCTGGCGGAGGCCGATCCGCTGGTGTTCGCGCCGGGCAACGGGCTCGAGCGCGGACGCAACGGCGGCAGCGGCATTCGCGCGTTGATCGCGCTGCCGGCGCTGCTCGGCAAGCTGGGCAACGGCAGCGGCATCATCCTTGGCGCCAGCAACGCGTTTCCGAAGACGCCGGCCAGGCTGCAGCGTCCGGACCTTGCGCCGCGAGGGCACGCGCACGCTGAACCTGCTCGATGTCGGCCGGCATCTGGCGGACGACGACATCGATCCGCCGCTGCGCGCGGTGTTCATCTACAACCACAATCCGATCGTCGTGCATCCCGATCAGAACCGGATGCGCCGCGGACTGGCGCGCGACGATGTCTTCGCGGTCGGGATCGACCTGACGATGACCGAGAGCATGACGCATTGCGATGTGGTGCTGCCCGCGGCGACGCATTTTGAATACGCCGATCTGTATCCGTCGTATGGGCATCATTGGCTGCAGCGGGCCGAAGCGGTGATAGCGCCGCTGGGCGAGTCATTGCCGAACACGGAGATCTTCCGGCGTCTTGCGGCGCGCTTCGGGTTCGATGAAGCGTGCTTCAAGGCGTCGGACGAGGACCTGATGGATGATGCGGTCGATGCGGCGGACCCGCGCCTCGGCGGTGTGCGGCCGAGCCGGATCTCGACCGAGAGTGCGGTGCAGATGAAGGGGCCGGACGGCAAGCCGCTGGTGTTGTTCGAGAACGTCTTTCCCGCCACGCCTTCGGGCAGGATCGAGCTGAAGTCGGAGGCGCTGGCGAAGCGATGGGGTGCGGCGGCGCTGACGCCGACCTGGCGCGAGCGTCCGGCCACTTATCCGCTGATGCTGATTTCGCCTGCTTCCGACAAGCGGATTTCCTCGACGCTGGGCGACCTCGCGGGTTCGCGCAGGGCGCCGAAGCTGATGATGAATCCGCACGACGCCGAACAGAGAAGTCTTGCGTGCGGTGTAGAAGTGCGAGTGTGGAATGAACTGGGCGAAGTGATCCTGCCACTCGAAGTCACCGATGATGTGCCACCGCGGTGTCGTCGCCAGCGAGAAGGGAACCTGGCTCTCAACCAGCCGCACCGGTCAGACAATATCGGCGCTGGTTTCCGCCGACATGCGCGCCGATCTTGCGGAAGGCGCCTGCTTCAATGACACGCGGGTGGAAGTCGGAAGCGCGTGATTGCTCGCCGCTTGAGTGGTCATCGCCGCCTCGTTTTTGTTGTCACCCCCGCTTTCGCAGGGAAGACAACGCAACCGCGATGACGACCGAGCTACCGAGGCAGTGTGGTGCTGCCCATCAGGAACTCGTCGACCGCGCGGGCGCATTGGCGGCCTTCGCGGATCGCCCAGACCACCAGCGACTGGCCGCGACGCATGTCGCCGGCGGCGAACACCTTGTCGACCGAAGTGCGATAGTCCGTCGTGTTCGCCAGCACGTTGCCGCGCGGATCCAGCGCGACGCGCGCCTGCTCGACCATTCCCGGCTTGCGCGGGCCCAGAAAGCCCATCGCCAGCAGCACGAGATCCGCCTTGAGCTGGAACTGGCTGCCCGGCACCTCCTGCATCGCCATGCGGCCGTCCGCGCCCTTGGCCAATTCGACGCGCACGCATTCCAGCGCCTCGACCCGGCCGCTCAAGCCGATGGCGCGCTTGGTCAGCACGGCCCAGTCGCGGTCGCAGCCTTCCTCATGCGCATGCGAGGAACGCAGCTTCAGCGGCCAGTCCGGCCAGGTCAGCGCCTTGTTCTCGCGCTCCGGCGGCTTCGGCAGGATCTCGAGCTGGGTGATGGACGCCGCACCCTGCCGCGCCGAGGTGCCGATGCAGTCGGAGCCGGTGTCGCCGCCGCCGATCACCACGACATGCTTGCCCTTCGCGGTGATCGTGCCACGCCCGGCCGTCGCGCGCGCCTCATCATCGCCGGCGATGCGCTTGTTCTGCTGCGTCAGAAAATCCATCGCGAAATGGATGCCGTCCAGCCCACGGCCCGGCACGTCCAGATCGCGCGGCCATTCGGCGCCGCCGGACAGCACCACCGCATCGAAGTCGCGCAGCAGCGAGGCCATCGGAAGTGTGACGCCGATTTCGATCCCGGTGCGGAATGCCACGCCTTCGCGCCGTCATCTGCTCGATGCGCGCGGTCGATCAGGTGCTTCTCCATCTTGAAGTCGGGAATGCCGTAGCGCAGCAGGCCGCCGATACGGTCGCTCTTCTCGAACAGCGTCACGGTGTGACCGGCGCGCGCGAGTTGCTGCGCGCAGGCAAGGCCGGCTGGGCCGGAGCCCACCACCGCGACGCGCTTGCCGGTCCGATGCGACGGCGGATGCGGCTTGATCCAGCCTTCCTGCCAGCCGCGATCGACGATGGCGCACTCGATCGTCTTGATGGTGACGGGGTTGTCGTCGATGTTCAGCGTGCAGGAAGCCTCGCACGGCGCGGGGCAGATGCGTCCGGTGAACTCCGGGAAATTGTTGGTGGAGTGCAGCGTGCGCAGCGCCGCTTCCCACTGATGGCGATAGACCAGGTTGTTCCAGTCCGGGATCAGGTTGTTGACCGGGCAGCCGTTGTGACAGAACGGAATGCCGCAATCCATGCAGCGCGCCGCCTGCTCCGTAAGCTCCGGCTCCGGCAGCGGCTTGAGGAATTCCTTCCAGGACCTGCGGCGCACGTCGGGCTTTTCATAGCCGCGGTCGTGCCGCTCGATCTCCAGGAATCCGGTGGGCTTGCCCATGAAGTACCCTAGTCGGCAGCAGCGGCTTTCGCCGCCTGCCGTTCGGCGCGCAGTTCGAGCAGTGCGCGCCGATAATCCAGCGGCATCACCTTCACGAAGCACGACAGCGCATTGTCCCAGTCGTCCAGCAGTTCGCGCGCCCGCTCGCTGCCGGTGAACAGCAGATGCCTCTCCACCAGCACGCGCAGCCGTTCGGCATCGAAGCGCAGCAGATCGCCCATGCCGCTGTCCTCGACCGAGACCGCACGCTGGCGCGGGCGTTCCGGATCATCGGCGGCATCGGGGTCGGCCGGAGCGATCGGCTCCAGCTCGACGCCCGCGAAATTGCACAGGCTCTCGAACGCGCGCTTCGGGTCGTAGACATAGGCGACGCCGCCCGACATGCCGGCAGCGAAGTTGCGGCCGGTGTCGCCGAGCACGACGACGACGCCGCCGGTCATGTATTCGCAGCCATGGTCGCCGCAGCCTTCGACCACCGCCGACGCGCCGGAGTTGCGCACCGCGAAGCGCTCGCCGGCGACGCCCTGGAAATACGCCTCGCCGGCGATCGCGCCGTACAGCACGGTGTTGCCGATGATGATGTTCTCGGTCGGCTCGCGCGTCGCCTCCGGCGGCTGGCGCACGACCACCCGGCCGCCGGACAGACCCTTGCCGACATAGTCGTTGGCATCGCCGGTCAGTTCCAGCGTCACGCCGCGCGCGAGGAACGCGCCGAAGCTGCCGCCGGCGGTGCCGCGCAGGCTGATCCAGATCGTGTCCTCCGGCAGCCCGGTATGGCCGTAGCGTTTCGCCACCTCGCCCGACAGCATCGCGCCGACCGTGCGGTGCACGTTGCGGATGTCGCGGGTGATGCGCACCGGCTCGCCGCGTTCGATCGCCGGCTGGGCCGCCTCGATCAGCTCGTTGTCCATCGCCCGGTCGAGGTGATGGTCCTGCTTCTCGCAATTGTAGATCGCGACGCCCGGCCGCGGCGGCGCCTGGTACAGGATGCGGCTGAGATCGACGCCCTTCGCCTTCCAGTGATCGACCGCGCGGCGCATGTCGAGCTTCTCGACATGGCCGACCATCTCGTTGAACGTGCGGAAGCCGAGCTTCGCCATCAGCTCGCGCACTTCCTCGGCGACGAAGAAGAAGTAGTTGATCACGTGCTCCGGCTGGCCGGTGAAGCGCTTGCGCAGCACCGGGTCCTGCGTGGCGATGCCGACCGGGCAGGTGTTCAGATGGCACTTGCGCATCATGATGCAGCCGGCGGCGATCAGCGGCGCGGTGGAGAAGCCGAACTCGTCGGCGCCGAGCAGCGCGCCGATCACCACGTCGCGTCCGGTGCGCAGGCCGCCATCGACCTGCACCGCGATGCGGCCGCGCAGCCCGTTCAGCACCAGCGTCTGCTGCGTCTCGGCCAGGCCGATCTCCCACGGCGAACCGGCATGCGTCAGCGAGGTCAGCGGCGACGCGCCGGTGCCGCCCTCGAAGCCCGCGATCGTCACGTGATCCGCGCGCGCCTTGGACGACCCCGGCGGCGACCGTGCCGACGCCGACCTCGGACACCAGCTTCACCGAAATGCGCGCCTGCGGATTGGCGTTCTTCAGATCGGCGATGAGCTGCGCCAGGTCCTCGATCGAATAGATGTCGTGATGCGGCGGCGGCGAGATCAGCCCGACGCCCGGCGTCGAATAGCGCACGCGGGCGATGTTCTTGTCGACCTTGCGGCCGGGCAGCTGACCGCCCTCGCCGGGCTTCGCGCCCTGCGCCATCTTGATCTGCAGGTCGTCGGCATTCACCAGGTACTCGATGGTCACGCCGAACCGCCCCGACGCCACCTGCTTGATCGCGGAGCGCATCGAATCGCCGTTCGGCAGACGCTTGTAGCGGTCGGATTCCTCGCCGCCCTCGCCGGTGTTCGACTTGCCGCCGATGCGGTTCATCGCGATCGCCAGCGTGGTGTGCGCCTCGCGCGAGATCGAGCCGAAGCTCATCGCGCCGGTGGCGAACCGCCGCACGATCGACGCCGCCGGCTCCACCTCATCCAGCGGCACCGGCTGGTCAGCGAACTTCATCTCCATCAGTCCGCGCAGCGTCAGCAACCGCGCGCTCTGGTCGTTGATGGTCCTGGTGAACGCGCGGAATTCGTCCGGCGAATTGCCGCGCACCGCGTGCTGCAGCGATGGCGACCGATTCCGGCGTCCACGCGTGATCCTCGCCGCGCAGGCGGAACGCGTAGTCGCCGCCGGCGTCCAGCATCCCGTCGTAGATCGGATTGTCGCCATACGCGTTGCTGTGCCGCTGCACCGCCTCGCGGGCGATCTCGTCGAAGCCGACGCCTTCGATCGTGCTCGCGGTGCCGGTGAAGCACTTCTCGACGAACTCGCTGGACAGCCCGACCGCGTCGAAGATCTGCGCGCCGCAATAGGACTGGTAGGTCGAGATGCCCATCTTGGACATCACCTTCAGGATGCCCTTGCCGACCGCCTTGAGGTAGTTCTTCTGCACCTCGTAGGGCTTCAGCTTCAGCCCGTTCTGCATCGCGGATCTGCTCCAGCGTCTCGAACGCGAGATACGGATTGATCGCCTCGGCGCCGTAGCCGGCCAGCACGCAGAAATGGTGCACCTCGCGCGCCTCGCCGGTCTCCACCACCAGGCCCGGTGCTGGTGCGCAGGCCGCGGCGGATCAGATGGTGGTGCACCGCCGCGGTCGCCAGCAGCGCCGGCATCGGGATGCGCGCTCGGCGACACGGCGCGATCCGACAGGATCAGGATGTTGTAGCCGTCCAGCACCGCATCCGTCGCCTCGCGGCAGATGCGATCGACCGCGCGGCGCCATGCCGGCGGCACCCTCGCCCGCCGGCCAGGTCACGTCGATCGTCTGCGTGCGGAAGGCGTCGCCGACCAGCGAGGAGATCGCGCGCACCTTTTCCAGATCGGCATTGGTCAGGATCGGCTGCGCCACCTCGAGCCGGTAATGGTCGCCGGCATGATGGCCCAGCAGGTTCGGCCGCGGCCCGATCATCGAGACCAGCGACATCACCAGCGCCTCGCGGATCGAATCGATCGGCGGATTGGTGACCTGGGCGAAGTTCTGCTTGAAGTAATTGTACAGCAGCTTCGGCTTGTTCGACAGCACCGCGAGCGGCGTGTCGGTGCCCATCGAGCCGACCGGATCGTCGCCGTCCTGCGCCATCGGCTCGAGGAAGAACTGAATGTCCTCCTGCGTGTAGCCGAACGCCTGCTGCTGGTGCAGCAGCGTCGGTCACGTCGTTCGGCCGCGCCGGCGGCATCTCCGGCACCGGCGCCGGCGTTTCCGACGGCTCCGGCAGCTCCTCGAGCTTGACCTGCGTGGCCTTCAGCCACTCCGCGTAGGGATGCTGCCCGGCGAGCTTCTGCTTGATCTCCGCATCGTCGATGATGCGGCCTTCCTCGAGATCGATCAGCAGCATCTTGCCCGGCTGCAGGCGCCACTTGCGGACGATGCGTTCCTCCGGCACCGGCAGCACGCCGGACTCGGACGCCATGATCACGTGGTCGTCGTCGGTGACGATGTAGCGCGCGGGGCGCAGCCCGTTGCGATCCAGCGTGGCGCCGATCTGCCGCCCGTCGGTGAACGCGATCGCCGCCGGGCCGTCCCACGGCTCCATCAGCGCGGCATAGTACTCGTAGAACGCGCGCCGCTCCGGATCCATCAGCGTGGTTTTCCGACCACGCCTCCGGGATCAGCATCATCATCGCATGCGCCAGCGGATACCCGCCGGCGACCAGGATTTCGAGCGCGTTGTCGATGCAGGCGGTGTCCGACTGGCCGTGCGGGATCAGCGGCCACATCTTGTCGAGATCGGGTCCGATCAGCTCCGACGCCATCGAGCGGCGCCGCGCGTACATCCAGTTGACGTTGCCGCGGACGGTGTTGATCTCGCCGTTATGCGCCAGGAAGCGGTACGGGTGCGCCAGCCGCCACGACGGGAACGTGTTGGTGGAGAAGCGCTGATGCACCAGCGCCAGCGCCGACTGCGTCAGCGGATTGCGCAGGTCCTGGTAGAAGGTCCCGACCTGGGGCGCCAGCAGCAGACCCTTGTAGACCACCGTGCGCGTGGAGAACGGACGGCATGTAGAGTTCGCTCAGGCCCGGCAGATGCCGCTTGTCCGCCAGCCCGCGCACGTTGTTCAGCGTCTGCTTGCGGATCGTGAGGATCTTCCGCTCGAACGCGTCCTGGTCCTTCACCTTCGGACTGGCGACGACGATCGCCTGGCGGATCACCGGCATCGTCTCGATGACCCGCTTGCCGAGGCCGGTGGTGTCCGTGGGCACGTCGCGCCAGCCGAGCAGCGGACTGGCCCTCGGCGGCGACGTAGTGCTCGAACAGCCGGATCGCGTAGTCGCGCGCCTCGGCGTCCTGCGGCAGGAAGCACATGCGACCGCGTAGCGGCCGGGCGGCGGCAGCGTCAGGTCATGCTCGTCCGCCCAGTGGCGCAGCAGCGCATCCGGCATCTGGATCAGGCAGCCGGCGCCGTCGCCCACCAGCGGGTCGGCGCCGACCGCGCCGCGATGGTCGAGGTTGACCAGGATCTGCAGCCCGCGTCGGATGATGTCGTGCGATTTCCGGCCCTTGATGTTGACGACGAAGCCGACGCCGCAGGAGTCGTGCTCGTTGCGGGGGTCGTACAGCCCTGGTCCCGGTGGGGATCCCATCATCGCGCCTTCAATCGCCTCCGGTTTGCTGGTCGAACGTGGCAGTATTCACCATCTGTCCGGGCAAGCCCAGATGCCAACCGGACAGGATTCCTACCCTAAATTAGCGCCGGTTTTGCTGCGCTGCAACGACAAGGTTGGGCGGCGGTTGCCAAAGGCGCCGGCTTCGGCACAAGCTGCGCGGCGGTCGCCCTACCCGCCCGCGCATCGCCTCGCCTCGCGGGCCGGACTTCTGGCACGTTTACCGAGCCATCCGCTCCGCGCCGGCGCGGCCGTGTCCGACCTGCCGGTGCCGGCGCTCCGCATCTCGGTCGGCCGAGGCCGATCTTCTTGGCCAGCGACGAACGCAGCCTCGCATAATTGGGCGCCACCATCGGATAATCGGCCGGCAGACCCCAGCGAGCACGGTATTGCGCAGGCGTCAGGTTGTACGATGTCATCAGGTGCCGCCTGAGCGTCTTGAGCTTTTTGCCGTCCTCCAGGCAGACGATGAAATCGGGATTGACGGACTGCCTGCACCGGCACTGCCGCAATCGGCTTTTCCGACTTCGGCCGGCGCCTCACCGGCACTCGCGCAGCGCCTGGTAGACCTTCTCGATCAGCCCGGGCAATGCGTCGGCCGCCACCAGATTGTGCTCGACATGCGCGGCAACGATCTGCGCGGTCAGCCTCAGAATCATATCCGGCGAACTGGTCTCCACCATGGTCATAGCCTTGCACGACCGCGGCATACTGCACTACAGCAATGTTACGGCTGTTGCGAGTCGAACGTACATCACCTTGGCGTCGGTTGCCGTAGATGGCGTTATGTGCAAACGTCTCATGTTGCGCCATGCAATTTGGAAGCCCTGTCCAAACGCGGTCGGGCAAGATAGCATGAGCGAGCGCGGCTCCTTCGATCGAGGGTGGAGCGCGTTCGCGCGTATTGCCGATCACCAGCGATCTGCCTGAATTGCCCCGATAAATCCGCAACCAAGGTGGGTCCCATGCGCCTTTGCCGCTTCTGGCGAGCCTCGCCGCCCTGTCCGTGTACACGCCGCTCGCACAGGCCCAGTCAGGCGAGACGCTGCGGATCGGCATGCGCGATGATCCCGACATCCTCGATCCGACGTTCTCGCGCACCTATGTCGGCACCGTCGTGATGACGGCACTGTGCGACAAGCTGTTTGACTTCGACACCAGAGCTGAACATCGTCCCGGTGCTGGCCACCGGTTACCAATGGACCGATAGCAAGACGCTGCTGATCCGACTGCGGTCCGACGTGCAGTTCCAGAACGGTGAGAAATTCGATGCCGACGCGGTGAAATACACGCTGGAACGCCACCTGAACACCAACGGCAGCTTCCGCCGCAGCGAGATCGGCGCGATGGACCACGTCGAGGTGATCGATCCGCTGACGGTGCGGGTGGTGATGAAGCAGGCCTTCTCGCCGTTCGTCGCGATCCTGACCGACCGCGCCGGCATGATGCTGCCTCCCAAGGCAGCCGAGGCCGGCGGCAAGGATTTCGGCCTGCATCCCGTCTGCGCTGGCCCCTTCCGCTTCGTCGAACGGGTGGCGCAGGACCACATCGCGCTGGAGCGCTTTCCCGGCTATTGGGACGCCGCCGCGCATCCATTACGACCGTGTCACCTACCGCATCATCCCCGACAGCAGCATCCGCCTGGCCAATCTCCAGGCTGGCACGCTCGACCTGACGGAGATCGCACCGCTTGATGCCGACACGGTGAAGCGCGATGCGAAACTGTCGCTGGTGTCCGTGCCCAGCCTCGGCTACGGCGCGCTGACCATCAACACCGGGCAATATCCAAAGGCGGAAACGCCACTCGGCCGCGACCCCCGCGTGCGTCATGCCTTCGAATTGGCGCTCGACCGCGAAGCGCTGAGTCAGGTGGTCTATGGCGGCATGTACCAGCCCAACGCCCAGGCGACCTCGGTATTGAGCCCGCTCTACGTCGAGGAGGTTGCGCCGACGAAGCGCGACGTGGCAAAGGCGCGCGCCCTGCTGAAGGAAGCCGGCGTGAGCACGCCTCTGACCGTGCCGCTGATCGTTTACAACACGCCGCAGAATGTGCAGGCAGGCGAGGTCATCCAGTCGATGGCCGCCGAGGCGGGGTTCACCGTGCAGGTCAACGCGATGGAGTTCGGCACGGCGATAGCATCCGTCCAGCGCGGCGACTTCGCGGTGGCGCTCGGCGGCTGGTCCGGCCTGCTCGATACCGACAGCAATGCCTGGAGCTTCCTGCACACCAGCGGCGCGCTGAACATGGCGCGCTACTCCAACGCGACGGTCGATGCGCTGTTGGATCGCGCACGTGCGGTCGAGCGAGACACCGCAGCGTCGGGCGGCCTATGAAGGGGTGTGGCAGCAGGTGAGCAAGGACCTGCCGATCATCTATCTCTGGACGCCGCGCAACATCGTCGGTCTGTCCACCAAGGTCGCCGGCTTCACGTTCCCGGCAGACGGACTGCTGCGACTGCAGGACGTGCACCCTGCGCGATAGCGCCTGATAGCTCCGACAGTCTGTCCCTACTCACAATTGTTCGTCATGGCCGTGCTTGACCCGGCCATCCTTACCAGCACGGTGCTGCGAGAGATGGCCGGGTCAAACCCGGCCATGACGACAAGCGCCAAGAAGCCGCCGTTGGTATGACAGGTCACGCCGCGCCCGGCGCACGCCGGATCAGGCCGCGCTGTGGGTCGTAGCCGATCGCGGCGAGCAGGAAGAACAGCAATCCGCACCCGACAACCACGGCTGCGGCGGCGGCGTTGAACATGCCAAACAGAGCAAAGCGTATCAGCTCGACGCAATAGGTGAACGGATTGAGCTCCGCCAGCCAATAGACCGCGATCGCGCCGCTCTCGCGCAGCTTCCAAAGCGGATACAACGCCGATGATATGAAGAACATCGGAAATATGACAAAATTCATCGTGCCTGCGAAGTTCTCCATCTGGCGGATGTAAACCGACAGAAGAAGCCCGAGTGCCCCGAGCATCAATCCCGATGCGATGAATGCAGGCAGAATCAATACAACCACCCCGATAGCGGAACATCGACATCGAACAGCCGGCTTATCGCCAGAAAGATGTAGGCCTGTATCACCGCCAGCGATGTGCCCGCCGCGAGCTTGCACAACAGCAGGTACCAACGCGGCAACGGAGCGGTCAGCAGCAGCCGCATGATCCCCATCTCGCGATCGTAAACCATCGACAGCGACGACTGCATGCCATGGAACAAAAGGACGATACCCAACAGTCCAGGCACGATGTAATCCTGGTAAAGGATGTATGTGCGATAGGGCGGGATGATCGATACGCCGAACACGTTCTGAAATCCCGCGGCGAACACGACGAGCCACAGTGTCGGCCGCACCAATGCCGACAGCAGCCGTCCGCGCTGTTGCACGAACTTCACGACCTCCCGGCTGGTCATGGCGGCGAGCGCGCGGACCATATGGGCGGGGCGCATCACACGTCAGCCGCCGCCCAGGTGGCATGGTGTTTCCGGCTGGTCATCGCCGAGCGTGTCGAGTTCGTTCGTCGCATGCAAAAAGTCCGGCAGCGGCGCGGAGGCAACCACCGCATCGCCGGTCGCGAGCAGGATCGCCTGGCGAAGCTGGTGGTCCCACGGGCGTACGCTCACGGCCAGTCCCTTGACGCCGTCGTAGGACGCATCGCTCAGAATCTGCGCCCGCAGTATGGAGAACTCGCCGCTGCGCGTTGGAGCGCCGCCGTGGTCACCAGCTTTGTCGCCATCCAGGACGACCAGTCGAGTCCGGTCATGTGCCGTCTCGCCTTTGCAAGAAAGCGGTTGATCAATTGCGGCGCGCCATAGCGATCCCAGGTCCAGTGCCAGGCATCGGCCATCAATCCAACCGACCCTATCACCGGCCGCGGACGGGTGGTGCGGTACGGGACCAGCGTGCCGAACTCCAGGTCCGGATCGGTATCGGCGACGAACACCACGTCGTAGTCCCGGCTGGTGGCGGTCAGCAGGCCTATATCGTTCTGCTCGCGCTCGCGCGGATCGTTACCGAGCTTGAACGGCACGCGGCCGGCGATGCGCGCGCCGAATTTTCCCGCTGAGCGGACAAACGCGTCGGCCAGCACGGCGTCGCCCGGTCGCGGTCCTTGCAGCACCAGCACATCGCGCCACTTCCGAAACACCAGATACTCCGTCAGCGCGTCCGTCGTCATCGCCAGACTTGGCGACCGTGTGCACGATGTCAGCCAGCATGCCTCCCGCCTCAGCCAGTCGTCCGATGCTGTCGCATTAAGCAGCAGCACATCCTTGCCGTGCACTGCCTGCGCCGCCAGCTTCACCGCCTCGCCCGGAAGATCGAGCACGAAGAAATGGATGTGCTGTTCCTGCAACGCCGCCAGCACTGCCGGTGCGATATCGTCCGCTGTCTTCGCCGTGATGCGCGCGACGGCGAATTCCCGGCGGATCACCAGGCTGAGCGACTTTGCTTCGTCAACTGCCACCTCGACTGCCGGAAACGGCCGATCCCGTGTGGCAAGTATCATGCGCTCGACGCCGCGAACCGGCGCATAGCGTGGGTCGCCGGAGATCTCGACATAGCCGATGGTCAGTGTGTCCGTCCCCTGCGCCATCGCCGCGCGCATGGTTACGAGGCGACACAGAATCGACAGCGCAAGCCACACCGCCATGCCGGACGATTGCCGCATCCGTCGCGGCCGGTCAGTCATCGATCACGATCGCATACGGTGTCCGCCCTACCGGCACCGACTCGGTCGCCTTTCTGCTCGCCACATCCACCACCGTCATGTCGTCGCCAAGTCCGTTGGCCACATACAACGTCTTCGCATCGTGGCTCAGCGCAATTCCCCAGGCCCGATCGCCGACCAGGACGTAGCCGGTCACCTTGCGGGTTGCGACATCGACGATTGCGACATGGTTCGCATGACCCAGCGTGACATAGGCGGTCTTGCCGTCCGCCGTCATGACCAGGCCGACAGGCGTCACGTCCGTTTTGCGCATTCCGGGCGGCAGAAAGGAGATATGGTCGCGTTACCCGCATCGGTCGCCCGGTCGATGATCCATACTTCACCCGACAGTTCCGTGGACACCCACAGTTCCTGGCCATCGGGCGTCGCGGCGAACCGGCGCGGCCGCGTTCCGGTCACGATACGTATCGCTCGACGAAACCATCCTCCGCGCCTTATTACATGCACCAGGTCGTCCGACTTCCGAGGTGACATAGAGCGTGGTCTTGTCGGCTCGCTCAGCAGCACACCTTCGGGTTCGGCGCCCGTCGGAACCTCCTTGATGGTGATGTTCTGCGTCATGTCGATGATCGACAGCGAGGAATTCTCCTCATTTGACACATATAAGCCGTTGCCGTGCCTCATCGATTGCGAACGCCTCCGGGCTGCGGCCCGGTCGCGAGCTTGCCGACCACCTCGAGCTTCGCGACATCGATCACGTCGATCACGTCGTCATCGCCGCATGCGACATAGAGCAGCGTGTGATCGGCATTGAAGTGCATGTCGCGCGGCCGCCCCGCCGTCTGCAGATCCTTCACCAGCTTCAACGTCCTTGGGTCGAGCACGATGATGTTGTTGCTTCGTTCGTTGCTGACGAAGATCAGTCCGGTGCCCTTCGCGTGCAGCGGCATCGGTGACCCCGTAAGGAATGCCACGAGAACAACTATGGCAGATATGACTCTGGAGGAAGCATGTGACGATCAGCACTGGCTCGTTGTAACGTAATGTGCATGATCGTCTTGCGTCGCGTGTGTCGGTCGAACAATCTTAGCTGTCACAACGGTCGGCGGCAAGCGCAGCGCGATGCATCAGGACGCTGCATGAACCAGATTTCGGCACCGGACACGTCCCGCCCGCATCTGCAGGTCCGCGATATCGTGAAGAGCTATGGTCGCAGACATGCGCTTGACGGTGTGACGCTGGCGGTGCGCCCCGGCGAGTTCGTCGCGCTGCTTGGGCCGAACGGCGCCGGCAAGACCACGCTGTTCCAGCTCCTGTCAGGTTTGTTCATGCCGGACTCGGGCACAGGTCGAGGTCATGGGACATGATATGCGCCGGGACCCGGTTCCCGCCCTGGCCAGCCTCGGCATCGTGTTCCAGCAGACGACACTGGACCCCGAATTGTCGGTGGCCGCGAATTTGCTGTTTCATGCCGGCTTGCACGGTATGCCGCATGGCATCGCCAAAACCCGCATCGGCGCGGAGCTGCAACGCATCGGCCTCGCCGACCGTGCGAAGGACCGCGTGCGAACGCTCAGCGGCGGCAACCGGCGCCGCGTCGAGTTGGCGCGGGCTTTGTTGCACGCGCCGCGCATTCTGTTGATGGATGAACCGACCGTCGGTCTGGATCCCGCCAGTCGGCGCGACCTGATCCGCCTCGTGCGCAAGGTGCGTGACGAGCACGGGATCGCCATTCTCTGGGCGACGCATCTTTGCGAGGAGGCGGCCAGTACCGACCGCGTTGTCGTGCTGCACCAGGGCAAGGTGCTGCGCGACACCACGCCCGCGGCGATGCTGGCCGAAGCCGGTGTGGCCGAACTGGAAGAGGCGTTCATTCGCCTGATTGGCAAACCGGTGGTGGAGGCAACCGCGTGACGAGGGTGCGGTGCCTGCTGGCCGCTGCGCTGGCGATTGGCTTTGCGACGGCGCATGCCGACGATCGGGACGCATTTCTGGCGAAACAGACGCAGGACTGCACAAACTGCAATCTGTCGGGATTGAAGCTCAACCGATCCAAACTTAACGGCGCCAGACTGAGCGGCAGCAACTTCGCAGGCTCGGAACTGTTCCGCAGCTCGCTGCAGCACGCCGATCTGAGCAACGCCAGCCTGCGGGAGGTCGATCTGGATCGCGCCGACCTCAAATGGGCAAATCTTTCGGGTGCCGATTTGTCCGGCGCGTTGCTGTTCGAGGCCGATCTGTCAGGTGCCGACATGGTCAAGGCAAATTTGACGGAAGCGCACTTGGGGCGGGCAAAACTTGTTCAGGCGAATTTTGAAGGTGCCAATCTGGCCGGCGCGGACCTGACCGAAGCGCGACTGGCGGGCGCGAAACTCGCCGGTGTCGATCTGCGTGGTGTGCGACTGAACGGGCAGAGCCTGCACGGTCTGGACCTGCATGGCGCCAACTTCGCGATGTCGGACATGATCGAGGCGGACCTGCGCGGCGCCAATCTGCGCGATGCGAATCTGATGGGTGCAAATCTACGCGGCGCCAATCTGCGCGGCGCCGATCTCACCGGCGCCGACGTGCAAGGGGCGGATCTGTTGACCGCCATTCTGACCGACGCGCAACTCACCGGCGCCAGGTTCACCGGGGCGATCATGCCTGATGGTCATCGCGCCGAATGATCCGAATTTCGGTAATGTCGCCGTTGAACCTCGCTCTTCCCGTCATGGCCGGCCTTCGCCGACCACGACGATGGTGCGCGTCACTCCAGCTTGAGCGACGGATCCAATATCTCCAGGCGCGTCGAGCTTTCGAACTGCCCCGGTCTGAACTCTTTCGTCACCGGATCATAATCTGTCTGGCCAAGCTTTCGAAGCAGCCGCGCCTGCATGATCAGATGATGTTCCGGCGTCGTCTTTTCGCAGCGCTGCTTGATGAAGATCTTGTCCACCGGGGTCTCGCCCGGCTCGGGCGGCAGATCGACGCAGGCCCAGTCCTCCTCGCCATAATGCGCGATGACGCGCAGTCGGAGAAGCTGGGCCATGCGCCGCAGCGACAACGGCGCGCGCGGGTCGGTGACGATGCGGATCCCTGTGCGATCCCGGAATCGTTGAACAGCACAGACAGGATCACCGGGTGGCCGGCGACGCGCGTCCCGTCCGCCTCGCTCGGCAGTGTGGGATCGCCAAACGCCTTCGCCTGATAGGCCTGCTGTTCATCGAAGCGGACATAGACCTCGTGCAGTCCGCTTGCCTCGGGTCGGCACGTGTGAAAATCCGTCCAGCCGGATAGGGGTGCGCGCGGCGGGCCGCCATTGCTGCCGCAGGCAAAATCGTCAAAGCCGTCGGTTGACATCGTGCCAGCCTGCGTCCCCAGCCTCAGCCCGCGAAGCTCGCCGCGGTCCTCATCCGCCGACGCGGTTGCGACAGGCACCGCGAGAGCGAAGGCCAGAGCCAGAGCGCCGCCTCGCAACTCCATCGCACGAGCGCCGATCATGTTGGGGAGACTAATTCTTGTAGGTGTCGCATTCCTTCGTCTCGGCGCCCCAGAAATAGACGCACTCCTCCAGCGTGGCGGGTCCTCGGCCCTTGATCTTCGCCTCGAGGAAGGCGACCACCGCCTGAACCTCGCGCGGCGCGAGAAAGCTTACCGCCTGCGGTGGCGCCTTGTCGCCCAGATCCGCGCGCGTGACATCGTAGCAGCGCTTGTCGGTGTAGGCGAACTGATCGTGGTATGGCCTGCCGGTCCCGGGTCTGCCGCAGCGAATGGTTTCGATGAGCTGGTCGTGATCCAGTTGTGTCTTGCGCAGCGACAGGGCGATGCCGCCATAGCCCTGATCGCCGTTGCCGTCCCAGCGATGGCAGAACAGGCACGTCGCTTTCGATTTGTAGATCTCCTTGCCGAAGTCGACCTGCCGTTGCTCGGCTGTCTGCGCAACCGCAGCGCCGGCGAACAGGGTCAGCAGCGCCAGCATGACGATCAGGCCGCCGCAGCGTCCGCGGCTGATCATCCGATATCTGCTCGTCATCCGTCATTCCTCGACACGGCACGAAAATCAACGGCAGACCGGTGGTTTCGGCCTGCCGCACCAAGAACTGAAATTCCCGCCGCTACAACCCGAACACGAACAGCATCGAAGCGGTTGCGGTGTTCTTCAGCTCCGGATGCATGCCAAAGATTGCAGGCGACTGACGCGAGCCGACCAGTACGGCAACATATTGCTTGCCGTTCACCGAGTAGCTGATCGCCGGTGCGTTGATGCCGGTGCCCGCATTGAAGTTCCACAGCTCTTGCAGCGTCTTCGCGTCATGGGCGGAGAATCGCCCGTCGATCGCTCCGGTAAAGACCAGGCCGCCGCCGGTCGCCAACGTGCCGGCGTAGTTCGGATACTGCTGCGCCAACTTCGCCACGACGTCGCCGGTCAGCACGTCGATCGCTTTCAGGCTGCCGACGGGTTTCTCGACATAACGCGACCCACCACCGGTGAACTGCTCGCGCGGCTTCACCGTGCCGCCATCGGCGACGAAGTCGGGTTGCTCCTTGGTGGTGATCTCATCGCAGCCTTCGATCGAGCCGACATAGAGAAGATGCAGATCAGGATTGTACGAACTCGGCTCCCAGTTCTTGGCGCCAACATGTGCCGTGCAAACCAGGCCAACCGGCTTGGCACGGGTGCGTCCGGCGGTTGCCGAGTAGGGCTGCACATCCTTCTTGGGATCGTAATTCGCCGGTTTGCCGGTCTCCGGATCGAGCCCCGGTGTCCAGTTGTTGTTGTCGGCATACTGCTTGCCGTTGACGAACTGACCGGTCATCCGGTCGAACTCATAGAAATATCCGTTGCGGCCGGCATGGATCACCAGTTTGCGCGGCTGGCCGTTTATAGTCGCATCCACCAGCGGGTGTTCGCTGATTTCGTCATAGTCGAACGGGTCGTTCGGCGTGTACTGGAAGGCCCATTTCATCTTGCCGGTATTTGGATCCATCGCCAGCACACTGTCGGTCCACAGATTGTCGCCGGGGCGGTATTCCGCATCGTAGTCCGGACCGGGATTGCCGGTTCCCGAGTACATCGTGTCGGTGCCGGGATCGTAGGTGCCGGTTTCCCAAACCGAGCCACCGCCATGCGATGCAGCGTTGCGGCCATCCTTCCACGTCTCGCTGCCGGGTTCGCCCTTCGCCGGGATCGTATAGGTGCGCCAGGTCTGCTTGCCGGTGTTCAGATCCGTTGCGTCGATCCAGCCGCGCACGCCGTATTCGGCACCGGCCGCCCCGACGATCGCAGTGTCGCGGATCACCAGCGGCGCCAATGTCATCGTCTCGCCGATCGCCGGATCCGCGACCTGGCGGTCCCACACGGGCTCGCCGGTATCCTTCTTCATCGCGATCAACCGTCCGTCCAGCGTGACCGAAATCACCTTGTCCTTCCACAATGCGACGCCGCGATTGTTGATACCGCAGCAGGCTACGTCGCCAGCCCAGGCGCGATCGACGCCGGGGTCCATCTTCCAGATGATCTTGCCCTGCGTGCCGCTGGTGACGTCGATCTTGTAGACACGGCCCCAGCCGTCGGTGACGTACATCATCCCGTCCTCGACGATCGGCGTGCCTTCCAGATTGCCGAAGGCATAGCGGCCGCCGCTCTCGAAGCCACCGAGCCCGACGACGAACGCCAGGTGAAGGTCTCGCACGTTCGACGGGTTGATCTGGTCAAGCGAGGAGAAGCGATGTGCCGCGTAGTCCTTGTGATGCAGCAGCCAGTTGCCCGGCTCCTTGTCGACATTGACCGCGCGGTCGTAGGTCATGTCCGCCGCCGATGCCGGCAGCACCGCCGCGGCGGCCAGCAAGAGACCGGCGATCGTCCGGGTGAGACAGTTTCCGGCACGCCGGCCGCCATCATGTGTGATCATTCTGGTTTCCCCCGATTTACTGCGTGCACGCCTATGGCAAGCCGAACACCGCCAGCATCGATGCCGTCGCCGTGTTCTTCAACTCTGGATGCTGTCCGATGATGGAGGCCGGCTGTCGCGAGCCGACCAGCACAGCGACGAACTGCTTGCCGTTCACCGCATAGGTGACCGCCGGCGCATTGATTCCGGTGCCCATGTTGAAGCTCCACAGCTCCTTCAGGGTCTTCGCATCATAGGCGCCGAACGTGCCATCGAGTTCGCCGGCGAACACCAGGCCACCGCCCGTCGCCAGCGTCCCGCTCAGGTTTGGATATGGCAGCGGGAATTTTGCCACGACATTGCCCGTCGTCACGTCGATCGCCTTCAGGCTGCCGGCAGGTGGCTCGAGGAATCGCACGCCGCCGCCGGTGAACAACTCGCGCGGCTTGACGGTCCCGCCATCGGCGACGAAATCGGGCTGCACCTTGGTGGTGTTTTCGTCGCAGCCTTCGAACGACCCGACATACAGCAGGTGAAGATCCGGATTGTAAGCCGTCGGCTCCCAATTCTTCGCACCGTAATGCGACGGGCAAAGCAGACCGCTTGCCTTGGCGCGATTGTGCCGTGCCGCCTCGGCGTAGTCCTGAACGTCCTTCTTGGGATCGTAGCTGGCCGGCTTGCCGGTTTCCAGGTCGAGCCCGGCCGTCCAGTTCAGCTTGTCGCTGTATTGCTTGCCATTGATGAACTGGCCGTTGGTGCGATCGAACTCGTAGAAGAAACCGTTGCGGGCAGCGTGCACCACCAGCTTGCGCGGCTGGCCGTTGATCATCACATCCACCAGCGGATGCTCGCCGATCTCGTCATAGTCGAACGGATCGTTCGGCGTGTACCTGATAGGCCCATTTTACGTTGCCGGTCGCGGGATCCATCGCCATCACGCTGTCGGTCCAGAGATTATCGCCGGGGCGATATTCCGCATCCCAGTCGGGCCCAGGATTGCCGGTGCCCCAATACATCGTGTCGGTGGCCGCATCGTATGTGCCCGTCTCCCACACCGAGCCGCCGCCGTGCTCGGCCGCGTTATGTGTGCCCTTCCAGCTCTCGCTGCCCTTCTCCCCCTTGGCGGGAATGGTGTAGGTGCGCCACACCTGCTTACCGGTGTTGAGATCGGTCGCATCGATCCAGCCGCGGATGCCGTACTCCGCCCCCGCGGCACCGACGATGGCGACGTCGCGAATGACCAGTGGGGCCAGCGTCATGGTTTCGCCGATTGCAGGATTGGCAACCTGGCGATCCCAAACGGTTTCGCCCGTGTCCTTCTTCATGGCGATCAGCCGGCCGTCGAGGGTGACCGAGATCACCTTGTCCTTCCAAAGCGCGACACCGCGATTGTTCACGCCACAGCAGGCCACGTCGCCGGCCCACGCGCGATCCGTGCCGGGATCCATCTTCCAAACGACAGGTACCCTTACGCCCGCTCGTTGCATCGATCTTGTAAACCGAGCCCCAGCCGTCGGTGACATAGATCATGCCGTCTTCGACGATCGGTGTGCCTTCGAGATTGCCGAACGCATACTTACCGCCGCTCTGCATCCCGCTGAGCCCGACTGTAAACATCATGCGCAGGTTCTGCACGTTCGATGCATCGATCTGATCGAGCTTGGAATAGCGGTGCCCTGCATAATCCTTATGGTGCAGCAACCAGTTGCTGGCTTCGCTGTCGGAGGCGACCGCCCGATCGAATGTCATGTCCGCCGCGCATGCCGGATGCGCGACACCCGCGGTGGCCAACGCGCATGTCAATGCGATCGCGAACTCGGTGCCAAGACGAGATTTGGCTTGGGGTGTCATATGCTGTCGTTCCCTCCAGCGCCGCCGGCCGCGATGGCCGATCTGATCGGGGTCTTCCCCTTGTCCGTTAACCAAGCCTTGTCGATGCCGGTTGTCAATCGCAACCTTCCGGCAGGCTACCGAGACCGCGAGAACACAACGAACCCGTCGCGGTTGGGCATGCGAACGGCAGGCAGCGTTTCGGCATTCATCGTGTCGGTTTCACCGATGATGCCGTTCAGCGAAAGAATGTAGGCACAGACTGCGTAAACCTGATCATCGGTCAGTGATTTCGGTGCCGTGATCGGCATGGCGCGACGCACATAGTCGAACAATGTCGTCGCATAGGGCCAGTAGCTGCCGACAGTCTTGATCGGCGCTCCGCCGCCGGTCAGCGTTCCCTGACCACCGACCAGCTGCTCGTTCGGCTTGCCCGCGCCGCGCTCGCCATGACACGTTTGACACGTCGCGCGGTACACCGCTTCGCCCTGCGCCGGTGTGCCACTGCCGCGCGGCAGGTTTGCGCCGTCGGGAGCGATGCTGATGTCCCAGGCGGCTGCTTCCTCGGGTGACACGGGGCGCCCGAGATTTGGGCTGTCCGCCCGGGTCCCGGACGCAGCGGACATCAACAGCGCGACGCCGATCAACAGCCTATGCATAGACATGCGTCAGCTCGCCGCTTGCGGCCACACCCCAACTGGTGATGCCATTGTAATGGAAGATCGTGTTGTTGCCGCGCTCGCCAATAAGCTGTTCGCGGCCTGGCTGAACGTAGCCGGACTTGTCCACGGTACGGCTCTGCAGCACGGCCGGACCACCGTTCCACTGCCACGGAATGCGGAACCGCGTCAGCGCTTTTGACAGCACCGGCTCCTGCAGCATCGCCGGCGCCCAGCTCTTGCCGCCATCGGCGGAGACATCGACCTTCGCAACCTTGCCGTAGCCCGACCACGCCAGTCCGGAAATTTCATAGAGCCCGGCAGCATCAAGCCGCAATCCGGGAGACGGACGCGTGATCACGGATTTCGCCTCGATCGGAAAAACGAATTGCAGCGCTTTGCCGTTCGGCAGCGAAATCGTGTATTTGGAGGTCTCATCCTTGGTCATCATCGGTCCGTCGGTGAGCTTGATCCGGCGGAGCCATTTGACATTGGTATTGCCTTCGAACCCTGGGAGCAGCAGGCGCATCGGATAGCCGTTGCTGGGCCGCACCCGTTCACCATTCTGGTAGAGCGCGACAATTGCGTCATCCATCGCCTTCGCGAGCGGGATGCTGCGGCTCATGCTGGCGGCATCGGCGCCTTCTGCCAGAATCCAATTCGCCTTTGGATCGACACCGGCTTCGTCGAGCAGGACGGCAAGCGGAACACCGGTCCACTCGGCGCATGACAGAAGGCCTTGCAGTCCCTGCACGCCAAGCTGCACCGGCGCCTTCTGATACAGTGCACCACCGTTGCCGCCGCACTCAAGAAAGGCAATGCGCGAGACCATCGGATAACGGGCCAGCACCTCCAGGTTGAAACTCAACGGACGACGGACCAACCCGTGGATCAGAAGTTGATGCGAATTAGGATCGATATCGGGGATGCCATCGTGCGAGCGTTCGAAATGCAGACCGTTGGGCGTGATCATGCCATCGAGCGCCTGCAGCGGCGTGCGCGCCGAACCGGTGCCGGTGGTTCCCGGCAGCGAGGCGTAAGTCCGCACGACCTTGTTCTCGAAATGCGAGGGTTGGCCGTATGCCGTAAACGGTGCGCCCACCTCGCGCATCCACGGCTCGACCTGAAGTGGTCCGGTGGCATTCGCCGAGCTGGCGAAGCCCGCACGTAGCTGCCGCTGCAGCGCCCGCACGAAACAGCGCACGCCGATCCAGCAACCCGTTGCCGGCAGCATGCCGCAGTTCCTGTGCCACGCGCCGGTTTCCGCTGCGCATTCATCTTCCTCCTGGGTCAGACCTCGTTCTCTGCGCTTGTACCGCCACGGATTCCAGCCACCGGATCAGTTCGCTTTGATCGGAGCCCGATCCGATCCCCGCCTCGGCCGCAGCCCAGGCGGCACGACACGCAGCCAATAGCGGCGCATGCACACCAGTGGATTGCGCCACACTCGCGGTGACTTCGAGTCCCTTCAGCACATGTCCCAGCGCCAGCCCCGTATCGAACCTGCGCGTCAGAACCTGCTCGCGCAGCAACGCACCCATGGCCGGACCGAGCCCACCTAGTGTCTCGCCGATGTCGATCACCGATGTGGCATCCAGGCCAAATCGCTGCCCGATGCGCAGCGCCTCGCTGGCGGCGAGGATCTCCGCACCGCGCAGAAAGTCGCCAAGCGCCGCACCCGCCTGTCCCGAGCCCACCGGCCCCGCATGCAGCGTGCGCGTCGCCAGCACGTCGAAGATCGGCCGGCAGCGTTCCACCGCGGCATCATCGCCGCCTATGACGAGGGTGAGCTTGCCCGCGCGCGCGTCCGCCGGCGTGCCGAGCGCCGGAGCGTCGATCAACTCGATGCCGCGCTCCGCCAGTTGCTTCGCCAGATCGACGGTCGCCAATGGATCCGACGTGCCCATGTCGATGACCACGCCGCCTGGCTTGAATCCGCCGGCCAGTCCTTCCCAGCCATACAGCACGTCGCGCAACGCATCAGCCGATGGCAGGACAGTGATGATGATGTCGCAGGTCTGTGCCATCATCTTCGGCGACCCGCTCATCATGCCGCCGACATCGTTGGTGAACATCCGCACCGCAATGTCCACCATGTCGTAAACCTGCGGGTTGAATTTTTCCCAAACCAGGCGCGTGGCGATGCGCGCTCCCATCGCGCCAAGTCCTATCACGCCGAGCCGTGGCGGTCCGTCGTCAGCCATTGCCGTTTACACCCTCCAGCGTCTCGTCGATCAGAAAGATATCGGTGAGCAGCGCGCGGATGTGTATCGACGCATTCAAATTGTCGATCAGCTGTGAATTCAGCGCGCGCTGCGCCAGCACCAGGCGGAACGCCGCACGCGTGCGTCGTGCATCCTGTTCGAGCACATCGATGAAGTCCGCATACTCCTCCGCCCGATCCGCCACGCTCGTGCGCAGGCACGCCGCCAGCCCATCCAGCGCGGCATCGGCGCGCATCAGGAACCGCCGGATCGAGCCGCTGTCGTCGGTGTCGTTCTGCCGTCCCTGCGCCGCATAGGCCAGCATCAGTTCGTAGGCCTGCTCGACCACTTCGATCCGCTCGACCAGCGGCAGCGGCGTTGCAGCGTCCGGCTCGGTCATCGGCTTCCCTTCAACCCGGCATCCGGCTCCGGCCAGCGTTGCCGAACATGATCTGCGGCGCACAGCGAAACGGATCGAGTCCCTTCAGTCATTTTCAGGCTCGCACAGTGCGGACATCGACACAAGCGACCGTCGCGGCGCGGCTACTGAGCGGCGAGCCACTGACCGAACCTGACCCGATCCGCATCAGCCATCCCGGTTTCATTGCCGAACGGCATGAACTTCTTGCGCACGACCATCTCCATGATGCGAGGTGCAAAACGTCGCACGTCCTCGATCGACTTCAGCACAACGCCTTTCGGCGGCGGCTGCCCCAGCAGCATCGTATGCGACGGGTTCTCGGAATGGCACATCGCGCAATGCCGGTGGACCATCGTCATGATCCATTCGTCGCTCACTCCGCCGGAATTGGCCGCAGCACGGCTCGAGAACAGCGTCAGCAATGCGACCATAATTGCAATCGGACGCATCGCTCAGCCGGCAGGTGAAATATCGCGCGCCGAGTTGGTGCGCGACTCGCAGCGGGCAGGATCAAGAGTTCATCATGTTCCGTGGAGATTGAGCATTCGCGATGGTTGAGTCCATGGAAGCGTATAGGCCCCGAGCCGGCCAGACGGTCGGCGGCATCGTCTCGGCGGTTGCCGCGGCATTGCGCGGCCGGCGAGGCGCGGTCGGCACCGTCATTCTGATCATTGCCCTGCTGCTGTTGATCCCGCCGCATGGCTATTCTATCGGAAAACGAAGAGAACTATTTTGCGCTGGCCGAGCGGTTTGTCGATGGCAGCGCCTGGCCGCAGGAAACCGCCGTATTTGATGCATCACCGCACCGGATGCTGAGTGATGGGACGCTCGGTGCACTGGTTTCGGCGATCGGCTATGAGCCGGCTCAGGTCGTCACCCGGTCACTGACGGTCGCTGCCTATGCGCTTGTGCTGCCGACTCTGTTCAGCGTCTTCAGGCTGACGGCGCTGGATGCGGCACTCGCGGTCATGATGATGGCGCTGATCGGCGAGGACATCATCGGCGGCGAATGGATGTTCAGCGGCTACGAGGCCAAGGTGGCCGCCTATGTGATTGTGCTGGCCGCGCTGCGACTTGTGCTGGTCTCAGAGAGACTGGCGATGGCCACACTGCTGTTCGCGGCAGCGACCTATGTTCATTTTCTGGTCGGCGGGTTTTGGTTCATCGCGGCAATGGCGCTGCGGCTCCTGGACAGGCCGAGGGAGTTGCGGCGTGTCGGTGCGGCGACAGCGCTATTCTTGCTTTTGGTGGCGCCGCTGGTCGGGATGATCGCCTGGTCCCGCATTGCCGACACCACCGCCGCTCGCGACCGACGTGCCGCCGCCCGACGTGATCTATTCGATCATCCGCGAGCCGCATCACCAGTCGCCGTTTATCTCCTGGGAGTATTTCCGCGACACCTGGCTGCCCGGCTATCGCATGGCCGCGGTGATGCTGCTGGCCTGCCTCGTGGTCGCCTGGCGCGGTGCAACGCGCCGGCTGCGCGTGCTGGCGGTGTGGCTCGCCGGACTTTTGGCATACCTTTTCCTCGTGCTTGGGCCGAAATTTCTCGATCGGGACAGCGGCGTGCTCGGAAAGTTCTATCTGTTCCGGCCTTCGTCGCTGATCTTGTTGCTATGGTTGCTGCTGGCGCTTGCAGTCGCGGCGGCGGCATCCGGGCGGTGGGCGTGGATGCTGCGCGCCGCACTTCTGGCGATGATCGGTCCGGGTTCCTGTATATTGTGGGCGGCCGACTGACACGAGAGATAGCCGCGAACGAAACGCTCGAGGCGCAGAGGCGTTTGCTTGTCGCGGCCGTCACGCGCGCGACGGCACCAGGCGACATCGTGCTGATCGACCCGGACGTGGAGACGCAGTTGGTCGACTTCGAGCGGCGCACCGGGCGCCCCACACTGTGATGTGGAAGTTCGCACCCACCAATGATGCAGAGCTCATCACGTGGTATCGCCGCATAAAACTCCGTCAGGCCGTGTTCGACCAGGGTTGCGGTACGGACACGCACGCGGCGGACATCCCGTTCCTGCTGACCACGCCGGCGCATGCATCTCATCTCGCCGCAACCTGCGGCCCCGAGGTCTTTCGCGTCGGTCAGTGGGTCATGCTGCTCCGCGAGCAATTCAGGCACGGCAACGGGAACTCGCCTTGATCGCCTGGTATTCGGCGCCGTTTGGTCCTACTTGAGGAAATCGAGTACGGTCGCCCACGATGCGGTGGCCGCTTCGGCATTGTAGCCAATCGTCCCAAACGGATATTCGGCTTGCTCCGGCAAACTCCACATATCGAACGAGTGACGGGCGTTGGGGTACAGGTTCGTGCGAAGGGTGTTCGGGGGCGCTCCGTTCACCACAGTGTCGCACAAGTCAGGACGCGCGACATCATCGTTAGCTCCCATCAGCATCAATGCGGCGATACGTGTGGTCGACCACGGCTTCTCGCCACGGCAATCGGGGTAGGACGTAACCGTCTGGCCAGCCGCGCCTTGCTGAACCTGGCCCGCGTCTATGACCTTAAAGCGATGCTTAAGGTCGGGGTTAAGGTCGATGCTGGACGGGACGGTCGAGATCATCACCGGCAAGGAGCGCCGGCGACGCTGGAGCATCGGAAGAGAAGCTGCGGATTGTCGCCGAGGCGGAGGAACCGGGCGCCCGCGTGACGGATGTCGCGGCGCGACATGAGGTCTATCCGAGCCTGCTGTTCAATTGGCGGCGCCAGGTGCGCGAAGGTCGGCTTATGCCCGACAGCGTGCCCAGCTTCGTGCCGGTCCGCCTGATCGGCTCCTCGACAGAGAAACCTGCACTGCCGACACGTCGGGCAACTATGGATAAAGCCAATGCCGGCGCCATTGAGATTGCTCTGCCGGATGGCACGCGCGTTTATATCAAAGCGAGAGGCGCAAGTGCCGTTGTTGCGTCCGGTGATCGCGGCACTGCGCGGATGATCGCCCTGTCACCGAATGTGCGTGTGTGGCTGGCATGCGGTCATACCGATATGCGCCGTGGCTTCGATGGCCTGTCATCGCAGGTGCAGCAGCAACTTTCGCATGATCCATTCAGTGGCGAGTTGTTTATTTTCCGCGGCCGCAGAGGTGATCTGATCAAGATCCTTTGCTGGGACGGGCAAGGTCTATGCCTGTTCAGCAAGCGTCTCGAGAAAGGCAGGTTTATCTGGCCGCAGGCCAAGGACGGTCGGTCTCGTTGACCGCGGCACAGCTCTCGATGCTGCTGGAGGGGATCGACTGGAGGATGCCGGTACGAACTGGCGTCCTCAGTTGGCAGGCTGAAAAATCTGCAGCTCGACGACCAAGAAAATCCTTGATCCGGCGCGAATCGGTCACCGGAAGATTCGGACATGCCAACACCGCTCGACCTCGCAACATTGCCGCGCAGCGCTGCTGCGCTTGCGCCGCCTGTTGCTGCAGCGCGAGGTGGAACATGCGGCCGAGCAGGAACAACAGGCCGCTGAACTGCAAGCGGCCCGCAACGGATTGCAGGAGCTGACGCTGCTGCATGAGAAAGCGAAGCTGCGCCTCGCTCGCTTGCTGCGCCAGCAGTACGGTGCCTCGTCCGAGAAACTGCGCGCCGACATCGATCAGTTGGAACTCACACTCGGCGACATCGAGGAGCAGATCGCCGAGATGATGCCGCCGGAGCCAGAACAACCACCTGCGCCCGCATGGCCCACATCGGCATGGTCGAACCCGCGCGACGCAAGCCAGTCCGTCGGCCGCTGCCCGATAGCCTGCCGCGTGACGTGGTAGAGCATGCCGCTCCCTGCGCCTGCCCGAAGTGCGGTGGCGCGTTGCGCCCTCTCGGCGAAGACGTGACCGAAGTACTGGACTACGTGCCGGCCTGCTTCCGCGTCATCCGCCACGTCCGCCCAAAGCTGTCCTGCCGCAGCTGCGAGAGCATCGCCCAGGCGCCCGTCCCCAGCCTGCCCATTCAGCGTGGTCTCGCCACCCCGGCGCTGCTGGCGCACGTGCTGGTGGCGAAATACGCCGACCATTGCCCGCTCTATCGCCAGGCGGAGATCTACGCCCGCGCCGGTGTCGAGCTGGACCGCTCCACTTTGGCCGACTGGGTTGGTCAAAGCGCGCGGTTGGTGCGTCCGCTGGTGGACGCGCTCGGTGCGCACGTGATGGCGGCGGAGCGGGTGCATGCCGATGATACCACGGTACCGGTGCTGGATCCCGGCCGTGGCACGACCAAAACCGGCCGCCTGTGGTGCTACGTGCGCGACGACCGCCCGTTCGGCGGCACAGCGCCACCCGCGGTGCTGTATCGCTACAGCCCGGACCGCAAAGGTGAGCATCCGCGGACGCATCTCGCCGGGTTCCGCGGCATCCTGCAGGCGGACGGCTATACCGGTTATGCCGGTTTCTACCAGCGTGGCGTGACCGAAGCCGCGTGTATGGCTCATTGCCGACGGCCGTTCTTCGACCTGCATGCGTCCGACGGGCTCGCCGCTGGCGCTGGAGGCCTTGCAACGTATCGCCGCGCTGTATGCCATCGAGGCGACGATCCGCGGCCAGTCGCCCGAGGCTCGCCTGGCGGTTCGCCAAGCGCAAAGCGCCCCGTTGTTCGCGATCTGCGGACCTGGCTGGAGACGACCCTGTCCCGGATCTCGGGCAAGAGCGAGCTGGCCGTCGCCATCCGCTACATGCTGTCGCGCTGGAATGCGCTGACCTTGGTATTGCGCGATGGTCGTGCGTGCATCGACAACAATGCAGCTGAACGCGCCATGCGGCCAATTCCTCTGGGCCGCAAGAATTGGCTGCATGCCGGATCCGATGCCGGTGGCGAGCGGGCAGCAGCGATCTTCTCGCTGACCGAGACGGCCAAGTTGAATTCGCTCGATCCCGAGGATTATCTGCGACAGGTGCTGGAACGGATCGCGGAACATCCGGTCAAGCGGGTCCATGAACTGTTGCCCTGGAACCTCACCCGTGTTCGGGAAAGGCTGGATCAGCGAGAAGCTGCCTGAACCAGAGGATACCCAGTACGTGGCATTACAAGGTAGGCGGGGCTGACCGGACGGTTACGCCACCTGAGGAATGCACGCGCCAACTGCCGCGGCGTCTTAGGCCGCGTCAGTCCGCCGATAGGTCAGGCGCTTGCCTTCATGCCCTTGTCGACGATGCGTGGCGCGTTCTGTCGTCATTGACGCCGAGCCCGGAGCGGTTGTTGTAGCGGAAGCCGAATTCGTCGAGGTAGCGGTGCAGGTGCTGCTCGCCGCAGTGCTGGTAGACGCCGACCATGCCGCGCTTGAAGACGCCGAACAAGTTCTCGACCGTGTTCGTGGTCACGTCGCCTCGCGCGTATTCCTTGGCGCCATGATTGACCGTCTCGTGCGTCGCAAACTCCTCGCCGGTCTCGGTGTACAGGCGGCTTTCATCGGTATGGAGGCGCGATTTGCGCGCAGGCATTGCGCACCAGAATTCGCGCACGTTCTTGGCCGTTGACGTTGTTCATATGCATGAGGCGGGTCTCGCCGCCGCGCTCGACCAGGCCGACGACGACGCTTCTGAGCACCGCCTGACTTGCCGCTCTTGGTGGGCTTCGGACGCGGCCACGGGACAGCTTGGCGGGTGTCTCGCGCTTGCCGTGATAGGTTTCGTCGGCCTCGACCATCTTGCCTTCGCCGCCGAGCGGAGCGGCGCTCGTCGTCGCTCATGGCCTCGCGGATGCGATGCGCCATGAACCAAGCCGTCTTGTAGGTGACGCCGAGCATGCGGTGCAGCTGGTGCGCCTACATGCCCTTCTTGCTGGCGGCCATCAGGTGGATCGCCCAGACACCCACTTGGTCAGCGGGATGATGGCTGCGCTCCATGACGGAGCCGGTCATGACCGTGAACTGCCCACGGCAATCGTTGCACTGGAACAGGCCGGGACGGTGAGCCTTGCCCTCGAACCGCGGATGCATCGACCGAGCCGCAGTGCGGGCAGAACGGGCCATTCGGCCAGCGGATAGCCTTCCAGATGCTCGCGGGCGGCTTCGTCATCGTGGAAGATCGGGTCAGTGAGGTTGGCGGTCATAGGATATTAGTCCAGTTTGGCTAAGCCGTTGTTCTTCCTTCTAAACAACACCTTATCGGATGCAACGTGGCTATGTCAAAGGGATAATCGGGAAAATATTCCTTGCCACTGCCCGTCCACCTATGCTCTTGTCCCGTTCATGTCCGCCCCGCCCACCGCCGCCGTCCAAACCAACCGCCCCGATCCCCACCAGGATCGGCCGGCCACCGGCGCGGACGCCCCCAGCCGCACCGGCGCGCCTCCTCGGCCTCGTCCGCACGCTGATCGACTACGGCAGGCAACTCGCCGCCACGCTGCAACAGCGCACCGCCGCCACCAACCTCGCCGACGTCACGCGACACTTCGGCACCATCGACATCGGGGAAATCCTCGCGCGCATCGCCCGCGGCCTGCTTCGCGCCGCCGCGCTCGAAACCAGACTGGCCAGCCGCCTCGCCCGCCAGCCGGCCGCACCAGCCGCCCCGAGCGCCCCATCCCCTCGCCAACCGCGCGCCGCCCGACCCGTGGACCGAAGCGCCAGCCCCGCCGACACAAGTCTCGCCCACCTGCCCACGCCCGAGGACATCGCAGCCGAGGTCCGCCGCCGCCCGGTCGGCGCCGTCATCGCCGATATCTGTCGCGACCTCGGGATCGTGCCGAGCAACCCGCTGTGGCGGGAACTCTCCCTGGCCATCATCGAGAACGGCGGCAACCTCGCCACCCTGTTCAAGGACACATGCAAGCGGGTCAGCACGTGGCTGATCGATCCGCCCGCCGCCGTGCATCCCGCGGGACCGGCACCGTACCTGCCATTCGCGGTGACGCCCGGCACCGGCCCGCCCTGAACCGCGCATCCCGGACCATCGAGGCGTGACGCACGGGGCCGGCCCACGGCTGGTCCCGCCGCGCTGATTCGGCCGCCGGCTAATGGCCTCCGCGAACCTGCGCTTCCGGGATTACCTGAACGGGCTGCTGATGGCGGACCTGGGTCGAAAGCGAAAAATCAAGGAAGGTCAAACCGCCCCACTTCCCCATGGCGGAGAACGCTGCCGATATCGCACGGCTTTGACGCCTGTGATGGCGCCCGTGACGCTGACCCGCTTCACGTAGCACCTCCGCCCCCGCCGAAAGCAACGTCGAGATCTCCCGTGCCTGTTCCACCAGAAAGTCCATGACGACGCGCGTCCGCGGGGCGAGGTTGCGGCGCGACGGATAAACAATGTGGACCGGCACGATCTCCGACGGGTAGTCGTTCAGCAGCCGATAGAGCCGACCCGCGCGCAGGTCGTCGATCAGCTGGATCTCGGGCAGCAATGCGATGCCATGGCCGGCACGGCCGCCAGACGCACCGCCGCGCTGTCATTGGCGAGGAAGCCGCCATTGACGCGCACGGTCACCGGACCATCGGGCCCGGTGAAGCGCCAAACCTCCGCGTCCGGCAGGAAGTCGTGGATCAGGCAGTTGTGCGCCGCGAGGTCTTCGGGCACCGCAGGCGCGCCGCGCCGCTCCAGATAGATCGGCGCGGCGACAACGGCACGCCCAAGCTGGCCGATCCGCCGCACCACCAGCGAGGCATCGGCGATCTCCCCCGAACGCCATGCCAGATCCAGCCGTTCGTCCACCATGTCGGTGAACTGATCGCGCATCACCAGTTCGACCCTCAGCCCCGGATAGCGCTCCAGCAACGCCGGCAGCCGCGGCGCGAGGTAGTGCCCGCCGGCAATCGACGTGCCCAGCCTGACGAGGCCGGTGGGGGAACTGCTCTGCCGGCCGAGTGCCGTCTCCATCTCGTCGGCCGCCTCGATCAGGTGCCGGGCATGGGTCAGCAGGCCCTGGCCGTCATCGGTCAGGCTGAGGCGGCGCGTCGTCCGATGGAACAGGCGGGCGCCGAAATGCTGCTCCAGCTGGGCGATCTGGCGGGTCACAGCCGATTGGCTGACCTGGTTCTCGCGCGAGACGGCCGAAAACGATCCCGTCTCGACCACGCGGATGAAACAGCGAAGTCGCTCCGATCAAGTCCATTGATTCCACCATTCGGCGCAAAAATCTTACCCGAAAGAGCCTGGATTATATCCAGAGGTCAACGGGTCTACCTCACGCCCATCGCAAGACGAGGCAGCGAATACTGACCTGAACTGTCTGGCGAGGGGCTTCTACCAGTGGTCCCGCCCGCTGGGTGGGACCGAGACGAGGAGAAAGGCCATGAAGACCATGATATTTCGCCACGGCCGTGGTGCTTGGCATCGGGATCGGCTCCGCCTATGCCGGCGACGGCGAGGGTCCGGTTCCCAATACACGGTTCACCGAAATCCCTGGCGTTCTGGCGCAGGCCCGGGTTCCGCACCCGGCGCCCACTGCGCTGGCCGACGAACCAGTCCGGCGCGCCGACCGCCGCCTTCGTGACGGGACACAGCAGGTTCATCTCGCTCTTCCCGCCGAACGCGAACCAGGGCAACGGCAGCTGACGCACACAGCCACGCCGAGCTTCGCGAAACGGGCCGGCCAGCCGCCGGCCCTTTTGCGTTTCAGGTCAGCACGCGCCGCCGTCGCCGGTGCTGCCTGGCGTCGCGATAGGACCTGCGCGCGCCGACCTCGTTCAGACCGAGGTAGAACTCCTTGATGTCGGGATTCTCGCGCAGGCTGGCGGCCGGGACCCTGCAGCACGATGCGGCCGTTCTCCATCACGTAGCCGTGGTCGGCGAGATCGAGCGCCAGCGCGGCATTCTGCTCCACCAGCAGCACGGTCTGGCCACGCTCTTCCTTCAGACGGCGGATGATGTGGAAGATGCTCTCGACGACCAGCGGCGCCAGCCCCAGCGACGGTTCGTCGAGCAGGATCACCTTGGGCTCCGAGACCAAGGCGCGGCCGATCGCCAGCATCTGCTGCTCGCCGCCGGAGAGGTAGCCGGCCTGTTGGCGACGGCGTTCCCGCAGGATCGGGAAATACTCGTAAACCAGGTCGATGCCCTGGCGGACCCGTTGCATGCTCGCCTGGATGTGGCCGCCGACCACGAGGTTCTCCTCGATCGTCAGGTTCTCGAACACCCGGCGGCCTTCGAACACCTGGGTGATGCCGCGGCGGACGATGTCGTGCGGCGCCAGGCGGTCCATCCGCTCGCCGTTGAGCTCGATCGATCCCTTGGTGATCTGGCCGCGTTCGGCGTGCAGCAGGCCGGAGATCGCCTTCAGCGTCGTCGTCTTGCCCGCGCCGTTGGCGCCGAGCAGCGTGGTGATCTGCCCCTGGGCGGCGGTGAGCGAGATGCCCTTCAGCACCAGGATCACGCCGTCGTAGACGACTTCGACGTTGTTCAGTGCCAGCATGCGCGCTCCCGCGACCCCTCCCCGAAATGCAGCACGCCCTCTCCCGCGAAGCGGGAGAGGAGTCTCGCCTACGACGCCGCGTTGACGGCCTTCAGGACCAGGTCCCGATAGCCATGGAACCACTCGGTCTCCTTCACCATCTTGTCGCCCTTCACCTGGAAGATCTGCACCCAGCCGCCGCCCTCATGATCGGACGGCGTGACCTGCAACGGCGGCACCAGGCCGCCCAGCGTGAAGTCCTTGATCATCTCGAAGCCCTTCTTCATGTCCTCGCCGGTCGGCGGCTTCCCGCCGGTCAGCTTCAGCGCGTTGCGCAGCGCCTCGATATGCACAGCCGCATCCTGGATGCCGCGGTTGTAATAGACCGATGTCTCCATCTCCTTCGGCGGCGGCTTGCCCGCCTTCTGGTACATCGCCTTGATTTCCTGCAGCACCGGATAGTCGTTGCCGACGCCGACGAACTGCATCGTGTGGTAGCCCTGCGCCACCGCCCAGCCGCCGGCCGCCACGATGTCGGCCTCCGAGGAGGCCCAGACAAATCCGAGCACCTTGCTCAACGGATAGCCCGAGCGCTTCAGGCTCCTTGATCGCAACCGAAGGCGAGCGGCCGAACAGATGCGCGATGACGAAGTCGGGCCGATAGCGCTGCGCGATGTCCAGCACCTGCGCGCTCATTTCCACGCCGGGCGGCGGCACGGCGAAGGTGCGCAGTTCGAAGCCCTCGTTCTGCTGCAGCTCCTTGAGGATCGGCATCGGCTCCAGCCCCGCCGGATTGTCGTAGTACAGATAGGCGATCTTCTTGCCCTTCAGGCTGCCGCCCAGCTTGTCCTTGATGAAGCTGATGGCAGCGGCGCCCTGCGACCAGTAGGTCGCGGCCAGCGGGAACAGGTAGGGATACTTGGCGCCGTTCGCGGCGGCGGACGAACCGAATCCAGGCGACGTTCCGGGAATCTTGTCCTTCTCCATCCGCGGGTTCAGCGCCTCGGCCTGCGGCGTGCCCCAGATCAGCACCGACACCGCGCCTTCCTGCTTGTGACGCTCGTATTCCTCGATCGCGGGCGGCACCTGGTAGTTGTTGTCGAGCTCGTTGATGCGGACCTTGTAGCCGTCGACGCCGCCCTGCGCGTTGATCAGATTCACGTAGTCCTGCACGCCGGGACAGAACACCGTGCCGACGAGCTGCGTCGGCCCGGTGCGGTCGCACTGGCGAGCCGATCAGGATCTCCTTCTGCTGTGCGGCCGCGCCGCCGGCGAGCCAAGGCCGCATGCCCGCGAGCAGCAGGGTCGTTGTGGTCAGATGTCGCATCTTGGCTCTCCCTTGTTGCCGCCTGGATCAGTAGGAGAATGGCCACACCCGGAAGTAATTCCGGATATTGCGCCACAGCCGGTTCAGGCCTTCCGGCTCCACGACCAGAAAGAAGATGATCAGCCCGCCGAAGATCGCGAGCCGCAGGCTTGGTATGACGGCCGACAGATCGGACGCCGCGAAGAACAGTCCGCCGGCCGACTCCAGCACGCGCCGCGTGACGATCGGCAGCAGGGTGACGAAGATCGCGCCGAAGATCGGGCCGAGCGTCGAACCCAGCCCGCCGATGATCACCATCGCCAGGAAGTTGATCGACACGTCGAGCTGGAACTGCTCGTAGTTCGCGATGCCCAGATAGTAGGTGTACAGCACGCCGGTGACGCCGGCGTAGAACGACGAGATCGCGAACGCCCAGAGCTTGTAGCGGAATATGTTGATGCCGATGATCTCGGCGGCGATGTCCTGGTCGCGGATCGCGATGAACGCGCGGCCGATGCGGCTGCGGATCAGGTTCTGCGTCCCGACGATCGCCAGGATCACGAAGAACATCAGGAACAGATAAATCTGCCAGGCGCTGGTCAGCTTCGTGCCGAACACCGAGGGCGGCCGGACCTGGATCGATGCCTGCGTGCCGCCGGAGACCCACGGGACGTGGTTGATCGTCCATTCGATGATGAGCTGCGCGGCCAGCGTGGCGATCGCGAGATAAAGCCCCTTGATGCGCAGCGAGGGAATGCCCACCAGCGCGCCGATCGCCGCCGCCATCAGTCCGCCGGCCGGCACTGCGATCCAGAACGGCGCGTCGAGTTTGGTGATCAGGTGCGCCGCCGTGTAGGCGCCGACCGACATGAACGCGCCGTGCCCGATCGAGACCTGATCGGTGTAGCCGACCAGGATGTTCAGCCCGATCGCGCCGACCACGGCGATCAGGATCAGGTTGAGGATCGGACAGCGTAGTAGTCGTCGCAGACAAGCGGCGCGATGACGATGAACAGCACGCCGAGCGCGACCACGGCCCAGCGCGTGTTGGGCAGCGGCATCAGCGCCATGTCGGCGGCGTAGCTGGTCTTGAACACGCCGGATTCGCGATAGAACATCAGCGCCTGAAACCGCCATTGTCATTCCCGCGAAAGCGGGAACCCAGGCACGGCGGCATGCACGCGCGTGCACTGGTCCCCGCTGTCGCGGAGATGACGAACGGAAGCTGCATCACACGCGCTCGATGCGCCGCCGGCCGAACAGACCGTACGGCCGGAACATCAGCATGAGGATCATCAGCACGTACGGCGCGAAATCCTTGGTGCCGCCGCCGACCAGCGGATCCAGATAGCCGGCCGCCAGCGCCTCCACCACGCCGACGATCAGGCCGCCGACCACCGCGCCGATGATCGAATCGAGCCCGCCCAGGATCACCACCGGGAACACCTTCAGCCCGACCAGCGGCAACTGGTTGTCGACGCCGAGCATCGCGCCCCAGATCACGCCGCCCAGCGCGGACACCACGCCGGTCAGCGCCCAGGCCAGCGCGAAATAGCGCTGCACGTTGATGCCCATGCCCATCGACACGGTCTGGTTGTCGGCAACGGCGCGCATCGCCACGCCCATGCGCGTCTTCAGGAAGAACCAGCTGAAGCCGGCGAGGAACACCAGGCTGACGCCGGCGCCGACCAGCTGCACCGGCGGCAGCATCACCGGGCCGAGGAACAGCGGATCGTCGCTGACCGGCAGGTGATGGCGCGCACGCCGGCGCCGAACACCAGCGTCGCGACGCCGCGGATCAGCGAGGCCAGCCCGATGGTCGCCATGATCACCGAGACGATCGGGCCGGCCCAGCAGCTTGCGCAGCACCACGCGTTCGAGCCCGAAGCAGAAGGCGATCATGCCGACGAGCGCGAGCGCCGCGGCGAGCCAGAACGGCAGCGCGGCGCCCAGGGCCGCCGCGGCGATGATGGCGGCGAGCATGACGAACTCGCCCTGCGCGAAATTGATCGCGTCGGTCGCCTTGTAGACCAGCACGAAGCCCAGCGCGATCAGCGCATACATCAGGCCGATCATCAGTCCGCTGGAGATCAGCAGCAGCGTGAAGTCGAGATCGAATTCAGGCATGCGCCGGTTCCCACACGGCACTGGTCAGCTCTGGCATGCCATTGCTCTGCTTCAGGTTGATCCCGAGCGCGCGGAAGCCATGCAGCACGCGCGGCGCGAGCGGTTCGCCGCCGGTGTTCGCCCAGCGCAGCCGGCGCAGTCCGATCTGATCGCGCATCGGCGCATAGACCAGCACGTCACCGAGCGCGGCCCAAGCCGCAGCGGGAGCGGAACGTCCTCGCCTGCCTCGCGATGCTGCTGGGCACGCTCCGCGATCGCGCGGAATCTGGCGAACATCGCGCGCTTCAGCCGGCTTGCCTGCGCGGCTCGCATCTCGATGTCCGCCAGCGTATTCTCCCAGACGCGCGGCGGCGCGACCAGGATCGTGGGGCCGATCTCACGCAGGTCACGCCGCGCGGTCTCCGGATCCTTCCGGGCAGTTGCAGGTGAAACCAATCGACAGCGCCAGCGCCTGCGAAGTAAGCACGTCGCCGAACCATGCCATCGGCAGCCAGGCGAGTGTCTCGTCGGTCTGCCGGATGTCCTCGCTGCCACCAGCGTCATCGGCCGCGGCGAGCAGGTTGGCGTGCGACAGCGTCGCCGCGACCTCGCCGCCGTCGTCGCCATACAGCAGCACCGCCAGATCGCCGGGCTCGCTCGCTCGGTCGCCGCACCGGCGCCGGCATCGGCCACTGCATCGAACGATTTCAGCCAATCGTGCTCGGTCTGGCGCATGCCGTGCGAGGTCGCCTGCACCACCAGCCGAAGATCCGGCAACCGGTCCTTGACCGAGACAATCTTCTCCACCTGCTCGGCGTCCTCGGCGACCACCACCGACACGCCGGCATGGTGCAGCACCTGGGCGATCCAGTCCGGTTCGGCGTCCGGCCACAGCGGCACGCCGGCCCCGCCGAGCGACTGCGCCGCGAGCATCGCAGCGTAGAGCCGCGGCCGGTTGTCGCCGATCACCGCCAGCCTGTCGCCGCGCCCGAACCCATGCGCCGCGAGTCCGGCGGCGAAACGCGACACCAGCGCGGCATAGTCGGACCAGCTCAGCACCTGCCAGATGCCGCCGCGCTTTTCGCGAAAGGCAGGATGGCCGCCAAATCTCGAGGCGTTGCGGTGAAGCAGGCGAGGCAGCGTCGTGGCAGCCTTCATGCGGCCTCCTGCTGGCGGGCGCCGGTGCCGAGATAGGCGCGGATCACGTCCGGATTGCGCTGCACCTCGGCCGGCCTGCCCTCGGCGATCTTGCGGCCGCGATCGAGCACGGTGACGCGGTCGGAGATGTCCATCACCACCGCCATGTCATGCTCGATCAGGATGATCGTGGTGCCCCACTGCGCGTTCACCTCCAGGACGAAGCGCGCCATGTCCTCCTTCTCGCCCTGGTTCATGCCGCCCATCGGTTCGTCCAGCAGCAGCACCTTTGGTTCCAGCGCCAGCGCGCGGCCGAGCTCGACACGCTTGCGCAGCCCGTAGGGCAGCGCGGCCGATGGCTGCTTGCGGATGTTCTGCAGTTCGAGGAAGTCGATCAGTTCCTCGACGCGGGCGCGATGCGCCAGTTCCTCCTTCTGCGCCAGTCCCCAGTAGATGAAGGACGACAGCACGCCGGCGCGCATGTGAACGTGCCGGCCGAGCATGATGTTGTCGAGCACGGTCATGCCGGCGAACAGCGCGATGTTCTGGAAGGTGCGCGCGACGCCGAGTGCCGCGATCTGCGACGGGCGCGCATGGGTGATGTCGCGGCCCTCGAGCGTGATGGTGCCGCTGGTCGGGCGGTAGAAGCCTGAAATCATGTTGAGGAGTGAGGTCTTGCCGGCGCCGTTCGGACCGATGATCGACATGATCTCGCCGCGACGGATGGCGACCGTCACGTCTTCAACCGCACGCACGCCGCCGAAGTACTTCGATACGCCGGCAATCACGAGCAGCGGTTGATCGGGCGAAACTATCGGCGCACCGACCCGGTCGGCTGCCATGATGCCGCGATCCCCCCATGTGTGAAGCCCAGGTATGCTTTTTTTGTCGTTGCACCGATGAAGGTATAGGCGGCAGACGAGCAATTGCGGGTCAGTGCGGCGGTTCGCTACGCTCCGTTGACGGCACAGCGTCGCCAGGGACGCCAGCTGCTGTCATGCCGCGCGCAGGATCATGTCGGCACCCTTCTCGCCGATCATGATGCACGGTCGCATTGGTGTTGCCTGACACCACCGTCGGCATGATCGACGCATCGATCACGCGCAGCCGCTCCATGCCCTTCACGCGCAGCGACGCATCCACCACCGCCATCGGGCCCGGACCCATCATGCAGGTGCTGGTCTGGTGGAACGTCGTGCCGGCGGTCTCGCGCACGTGGTTCAGCAGATCCTCGTCCGTCTCGCCTGCGGTCCCGGCATGAACTCCTCGGTAACGTATCGGCGCATCGCCGGCGGTCGCGAAGATCCGGCGCGAAACCTTCAGCCCGGCGACCATGGTGTCCTTGTCGCCCTGCGTCGCGAGATAGTTCGGCTGGATCGCCGGCGGCTTCGCGGGATCCGGCGACGTGATGCGCAGCCAGCCGCGGCTCTCCGGCCGGCACGGGATGGCGACCAGCGTGCAGCCGGGAAGCGATGCATCGGGTCGCCGGTCTTCGGCGCGCTGCCGGCGAGGAACTGATACTGCACGTCCGGCGAGGCAAGCTCGGGCCGCGTGCGGACGAACAGTCCCATCGGCCCGGCGCCGGTCATCAGCGCGCCCTTCATCGCCAGGATGTCACTGCATGCCGTGGTGAATCCGGCGCAGCCAGTTGTGATAGATCTCGTTCATCGTGCAGACGCTCGGCGCGCAGCGATAGATGATGCGCCCGCCGCAATGGTCCTGCAGGTTCTCGCCCACGCCGGGCAGATCGTGCACCACGTCGAATGCCGTGCTGCTGCAACAACGCGCCCGGGCCGATGCCGGAAAGCTGCAGCAGCTGCGGCGAGTTGATCGCCCCGCCCGCCAGCAGCACCTCGCGCCGCGCGCGCACCTGGTGGATCGCTGCCGTCGCGGCTGTATTCGACGCCGGCCGCGCGCCTGCCCTCGGTCGCGACGCGATGCGCCAGGGCGCGGATCTCACCTTCAGGTTGGGCCGCTTCATCACCGGCTTCAGATAGCCGGCCGCGGCGGAACAGCGGCGGCGGTTGCGCACGGTAAGCTGCAGCGGACCGACGCCTTCCTGTTCGGCGCCGTTGAAGTCGGCATTGTACGGATAGCCCGCCTCCTTCGCAGCCGGCGACGAACGCATCGTGCAGCGGATGATCGGTGCGCAGGTCGGACACCGCGAGCGGTCCGCCCTTGCCATGGAATTCGTCCGCGCCCGTGCTCCTGATCCTCCGCCTTGCGGAAGTAGGGCAGCACGTCGTCGTACGACCAGCCGGCATTGCCGAGCTGGCGCCACAGGTCGAAATCCTGTTTCTGGCCGCGGATGTAGATCAGGCCGTTGATCGAGGACGACCCGCCGAGCACCTTGCCGCGCGGCAGCGGAATGCGGCGGTTGTTGAATTCCGGCACCGGCTCGGATTCGTAATACCAGGCGACCTTGGGATTGTAGATGTTGCGGTAGAAGCCGGCGGGAATGTGGATCCACGGGTCGCGATCCTTGCCGCCGGCTTCCAGCAGCAGGACGGTGGTCTTGCCGTCGGCGGTCAGCCGGTTGGCCAGCACGCAGCCGGCCGAACCGGCGCCGACGACGATGAAGTCGAATTCCTGGGTAGCGGCCACGACGTTCCCCTTTTTGACATCCAGGCAAATTTCACCACAAAGACACCGAGACACGAAGAATCCGTGACGTGCGATTCACGCAAAGTGCAGATGCAACCTTGGTGTCCTCGTGTCTTTGTGGTGAACCCTATTCAGAACAGCCGCTGCGACGCGATCCGCGCGCCTTCGCCGAGCGCGGCGAGCTTGGCCCAGACGATGTCCTCGGCGACACGGCGCTGCCCGGCCGAGGTGTCGAAGCCGCAATCGGTGCCGGCGAGCACGCGCTGCGGATCGCCGACCGCCTCGGCGACGCGCTCGATGCGTTCGGCGATGGTCTTCGGATGCTCGATGAAGTTGGTCACGGAATCGATCACGCCGGCGACGATGATCTGGTCGGCATCGAGCGGGAAGTCCTTCAGCACCGCGTATTCGTGTGCATGGCGCGGGTTGGCGAACGGCAGCACGAAGCCGCCGACATTGAGCTTGCGCAGGATGGGCATGATCTCCTGCAGTTCCACGTCGCAGTCGTGCGGGCCTTCGTAGTTGCCCCAGCAGGCGTGCAGGCGGACGCGCTCGCGCGGGATGTTGACCAGTGCCGCGTTGATCGTGGCGACGACGCGATCGACGAACCCGAGGAAGTCGCCCAGCGGCTTGTCCTGATAGGAGATGTGCCGTTCCATCGCGAGATCCGGGCAGTCGAGCTGCAGCAGGAAGCCGTGATTGACGATGGTCTCGTATTCGACGCGCAGCGCCTCGCCGAGCGCTTCCAGATAGGCGGTCTCGCTCGGGTAATAGTCGTTGCGCAGCGCGGCGGCGACGATGCCGGGTGACGGCGCGGTGAGGAACGGTTCGACGAACGGGTTGTCCTGCGCGTCGAGCGCGGCGCGGAAGTCGCTGCATTCCTGCTCGATGGCGGCGCGGTCGAGATAGCGCACGTCGCCGATCGCGGTGGGGATCGTCGTCGCGGCTGGACACCTGCTGCATGTGCTGCTGCTCGCGCGCCATGGCTGCCTTGTAGTCGGGATAGCGTTCGACGTCGGCGCGCGGCAGCCGCGTCCATGCGCCGCCGAACCCGCTCATGCGGGTGCGCACATAGAGGAAGAACGCCTCGCGCTGCTGCTCGCCGTTGTTGCCGACATCGATGCCGGCTTCGTGCTGTTTGCGCACGACGTGGTCCAGCGCGGCGCGCCCGGCCTCGGCGAGCTGCGCATCCACCGGCTTCGCCGCGGTTCTTCCGCAGATAGAGACCGACCAGCTCCGCCGGTCGCGGCAGGCTGCCGGTATGCGTGGTGAGAATGCGGGTTTGGCTGGTTGCATGGCGTTCCCCCTCGGCCGTCCAATTTGGGACCGGCCGAGATTCCACCCGGTCGCCATGCCCGCGCAATAGCAGCCGGCGCGAAATCCTCAGCGATACGCCAGCACGTCCGGCGCCAGGCCCATCGCGGCGACCGTCGCCGGATTGAGCTGCCCGTTCGGCTGCAGGCCGCGGCCCTGCTGGAAGCGTTCGATCGCCGACCTGGGTGCCCCGCCCCAGACGCCATCCACCGCGCCGTTGTAGAAGCCGAGCGAGCGCAGCCGCGCCTGGATCGCCTGCACCGAGGCCGGGCGGAGCTGATCCGCCGGCGGCGGCGGCGGGAGCGGCCGCGGGAACAGTCAGCAGCGAGCCCTGGATCGAGGCCGAGCGTCGCCGCCGTGGCCTGATTGAGCTGGCCGGTGACCTGCAATTGATGCGCCTGCTGGATAGCGCTCCAGCGCCGCCTGGCTGTCGCGCGCCCCAGATGCCGTCGATCGGCCGCTGTAGACGCCGGCCTGACGCAGCCGGTTCTGCACGTCCTGCACCGCCTGCGGCGGCACCGGCTGGACATAGGCGAGCGGCGGCGGCGGTCTGTGCCGCGGCCGGCAGGGCAGACAGTGCCGGCAAGCAGGCTGCCGGCCAGGATAACGGGATACCGCATGGGCGTTCTCCTCTTCCCGGTTCGGGAACAGGAAACGTGGAACAAGCCCAACGGTTCTCAGGACGCCTGCGGCGAGGCGGCCAACAATCGCTCGATCGGGTCCCAGACGAAGGCGGTCTGCGGCACCTTCTGGCCGGCGAACTGGATCATCGCCTCGGCCGACCGGCTTGCCGCCGAGGCGCTGGTAGAACCAACGGCTCGGGTTGTCGCGCAGCACCCAGACGAAGCAGGACTTGCAGCCGGTCTCCGCCAGATGTGCCGGCGGCGGCGCGCATCAGTTTCCGTCCCACGCCGCGGTCGCGCCAGTCGTCCAGCACGTAGAGCGTCTCCACCTCGCCTTCGCCAGGCGGCGGCCGCGCGATCTCGCCGCCGCGGGCGCGGCCGGCGGTGGCGAAGCCGACGATGCGCGAGCCGCTGCCCGGCGGCACGTCGGTGCCGGAGGCGGCGGCCACGAACACGCCGGTAGAGGACGCGGATCGCCGCGTCGTAGTGCGCCGCCTGGCGCGGGACCGACAGGCGGGCGAGGAAGTCGATCCGGCAGGATGCCGGGATAGGCGCTGCGCCAGGCCGCCACGTGCACCGCGCCGATCGCGATGGCATCCGACGGCCGGGCGCGGCGGACCGAGATCATGCGCGCCGCTCCAGCACCGCGGCGAAGAACCCGTCGGTGCCGTGGCGCGCCGGCGTCAGCGACAGGATCGCCCGGGTCGGCGGCGCGCCACCGGCCAGGCGCGTGGCAGCGGGACCAGGCGAAGCCGGATGGCGGCGAGGAAGGCGGTCACCTGATCCTCGTTCTCCTCGGAGAGCAACGAGCAGGTAGCGTAGACCAAACGGCCGCCGGTGCGAACCAGGGGCGCGGCCTGGTCGAGGATCGCCGCCTGCTTCGGAAGCAGCTCAGCGAGATCGCGCCTCGGTCAGGCGCAGCCGCGCGTCGGGATTGCGCCGCCAGGTGCCGGTGCCGGTGCAGGGCGCGTCCACCAGCACGCGATCGAATGTTGCCGGCGCGGCGCTTGGCCCATTTGTCGCCGGGCTCGATCAGGTGGCGCTCCACGTTGTGCACGCCGGCGCGGCGCAGGCGGCGGACTGCGCCATCCAGCCGCGCGGCGGACACGTCGCAGGCGACCAGCTGCGCCGCGGTTCTGCATCGTCATCGCCAGCGCCAGCGTCTTGCCGCCGGCGCCGGCGCACTAGATCGGCGACGCGCATGCCCGGCCGGGCGTCGACCAGCGCGGCGACGAGTTGGCTGCCCTCGTCCTGGATCTCGACCAGGCCGGCGCGGAAGGCCGGCCCGGTGGTGACCTGCCGGCGGCCCTCGATGCGCAGGCCCCAGGCGAGAGCGGCGTCGGCGTCGCGCTTCCAGCCCCTCGGCAGCGAGCGCGGCCGCGCGCCTCGTCGCGCGTGCGCCTTCAGCAGGTTGACGCGCAGGTCGAGCGGCGCGGGTTCCAGCAGGGCCGCCAGCTCGGCCGGCTCGAGGCGCGGGAGAGCAGCGGCAGCAGCCAGTCCGGCACCTCCAGCCGCACCGCATCCGGCATCGAGGGATGGTCGAGCGCGCGGCCCTCGAGGCGGCGCAGCACCGCCTGTTCCGATGGCTGCCAGCGGCGCCGGGGCGAAGCGACCGCCGGAGAAGTCGGCGCCACGTCGCCAGCCGCCGCCGTCCAGCAGCAGCGAGGCGGCGACCAGCAGGCGCGGCGTCGGCTGGTCGCGCCAGCCACCAGGTCAGGCGGCGATACGTGCGCAGAACCCGCCAGACGCGATCCGACACGGCGCGCCGGTCGCCGGAGCCGATGAACCGGCGCGCGCGGAAGAAATCGTTGGCGACGGCATCGGCCGGCCGCGCGGGCGCGGCTTCGATCGCGGCCAGCAGCTCGATCGCGGCGGCAATTCGCGCGGCGGGGGTCACGCGAGGTCGGGCAGGCCGAGAGGTCCGCCAGTTCGGTCACCCGTGCCGCGCAGGCCGTATTCGTCGGGCTGGCCCGTGCGGTTGATCCAGAACACCCGGAAGCCGAACGCCAGTGCGCCGAACGCGTCCCAGGGGTTGGACGAGACGAAGCCGATCGCGTCCGGCGGCAGGCCGAACCGTTGCGTCGCGAGGCGATAGACCCGCGGATCGGGCTTGAACACGCCGATCGCCTCGACGCTCAGCACGTCGTCCAGCAGGTCGGCAATGCCGGCGGATCGCACCGCCTCGGCCAGCATGCCGGGCTCGCCGTTGGACAGGATGGCGCGCGGCGATGCCCCGCTCGCGCAGCGAGGCCAGCAGCGCGGGCACCTCGGGGTAGGCGTCCGAGCGCGCCGGTAGGCCGCCAGCACGTCGGCGAGCAGCGCTTCATCGGCGATGGCGTGGCGCTGCGCGACGAAGGCCAGCGCCTCGCTGCGTCAGCCGTCCAGAAGTCGCGGTGATGCGCCGGGCCGGCCAGGCTGCGCACCCAGGTGTATTCGATCTGCTTCGCCCGCCAGTCGGCGCTCATGCGCTGCCAGTCGCGGCCGAGGCGATCGGCGTAGCGGGCCATGGCGGCGTGGACGTCGAGCAGCGTGCCGTAGGCGTCGAACACCGCCGCGCGGATCGGCCGGCACGCGTCAGTCCTGCCGGTAGTTCGGCGCCTCGCGGCTGATCGCCACGTCGTGCACGTGGCTCTCGCGCAGGCCGGCGCCGGTGACGCGGCGGAACCGCGCGTTGCGCTGCAGTTCGGCGATGTCGCGGCTGCCGGTGTAGCCCATGCCGGCGCGCAGCCCGCCGACCAGCTGGTGGATCGCCTGCGGCGACCGGGCCCTTGTAGGGGACCATGCCCTCGACGCCCTCCGGCACCAGCTTCAGCTGGTCCTTGATGTCCTGCTGGAAGTAGCGGTCCGCCGAGCCGCGCGCCATGGCGCCGATGCTGCCCATGCCGCGATACGATTTGTAGGACCGGCCCTGGTAGAGGAACACCTCGCCCGGCGCCTCGTCGGTGCCGGCGAGCAGGCGAGCCGATCATCACCGCAGTCCGCCCCGGCGCCGATCGCCTTCACGATGTCGCCCGAGGTGCGCATGCCGCCATCGGCGATCGCCGGCACGCCCGGCCTCGCGGCAGGCGGCGGCGCGTCTCCAGCACCGCGGTGAACTGCGGCACGCCGACGCCGGCGACGACGCGGGTGGTGCAGATGCGAGCCCGGGCCGATGCCGATCTTCACCGCCGTCGGCGCCGGCCTCGATCAGCGCCAGCGCGCCCTCGGGCGTGGCGACGTTGCCGGCGATCACCTGCACCGCGTTGGAGAGCTGCTTGATGGCGGCTCACCGCGTCCAGCACGCCGCGCGAGTGGCCGTGCGCGGTGTCCACCACGATCACGTCCACCTCGGCCTCGATCAGCGCGCGCGAGCGGGCGTGGCCCGTCCGGCCCCACGCCGGTCGCGGCGGCGACGCGCAGCCGGCCGAGTTCGTCCTTGTTGGCGAGCGGGTGGGTCTCCGCCTTGTCCATGTCCTTGACGGTGATCAGGCCGACGCAGCGGTAGGCGTCGTCCACCACCAGCAGCTTCTCGATGCGGTGGCGGTGCAGCAGGCGGCGGCGCCTCGTCGGGGCCGACGCCGGCGGTGACGGTGACCAGGCCTCTCCCGCGTCATCAGCTCGTAGACCTGCTGCGTCGGGGTCGGTGGCGAAGCGGACGTCGCGGTTGGTGATGATGCCGACCAGGCGGTTGGTGTCGCGCTCGACCACCGGGATGCCGCTGATCCGGTGGGTGGCCATCAGCGCGCTGCACGTCGGCCGAGCGTCTGGTCGGGGTGGATGGTGAGCGGGTTCACCACCATGCCGGATTCGAACTTCTTGACCCGGCGGACCTGGGCGGCCTGCTCGGCGGGTTCGAGGTTCTTGTGGATCACGCCGATGCCGCCGTGCTGGGCCATGGCGATCGCCATGGCGCCCTCGGTGACGGTGTCCATGGCGGCGGAGATGATGCGGGATGTTCAGCGGGATGGCGCGGGTGAGGCGGGTGCGGGTGTCGGTGGCGGAGGGCAGGACCTGGGAGTAGGCGGGGACCACCAGCACGTCGTCGAAGGCGAGGGCTTCCTCGACGCGCGGTTGCGGGTTGTGTTTTGGGGATGTCGAACGCCATCGGCGGGTGGGCCTTTCCGCTACCTTGGCGGCCCCACATAGGCGGGTGGGGGGGAGTCTGCAAGCGGGAGCGCGGAAAGGTTGGCGGCTATGGATCACGGATATCGAGCAGGTCCCGACGGCGACTGACGAGGTTGGTTGCCAGGTCGGTGAGTTCGTCTCGCAGTGATGCGGAAGCAACTGCGATGATGCCCCGGTCTCGCTGTTCCATGTCGGGAAACCAGGCGCGCGTCACCGGCAGTCGTGCCAGCACGTCAAGGCGCAGAATGAATGCGCGCGACTGGTTAAGCTGGGCGGCTTCCCGAGCATCGAACAGCCGCACACCTGCAGGGAACGGGGTTCCGGCCGGCCATGGCTGCGAGGTGGTGTTAGCAACGAAGCGGATCGGCCGACCGCTTTGCCGGGCCATTTCTTCCGATGCCTCCCGCAGTTCTCGTGCCGCTTCGGCATGGCTGGCGAAGTCCTTCAGCAGCACCTGCATCGCCCAGAGATATGCCTTCATCCCGAGGTGCTGCGCCAGCACACGCAACGTGCCCCGAAACATCAGCCGGTCGAAGCCTGACAGCACGCCAATGACAGCGCCCGCGTGCCTGTTTAGAAATGCCTCCACGGCGGTCCCCTCCTGGCCGTTCTGGTACTCCTTGCAAGAGCCAGTCTAGCCGGTTCGATGGGAAACGCGGTGCTACCTTTGGTTGCGGCCGTCAGGTTGCGCTAGGAATATCAAAAAATCGTTTCGCCGCCTGCCTGGTTCGCGCGGGATGAAGCCGGTGATGTGATTTATGACGGGTGCCATGTGCCGCGTGTCCACCTTGGGACGCCAGATTATCTCCGGAGCTATGGCTTCCCTCCCGCCCCCAGCCGTAAATTCGGTTGGGGCCTCATCGTACGTGCTCACCGTGGCGAACCAGGAGGCGATCGGACTGGCCTGATCTGCTGAACGGGATCGCGCGCAGCCCGAACCCGCGGCACACCGCGATGTTCCAGGCCTTTCCGGTGAGCTACTACTGGTCGACCTATAAGAGCGAATGGGCCACCGACATTCTGTTCCGCGACGCACGCACGCTGGCGCGGCTGCATCCGTGGCTGGTGCAGTACGGCCTGACGACGTTCCTCAGTGCGGACGTGATGCGCTTCCTTGGCCGCAACATCTCGCCCAGCGGCAAGCTGCCACCGCGCCTACGGGCCGAAGTGGTCAGCGATGTGAAGCGAAGGCCGGAGGGCGTGCGGATCAAGCACCGGCTCGGCGAGAACTCGATGAAGATGTATGACAATATCAAGCCATGCCCCTGGGCTTGATCCGGGGGAGGGCAGCGTGCTGCGCGTCGAGACCACGATCAACGATGCAGGGGCGGTCAATAATGGCCGCAGGCCACCGCCGAAGGCGGCGCGCAGCGTCATTGACGGCCCCGAGCACGGCGGCAGAAGCACGCGGACGGGAGCGAAACAAAAAAGACAGTTGCTCACCCTGACCCTCTCCGCCCCCAAGGGCGGAGAGGAGTACGGCACGGCGCGTGATCTCAGGCCGCGCGCTGGTCCTGTTCGCCGGTGTCAGTCACATAGGCCATCCCACCGCCGCCGGCGCGGATCTCCAGCATCGTCGGGCCGCCCAGCACCGGCAGCGGCAGCACCGCGTCGCCGTTGGTCCATCGGCGCAGCGCCACTCCGTCGCGCTCCACCACGTGCCAGCCCTGCGACAGGCCCGGATGATCGACCGGAACCTCCCGCAACTCGTTCGCGCCGCGAAGCACGATCCGCTCCACGTTGACGCCGAGGCAGCGGCGATCGTCCAGCCACGGCCGCGCATCCGTTGGCGCGCCGGCACGCGAGACCACGCGCACCTCGGTCGCGCCCTTCGGCAGGGCGAAGATGTACAGCCCGTTCTCGCCATACAGCGGACGCACCGTCCGGCCCTTGGCCACGATCCGCAGCTCCGGATCGTCCGTCGTTGTCGAGCCGCGGCGCCGGCTGGCCCAGCGCCGCGGCACGTTCGGCCAGGCGCTGCCACACCGGCAGCACGCTCGCCTCGTCCGACACGAACGGCGCGCACGAGCCCGCCTCGCGTGTCGGATAGTCCGTCTCATCCGTCATGTCGGGATGCAGCACCAACGGCTCGCCCGAGTTGATGAAGAAGCCGTGGTTGCCGGTGTTGAGGTAGCTCTCCGCCGGCAGGCCCTCGGCCAGCAGGATCGCATGCGAGTCCAGTTCGACGTGGAAATACTCCACCGCGGCCCGGCCCTTCTCCTGGCGGATCGTCGTGCCGTTCACCAGTTGGCGGGCGCAGATCAGCTTGCCGTCGACGAAGACCGCATGATCGGGCGATACCAGAAGATCGCGGTGCGGCATGTTGTCGGCGAACGCGCCGCGCCGGATCCGGATCGGCGCAGCGGTCTCCGGCCGCGGATGTGCGGTGAGGTCGATGCGCCGCGTGGCCGATCCACTTGACCGGCCGCGCGCTCAGGTCGCCGTCCGCAAGTGTGAGGACGATATCGCCCTGCATCAGGCTCTCAACCATCCGTTCGCCGGTGGCGGTGAGGATATGCGTGCCGGCCACATAACAGGGATCGTCGTCGAGGAAGAGATTGGTGCCGCCAGCGCTGTCGGCCTGCCAGTCCACAAAGGTTCCAGTAGCGACCGGGGCAGCAAGATGGAACGAGGCCAGCAAACTGGTGTGTCCAACGTCGCTCCAGAGCTGGATCGTGTTCCCGCCCAAGATATCGGTGGAGTAGCCGGAGCTAAAGGCAACCGAGCGCAGATCGAGCACATCTGTGGGCGAGGTGCCAATACCGGTTGCCTCATGCATGCCGCTGATCACGCCATTGGCGCCGAACGATACCAAAGCGCCCGCGTCCAGTTGCAGCGTGCCGCTGAAGACTCCACCGGTGTTGAGATAAGTGAAGCTGGTCGAGGTCGAGATGGTTCCGCCCAGTTCCAGCACGGATGATGGAACACTGTCCGCTTGCAGCACCATACCGCTGGCGACTGTGCCCGTCAGATCGAGCAGGCCTTTAGAAGCGGTGATGGTGGGGGCACCGGTCACGCCGTTCACCGTGCCGAAGCCGGTGATGCTCGAAGTGGACAGAGTGCCGCCGGACTGCGTGACCGTGCCGCCAGCCAAGGTGACGACGGGAGCCGAGCCGAAGCCGGTCAGGGTTGCGCCGCCACCAACTGTCAGGCCCGACGTGTCGGTGAGGATGCCGCCATCGAGAGCACAGGAACTGAACGAGTGAGCGACAGGGGCACCCACAACACACCCCCATCCCCCCCCCCCCCCATTTCCACGTATTGCTAGGATGGTGGCCGCCAGCAGCTCCCAGGCGCTGTTGTGATGCAGAGCGCACTTGACGCTGGGGTACCGCTGGTCCAGGCGATTTAGAATGTCTTGGGCTGGTTCTGGGGCCACCGGGTTATCAGGGCTCTTTTGCGGCCCTGTTTGACGGACTGGGAATTGCGGGCTTTGGGCTTCGCGGGCCTGGCGGCTTTGGCGGCCGGTTTCAGCCGGGCCTTGGTTTTAGCGGCGGGCGTCTTTGCAACAGGCATAGACACAAAATCTAAAGCAGTGGGCTTACAATCACAATAGCAGAGGGAAGAAAATGGCAACCACGACAAAAGCAGAGATGAAAATAACGTCCGATGATTTGCACGCGGTACCGCTCACCATTGAAGGCTCCAGCGTTCTGCACCAGATGTTTCGCTTCCGCTGGGCGGAATGGCGCAAGCTGTGCCGAGGCGCAGCAGCACGAGATTGCCGCGCGAAGCCATCAGCCGCGTCTGCTGAAGATGGAGAATGACTTTCCGGCCAGACCGCGCTGTTTTCTCTGCTCGGCCACAAGGGCGACCTGATGCTCGTCCACTTCCGCCGCAGCTTCGACGAGCTCACAGGCGCGAGCTCGCGATGTCGCGCGCTGCCCCTCGCGCCTTTCCTGGAGCCGACGACGTCCTACCTCTCGGTGGTCGAGCTCGGCATGTACGAGATGACGGCCCAGATCCACGGCGCCTCGCGGAGAAGGGCCTGGAGCCCGGCATCCGCCGAGTTGAAGCAGGCCTTCGACGCGGAGATGGAGCAGCAGCGACGAAGCCATGCGCGCCGCGCCTCTTCCCGGAGGTGCCGGCGCGCCGCTACGTCTGCTTCTATCCCATGAACAAGCGCCGCGGCGAGGACAAGAACTGGTACGCGCGTGCCCGTGGAAGAGCGCGGCGCGCATGATGCGCGACCACGGCATGATCGGCCGCCACTACGCGGGCGCGGTCACGCAGATCATCTCCGGCTCCATCGGCTTCGACGACTGGGAGTGGGGCGTCGACCTCTTCGCCGACGATCCGCTCGTCTTCAAGAAGCTGATCTACGAGATGCGCTTCGACGAGGTCAGCGCCGTTTATGCGCTGTTCGGCACGTTTTACGTGGGTGTCCGCTGCCCGGCTGCGGGGTTAGAAGGATTGTTCAGCGGCAAATTGCCGGAGTAAATGGATGGCCGAAATCGTTCTTGCATTCGCCACGATCGCGCTTGTAGTGGTCGTGTTTCGACTAAAAAAGAATAACGCGACCCTGCAGGCGGAGCTGAGCAGGTTGCGAAGGGAAAAACAGTAGCAAAACGCGAGCGGAGTTGGATCGAAAAGTGGCAATCATGGTTCGCTCCCATTGACCTTTGCGCACACCGCTCAGTAATCTTCCTTTATGGTCAAAACGGTTCAAGCGGGCCAGGTCTGGCGCAGCGATGAGAACGGAGACAACTTCCTGGTCACCAAGGTTTACGGCGAATTGTTCACCCAATACGCCATGCTGCGGCCGGCCGGGTAAGCGCTCCGGAAGCCGAAACCATCCGCGTGAAGATCACCAAGGCCGAAAGCGGCATGACTTTGCCGGGCTACACCTTCACCCAGGACTCACAGGATTTCTAAGACCCCACTGAATGTTTGAAAAAATCATTTCAACTTTAGCCGGATTCATCATCGCCGTAATATCCAGCACCAATTATTTTGGCGTGGTTCTGTTGATGGCCATTGAGTCAGCCTGTATCCCGCTGCCTTCAGAGATCATCATGCCCTTTGCGGGTGCGCTGACCGTGGTGAACGTTGCCGCTCAGTACCATCGTGGCCCTCTCTGGCTGCTTGGCGTTGCCACCGCCGGTGCGGTTGGATGCAACCTGGGCTCGGTGATCGCCTACGAGATTGGCGCTCACGGTGGACGGCGCCTGGTTGAGCGATATGGTTCGTACGTCTTTCTCAGCCGTCATGACCTGGAGATGACGGAGCGCTTCTTTCAGCGCTTTGGGGCCGCGGCTGTGCTCATCGGGCGACTGCTGCCGGTGATCCGCACTTTCATTGCCTTGCCCGCGGGCATCGCCCGCATGCCGCGCCTGCGCTTTCACGTTTATACGTTTGTGGGCTCATGGCCGTGGTGCTTCGCGCTGGCGTGGATCGGCATGAAGCTGGGCGAGCACTGGGACAAGGACCCGCGTCGAAGCAGTGGTTCCACCGCCTGGACGCGGTGATTATCGTGCTGCTCCTGGCAGGGATCACCTGGTTTGTGTGGTCGCACTGGAAGAACCGCGTGCGCACGGACCGGTGAGGTAGAGGCCGGTTTGGGATAATGCGGAGCGTCCTGATCATCAGGGCAGTACACGGTCGGGGGTAGTTGGGCATTTTCCGGAGGCCAGGCTAAGGCAGCCGTGGGACACCGATCTTTCGCTGTAACTTTTCTTCTAATCGTATTGTGCGCGAGAAGACACGAGGCCTTTCCGAGATCTACCGACAGTACGCTCGCGATGTCCACCGCTTTTCGGTTTACCTGTTGGCGATCCTTCGCTCGCCGAGGACCTGACGGCTGAAACGTTCGTCCATGCCTTATGCGACCTGCGGATCTGCGCGTGGATACCGTGAAAGCCTATCTCTTTGCCATCGCGCGCAACCTTTATCGCGATCTTCTCAGCGCAACGCAGGCTGTACCGATCAGCGAAGTGCCGGAGCGGCCGATCCGCGCCATCGCCCGGCCACGTCGCCGAAAACCGGCAGACGTTTTCCGCAGTACTGGAGGCGATTCAACGGCTGCCTGAGCCGCAACGCGAAGCGCCGTGCTCTCGCTCGACCAGGATCTGCGGTATGACCAGGTCGGGGCGATCCTCGGTTGTTCGGTCGCGGCGGTGAAGGTGCGGATCCATCGTGCCCGTATGCAACTCAAATCGGATTTAAAAGCACAGGAGCGAAAGCATGGAAAACATAACTCATGATGTCATTGCGATCTATGGCCGTTATACGTCGCAGGGGAGGCCAGCCCGGACACGCGCGCTCTCATTGAAACGTTCTTGCGCGACGACCGGGGTTTGCGCAGGCGCTTACAGAAATTGACCGGGAGCGCTTTCCGAGTCTCGCCGCCGTTCTCTCGCGCCCGACCATGAACTGAAGACGCTGGCGCGGATCAGCCGACGTCTTACCGGACCTCGACCGCTGCTGCAGCTCGCATTGGTCTTGAGCTGTCTTGCCTTCGGAAGGCTGATTTCCGACACTTCCTTCGATGTATCGCCGCGCAAATTCATCGCGACAGCAGTGGTAGCGGCCTGTTTCTGGGCCGCATTCCTGATCAGGCTGTTTAGGGGAAGGCGGGAGGTGCTCATTCGGGTACGGCGTTAACGCCAGCGTGTTACCTCGTACAAGGCGCGCTCGGAGTTTAATACCTCACCCCTCGGCGGGTGTTCGCTTTGGTTTTCCCGGTCGCCCGATTCTTCTTCAAGGAGCGTCTTCAGTCTTACTCGTGAATCGCCTGATCGCGGTTTGCAAACTTGGCCCCAATACGAGAAGATAAATAGTTTGTTCAGCCTCACTTGTGCAGACTTTCAGCGTCATCCAGTTGGTGTTGCGGGCTCCGTTCACTAAGGTGATGCTCGCTGACAGTCAGGTGAGATGAGTGAAGCAAATAAGCGCGGTTCTTCTCATTTACAAAGGATGGTCTTCAACTCAATGACGGCAAAGTCTTCTTCTGAAGCGGCACACGGATCGAAAATAGCCCCCGCCCGCGGCAAATTGGGCGTCATGATTGTTGGCATGGGAGCAGTGGCCACCACGTTTATTGCCGGAGTGGAAGCCATTCGCAAGGGAATTGCCAAGCCCATTGGGTCGCTCACGCAGATGGGCACCATTCGGCTAGGAAAGCGCACCGATAATCGCTCGCCCAAGATCAACAAATTTGTTCCGCTGGCCAAGCTCAATGACCTGGTCTTTCATGCCTGGGACATCTTTGAAGAAGACGCCTACGCAGCCGCCATGAACGCCGGCGTGCTGGAGAAAGAGCTGCTCAACCAAATCAAGCCCTTCATGCGCTCCATCAAGCCGCGCAAGGCGGTGTTTGACCAGCAACTACGTGAAATTGCTGGACGGCAAACATGTGAAGAAAGGGAAGAACAAGCGCGACCTGGCGGAGCAGTTGCGCGCGGACATCCGCGACTTCAAGAAGAAGTCACGGCTGACCGTGCTGGTGATGATCTGGTGCGCGTCCACGGAAACCTTCATCAAGCAGAGCGCGGCTCACGAGTCGCTGGACGCCTTTGAACGCGGCCTGAAAGAGAACGACCCCAACATCGCTCCGTCAATGATTTATGCCTACGCGGCGCTGATGGAGGGTGTGCCTTTCGCCAACGGCGCGCCCAACCTCACTGTGGATATCCCTGGATGATGGAGCTTTCCAAGGCAACAACGCGCCTATCTGCGGCAAAGATTTCAAGACCGGCCAGACGCTGATGAAGACCATTCTGGCGCCCGGCTTTAAGGCGCGCATGCTGGGCATGAGCGGCTGGTTTTCCACGAATATCCTGGGGAATCGCGACGGAGAAGTGTTGGAAGACCCTGGGTCATTCAAGACCAAGGAAGAATCCAAGCTTTCCGTTCTGGACCGCATCCTGCAGCCGGAGCTATATCCCGATCTCTACGGGAACATCCATCACAAGGTGCGCATCAACTACTATCCGCCGCGCGGCGACAACAAAGAGGGCTGGGACAACATTGATATTTTCGGCTGGCTCGGCTATCCCATGCAGATCAAGGTCGACTTCCTCTGCCGCGACTCAATCCTTGCCGCGCCGATCGTGCTTGACCTGGTGCTCTTTCTCGATCTGGCCAAGCGCAGCGGAGGCATTGCGCGGCCTGGGAGTCCAGGAGTGGCTGAGCTTCTATTTGAAGTCGCCACATGACGCGCGCCGGGACTTTATCCCGAGCACGATCTGTTCATCCAGTCGATGAAGCTGAAAAACACGTTGCGCCACCTGCGGGGGAGACCTGATCACGCATCTTGGGCTTGAGTATTACGACTGAGAGAGAACGTTGCCGTGCAGCTTGGCATCAGAATTTGTATGAAGGTGCGATGGGTGCTGTTGCTGGTGCTTGGGCTGCTGTTGGGAACCCGTCCGCTGCCTCCGCGGCTGAGGGGACATTCCGGGCAGGATCATCGATCCTCCCGCAAATGAACGGTCCGTATCCTGGCTGGATCTTCGTCCAGGGAAAAAACCATATGCTGCGGCGTGTGGAAGTGGCCCATGCTCACGATCCACTTTGGTGAGGACGTGCCCGTCAGCCAGCGGCCGCAAATGCAATGCTACATGCCTCAGCCCAGGGCAGGAGGTCCGCATTACCGCCTTCCAGGATTCGGCTGGCGAGTGGCGGGCAAAACGGGTGGAAATCCTGAAGGCTCACCGCCAGATTCGCGGCAAAAACCCCTAAAGGCCCTTACCTTTACCAAACTTTACCCACTTTCTAGTGCCACTCCGGATAACCAGCTAAGGCGAATTCAGCATCGCATCGTCTACGGGAGAAATCTAATTAAGGTAAGTGTATTGTCGCAGCGGTATAATGAGTGTGTCCTCCAGAACAAGGCCGGTTCGCGCAGGAGTGTGCTTATGAAATTTCGTTCTTTATTTCTTTCTTCAATCCTAGCAGTGGGCGTAGTCTGTCCGCTTCAGCATTTGCCCAGGACGATAAACAAAAGACACAGACTCCCAGCACCCAGACGCAGCCTGCCGAT
>CAWCDM010000043.1:0-33366 GCA_963794185.1 uncultured Alphaproteobacteria bacterium | reverse complement strand
GCCACAGATACCACGCCGCGGTAGACCGGAACGGCGCCCAGGCCTGCCCGATCGCCGCCAGCGCCTTCGGCTTGGGCTGCTCGTCCAGTCCATACAAATGCCGATACCCGTCGCGCACGCCGAAATCGTCCACCGGCAGCACATCCGGCCGGCCGAGCGTGAAGATCAGCAGCATCTCCACCGTCCACCGCCCGACGCCGCGGATCGAGGTCAGCCGCTCGATCAGCGCCTCGTCCGACAATCGCGCGGAGGCCCGCCGCGTCGGCACCGTGCCGTCCAGCGCCGCCGCACAGATCGCCCGCATCGCCGCGACCTTGGCCCCCGACAATCCGCACGCGCGCAGCTCGAGCTCCGAGCGCGCCAGCACCAGATCGGGCGGCGGAAACCCCTCCGCCGGATACAGCGCCTCGAACCGCGCCATGATCGCCAGCGCCGCCCGGCCGTGCAGTTGCTGGTGGGCGATCGCGCGCATCAGCGCCTCGTACGGGCTGCGGCCCCGCTCGACGCCGAGACGCGGCGGCCCGACCCGGCGGATCAGCGCAGCGAATTTCCGGTCGCGCCGGAGATGGCGCAGGGCTTCATCGCTCATTCGATCACCGCAACCGTGACTTGCAATCAACCCCCCAGTCTGCCGTAAGATACCAATCGGAATGCAGCAGGAACGCCACTGGATTGTCGACCAAGAAGAGGAAGCCGCCAATCGACAGACGGCAAGCCTCGGCGGCGTGGCGATCACGCTTCTCCTGCTCGTCCTGGGCTTGTTCCTGGTGCACGAACTGCATGCGAAGGGGCTGGTCGAGGACTGCCTGATGGCCGGGCGCACCAATTGCGATAGCCTGGTGACCAGCTACTTCTGACCCGCGGGTCAAGCCCGCGGGCAGTCCCCCGGATCAAGCCCGACGCATTGACGCAGGCGGCGTCCCTGCTAAGCGTGCCCCATCGCAGCAGGACCATGGGGACAGCATGCGCATTGCCGAGATGGACTGGAGGATGGTGGAAGACTGGGTCCGCCACGACGACCGCTGTGCACTGCCGCTCGGCAGCACGGAGCAGCACGCCGGCCTGTCGCTCGCCACCGACGCGATCCTCGCCGAACGCGTGGCCGCCGAGGCTGCCGAGCCGCTCGGGATCCCGGTGTTCCCTGCCCTGCCCTTCGGCCTTACGCCCTACTTCACGGCGTTTCCCGGCACCGTCACCCTGCGCGTCGCCACCTATGCGGCGGTGTTGCGCGACGTGCTGGACAGCCTGAAGCAGGCCGGCTTCCGACGCGTGCTGATCGTCAACGGCCATGGCGGGAACCAGCCGGCCGGGTCCCTCGCGCAGGAATGGCTGATGGACAATCAGGACGCGCGCGTGCGGTTCCACGACTGGTGGCGCGCGCCGCTCACCGCGGCGGCGGTCCGGGCGATCGATCCGGTGGCGAGCCACGCGAGCTGGATGGAGAACTTCCCCTGGACCCGTCTGGCAAATCGTCCGCCTCAGGACGGCGCCAAACCGATGGTGGATGTGGATCGCCTGCGCATCCTGCCGCCGTTCGAGGCGCGCACGCTGCTCGATGACGGCAATTTCGGCGGCCGGTATCAGCGCGACGATTCCGAGATGCTGGAAATCTGGGACGTCGCGGTGCGCGAGACGCGCGAGTTGCTGGAGAGCTGGTGAATGGCCGAGCGGATTCTGATCTGGGGCGCCGGCGCCATCGGCGGCTCGGTCGGCGCCTGGCTGCAACGCGCCGGACACGACATCAGCTTCGTCGACGTGGTGCCGGAGCACGTGGCAGCTATCCGCGGCCAGGGCCTGCGCATCACCGGCCCTGTGGAGGAATTCGCCGTCACCGCGCCAGCGTTTCTGCCCGAGGAACTGTCCGGCGCCTGGCAGCGCATCTTCCTGGCGGTGAAGGCGCAGCACACCGAGGCCGCGACGCGCGCGCTGACGCCGCATCTGGCGCAGGACGGCTACGTTCTGTCGCTGCAGAACGGCCTCAACGAGACGATCATCCAGCGCATCGTCGGGCGTGACCGCACGATCGGCGCGTTCATCAACTTCGGCGCCGACTGGATGACGCCCGGCGAGATCATGTTCGGCAACCGCGGTGCGGTGGTGCTGGGCGAACTCGATGGCGCGATGACGCCGCGGCTCGCGGCGCTGCACGCCGTGATGCGCGACTTCGAGCCGGACGCGATCACCACGCCGGACATCTGGTCGTATCTCTGGGGCAAGCTCGGTTACGGCGCGATGCTGTTCGCCCAGGCGCTTGGCCAGAAGGGCATTGCCGACTGCCTGGCGCGGACGGAACTTCTCCCGTTGTGGCGACGGCTCGGCGAGGAGGCGATCGTGGTCGCGCAGGCCGAGGGCGTCGAACCGCGCGGCTTCAACGGCTATGACGTCGAGGCTTTCAAGCCGGGCGCCGGCGAGGCGGCGGCACGGCAAAGTGTGGCCGCGATGGTGGCGTTCAACAGCACCAGCGCGAAGACCCACTCCGGCGTGTGGCGCGACCTTGCGATCCGCCGGCGGCGCACCGAGGTGGACGTGCAGATCGCCCCGATTGCCGAGATCGGCGCACGCCACGGCATCGATTGCCGCGCCACGCGCAAGCTGGTGACGATGATCCATGAGGTGGAAGAGGGCAGCCGGCCGATGACCGACGACAACCTGCTGGAACTGGCGAGGGCCAACTGAATGGAACGGGCATTCCATGACCGTCATGGTGGGCGAGGGCCCGCCACCCACGTCCTTGCCGCTCATATCGAAGAAAGCCGTGGATGGCCCGCCTTCGCCGGCCACGACGCGGGCCAATTCAAAGGCCGGCCATGATCAGCGTTGAAGAGGCCCGCGAGCGCATCCTGGCCGCACTGCGGCCGACCACCGGCGAAGTCGTGGCCCTGGCGAATGCCTGGAGCCGCGTCACCTTCGCCCCGGTGCTCGCGCGGCTCACTCAACCCCCGGCGGACGTCTCGGCGATGGACGGCTACGCATTGCGTGCCGCTGATGGGACGCTCGGCGCCACACTTTCGGTGATCGGCAGCGCCCCCGCCGGCCATCCGTTCGACGGTGCTGTCGGACCCGGCCAGACCGTGCGCATCTTCACCGGCGGTATCGTTCCGCAAGGCGCCGACGCCATCCTGCTTCAGGAGGATGCCACGGCAGCAGGCACCGATGTCCGCGTGAACGAGGCTGTGGCGGCCGGACGCCACATCCGCCGCGCCGGCCAGGACTTCGCCGCGGGCGACGCCGTGATATCCGCCGGACGGCGCATCACCGCGCGCGACGTCGGGCTTGCCGCCGCCGCCAACCACCCCTGGCTCACGGTGTACCGCCGGCCGCGGATTGCGATCCTGGCCACCGGCGACGAGATCGCGATGCCGGGCGAGCCGATTCCTCCGGGGGGCATCGTCAGTTCCAACTCGCATGCACTTGCCGCTCTGGTGCGCGCCGCTGGAGGCGAGCCTGTCGTGCTCCCGGTCGCCCTGGACACGCGCGAGGCCGTGGCCGCGGTGGCCGATGCGGTGCATGGCGTTGACATGCTGGTCACCACCGGCGGCGCCTCCGTCGGTGACCACGACCTCGTCATCTCAGGCCTGAAGACCCGCGGGCTGGAACTCGATTTCTGGCAGATCGCCATGCGCCCCGGAAAGCCGCTGCTGTTCGGACGGCTCGGTCCAGTGCCGGTGCTCGGCCTGCCGGGCAACCCCGTTTCGGCCCTGGTGTGCTCGATCCTGTTCCTGGTGCCGGCGCTGAGCCGGCTGTCCGGCCTGCCTGCCGCGCCGCCGCCGGTGTCGCAGGCGATCGTGGGCACAGCACTCCGCGCCAACGACCACCGTGCTGACCATCTGCGCGCCACCGTCTCCACCGACTCGCAAGGCCGCATCGTGGCGACTCCGTTCCCGATGCAGGATTCGGCTATGCTGCGTTGGCTGGCCATGGCCGACGCGCTGATCCTGCGCCCTCCGCACGCGCCTGCGCAGCCGGAGGGGACAGAGGTGCCGGTGATTCGCCTCGATTCGCTCGGCATTTAGCGCAGGTTTTTGCGTCGCAGCATCAGGAAAGCTTGACGGCGCGCTGTGAACCAATCTAGAACGACCGTCGGTTGCTGATATGTTCTGTTGGGCGCATCCCGCGTCGTGACGGAACCCCCGCCAGGCCGAGGGAAACTGCCCGCCATGCTCACACCGAAGCAGTACGAGTTGCTCACCTACATCGACCACCACCTGAAGCAGACCGGATTTTCCCCCAGCTTCGAGGACATGAAGGAGGCGCTTCAACTCAAGTCCAAGTCAGGGATCCACCGGCTGATCTCTGGCCCTCGAGGAACGCGGCTTCATCGGCCGGCGGCCCAATCGGGCGCGTGCCCTGGAAGTGCTGCGCCTGCCCGAGAACGCCGCCGCCGCCACGTCAGCCGAGCAGGGCGCCCAGAGTTTCTCGCCGACCGTCATCCGCGGCGATTTCACGGGGCGCATGCCGGGCGTCCGCGCGGCGAACGATGCGGCGGCGATTCAGTTGCCGCTGTATGGCCGCATCGCCGCCGGCATGCCGATCGAGGCGCTGCGCGATGCCGGTAGCCAGATCGACGTGCCGATGGCGCTGCTCGGCAACGGCGAACACTATGCGCTGGAGGTCGCCGGCGATTCGATGGTCGAGGCCGGCATCCTGGACGGCGACACGGTCATCATCCGCAAGGGCGAAGTGGCCGAGAACGGCCAGATCGTCGTTGCGTTGGTGGATGAAAACGAAGTGACGCTAAAGCGACTGCGCCGGCGCGCGAATTCGATCGCGCTGGAACCGTGCAACGAGCGGCACGAGACGCGGATCTTCCCCGCCGATCGGGTGAAGGTGCAGGGCAGGCTGGTGGCGCTGCTGCGGCGGTACTGAGTTCTGTGTAAGGTAGGGTTCACACGGAGTATCCTAGCGCAGCCTCCGACCGCAACCAAACAGGAGCACGGCGTTCCCCCGCTGATCCGCTAGACTGGCTTCCGACCAAAGTTGCCGCAGCAGTCAGGGAGGAACGCCGTGGCGTCATTCATAACCAAACATGCGCACGCCGTCATCGGCACACTGTCGGGCTTCGACCGATTGGTGTTCCGTGGGACGTTACGGTTCCTGTCCCACACGGCCGGCATGAGCAGCTACCTGTGGACCATGAAGGTGCTGCTGAAGGACTTCGCCACGCACGCGCAAGAACTGACGCAGCGGCTACGCGCCGCGTCCGAGGCGCTGGCCCGCCCGCCCCGGCGAACCGGCCGGGGGGCACCGGCCGGCCGGTGCGTTATCTGGCGTCGAGCAGCACCAACGAGGAAGAGATCGCCCGCGCGATCGCTCTGGCGGACGGCATCAAGGAAGGGCTGATCTGCATCCTGACGGCTGTCGAGCAATGCCAATCGTTTGAGATCGTGCGCGACCGCGCAGCCAAAGAACTGCGTCTCGAACCACGCCATCGCAAGTGTCTGTTCCTCTATCATTACCAGGTCCACCCGCGGTTCGGGTTCATGCATGCTCGTATCCAGACCGGGTTCCCGTTCGCCATCCAGATCTGCCTCAACGGCCGCGAGTGGCTGGCCAGGAGCATGGCCGCGGCGGGCGTCGGCTATCTTCAGCGCGACAACTGCTTCACCTGGCTGGACGACCCCGAACAGGCGCAACGTCTGATGCATGAACAGCTGCGCGCGGCGTGGCCCGAACTCCTGAACGGCATCGCGCGTGAGCTGAACCCGCTGCACGACGAGATGTTTCAGGCATGGCCGGCCGAATACCACTGGTCGACCTACCAAAGCGAATGGGCCACCGACATCCCGTTTCGCGACACCGGGTCGCTGGCCCGCCTGTATCCGAAGCTCGTGCATCATGGCCTGACCACGTTCCGCAGCCCGGACGTGATGCGCTTCCTCGGCCGCAAGGCTCCGTCCATCGGCGAGATCCCGCCGCGGCTTCAGGCGGAGGTGGCGAGCGATGTGAAAAAGCGCCCCGAAGGCGTGCGGATCAAGCACCGCGTGGGGCAGAACGCGATCAAGATGTACGACAACGACAAGCCATGCCCCCGGGCACTTGACCCGGGGGAGGGCAGCGTGCTGCGGGTCGAGACGACGATCAACCCCCGCCTTCGCGGGGGCAGGCTAAGTCGATGGGTTCAAGACGTTCCGGGTCCCGGAGGGTAACCCCGACGCCGGCAAGTCCTGGCAGCGGATGCGCCAAGGCATCGCCGATCTGGCGCGCCGGGCCGAGACCTCACAGGCGGCCAACAACCGCTATCTGCGGGCGCTGGCATCGGTGGAGAACACCACGCCATTGAGTCAATTGACCGCCCGGTTGTGTCAGCCGGTCACGCGCGACGGCCGCCGGGTCCGCGCGCTCAATCCGCATGCACCGGGCGACGCCGCGCTGTTCGAGGCGATCAGCCGGGGCGAGTTCACCGTCAATGGCCTACGCAACCGCGATCTGCGCCAGTTGCTGTTCGCCGATGCCGAGGCCGCCAAGCCGGCGCAGCGGCGGCGCGCGGCGGCGGTGTCGCGCCTGCTCGCTCTGCTGCGCGCACATGGGCTGATCAAGAAGCTGCGTGGCACGCATCGCTATCACCTGACCAACCAGGGCCGGGTCATCGTCACGGCTTTGATAACGCTACGAAACGTTGGGACGGAAGCCTTAGCCAAATTAGCAGCTTAGAAGAAGTTCGTCGCAGGCTGCGGTGATTCTGAGCGTTAGCTATGCAGAGAAGAGAACATCATAGGCGCTTCGCGCCGTTTCGGTGCGCAGGGCCAGATGGTTCCTCGGTGAAACTCTGTGTGCACTCGGTGCAACTCTGTGGCCGCTTGCTTGCCTTCAATCTCCCGCCGCCGGCGCCGCTCGTGCATGCTTGCGCATTAGAAACAGCAGCAGCAGCGGCGGAATGACGGTCAGCATCATCAGCCGGAAATCGTTGTTGTAGGCAATGATCTGCGCCTGATGGGTGATCATCTGATCAAGCATCGCCGCGCCGTGCCTCGTCGCCGGGTTCAGCATGTGCGACACCGCGTCGTTGCCCTGCAGCACGCGGTCGAACGGCGTGATGCCCGCGGCGATGTCGGCGTGCGTGGTCTGCACGCTGCGGGTCAGGGTGAACGAGGTCACGGAAATGCCGATCGCCGAGCCGATGTTGCGCGCCAGCGACTGCACCGAGGTCGCCTCGCCGCGCAGCGAGGCCGGCAGCGTCGTGTAGGCCATCACCGTCATCGGATTGAACACCAAGCCGACCGCGAAGCCCTGCACGATCATGGTGAGCATCATCTCGGCCTGGGTGATGTCGGGCGTCCAGGTGCTCATCGTGTAGAGCACCCAGCCGAGGATCAGCAGGCCGACCGCCATGATCTTGCGCTGATCGACGCGCATGCCCATCCGGGCGGCCAGGAACATCGAGGCGATGATGCCGATCCCGCGCGGCGCCATCGCCCAACCGGCGGTATAGACCGGATAGCCCGCGAGGTTCTCCAGGTAGGGCGCCAGCAGGGCCGTCGTCGACAGCATCACCGAGGAGATGCAGAAGATCATGACGATGGCGGAGGCGAAGTTGCGGTCCCGGAACAGGCCGGGCGGCAGGAACGGCCTCTCGGCGGTGAACATGTGCACGACGAACAGGTAGAAGGCGAGGCCCGCTACCACCGCCTCGACGATGATCTCGCGCGATGAGAACCAGTCGAGCTCCTGGCCGCGGTCCAGCATCATCTGGAAAGCGCCGGCGGCAAGCCCCAGCATCGCGAAGCCGTACCAGGAGAATTTCAGGTGCGGGCGCTGCGGCGTCTCCGGCATGAACAGCCCCAGGCCGATGATGGCGATGATGCCGAACGGCAGGTTGACGTAGAACACCCAGCGCCAGGAGTAGAGGTCGGTCAGGTAGCCGCCGAGCGTCGGGCCGACCATCGGCCCCATCGTCACACCCATGGAGAAGATCGCCATCGCCTGCGCACGGCGCGCGAACGGGTAGATGTCCAGCATGGTGGCCTGCGACAGCGGCGCGAGGGCGGCGCCGAACATCCCCTGCAGCAGCCGGAACAGCACGAGTTGCGCGAGCGACTGCGCCGCGCCGCACATCATCGAGGCGACGGTGAAGCCCGCGAGGCAGGCGATGAACAGCCGCTTGCGTCCGAAGCGCACCGCCATCCAGCCGACCGGCGCGGTCATGATCGCCGCGGCGATGACGTAGGAGGTGAGCACCCAAGTGATCTCGTCGTAGGACGCCGACATGCTGCCCTGCATGTAGGGGAGGGCGACGTTGGCGATGGTGGAATCCAGCGTCTGCATCAGCATCGCGATCATCGCGAAGGCAGTGATCAGGCCGCGATGTGGGACGCGGGTGGACTCTGGACATTTTCCTGGACGTTATCGGTAGGCCCGCTGATTGTGCACCCAGGTCGGGGATTGCGCTACCCGTGGGTCGGGCGGATGAGGGTCAGCTCTCCAGGGCTGCTTAGTCGTCCGCTCCCGGTTCCTGTCTGTCGACTCTGTGTAGACGTCGGGCAGCGGAATTGCGAGGCCGATGCCTGGCACGTGCGGGATCGGGTCAGGCAAACATCCCAGCACGTTGTCGGCTGACACGGCCAGATGGCTGAGCCGTGCCGCACCATCGGCCAAGCCGCGGCGGCGGCCGGCGTCGGACTCCTCCGGCCCACCGCTTGCCGCCCACCTCGGCGCTACGCCTTCACCATCGGGCACGCGCCCTCCGACAGCGGCCGGAACGCCTCTTCGGCCGGCGTCGTGCCGAGCAGCTTGTAGAGGTCCCATTCGCCCTTGCTCTCGGAAGGCTGCTTCACCTCGAACAGATAGGCCGGGTGGATCTTGCGTCCATCCTCGCGAATTTTGCCGGGACCGAAGCAGTCGTCGTCGGTTGGCATCGCCTTCATGCGCGCGACGGTGGCGGCGCCATCCGCCTTTGCCGCCGCCGGACCCATGTCCGCAACTGTTTTCAGGTAGTGTAGCGTGCAGGAATAATCCCCCGCCTGCGCCATATTCGGCCACAGCGTGACCTTGTGCTGGATGCGCTTCTGGAAACTCCGCGTGCGCTCGTTGAGGTCCCAGTAGTAGGTCTCCGACAGCCGAGTGCCGGCCGCCATCTCGATGCCGATTGAGCGGATATCGGTGGTATAGGCCACCAGCGCCGCTAGACTCATCGTGCGCGACAGTCCGAACTCGTGCGCCTGCTTGACGATGTTGATGAGGTCGGACCCGGCGCCGCAGATGCCGAGGATCTTCGCCCCCGATGCCTGCGCCTTCACCAGGAAGGCAGAAAAGTCAGTGGTCTCCGGGAACGGGTAGATCTGCGCGCCGAGCACCTTGCCGCCGGCGGTTTCCACGAACTTCGTCGTGTCGCGCTGGATCGCCTCGCCGAAGGCGTAGTTCGGCGTGATGAAGTACCAGGTGTCGCCGCCGGCCTTGACCATCGCGCCGCCGGTCGATCTTGCCTCCATGTAGGTATCGAACACCCAGTGGATCGAGTTGGGCGTGCACGCCTTGCCGGTGATGTCCGAACTCGCGGTGCTGGTCGGGATCAGCACCTTGTTCTTCTCCCGGCAGATCGAGGCCAGCGCCAGCGCGCATGAGGTCGCCGCCACGTCGACGATGATGTCGACGCCGCGCTGGTCGAACCATTCCCGCGCGAGCGACACCGCGACGTCGGGCTTGTTCTGATGATCGGCGGACAGCACGTCCACATCGAAGGCACCGGCGGCGAACTCCTGCACCGCCTGCTTCGCGCAGATCACGCCGGTGGGGCCGTTGACGTCGCGATAGGGGCCGGACTGGTCGTTCATCACGCCGATGCGGATCACCGGCCGCGCCTGGGCACGGGGGCGCCTTGCTGGCAGAACGGCGGCGCCGGCAGCGGTGGCGGCGAGAAGCGAGCGGCGGGTCAGACGCATCGGCGATTTCCTCCATTTGTCGCTGCACGATAGGGCAATGGAACGCCGAGGGCCAAAAAAGGGAAAATACTGGCGCGCCGTCGGCCGAACAGTCGGTCCGGCAGCGCATCATAGCCTTCTTCAGCCTCGATCATACTGACCAGATCGACGACGTTCCCCGGAGACCGGACAGACGTGGGAGCTCGGCCGCTTGAGCAGCTTGACGCACCAGTACATCGCCCATGGTCCATGGTACGCGAAACTCGCCGAGTTCAGTGGTTCCCGAAATTCCTGCGTAAAGTGGGGTGCCCATAAGACGGCAGATCTCATTGGATACCAGAACAGACAGCGTCCGCATCATCTTGGCCAGGAATATTCGGATTTTGACGTAACCGGCTATGGTACGTTCAACGGCTGCATTTTCCTGGCCGATGGCTGCTTTGACAAATTGAGCGTCAACCGATCTGCACCAAACCGTAGCATCAGGGGGGGCCCATCAGCGTCCGTCCAAGTGTCGTTCCTTGGGTCAAAATGCCCTGCAAGGGGTTTTGAATTTCCTTCCAAGGCATTTTTACAACAAGTTCGGGATGGAACTCTCTTGCGAACTACGCCGGACGCCACTATGTATGCGCACCTTCCGACTGAAAGGATGAAGCCAATGCCCCGCAAACCGACCTTTGCTCGCTATCTTCGCGACGCGAGGATCAAACGTCGCTTGTCCGTTAGTGAAATCGCCGAGCGTGTCGGCGTCACGACGGCGAGCATCTATTACTGGGAGACGGATCACTGCCGCCCGACGGATGCCAATCTATCGGCGCTGTGCAAGGCACTAAAGCTGCCGATCAGGGCAACGCGGGCGATGGCGGCTGGGTGAGCGCATCGTGAGTTTTGTGCCGAAGGCCACCGATCTGGACTTTTGACTTCGTCCCTGCCGGACAACGAAGCGTCACGATTGGGACTATGCAGGCCACGTCTACGGAAACGAAACCGGGTCGATGTCGACCAGTACCACCCTTGGCATGAAGGTCCCGGCTGACCGGCCGTGCAGGACCTGTTGCGCCGCGGCGTGTCAGAGGGTCTTCAGCAGCAGGCGCCAGTGTTCCTGACGTGCCGTGAATGCTGCCGGACCGCCTTTACAACGCGCGGCCCAGGATTTCCTTGTTGACCAAAAACTTCCAATTTCACGGCGACCAATACCCGCCGGACAAACTGTCGCCCCACATCATCGCAGTGAAGGCGCCAGCGTAGCGGCATAGACGTGCACTCGCGGTATACGACCCCGCCGTGGCGACACCATTCATGGCCGGTGCAGGCACCGTGTCGGCCCGGACGGGGCGGCCGACATCAGTTTAGGAAAATCTTCCCCGGGTTGAGAATTCCCCGTGGATCCAGCGCCTGCTTGACCGAACGCATCACCGCGAGCGCCTCCGCCCCGTGTTCCTGCTCAGGAAACTCGCGCTTGCCGATCCCCACGCCGTGCTCGCCGCTGCACGACCCGCCGAGCGACAGCGCACGCGCGACGATCTTCCTGTCGAGGTCCCACGCGCAGGTGCCGAAGGCGGGCAGCCCGCGGACGTTCCGCGCGGCGGCGTAAGCGGGCGCTTCCACTGCGACGGGTTCAGGGCGGGCCGGTGGGGACGGGTGCAGGGAATAGCGGGGGCGGCGCCGGCGATCTGGGCGGCGCGGTGGCCGCGACGGGAAACGCCTGCTCGAGGATGTCCTTCACCAGGCGGGCGAGGCTGCCGCCGTGTCTGATGATGACAAGGCTCAATTCCCGCCACAGCGGATGGCTCGGCATGATGCCGAGGTCACGACAGATGTCGGCGATGACGGCGCCGATCGGCCGGCGGCGGACCTCGGCGGCGATCTGCGCCGGGGTGGGCAGGCGAGCGAGGCGCGGGTCCGTCTCGACGGTGGCAGGCGCGACGGCCGGCCGGGCTGCGCGCGGCCTGGGCTGCAACGGAGCAGCCGGGGGCGCCGCATCCAGACGGCCGGCGCTGCGGATAAGCTTTGCCTCCAGCGCGTTGGCGCGGTGCAGGCCGCGGGAGATGCGCGCGAGGATCAGCGCAACGTCGGCGGTGCCGAAGCAGCATATGACGGAGGTGGGGTCGGTGAAGGCGCGCCGCCGGATCGTGGCGGCGAATTCCTTGCCGTAGTCGATGAGCTTGCGGACGAGTGCGAGCAGGTGCCCCGAGCGGCTCGGTTGGGTGGGTGGATCAGGGGCTTCGGCCGCGGCGGACATGAACGGGATGAGAACATGAAGCGCGGGTGGGTGGCAAGGAAAATTTTCCGGTAGATAGAGAAAGCCCTCGGGCAGCTTCCGACCCAGATCGGATGTACGGTGCCTGACGTTGCCAGGGGTCAGAACCTAGTACCTCCGCCGGAGTTATGCGTGGACCCAACTTGCCGGGATTTCAGATGTCATCGTCGGGCAGGTAGTCAACGACGTCGCTATCGTGTGCCGGTTCAGCAGCCTCCGCAGGCGCACGTTCCGCCTTGCGTTTGACGGCGAAAGTAACGGTCTTGTTGGTCTCAAGTACGGCCAGAATGACACGCTTCAGAACAGCCGATTGCGGCACAGTCGTTCCCACCCAGCCGTCTGCAACGAGCGTGACGAATCCCGAATTGCTCAGGCGACGCGTCGCATTGCCGTAGGTGAGAACGCGCCCTCCCTGTTTCCCCAAGGTCGCCGGATCGGCAGCCAGACACTTCCATAAATCCAACGGGAAATACATTCCGGGGAAGAGGCCTTTGTCGTCGGGATTGAAAACCTGACGAGGGCAGACCTTCAGGAAAAACGGATTACGATGCATCCGAAAGCTCTTGGGGCTCGTATCGACGGGGCAGGCCTCGAGTTCCTTCAGGATTTCGTCCATGCGGGCAATTTCGTCGGCCAGTTGATCGCCGGCCTGCCAGCGAAAAACGGCTTCTTTTCCCTCCTTGTTCATCGCCTTGTATTGGGCCAGTACGAACGAATTGTGGTGTTCGTGATAATATATAAGATCTGCACCAGTCTGCTGTTCGAGCGGCAGCCGGTTAGCCATAAAAATAACTAGTTTTGATTCCGGATCTTGCCGATCGACGAATTCCTTCACGGCGAAATGCGTGTCCATTACGGCATCGAAGCCCGGGAGTGTGTTGAAATCAGCGATGACCATGGCGTCCTCTCGGACGATCGCGCCCGGCAATCCTTCCAGAAAACTCGGCACCCTGCCTTCGGCCGTCGGTGTCCATGAGAGTGATTTCCTCCGTGTCCATGCCGGCGATGCGAAGCGCGATGGATACGGTTTCCTTCTGAACGGCCAGATTATCTCTCTGCCGAGGCGTGAGCCCGCGTAGTACGTCGTCCCTACGGGCGGAAAAGCGCGGCGAGACGACCGGCCAGACCGGGCTCGATGGCAAGCAGCGCATCGATAGTGGCGGCGAGCGTCTTAGGGGGCAGAAGTCCACCCTGTTTCAGCACGCGCTCGAGATGCGGTTTCACCCGCTTTGGCGCCCTCCCAGTCAGATCCGCAAACGTGATCGACTGCTGCAGGGCATGCATCTCCCGGAGATTCAAGCGCACCATCCCGGTGCCGCCAGATCCGACCATACCCTTCTTGCCGGAGGCGATGTGCGTGATCACACCGTTCTCAAATGCGGCAAGAATGATCAGCGGCGCCCGGCGGCTGTGATCGAACACCGGCACGGGTTCGCCGATCGAGGGTCGGCCGATAACCTCGCTCTCGAAGATGAGCTTCTGGCGTCGATTTTCCGGCACGAGTAGCACGTAACCCGCGGCCGCGATCACTTCCCGGGACTCCGGAACGATCTCGGCGAGCAGCGTTTCGCAGCGCTCGGCCATCGCTTCTTCGGCCCGGCGCCGGACCGGCCGACCTCGCCGCATAGCATGGGAGGGGGCAAGGGGAGGTCGCCCTTCACCGTCGTCCCATTAAATCTTCGCGGGGTCCAGCCCTGCATGCCTGAGCCGCTCCGAGATCTTGCGCATCTTGGCGAACTCGGCGCCGTACGATGCGGCGATGCCGACCCCGGCGCAGAAATCCTTGGCCGTCATGGTCTAAAATCGATCCGCGTATTTGATGATCTGCAAGTGCAGCTCGGCGGTGTAGTCGTTGCGCCGGGCGGCGTCGATCGCCTGCTTGATGGTTCGGAAGACGGTGTCGAGGTCCATTTGCGAACTCTGGCATCGCCGCGTAACTTGGCGAACCGACCATGGCTGAGATTCTTCATGCCGTCAGCGCATCACAAAGAGGCAACCACGTTGTCCACAGAGATACCCTTGCTGCGTGTCGGCAAGACACTGTTTCGTCTCTCCGGGTCAGATGGCGAAGTCGTGCTTGCGTACGTGACAGGGCGCGTATTCATTGAACTACAACAGCTTGAGTTTGCCATCATTTCCTTTCTCAACATCCTGTCCGGTGGTTCCGGGGAGCCAGGTCCGCCATTCGATGTGTTTGCGTCCAAGACGTTTGGAAACCTCCTCCGAGAAATGCGCAACCACAATTTCCTTGCGCACATTGCTAATGAAATGGATACGGTCAAGAAGAAGAGGGACTTTTTTATCCATAAGTTCCTGTTCCATCGGTATGGTGGGCCGATGATGACCACGGGCGATGAATACGAAGCCCTCATCCAAGAAGCCCGCGGCTTAAGCAGTCTATTCTCTGGCGCGACTTGTATTTTGGGTGATTTCATGGTGCACAAGTCATCTTTGGCCATGTTTGTGGTAAAAGTCGATTCACAGACCGACGAATGGACCATCACAGAATTGGAAACCGCGAAACGCAAACGTTAGGTCCGACTTCGCTGCGGTATATATTTCCCCTTCCACTTTTTTCGCTTCCTCCCAATTCCCTGGAGCGTCATTCTAACGGCATACTTTTGACCGAGACGCTTTGTGACGAAGCTGATCTGCATGGCGGTATTCCCCCACGCGAACTTGTGGGACTGTCGTGTAACAATGTCATTCAGCTTCTCACCCATGCGCAGATCCTCACGCTTACATTCGGCTTCCAGGCGGCGCATTGTGTCCATCGTCCGCGCTGCCATGAATATCGAGTTGGGTGATATGGGCATCACAAGGTGGCCGGTCGGCTTGTCCAAGCCATTGGTCATCGCATAAGGACGGTCGGACGTCAGAAGCGGATACCGCAGGCGGTTAAACATCAACACGCCCCAGACCATGCTGTTCAGGAAGCGGCCCACGCGCTTGCTGTCCATGATCATACGCAACAGCATCAGGGTGGCCTGCTGTACATCGCGCCGCGGCATTGCCACAGCGTATTCCTCGAAAGTGGCCGGATCACCGTCCCGACGTGCCGTTTCCCATGCTGCTTTCAGGTCGCCGAGCGCAGAGGGTAGCTCTGTTGCTACCTTTGTCCGCAGGCGTTGGATCGCTTCGGGATTGCGATAGAGGAGCGTCATGATGAAGCGGGACCACGCGCTCTGAAGGTCGACGCCAAGGTTAAGATCATGCTTTAGAAGACGTTGCAGCGCGACACTCGCTCCATTATCCGCCCTAAGAAGAAACACGTCTTCAAGAAAGTTTTGGGCTTCGCCATTGAGTTCATCGAAGGTATATTAACCTTCCCAAAGTAGTTGCCATGACGACGGGGACATGTGCTAATCCGCGTGCTTATGAAAACCGATGCTCGTGCTCTGGACCATTCGACGCTGACCGAGCTGCGCAAACGCGGCGTTGCGGCGGTGCAATCAGGTGAAAGTCCCACCCATGTTGCTGCCGCGCTCGGGGTCAATCTGCGCACCCTATTCCGCTGGCTCGCACAGTATCGGCGCGGCGGATGGGGTCAGCTGGAAGCGCGCAAGCGCGGAGGACGTCCACCGAAGCTCGATGGCCGTGCCCTGCGCTGGATCTATAACACGGTGGCCAACAAGAACCCTCTGCAGTTGAATTTTCCGTTCGCGCTATGGACCGCGGCGATGGTGCAGACACTGATTGCCGAGCGGTTCGACATAGATCTGAGCCACAGTTCAGTGTGCCGGTTGCTGAACCAGCTCGGGCTAACCGCGCAACGCCCGCTGTGGCGGGCGTACCAGCAGAACCCTGAGACGGTGCAGCGCTGGCTGGAGACGGACTATCCGTCGATCCAGCGTCGCGCAAGACGCGCAGGCGCACGGATCTTCTTCGCCGACGAGGCCGGCGTCCGTTCGGACTATCACAGCGGCACAACCTGGGGGAAACGAGGCCAGACGCCGGTGGTCTCCAGCACTGGCGCACGGTTCGGCGCCAACCTGATCTCGGCGATCAGCGCCCAAGGCGAGCTCCGCTTCATGCTGACCAAGGGGCGGGTCACTGCCGCGGTGTTCATCGAGTTCCTCCGGCGATTGCTGGTCAACGCGACGAAGCCGATCTTCGTGATTGTCGACGGGCATCCGACGCACCGAGCCAAGTCGGTCGCGAGGTTCGTGGCAGAACAAGCGGGCATGCTGGGGCTGTTCTTCCTGCCGCCCTATTCGCCGGAGCTGAACCCCGACGAATATGTATGGAATGATCTGAAGGCCCAGTGCACCGGGCGCAAGGTGATCAACTCACTCACGCAACTGCGTCAAATGATCATCTCACATATGCGGCAGCTACAGAAGTTGCCTATGCTGGTACGCAGTTTCTTCCGTGCACCCACGACGCGCTATGCGCATGCTTGAATGGCAACTATTATGCGAAGCTTAATAAAGGCCGCGGACGTATCCAGTGCCCGCTGGAAACGTTGGCCGCGCCTCGACTCCACGGTAGCGCCTGCAATACTCGTACAGCTGGCCATCCCTGGTTGGGTCGCCCCACTGCTTCAGGTAAAATTCGGGGATGTAGTGATGTCTCTGCCCCTTACTCATGTGCCATCTTCTACACTGATTTGCCGGGCTACACCCTTCAGCCAGAACCGAAGGTTATCATCCCGCTTCTGGCCCACTCAACACTGGGAGGTGAATGGCGAATTATAAACATCTCTACCGGAAAGCGGACCTCCAGAAAGCCACCCAGAGCAACCCAGAGCCGGAATTCAAACACCTTTCGCCGTGATCGCCGCAGCCACGTCCCGGATCGTCGCCCTACGACCCCTGCCTCAATTCAAAAACATCTTCCCCGGGTTCAAAATCCCCCGCGGATCCAGCGCCTGCTTCACCGAGCGCATCACCGCCAGCGCCTCGGCGCCATGCTCCTGCTCCAGGAACTCGCGCTTGCCGATCCCCACCCCGTGCTCGCCGCTGCACGACCCGCCGAGCGCGAGCGCACGGGCGACAATCTTCTTGTCCAGATCCCACGCGCGCTGCAGGCCGTCCGGCTCCGGCGGCACCAGGATCACGGTGTGGAAATTGCCGTCGCCGACATGGCCGACGATCGGCGCGGTCAGCCCCGAGGCAGCGATGTCCTCCTTCGCGCCAAGGATCGCTTCGTCCAGGCGCGAGATCGGCACGATGGCGTCCGTCGCGATGCCCTTGTGGCCGGGCTTCAGCGCGAGGCACGCCCACAGCGCGTCATGCCGCGCCTTCCACAGCTTGCCGCGTTCGGCCGCATCGGTGGCCCAGCGAAAGCCCTTGCCCTCGTAGCCGGAGGCGATCTCTTCGGCCTGCTGTGCCTGCTCGGCGACCGCCGCCGTGGTGCCGTGGAATTCGAAGAACAGGCTCGGCAGAGCCTCCAGCCCTTCCAGCTTCGAATAGGCGATGCACGCCGCCATCTGCACCTCGTCCAGCAACTCCATCCGCGCGACGGGAATTCCGGTCTGCAGGATGGCGATCACCGTCTCGACCGCGCCGCGCAGCGTGGGGAACTGGCAGGTGGCGGACGACATGGCCTCCGGGATGCCGTGCAGCCGCAGCTGGACCTCCGTGATGACGCCGAGCGTGCCCTCCGAGCCGATGAACAGCCGCGTCAGGTCGTACCCGGTCGCCGACTTGCGCACGCGGCCGCCGGTGCGGATCAGCCGCCCATCGGCCATCGCCACCGTCAGGCCCAGCACGTTCTCGCGGATCGTTCCGTAGCGCACCGCATTGGTGCCCGAGGCGCGCGTCGCGCACATGCCGCCGATCGTGCAGAGCGAGGTGCCCGGATCGACCGGGAAGAACAGGCCCTGGTCGCGCAGGTGCTCGTTGAGCTGGTCCCGCGTCACGCCGGCCTCCACGCGGCAGTCCATGTCGGCCTGGCTGGCGTCGATGATCCGGGTCATGCGCGAGAGATCGAGCGTGATGCCGCCGCGCACCGGCGTCACGTGGCCCTCCAGCGAGGTGCCCGCGCCCCAGGCCACCACCGGCACATGCTCCGCATGACAGAGCGCGAGCAGACGCGCCGCCTCCTCGGACGTTTCGATGAACGCCACGGCGTCCGGCAGGACGGGCGGCTGGGTGTCCTGGCCGTGCGAGTGGTGCTCGCGCAGCGTGGCGTTGGTGGTGATGCGCTCGCCCAGGAATTCGCGGGCGGCTGCGATCACCGTTTGGACGGGCTCGTGCATCGTTGGACCTCGAACGTATCGCCGGGAGAATTGGGGCAGGGCGGTCACGCTGGCAAGTCATGCCGCGCGGAGGCCGCCGGGCGGCTAGTCCATTGAGGTGCGTATTGCAACAGTTGTTGGACCATTACGATTCTGCTTGACCAGTCATTCTGATCCTGTAAGAACAGAGCTTCGGGGGCATTTGCGGTGTTGGATTGTCGGGGGGACCATGAGCAGGTTGCACCTGACGGGCGGCGCGTCCGTCCATGAGACACCCGTCGCCAGGTCGCGCCGCAGATGGCGTCGGATCCTGCTCGCATCGACGGCTGCGCTGTCGCTCGGCATGCAGGACGCGGCGTGGGCGGTCTGCTCGGACGGGCAGTTTGCCATCGCCACCTCGCTCAGGAAGCTGCAGCCGATCTTTGCCTGCCTCAACCCGCTGGGCGATCCGGGCGATCCGGCAAAGCCGATCAATCCGAATTTTGCCGTCCCGCCGGCCCGCGCCGTTTCCTGCATGCAGATCGGCAACAACAACCTTGCGGCCGACCTGACCACCGCGTTCGGCCCCGACAGCCAGCCCTATTTCGGCGGGCAGCGCCTGGGCAATGCGCAGAACGCGGTGGTCAACAGCTTCAACGGGGCGCCTGTCGGGTCGGCGAAGTCCGCATGGCCGAACTGCCTCTGGCAGACCAACGGGTCCACGTCGCCGGCCGACGCCTTTGCGCACCATCGCGCGAACGGCTGCGGCAATGCCGCCGCGAACGGCGCCGTCTCGTCACCCTTGCCAACGCAGCCTGAGGCGCTGATCGGCCATGGAACCTACATGTATGCCGGTCCGACCGGTGGCCCGATCGTGCAGTTCAAGGTGACAGTCGATCCGACGTCAGGACTTTCGAATTACGCGTTCCGAACCTACTTCACCCCGCCCGCTTCGTCCTTCAACGGAGTTGCGACAGTGACGGAACTCGGGGTCGCCGACGATCTCGGTTCGCTGATGGTGTTCGATTCTCCGGTCTCGGTCGGTTTAGGTGGCGGCTTTTGGACGAGGCTGCCGCTGTGCGAGGACATGACCCCGTAGCGGGACGACGCCAGAACGTTGCAACCCTATCCCGCGACGATCAGCCGCGACAGCTCGTCCGGCGCGCTCACCATCGGGTAGTGGCCGGTGTCCAGTTCGTGCCACGTCGCGCCGAGGCGGTCTGCAGCGCGGCGCTGGTGGGCCTGCCCCGGATTCACCGTCTGGCGGCACCAGATCACCGTCGCGGACCATGTATGTTGCCAGAAGCCCGGCAGCTTCACCGGATCGCGCATCGCGGCGACGGGATGCGGCGTGTAACGGTCCAGCGCCCAGGCCCTCGTCGCATCGTCCAGGCCGGCGAACATCCGGCTGGCCGCGTCCTCGCGCGACGGGCCAGTGGTCAATTCTGTGGTCACCGCGGTGGGGCGCTGTACGATATCGCCGATGCTCTCGCCGTCGAACAGCGCCAGCGCATCGGCGAACACCAGCCGCCCGATGCGCTCGCGCGCACGCTCGGCCGCGCTGCACACGACCATGCCGCCGCTGCTGGTGCCGACTAGCACGACGTCGCGCAGGTCCTCGAAGAACAGCAGTTCGGCAATCTCCGCGCCATGCGTCTCGGTGGAAATGCCGGGGCGCAGCGCGTGGCGGCGTTCGGCGCAGCCGTCAAGCGACGGGGCGAACACACGGTGGCCGCCTGCGGTCAGCCGTTGTGCCACGCGCTGCCAGATCCAACCGCCTTGGTACGCGCCATGGATCAATACGATATTTGTCATTGTTCCTCCTTACGCCAGCGCCGGGGCGCGGAACCGCTCGCGCACGAACAGCACCGCGATGCCGCTCGCCAGGGCCGCTGCCATCACATAGTAGCTCGGTGCCAGCGGATCGCCGGTCACATGCACCAGAAAAGTGGAGATATACGGTGCGAACCCGCCGAAGATCGCCACCGCGAAACCGTAGCTGACGGACAGCGCAGTGTAGCGCACATTGGTCGGGAACATCTCCGACAGGATGGTCGAGATCACCCCGGTGTAGAGCGTCAGCACGGTCTGCGCGATCGCCTGCACCACCAGCAGTCCCCAGAAATTCGGATGCGCCTGGAGGAACAGGAACAGCGGATATGCCATCACGAAGGCAAGCACGGCGCAGGCCAGCATCATCGGCTTGCGGCCCACGCGGTCCGACCAGTGGCCGACCACCGGCGTCAGCACCAGGTAGATCGTGAGCGCCAATGTGGTGGACCACAGCGCGTAGCTGAGGTCGATCTTCAGCGTCTGCGAGGCGTAGCTCGGCAGGAACACCAGGAACACGTAGTTGATGACGCAGCCGATGATCGACAGGCCGAACGCCGACAGGAACACCCAGCCATGCGTGGTGAACGCATCGGCAAGCGGCATGCGCGTGATCGTCTGCGTTGCCACTGCGCGCCGGAACGCCGGCGTTTCCTCGACGCGGGTGCGCAGGTAGTAGCCGACCGGGCCGAGCACGAAGCCGATCAGGAACGGAATTCGCCAGCCCCAGGCGAAGAAGTTTTCTGTGCTCAGCGTCGTGGTGAGGATCGCCGCCGAGAACGTGGCACTCATCGCGCCGATCGCGGTCGCCGCCTGCTGCAGGCTGCCGATCAGGCCGCGTCGTCCGGCGGGCGCATGCTCCACCAGGAATGCCGCAGCGCCGCCCCATTCGCCGCCGGTGGAAAAACCCTGGAACATGCGGCAGATCACCAGCAGGATCGGTCCGAGCAGGCCGATCATGGCATAGGGCGGAATGAGACCGGTGATGCCGGTGGCGGCGGCCATCATCCCGATCGTTACCACCAGCGCCTTGCGGCGGCCGAAGCGGTCGCCGTACCAGCCGATCACCATTGCGCCCACCGGACGCATCAGGAAGCCGACGGCGAACGTGGCAAAGCTCGCGAGCAGCGAGGCGATCGGATCGGTGGAGGGGAAGAACGCGCGTCCGATCGCGACGGCAAAGAAGCCGTAAATGACGAAGTCGAAGATCTCGAACACCTGGCCGATCGCGCAGGCGACGACGGCGCGGCGTATCGCCGTGGCGTCTTCGGTCATCGCCATTGCCGGCACGGGCTGCGCGACGTCGTTCATGACTTCCCCCGGTGGTGATTGAACGAAACCATAGATAAGTGCGCGCGGCGTGCAAACCCTCGCCTGCCGCGCTGTCTCGACCGGGGCAGGGGCGTCGGCTAGGCTTGGGCCATGATCGACAAGTTCGTGCAGTCCATGGCCGATGGGATGGCGGGAATCGCCGACGGTTCGACCGTGCTGCTGGGCGGCTTCGGTGATGTCGGCATTCCGACGCCGCTGCTCGGCGGACTGATCGAGCAGGGTGCGCGCGATTTGACGATCGTCGCGGTCGCCGGCGGACGTGACGGCAGCGCGATCGAGCAGCTTCTGTCGCTCGGGCGCGTGCGTCGGCTGATCTGCAGCTTCGTCCGCCCCGCGAGCCTGGCCGCACGGCTGTTCCAGCGCGGCGACCTCGACGTGGAGATCGTGCCGCAGGGGACGCTCGCTGAACGCATACGCGCCGCCGGCGCCGGCATCGCCGGCTTCTACACGCCGACCGGGGCCGACACGCTGCTCGCCGAGGGGCGCGAGACGCGCGAGATCGGCGGCAGGCTGTGTCTGCTCGAATATCCGCTGCCGGGCGATGTCGCGCTGATCGAGGCGTGGTGCGCGGATCGCTGGGGCAATCTGACCTATCGCGACAGCGCGCGGAATTTGAATCCTGTGATGGCCATGGCCGCCACGCTGACCATCGCGATGACGCACAACGTAGCAGAACTGGGCGAGATTTCGCCGGAGAGCGTGGTGACGCCGGGCATCTTCGTGGATCGCGTGCTGCACGTGCCGGACTGAAGGACAACGCGCATGGCGAACATTGATATCTCACCGCTCGATCGCGACGGCATCGCCGAACGTGCGGCGCGCGATATTCCGGAAGGCTGGCTGGTCAATCTCGGCATCGGCATTCCGACGCACATCGCCGACTTTGTGCCGCCCGATCGCGAGGTGATCTTCCATGCCGAGAACGGCGTGATCGGCGTCGGCCCCGCGCCGGCGCCCGACCAGGTCAATCCCTTCCTGATCAACGCCAGCACCACGCATGTGACGCTGCGCACCGGCGGCAGCTATGTGCATCACGCCGACAGCTTTGCCATCGCGCGCGGCGGGCATCTGGATCTCTGCGTGCTCGGCGCTTTCGAGGTGGCGGAGAATGGCGACATTGCGAACTGGGCACGCTCGGTGGACGAACCGGTGAAGCAGGTCGGCGGCGCGATGGATCTGGCGATAGGCGCCAAGCGGCTCTGGGTGGTGATGGAGCACACGACCAGGGAGGGCGAACCGCGCCTGCGGCACCGCTGCACGTATCCGCTGACGGCAAAGGGCGTGGTGACACGCGTCTATACCAATCTCGCGGTTCTGGATGTGACGCCGCGCGGCTTTGTCGTGCGCGACATGATTCCTGGCATGACCATCGCGGCGCTGCAGGCGCGCACCGAGGCCAAACTTCATTCCGCGTAGCAGGAGGAACCGGCGATGACGACACGCATCACCCGGCGATATGCCTTGCAGATCGGTGCCGCCGCGTTGCCCTTGGTGCATATCCGCACCGGCCATGCCGCCGGCAAGCTGGCGCTCGCGTTCTGGGACCATTGGGTGCCTGGCGGCAACGACGCCATGACGAAACAGATCACCGCCTGGGCGCAGCAGAACCAGGTGGAGGTCGCCACCGACTACATGAGCGCCGGCAACAAGCTGGTGATCACCGCCGCGGCCGAGGACCAGGCGAAGACCGGCCACGATGCGATCGCGCTGCCGGTGTGGGAAGTGCACAATCACGCCCGCGCGTTCGAGCCGGTCGATGATGTGGTGCAGCGGCTGATCGCGAAATACGGCCCGACCAACGAGGTGAACGAATACCTCGCCAAGGTGAACGGCCATTGGATGGCGGTGCCGAGCAATTCGGGCTCGCAGAACCAGCCCCCCGTAGGCCGCATCAGTGTGCTGAAGGACAAGGCCGGGCTGGACGTGCTTTCGATGTATCCGGTGAACGACGAGTACACGCCAGGTGCGGATGCATGGACATGGGATGCGCATCTGAAGGCGGCCGAGGCCTGTCAGAAGGCGGGCATGCCGTTCGCGCTCGGGCTTTCGAATGCCGGTGACTGCGTCGATTTCTGCGGCGCGCTGTTCGCGGCCTACGGCGCCGAACTTGTCGATGCCAAGGGCAACGTTGCCGTTCACTCGGACGAGGTGCGGCAGGTGCTGGAATACGGCCAGAAGCTAGTAAAAGTCCTGCCGCGCGACGTGCTCAGCTACGACAGCGCATCGAACAATCGCGCGCTGATCTCGGGGCAGAGTGCGCTGATCTTCAACCCGCCCTCCGCCTGGGCGGTTGCCAAGCGCGACCAGCCGCAGGTCGCGCGGGACTGCTGGACGCTTTCCGCCCCGCGCGGGCCGAAGGGGCGCTTCGTGGCGTACAATCCGTATTTCTGGGGGATCTGGTCGTTCAGTCGCAACAAGTCAGCGGCAAAGGATCTGCTGGAATATCTCTGCCAGCGCGAGCAGGTGGAGGAGCGCACCAAGGCGGTATCGGGCTTCGACATCCCGCCGTTCGACAGCATGCTGGATTTTTCCATCTGGAACGAGGTCGAACCCCCGCGCGGCACGGTCTACCACTATCCGATCCGTCCGTCGCACCACGCACGTCCGCACGTTGCCGGGACACCGGCGGCGCCCGACATTGCCATGCAGATCTACAGTCGCGGCACACAGCCCGCGATGCTGGCGATGCTGCTCACCGGCCAGTCGATCCCGCAGGTGATCGCATGGGCGGAAGAGGAGCTGGCCGGTTTCGTTCGCTGAAGGAGGTTCTTCGATGATCACCGCTATCGAGATCACTTCGCGCGCCCCGTTTGTCGGCGGCGCCTCGTTCGGCGAGGTTGGTGTGTACGAGCGGCTGGATGGCGTCGCGATCGGCGAAATCGATCCGGCGCATCCGCGGAACCGCGGCATCGTCAACATCGACAAGGCGCCGCGTAATGAGCGTGGCAGCGTCGAGTACCGCAGCGACATCTGCATCCTGCGCCCGGCCAATGCCGAGCGCGGCAACGGCCGCATCCTGTATGAGGTGAACAACCGCGGCCGCATCATGCTGTTCGCCAATCTGTGCGCCGGCAAGTCTGGCAATCAGCCGCAGACAGCGGACGATCTCGGCAATCCGCTGCCGTTGCGGCGCGGCTTCACGCTGGTGTGGTCCGGATGGGACCCCGGCGCGCCGCGCGCCAATGGCGGGCTCGGTCTGAATGCGCCGGTTGCAACGAACAACGGCGCGCCGATCGTGCGGCTCATCCGCGAGGAATTCATCTCCGGCACGCGCGGTGGAATGTTGGAGCGCTTCCGCCTGTCCTACGAGACCGCAAGCCTCGAAACAACGGACGCGCAACTGACCGTGCGGCGGACACAGTTGGCGCCACGGCACGAGGTGCCGGCGTGGCGGTTCGTCGATGCGCGCAGCGTGCAACTGCTGCCGGAGGGCACGCCGCCAGAGACTGGATCAATCTACGAACTCCATTACCCGGCGACCAAACCGGGCGTCCTCGGCATCGGTTTTGCCGCGACGCGCGACCTCGTCAATCATCTGCGGCACACTGCGGCGGGACGCGACCTGCTTGGCCGCCCGATGGAACATGCGCTGGCATTTGGCATCTCGCAGGCCGGACGCTATCTGCGCGACCACATCGCGCAAGGCTTCAACCGCGACGAAGGTGGCGCACGCGTGTTCGACGGCGTGTTCACCCATGTCGCAGGTATCGGCCGGGTATTCCACAACACCGAATTCGGTCAGCCCGCTCGCACGCGGACCTGGCATGAGGACCACGACTTCCCCGAGGTGCAGTTCCCGTTCTCATCCGCCACGCTTGACGACCCGATCGGTGGCGGTTCCGGTGCATTGATGCGTGGCGACGACAGCGATCCAAAGCTGATCGAGACCAACACCTCAACCGAATACTGGCAGAAGGGTGCATCGCTGTTGCACACCGACCCCGATGGGGAGCGTGATGTCGCGCTGCCGGCGAATGTGCGGGGCTACTATCTGCCCGGCACGCAGCACGGCGGCAAGGCCGGCATGCCGCGCGATCCGGGTCCATGCACCAATCCGCGCAACTGGCACGATCCGATGCCGGCCATCCGCGCGTTGCTGATCGCATTGGATGAGTGGGTGGCGATTGGACGCGAGCCGCCGCCCTCGCGCCTGCCACGCATCGATGATGGTACACTGGTGACCGCGGAGTCCGTTGCTTGGCCGAAGCTATCGCCGCTCGTGCCGCCGCGTGCTGCGAACGACGCGGTGCCCCTTGGCGACTGGACAAATCCCCAGCCGCCGACACGCGCCTGGCGCGCTCTGGTGCCGCAGGTGGATGCGGACGGCAATGAGATCGCCGGCATTCGGCTGCCGGACATCGCGGTGCCGCGTGGCACATTCACCGGATGGAATCTCTACAAGCCGCCGCTGCCGGCTGGGGAGTTGGCTGATCGCGACGGAACGTACCTGGAATTCGCTGCGATGCGGGGCGAGCGTGAACAGTCAGCCGATCCGCGCCCATCGCTTGCGGAGCGTTATCCAACTCACGAGGCCTATCTCGCGGGTATAAGGCAGGTTGTCACGGCATTGCAGCGCGACGGGTTCCTGCTGGACGAGGATGCCGAGGTCTATTTGGCGCGTGCCCGCGACTGAGGCATGGCCGACCGCACGCGCGTCGGGGTCAGTGCGCTGTGTGGATCGCGCCGGCGACGTAGTTCTTGCGCGGGAATTCCTCCCAGGTACTGCCGCAGCCCTTTCCCTGCGCGATCATGGTACGGCCGCGCCTTGAGCCGCGCCACGTCGATGTCGATGCCATGGCCTGGCGTCGTCGGCAGCTCGACAAAACTGTCCTTCACGGTCAGAGGCTGCACCGCGATCTCGTCGCAGGCCGGCCGGAGGTTCACAAAGAACTCAGCGATCCAGAAGTTCGGAATCATAGCGGAAAGCTGGATCGTTGCCGCGGCGCCGACCAGCGTGCTGTTGTAGTTGTGCGGCGCGATCGCCACCGCGTGCGGCTGCGCCATTGCGGCGATGTCGAGCATCGCGCTGATGCCGCCGCAGTTGCAGATGTCCGGGTTGAGAATGTCGGCGGCACGGGCAGCCAGCGCTGCGGCGAACGCCTCCTTGGAGTAGATCGCCTCGCCGGTCACGATCGGGATCGGCACGTTGCGGCGTACCTCGGCGACGAGTTCGATGTTGTCGCACAGACACGGCTCTTCGTACCAACCGATATCGAATTCCGCGATCCGCTTGCCGATGCGAATCGCATGCATCGGCGCGAGCCGGCGGTGCACCTCGACCAGCAGACCGAAATCGGGTCCCAGCGCCTTCCGCATCGCGCCCACGTAGCGCACCACATGCTCCTCATCCTCGCGATGGATGAAGCTGCGCCAAGCGCCCGGGAACGGGTCCCACTTGAGCGCGGTGTACCCCATCTCCTTCACCTTCAAGGCGCTCTCGATGTTGGCCTCGATCGACTCCGAGCCGTTCGACCAGCCATTGGCATAGACGCGCACCCGCTCGCGCGACGCGCCGCCCAGCATGTTGTAGAGCGGCAGGCCGGCATGCTTCGACACGATGTCCCACATCGCGATCTCGAGCGCGCTCCACGCCGACAGCAGATCGAGCGAGGCGCGGCGGATGGCAAAATCCTCGAACATGATTTGTGCCGTGTGGCGGATGTTGAACGGGCTGCGGCCAATCATGTGCTTCGCCATCGCCTGCAGGCACTGCTCGATGACCGGCTCCTTGCCCAACGTCACATAGGCCTCGCCCCAGCCATGCACGCCGTCATCGGTTTCGACGCGGCAGAACAGCAGGTTCTTGGCGGTCCCGGGATCGAACAGGAACGTCTCGACGCGTGCGATCTTCATGACTGGCCTCCGTTTCCTACCCGGCGCATGGTTGCGATCGAGCTTACGCGCCGACCGCGGCACCGGCAACGCAATGCGAAAGGGAGAGAAAATGCCATTCGAGCAGATCACCTACGAGGTGAGGAACACCACCGCCATCGTCACGCTCAATCGGCCGGAAAAGCGCAACGCGCTCAGCGCGAAGCTGCTGCAGGAACTGTCCGCGGGGTTGCTCGAGGCCGATGAGCACAACGCGGTGCATTGCGTCGTGCTGCGCGGCGCCGGTCCACATTTCTGCGCCGGCGCCGATCTCAGCGAGTATTCATCGGGCGGCGGCGAGGCCTACCGCGGCCGACAGGAGATTGATGACGACGTCTGGCGGCTGGAGCACGGACAGCGCCTGCGTTTGACGCTGTTCGACATGCACAAACCGGTGATTGCACAGGTGCATGGCACCTGCATCGGCATCGGCACGGATCTCGCCTGGCTGTGCGACATGGTGCTGGTGGCCGAGGATGCACGCATCGGTTTTCCGCCGGTGCGCGATCTCGGAACGCCGCCGGGCAGCATGTGGTTGTATCATTGCGGCCCGCAATGGGCGAAGCGGCTGCTGCTGACCGGCGACAGCGTGACCGGGGCCGATGCGGCCTCGATCGGCCTGGCGCTCAAGGCCGTGCCCGCGGATCAATTGGAAGCCGAGGTGATGCGGCTTGCCAATCGCATGGGCCTAGTCGATCCGCATCTGCTGTCAGCCAACAAGCGGCTGGTCAATCTGGGACTTCGAACTGATGGGCGCACGCACACTACAGCGCGTCGGGGCGGAGATCGATGCTCGCGGGCATCTCGCTCCGAAGGCGCGCGCATTCCGCGAGACGATGCGCGAGCACGGGGTGAAATTCGCCTTCCAGAAACGCGACGCCGCGTTCGGCAAGGGATTTGCTGCGGTGCACGGGCCCGATCCCGAATAGCCGTCCGCTCAGACCGGCAGGCTGCGCAGCGACGCGAGTGCGGCTCCCGCCCAGGCGCTGGCCGTCCACAGCAGGAACAGCAGCGCGTAGGCGCGCGGCGTGAGCGGTGGGGGCGGCGCGTCGTCATCGAGTGCGGCGCCGCCGTTCAGCGCCAGTGCCGTCAGCGGAACAAAAACCAAAAAACTTGCCACGCTCGCGACCATCAGCGCGGCGATGCAGACGGGCCAGGCGTAGACCAGGCCCGGTGCGAAGGCAGACAGAACGAACGGCAGGCCGAGCAGCCGCCCTTCGCTGTGACGTAGCGAGGGCCAGGAAAGATCGCGCGTGGCATGCAGCAGTTGGCGCATGGTCAGCTCCTGAGATCGGGGGCCAGATCGGCGTGGAACGTGTTGCCGGCAGTGGTCGCGCGGACGTGCCCGGCGCGGATCACGTAGTCGCCGAAGTGCTCGCCGTCGGAGCGGCGTAAGGACTGCGAGATGATTGACCCGACGGATGTCCCCGCCATCGCTCAAGCCAATCTCGCGAAGCTTCTGAAGACGGCATTGCCAGACGGCGTTTTCTGTTTCGGCGGTCAGTATGCCTCGCCGATCCCGCTTGCACCTCGAAAGCGGCAGAAGCACTACGTGTCCGACATCATCGTGCGTAGCAATGGCCAATGGAGTGATGCTTCGTGTTTCCAACATGGCGACGATATCATCGGCCTCTTGGCGCACCTCAGGAAGGTTAACCGTGGCGTCATTGTTGGGGAGCTTGCTCAGAGGCTCCAGCCTGTGGACCGCAATTCGGACCGTATCGTGCCACAATCACCCGACAAGAACCCGCTCAGCCAGCCCAAACAGACCAAGCAGACCACTGCAACGCAATTCATGGACAAGCTGGCCAAGGTGGGTGTGAGCAGCCGCGTTCGAGCAAACGAATTGCTCAAACTCGCCGGTATGGATAGGCCAAAGAGGCGTGACTGATACGCGCCGCAGTTGATAACTACATCAGCCCAATTCCCGTCCCGGCTTGGGTCAAGCGAGACCCGTCAGGCGGCCTCATGAAGCCTATTTCTTCTTGAGAGACCAGTGATGGAAGGAGGCAGAGCTATTGGCGTCCGCCTCAAGAGCGCCGTTGTTTATTGTTCCGATAACATACCAGGAGTCGCCACCTCCGTTATGCATATTGCTGAATGACCCGCTCGGCGCAATCGATATGATTGCAAGCACGGCTCGCGAGTTACTATCGGTAAACGTAAATTTCCCATCTTGGATGGTAACCGACATCTCCTCCAATTTCGAGCAAAACTCAGATGAGCCTTTGGTTAGCGTTCTCTTCCCACTGTATACGCCATCGAATGAGTTAACATCGGCAAAAGCCGTGTTCCCGACTGCAAGATAGATTGCCCATACTGCCGAGAGCAGAAGGCGGCCTTCGGGTTTGTTTGAACACCTACAGGACATAGATGGTTGCTCCTTAGGCGCAAGCGCCCGGTCGGCCCGTTGCACAGCCCTGGCTTCGGCCTCAAGAGCGCCATCATGTACCGCACGGTGCTCGTCGACCAGCTGGCAAGGTTCCAGACGCCTCCCCAGCGACATCACCGTTGCCAAACGGCCGGTTTGGTGGCTACGCTGCCCTTGTGGCGGCCGATCCGGCCATTCATCCGGGGAATCTCGACTTGGGGGGTGTCTTGGCGATTTCGAGGTAGTGCGCCGGCCCAACGAGCAGAGGGGAGTGAAACGCGATGGAGCCCTTTGCGAGAACCGCATTCCGCGGTCTGCTACTCGCTGGTATCACATTGCCTCTCGGCGGACCCGCCACCTATGCCCAGCAGGCGGCGCCGAAGCCGCCTGGCCAAGTGGCCGCGTTGGTCGTCATGACCCCAACTGGTCCGGCGACATGCACGACATGGGTGCAGTGGCGGTCACCAGGCGCCCACCCAGCAGACACGGCCGCCATCGAGTATTGGGCGGAGGGCTATCTTTCTGGACTCGCCGCGGGCAGTCGTCACGATGTGATAGGTGCCTTTCGCCGCGAAGCACTCGCCGCTTGGCTCGACCGCTACTGCAAGGCAAATCCGCAGACGAAGCTGCCGCTTGCCATTAATGATCTCGGGCGAGCAATGGTTGCTCATCCTGATGGACAGTTGCCATGATGACTGCGTCGCAAGCGGCCGCTACACACAGGCTTATCCTCGCCATTGCTCTCGTGCTGGCGCTTTCTGCGATGGGTTGTGCAGCAGGTCCACTCGGAAGTCACGGGGTCGACTACATCCCAGCTTTCGATGCTCCCTATCAAGGGGGGGGTAATTGATCAACAGCGACCCGTGCGTTGCCTCGCTATCAGACAATGACAGGCCCAGCGTATGGAATGGACGCCAAGCTGGCCCAGGAGATCACCCTGACGCCTGCTCGTGCCAACGAGCGCAGAGGCCCGAGGTTGCATAGGGTTCCCGTCGCGGTCTCTCACTGAGCCGTCGCGATGGCTTGGGCGCTGCTCTGCCGCCGGTCTCGCCAGGTCAAGGACCTTGCTTGCTGATATATCCATGATAGTTTCCCGATCCAGCCAATATATGTTAGTGTTATCAATATTTTAGATATCAGGACTGTAACACGGGCAAAACCCCGGGCGATTACGCCGGCTGGCAGCGGATGCGGATAAGGTCTGCCAAGCTCGGGACGATCGGCTGATCGGGGATTGCGAGGCGGCTGCCGAGATAATCCCAGAATGCAATCCCCAACTTGGCGCAAGTTTTGGCCAAGCCGAGGAAGGCATCGCGGCAATCGCGGCCAACATCGCTGCGGGTGCCACCACTGACCTTGCGCTTGGTGACCTGGCAGCGGATGTCGTTTTCCGAACCATTCGTATGCAATGGGATTTCTGGGTGGTCGAGCACGGTAAGCAGTTCGGCCTTGTTGGCGTGCAGCCGCCGCAGCAGGCGATCAAGACTGACGAAGCCGGTGCGTTGGCAAAAGATGTAGTCGAACCGCGCACGGAGCTGGTCACGCCGGCATGGTGTCGGGCTGATGCGGTAGTCTTTCAGATCGGCATAGATCTGCCATATGAGCGAGCGGACGCGTTGCTGGACGGCGCGTTGGTCGTCGGTGAATGTGTCGAGCTTGTGCACCAGCCTCTCGGCATGGATCCAACACAGGGCATGCTGACCGATGTTGAACTGCCCGGCGTCGTCACTGACCACCACCGTGTCGCACAGGAACCCGTGTGCGCTCACCGCACCCCACAGCGCTCCCTCGGTGGCGACGCGCACCGGGTCGGGCGTCACCTGCAAACCGGCCAAACCGAGCTGTTCAAGATGATCCAACCAGGCTCTGTCATCGGCAAACTGGCGCTGCTCATGCGTGGCCAGCCGCTGGACGAGCGCTCCGGCCAGGGCATGGTCGCGCATGTAGTCCAAGGCGGCGTCGTTGATCACGTAGTCGGTGTGGCCGGCACGTAGCAGGCCGAGGAAGTTCAAGCGACTCTTGCTACCCGTCGTGCCGAACCACGCGAAGTTGTCGTTGCCGATCTGCGTGCAGACGCCGTTGGCGCCGCGATGGCGCGCACCGGTGTCGTCCACCGTGATCCAGTCGGCCGTTTCCAGACCGGCGCGCAGTACCTCGCGGGTCTCCATCAGGAAGTCGTCCTGCCCATCGATGAGCAGGCGCATGACCTGCCGCTTTGAAATGCTAAGGCCCACCGCCTGTAGCAGCGTTACCAGACGCTCGGCTGTCACCTGGCCCTGGTGGTGCTGCATCAGCACGAAGCGGCGTAATTCAGGGCCAAAATGGCCACGGATGCCGCCGGGCAGCGGCGCCACGATCGTCTCGCCGTCCGGCGTCAGCCAGCGCTCGCGACGATAGCGTACCACCCGCGCGGTGAGCACCAGGTCCTGCACCTGGTACGGCTCGTAGCCTTTGAACTGCGAACCCGGCGGATGTGCCACCTGGAGCACCTCGATCTCAGGCCTGACCCGCGGTGTCACCTTGCCGCGACGGTCACGTCTGTAACGCTTGCCACCCGGCTTCGGCTCGCTCCCCTTCTCCATGCCGCTCGGCTTGATGGAGGGACGGCCCTTCAAACCCTTCAGCCGGGCGATCTCGTCGCGCTGCGCCGCCACGAGCCGCTTCAGATCCGCCACCTCGCCCAGCAATTCCACCACCAGAGCTTCCAGCTTGGCTCGTGGTAGACCGGACGGATCGGCGAGCGGGGGCATGTCATGAGCGAATTGTACTCACCCGAGCCGGGGCAAACAAAAAATGCAACGCCACCCCGGGGTTTTGCCCCGATTACCAGGACTAGATGTGGCTGTATCATTGCGGCCCGCAATGGGCGAAGCGGCTGCTGCTGACCGGCGACAGCGTGACCGGGGCCGATGCGGCCTCGATCGGCCTGGCGCTCAAGGCCGTGCCCGCGGATCAATTGGAAGCCGAGGTGATGCGGCTCGCCAATCGCATGGGCCTAGTCGATCCGCATCTGCTGTCAGCCAACAAGCGGCTGGTCAATCTGGGACTCGAACTGATGGGCGCACGCACACTACAGCGCGTCGGGGCGGAGATCGATGCTCGCGGGCATCTCGCTCCGAAGGCGCACGCATTCCGCGAGACGATGCGCGAGCACGGGGTGAAATTCGCCTTCCAGAAACGCGACGCCGCGTTCGGCAAGGGATTTGCTGCGGTGCACGGGCCCGATCCCGAATAGCCGTCCGCTCAGACCGGCAGGCTGCGCAGCGACGCGAGTGCGGCTCCCGCCCAGGCGCTGGCCGTCCACAGCAGGAACAGCAGCGCGTAGGCGCGCGGCGTGAGCGGTGGGGGCGGCGCGTCGTCATCGAGTGCGGCGCCGCCGTTCAGCGCCAGTGCCGTCAGCGGAACAAAAACCAGAAAACTTGCCACGCTCGCGACCATCAGCGCGGCGATGCAGACGGGCCAGGCGTAGACCAGGCCCGGTGCGAAGGCAGACAGAACGAATGGCAGGCCGAGCAGCCGCCCTTCGCTGTGACGTAGCGAGGGCCAGGAAAGATCGCGCGTGGCATGCAGCAGTTGGCGCATGGTCAGCTCCTGAGATCGGGGGCCAGATCGGCGTGGAACGTGTTGCCGGCAGTGGTCGCGCGGACGTGCCCGGCGCGGATCACGTAGTCGCCGAAGTGCTCGCCGT
>CAWCDM010000042.1:0-37828 GCA_963794185.1 uncultured Alphaproteobacteria bacterium | reverse complement strand
TAGGATCCGAGCACTACCACCGCACATCGACCGAGTGCCACTGGGCAGCAATGTCCCTGACGCCGGAGGACCTCGCTGCGGCCGCGGAGGCCCTCGTCGGATACGAACTGGCCGCACCCGCTTTGACACGCCTGATTCGTCCGCGTCCGCATCTTATGGCGCGGCTGGTGCGTCTGCACGAGGCAGCCGGTCAGCTTGCCGCCACCGCCCCCGACATTCTCGCGCATCCCGAGGTTGCCAGGGCGATGGAGCAGGAGCTGGTGCGCGCGATGGTCGGCTGCGTGACCGAAGGCGTGGCGGTCAAGACCATCAGCCTGGGCTATCAGCGTGTGCCGATCATGCGGCGCTTCGAGCAGGTACTGGAGGCCAATCAGGACAAGCCTCTCTATCTGGCGGAGATCTGTGCGGAGATCGGGGTGGCGGACCGAACACTCCGCCTGCACTGCCAGGAGCATCTGGGGATGAGCCCGCACCGCTACCTCTGGCTGCGGCGGATGCATCTCGTGCGGCGCGTGCTCACGGAGGCCGAACCGACATCGACCACCGTGACCGTGGCTGCCACGGACCACGGTTTCGGCGAACTTGGACGCTTCGCGGTGGCATACCGCAGGCTGTTCGGCGAGACGCCCTCGGCGACGCTGCGCCGTTCACCCGACGATCGGCCCATCGCGCAGGATCGGCGCTTCCGCTAGGCCAATTTCCGATTTTGCCATAGCAGCCGGCGTATCGTCTTGGCAGCCTGTGTGGTCGCGTGTCGCTTGTGACATGGCGCAACCCTCGATCCGACATAGCGGCACAGCAAGGCGGCGTCAGATGCCGGCAAGCGGCTCCTGTATTTTCATTGATGCCAATGACTATCAGGCAAGTCTGCACCACGTGCTCGATCTGCTGGTCATACCGCCCCATGAATTCCACGCCCGCCTGACCTGGGTGGAACTGCCCAACATTCGTCTGCTGCGCGCATGGGAGGCATCGCCGCGCGTTGCCTACGTCTCCCTGCCGCCGGAGCCAGTGTTTGTTTCCTTTCCCACACAGCGCGATTCGCCGCTGCTTTACAACGGAACAAAACTGGAATTCGGCGACATCATGTTCCACAGCCGCGGCGAGCGCCTGCACCAGCGGACGACCGGTGCCTGCCGGTGGGCGTCCATTTCGCTGCCGTCTGCTTCTCTGATGGCATTTGGCAGGACGATCGCAGGACAGGATCTACTCCCGCCACCCGTCGGCCGGGTCCTGCGACCTGTCCCCACGGATCGGCTTCAACTGCTTCGTCTGCATGCGCAGGCCGGCCGCATCGCCGAGACAAATCTGAACCATCTGAGGCATCCTGAAGTCGCCCGCGCCATCGAGCAGGACCTGATCTGGGCGCTGACAACCTGCCTGGCGACCGGCGAGCCGCGGGACGTGCCCGAAGTCAAATGCGATCAAGCGAGGATATTGGTACAGTTCGAGGCGGTGCTCGCGGCGCATCCATGCCGGCTGCTGCGCTTGCCGGAACTGTGCAGCGCCATCGGCGTGTCGGAACGTACCCTGAGGACCTGCTGCTCGCATGTGCTGGGGATGAGCCCGGGCTACTACCAGCGACTGCGGCGCCTCAAGCTGGTGCGTGCAGAGCTGCTGCGCGCCAATTCCACGACGGCAAGTATCGTTGAGGTGGCAGGGCGCTACGGCTTCGCGGACCTTCACCGTTTCGTAGCAGAGTACCGGAATGCCTATGGCGAAGTGCCGGCGGTGACGCTGCGACGTGCTGCGAACCGATGAATTTGGGTACTGCAATTTCCGATTTTGCCATAGGCGGCGAGCGATCCTCGCCTCAGGCTCGCGCACGATGTCTGCGCGGGGCTTTGGTGACACCGACCCAGGTGTCCCAACGTCCGCGGGACCGGACTGTGCGGGACCAGCGCATCACGTCACCACCGCAGCGGGGAGAAACCGAGGTGTATATTGCAGAATCACCAACAGATGGAGGTCTGGCATGACGGGGAGGTCCAGGTTGTCCCAGGCCGTCGGTGCACTTGCAGTCGGCGTGCCGATGTCGGCGCTGCCGCTGGTCGCTGCCAATGCGCAAGCGTCGAAGCGCCCGAACATCGTCATGCTGATGACCGACGACACCGGTTGGAACGATTTCGGCGCCTACTCCGGCGGTGGCGCAGGCCTCGGCCATCCGACGCCGAACGTCGATCAGATCGCGACAGAGGGCGCTGTCTTCACCAACTGGTACGGCCAGGCGAGCTGCACCGCAGGTCGGGCCTCGTTTCTGACCGGACGTTTGCCGATCCGCTCGGCGCTGTCGATCGTGGTCGCACCTGGCGACGAGAACCACCTGCAGAAGCGGACGCCGACGATCGCCGAATACTTCCAGAAGAACGGTTACACCACGTACTTTTCCGGCAAGTGGCATATGGGCGACAAGCCGGACGCTTACCCGATCGAGCATGGCTTCGATGAGATGCGGCAGTTTGCCGCCTACTATGCTGGCGTCTATGCCTATAACTATACCGACAAGTGGTTTCATCCCTGGTTCCCGTCGTATAACCCCGAATACAACAAGATGTACGACGACATCGTGAATCTGGGTGAGTGGGAAGGCGAGACGGGCCAGCCTGCCAGGATGGTCGGGACCATCACCTATGACTCTCTGGCGACGTTCGATATCCGCCAGACCGACTCCGCAGTTGCCTACATCCACCAGCACGCGCGAGGCGACAAGCCGTTCTTCATGGACGTGAACTTCATCAAGATGCACAATCCGACCAATGCGGCGCCCGCGTTCAAAGGGAAGTCGCATCTCGGCGACTATTCGGACTCGCTGATGGAACTTGACGCCGACATCGGCCGGATCATGGAAGCCATCCGCGCTGAGGCACCCAATACGATCGTGATCGTGACGGCTGACAATGGTGCCTGGCTGGACGCCTATCCCGACGCCGGAACCACGCCGTTCCGCGGCGAGAAGGGGTCGCCGTTCGAAGGTGGCTGGCGCGTCCCGGGCATCATGTGGTGGCCGAACCACATCCCGGCCCGCGTGCAGTACAACGAGATGATGTCGCATATCGACGCCTGGGCGACGCTTGCGACGATGGTCGGGTTGACGCCGCCGCCGCACGATTGGGTTGGCAATGACGGCAAGCCGATCTACTTCGACAGCATCGACAACAGTGCCTACATCCTGGGGAAGTCACAGCACTCGGCACGGAATTCCTGGATCTATGTCGATGGCGAGGTATTCCAGGGGGCGCGTGCCGATATCGGCGGCGAGGCTAACGAACCCTGGGTGCACATCGCGTGGAAATACCTCTACACGGCGAAGGACTCTGGCTTGGTTCCGAGGCAAATCTGGGCTCGATCGGTGCGACGTACAACCTCACCATGGATCCGTACGAGAGGTACGACATGACGTTCAACGGGGCCGCACCGACGCGGACGCTGACATCGTCACCCGGCAGATATTCCGGTCAGGATAACGGCTGGGTGCTGTCGCTGATCGAGCCGGTGATCATCGACTTCGACAAGACGCTCGTGAAGTATCCGAACATCAAGCGGTCTCCGGGCGGCGCCTCGACCGACGTGGTGCCCAATCTTCAGACCCCGGACGATCCCGTACCGTTCCTGAAGGAGCAACTCGATAAGTTGCATATCGGCGGCGGCGGCGGCTGACGGTACGCCGGCTGCACGACAAAGGGGGTGGCTTCGGCCACTCCCGCTGCCCGGCGCTATCGGACGGCAGTTCAAGTCGAAGGTCCGCAACAGGTAGTTCGAACCAGGAGCAATGCAGATGAGGCGTTTCATTGGGATCACGCTGGCGGTCGCACTCTTGGCGGCGAACAGTTCGGCGGTGGTTGCCAACCCGGCGCGGCAGGCCGGTGCGCGGTCCGAGGACAGCGTGAAGACGCTCGCTCTTCAATGGTTCGCGCAGATGGAGGCGGGCCAGATCGATCGCACGCAGTTGGCGTCCAGCTACAGTGCCCAGTTGACGGATGATGCAGTGCGGGCGATGTCGAGGCAACTCAAGCGGTATGGGGCTTCGCCGACGAACGCCCAGGTGCTGCGAACGCGCTCGATCGACGACCAGACGTTCTACCTGGTGAAGCTGGTGTTCCCGCGTGGCGATTCCGCCGCAATGCTCGTGGGGTTCAACACCGAGGACAGGATCACGGGCATCGATTTCGTGAGTATGGCGGGCGACTGACACGTGACAGGTACACGACCCCGGAAATTGCGCTTTGCTTATATGATGGCGTTTCCTGCATCGTCACCAGCATTCAATCACAGCAGGTCGGTTGGACGCAGCGTCGGAAGGAGGTTCGATGCGATTTACTTCAATGATAACACTGGCCTTCATGATGTCAGCGCCGTGTTGGGTGCAGGTCGTGCAGGCGCAGGACAACCAAGCTGCCCCGAACGCCCCGTCGTCGTCGGCCGACACTGCCGCGCCGGTTGTTGCGGAGCAGGCGGATCGCCTGCTAAGGCAGATGAGCGTTTACATCGGCTCGGCGGACCAATTCACCTTCCATGCCGACATCAGCTTTGACCATGTGCTGCCGTCGGGGCAGAAGCTGCAGTACTCCGCGACCGAGGACGTCGTCCTGCGGCGGCCAGGCGGGCTCTACGTGGAGTGGCGCGGTGACCTGGGCGACCGGAAGTTCTGGTACGACGGCAAGTCGATCACCCTGCACGATCCGGCCACGCCGTTCTATGCGACCGAGGCGGCGCCGCCAGGGATCGACAGCATGCTGGACTGGATTGTCCCTCAGTTGGACTTTGCCCCACCGCTGGCGGATTTCCTGTTCCACGACCCGTACCGGAGTGTTCGCCGGAAATTGCAATATGGGATCTACCTCGGCCTGAACTACGTGAATGGCAGAGGCTGCCATACGCTCGCTTTTGTCGAGGAGAATATCGACTGGCAGCTCTGGATTGATACGGGGCCTCAGCTCACTCCATGCAAGCTGGTGATCACCTACAAGACGCAACCCGCGCAGCCGCAATTCACCGGGGTCTTCACCGATTGGAATTTTGCGCCCCGAATCGCCGAGCCCGTTTTCACGGCGGAGCTCCCGCCAGGGGTGGAGAAGATCCCATTCGCGCCAGTTGTTTCCAGTGCAAATCCTAAGTAGCCGGGAGAACGTCGATGGCCGGGGGGATTTCGAACGGGAAGAAGTTGGGTGGAATGCTGCTGGCCGGCTCGGCGATTGCCGTTTGTCTCGCCATCGGCGCCGATCGCGCGGCGGCATTCCGTGGCGGCTTCGGCGGGTTCCACGGCGGTGGCTTTGGTGGTTTCCGTGGCGGCGGGTCGCGCTTCGGCGATGGGGGCTTTGCGGACCGAAGCAGCGACGCCGGATTTGGCCGCGGCGGCTTCGGCAGCGTGCACAACGCCGGCGATTTTTCCGAGCATGCGGACACCTACCGGCAGAGCCATCCTGAATTCCAACACAATACAAGCCAGTTCCAGCAGGCCCACCTGGACGACCGGCAGAATGTCTCGCAGTACCAGCAGGCCCATCCAGATGACAGAGGGACTGCAACCCAGCTCCAGCAGAACCGCGCGAATGAGGCGACCACCCTGCAGCAGAACCGCTACAACGATGCGCGCAACCTGCAGGTCAACCGGCAAGACAATTTCAACGGTTACAACAGCAGTTGGGGCGGGTATTACTCGGGGGCCGGATTCGGCGCTGGTCTCGCCATCGGCGCGACACTGGCGGTGCTGCCTGCGGCCGTGGCGGCGATCTCGGTTGCCGGGAACCCATACTACTATGCGAACGGCGTCTACTACGCCCCGCAAGGCGGCCAGTATGCGGTGGTTCCGCCGCCGCAAGGCGCGGTCGTCGCGACCCCACCGCCGTCTTGCTCGACCGTCTATGTCGGCACTACGCCCAATCTTGACTGCGGTGGTGCGTTCTACTCCACGGTACCAGCTGGCTATCAGGTGATCCCGCCTCCGGTCGGGGCCACGGTGAGCACGCTGCCGAACGGTGCAGTCGACGAGAATGTGAAAGGTGCCACCTACTTTACCTTCGGCGGCGCCTGGTATCGGCCGTTCTACAGCGGCAGCAGTGTCATCTATCAGGTCGTCGCAAAGCCCACCTGAGGAGGCCGGGATGTCACGATCGTTGGCCGTCCGGTTCCGAGCGGGACGGTTGGGGTGGTGGCGTAAGGCGGTGGTTCTGTAAAGTCTCGTGCCGTCCGCGGCGAGTGCCGATCCATAAGCAAGGAGGAAACGATGCGTCGGGTCAGATCAACCCTTGTGTCCATCGCCATATGCGTCTCCGCGTCGGCCTGCGCCAACCAGGTGCAGAACAAGGAGGACATGCTGGCCGCTGCCGGTTTCACGCTGGTGCCGGCGAACACGCCGCAGCGTCAAGCCTCACTGTCAGCGCTGCCGCCGCATAAATTCGTCCATCAGGTGCGCAACAACGCCGTGATATACACTTATGCCGACCCGACGATCTGTGACTGCCTGTATGTCGGTAACCAGGCTGCATACGACCGCTACAGACAAAATGTGTTCGCGCAGAATATTGCCAACGAGCAGCAGATGACTGCTCAGATCAACGAGATGAATTGGGGTGCCTGGGGACCGGGATGGTACTATTAGAGCATTCTCCGGATGACTGGATATATGCTGCATGCTGGAGAAAGATAGCGCATTCCGCTGGCGAGACGCACGCGACTGGTCACAACCGGCCGTAGCTTATAGTCCTCGCTCTCGACTCAAACATACCACAATGAGGGATCGCTCAATGACCTACACGAAGAGACAATGCCTGGCCGCCGCATCGATGCTGTCGCCGTTGATCCTGACGGGATGTGTCGTCTGGAAAAGCGACTACGACGCGCTGCAGGCCCAAAACCAGCAGCTACAGCAACAGGTTGCCGCCGATAAGGCGCAGATCAACCGGCTGGCGGGGGCGATCAAGTACACCGTGAACAGCGACCTGCTGTTCCCGTCGGGCGGCTGGGAGATGAGCGCTCAGGGGCAATCGGTCATCGCTAAACTGGCGTCGCAGCTTGCGCCGACGCAGCAGAACAAGCTCGTGGTGAACGGCTATACCGACAACGCCCCGATCGGTCCTGCGTTGCAACGGCAGGGCATCACCTCGAACCAGGTGCTGTCGCAAAAGCGTGCCGAGAACGTGATGCAATTTCTGATTTCGCAGGGCGTCAAGCCGGACCTTGTTTCGGCGAAAGGGTTCGGCGAGACGAACCCGGTTGCCTCGAACAACACGGCGAGCGGCCGGGCGCAGAACCGGCGCGTGGAACTGACGCTGGCGCCGTCGGGTAGCTGAGCCGCTTCGGGCTTTGCTGCTTGCGCGACGGGCCGACGACTGTTTCCGCGGGGGGCGAATTCTCGGGGAGCTGCCCTGGTTGGTGAGGGACTACGGCAATGAAAAAACCTTCTGTGCGCCTGGCGACTGAAGTGCCACCGGGGCGTCCGCCGCAGATGCCGCCGGCGGAGCGACGGGCCATCGGCAAGAAGCTGCGTGACACCGTCTCCCGCAATGCGCATGCGACATGGCGGGCGCATTCGGGCCGAACGAACCCGCTCGCCATTCTCCATGCCGCGGACGCGACCCGCCAGCCCGACCTGGTGCCGCTGCGGTATGGGCGCATGTTGCAGACGCCGTTCACGTTCTACCGCGGGTCTGCCGGTGTCATGGCGGCCGATCTGGGCGGTACGCCAACGACGGGACTTCACGTCCAGGTCTGCGGCGACGCCCACCTGATGAATTTCGGCGGCTTCGCCACGCCGGAACGCCGGCTCATCTTCGACATCAACGACCTCGACGAGACGCTGCCCGCGCCATGGGAGTGGGATGACAAACGGCTGGTGGCCTCGTTCGTACTCGCCGCTCGTTCCAACGGGTTGTCGGACCGCGACGGTCGAGATGCCGCGATCGCCTGTGTGCGCAGCTATCGTAACCAGATGCGCAGCTTCTCCGAGATGGATGTGCTGGAGACCTGGTACGCCCGCCTCGAAGAAGCCGACTATCTGGCGATGCTGCCGCGGTCCCAGAAGGCGGTGCTGCGCAAGCGGATCGCCAAGGCGACGGCGCGCAGCAGTTCGGAGCTGGTGTTTCCGAAGCTCGTCGAATTGGACGGCGTACAATCCCGCATCCACGATACGCCTCCAACCATTTTCCATGCAGAAGGATCACAGGGCACCGACTATATGGCCATGTGCCAGGACATGCTCTCGAAGTATCGGAACACGCTGGCCGAGGACCGACGCGTTCTGTTTGACCGCTACCGCCTGGTGGATGTGGCGATCAAGGTCGTCGGCATCGGCAGCGTCGGGACGCTCTGCATGGTGGCGCTGATGATGTCCATCGCGGACCACCCGTTCTTCCTGCAGATCAAGGAAGCCAACGCATCGGTGCTGGAGACCTATGCCGGCAAGAGCGCCTTCGCTCATCATGGTGAGCGCGTGGTTCAGGGACAGCGGCTGATGCAGCCGGCCTCCGATCTGTTCCTCGGATGGGCCACGGGACCGGCGGGACGCCAGTTCTATCTGCGTCAACTGCGCGATGTGAAGCTGAGTCCGCTGGTCGAGACATACGACGCCGAGATGCTGTCGATCTACGGCAAGGCCTGCGGCTGGGTTCTGGCGCGAGCGCATGCGAAGGCCGGCGATCCATGGACGATTAGTGGCTATCTGGGCAGGCAGGATGAATTCGACGAGGCGATGGGCAGGTTTGCTGTCGCCTATGCCGATCAGGCCGAGCGGGACCACGCGGCGCTGTCGGCTGCGGTGCGCGCCGGGACCATCGACGTGGAAGTGGACCGTTGAGACGGGAGGAGGGCAATCGCGATGAGCGTCTCGCGTGCCGTCGACTTTGTCGTCAAGGAGTTCCGGGAAGCGCTGCCGCCAATCGTGTTCTTCTTCGTGACCTTCAACCTGGTCGAGCTGACAACGCAGCTTATCCTCGCTGAGTATCTGGAACGGCTCGCGAACTTCATGGTCGCGACAACGACGGCACTGGTGGTCGGCAAGGCTGTGCTGGTGGCCGATGCATTGCCATTCCTCCGCCGCTTCGACGCAGCCCCCATGATCCGGCCGATCCTGTTCAAGACCGTCGTCTATTGGGCTGTGGTTTTTGCCGCCCGACTGCTCGAGGAGTTGGCCGAATATTGGATCGGCGGGGGGGCATTCGGCGGAACCTGGAACTACCTGGTCACGCACTTCTCCTGGCACCGCTTCGCCGCGATCCAAATCTGGATCTTCGTTCTGTTCCTGATCTACACCTCGGTCACCGAGCTTGATGCGCGACTCGGTCATGGCGAGCTTGCCAGGATCCTGTTCAGGCGGCGCGCACCGAAGCTGACGCGAGGGTAACCACGATGCGACCCTCGGCTGCCGGTTTGCTTGTCATTGCAACGCTATACGGCGGTGAAGCGGCAGGTCAGTCGTCGGCGACCGCGACACCGACCGAGGCAAGCAACAACGATCTGTCGAAGGAATCCGAGAACCCGGTGAGCCGGACAATCACGCTGCCACTTCGCTATGAGGCGGACTTTCGCGACGGCCCCTACAACGCAACCAAGAATACCTTCGAGCTCGATCAGGCGATATTACCGTTCAGATTGAATGATGATTGGGCGCTGATCACCCGAACCAAGTTTCCGACCTATTCGCAGCCTCCGAAGAAGTTGGGCGATCATTGGGCATCTGGCATCGGCAATGGGTATACGACCTTCTTCCTGTCGCCATCGCGTGGCGAGGGTTTCTACTGGGGCGCCGGCCCGGTTCTATATTACCCATCCGCGACCGACACGGCGCTCGGGGTCAACAAGTGGGGGTCGGGTCCGTCCGTTGCGTTCATCAGGAAGAAGGCGACACCCCTGGGTATTTGGTGCTGTCGTCAACAACATCTGGTCGTTCGGTGGTCCGCCCCAGAGCAGCGACCGCACCAACAGCCTGCTGATAAACCCATTCATCAGCTACCATTTTGGCGATGGCTGGTCGGTCGGATCATCGCCGAACATCGCCGCAAACTGGCTGTCGAAGTCGGGACAGGTTTGGACGGTCCCTGTCGGCGGCGGCATCGCCAAGACATTCCGGCTGGGCGGCCAGGCCATGAAGCTGGACTTGACAGCTACTACAATGCCATCCGCCCGCAAGCCGGCCATGAGACATGGCTGCTGCAGATAACCCTGACGTTCCTGTTCCCCACCTGAGGCAGAACCCGCCTGCCGCAACTTCTGATTTGCCGCCCAGTTGCGTGTATGCCTCTCATGCCTGATGCTACCACTCCCCACCGAGCCGCGACGTCAATCACGGGCATCGGATGGCCAATCGCGGGACGGCAGCCAAGATAGGTGAGCCCGGAGGTAGCGATTTCTATGGCTCTTGTGCCGGATGCTGGTCAGCGTTCACGGGTGATGTCCCAATCCACGGCACCGGCCTTCGTTCTCGGCGCCGTGACTGGCTTCGTCTCGATCATGCTCGGTCGAATGACCATTGTCCTTCACCGCATTCGCAGCCTGCACTGAAATCGCCGATGACGATACGGTATGGGCTCATCTCAAATCGGATATTCTGCGCTTGCGGAAGCGGGCCAGGCTCTTGAACTGTGCAACGCATCTGGCCCTCACCAGTGGGATATGCACGGCGTTGCTGCTGGTTGCGGGTTTTATCACCGCCTACTTGGGTTTACGGTATGAGTACGGCGCCGGCCTGCTGTTCTCAATCGCGATTACGGCGCTGGGCGTGGCGCTCTTCAAGTTTGGACAGGAGGTGCGGCTGGGCCTCAGCGAGGGTGATCATTATCGATAGGTGTCCCCCGCTGGAGCCGACGATCCCAACGAGTACATGGTTTCCGACGAGACGCACGACGATGCAAACTTTCGGGAGAACAAAGATGAATGTCATACTGGTAAAGAAACTACTCAAAAGGATGGCATGGCGTCGCCATGCCTTGGCTCCACCAGTCAGTCTGCGGAGGGCCTGACGATGGGTGAGATGATCAAAAGGGTCGGCTCCATCGCCTGTGCCGCCTGCATCGCAACGGTGGCCGCGTCCGCCGCGGCTTCGGCTCAACAGAGGCGCCCCGCCCACAGCCGCCACAGCCGCCGCAGCAGCAGCCGAATTCAGGTGACGGCGCTATGTCGTCATGACCCCCACCGGCCCGGCGACCTGCTCAACATGGGTGCAGTGGCGCGCACCGGGTGGAAACCCGACAGACAAGGCATCAATCGTGTATTGGGCCGAGGGCTACCTCTCCGGGCTTGCGGCGGGCAGCCGTCACGACGTGCTGGGTGCCTTTCGGCTCGAGGATCTCGGCGCGTGGCTTGACAGCTACTGCACCGCCAATCCGCAGACGAGACTTCCGCTGGCTCTCAACGCGCTCGGCCGCGAAATGCTCGCTCATCTGGGAGGAAAGCCATGATGGCGACGATGTGGGCCGGGGCGTTCGGCAGGCTTATGTTTCTGGCCATCGTGCTTGCGATTTCGCTTGCCACGGCCGGATGTGCATCGGGTCCGCTCGGCAGTCACGGGGTAGAATACATTCCGACATTCGATACTCCGCCGCCGAATCAGTGATTTGCAGCTAGCCGACGTTAAACGGCCACGATCCGAATAGTGGAGCCGCGTTGACAGATTGTCTAACGGACGTTAGTCTGGCTGACCCAGCCACGTGGAGCCTGCCATGACCCCATCGACCGACGACGCGCCAACCATCCCGCCGCAGGACGCGGCTCCCCACCGCCGGCTTCGCAGACCCAGCAACTGCCGCCGACGACCTCCTTGATCCCCTCTTCACCGACGACCTGCTGTATGCGCTCGCCGCCGCGCTGCCATCGCCCGAGCAGGAACCCGACGGACTGAAGCACCGCCGCGCGCTGCCGCCATCATCGCCCTCCGCTCGTTCGACGCCAGGGAACCGGTGGAGGCCATGCTCGCCACACACGCCGTTCTCGCCCATCACTTCACCATGGAGTGCTATCGCCGCGCGGCACGCTCCAGCCAGACGACCAACCTCAACACCCGCCTGCTCGGCTCCGCCGCAATGCTGTCGCGCATCATGAGCAGCACGCTGCAAACCCTGGAGCAGCGGCAGGAGGAGCCTACCCGGTCAGGCAGCCCGGGCGCGCCGTGACCATGTCGATAGAACCCCATGCCAAGTGGAGCCACCGGCTGAAGAATGGGGCGCCGGCCGGCGATCCCTCGATTGCGCCGCGCTGCGGGGCGCGCACCAGGGCAGGGGGCCCCTGTCGCCAACCGGCGATGCCGAACGGCCGATGCCGGCTGCACGGCGGCCGCAGCACCGGGCCGCGCACCGAGGCCGGTCGCCAGTGCATCGGGGCCGCCCACACGACCCACGGCTGGTGGACCGGTGAAGGTCGCGCCTTCCGCCACGCTGTTGCGGTGCTCCTCGCCCAATCCCGCATGCTGCGCGGCATCGCTGATCGCGCTCGCCGGCAGGGTGGCAAGGTGGGGGCCTTGCGCCGCGCCGCCCGATCGCGCTTGAACCCGCGCCTTTTGGCGGAGGGCGGCGGCATGCTCAGGGCGATCGGTGTCGATTTCGGTACGACCAACAGCGTGGTCGCCCTGCTGCACGACGATGGCAGGGTGACGACGCAGCGCCATGCCGGCGGCGCGGCCCTCCTGGACGTGTTCCGCTCGGTGCTGTGTTTCTGGACCGAGGAAGCACGCGGCCGCAGCATCCTGCGCCAGGCGGCCGGGCCGGCGGCGATCGCGGCCTATCTGGAGGACCCGCTGGACAGCCGCCTGATCATGTCGATGAAGACATACCTGGCGCAGAAGAGCTTCACCGAGACCCGCATCTTCGGCCACCCCTTCACGCTGGAGCGCCTGATCGGGCAGTTGCTGCGGACGCTTCTGGCGGAGACTGGGCCGATGCCCCGAGTTGTCGTCGGGCGCCCGGTGCGCTTCGCCGGCGATTTTCCGGACGATGCGCTCGGCGCCGACCGCCTGCGCGGCGCCTACGCCGAGGCCGGGCTGCCGGGGGTGACGCTGGCGCTGGAGCCCGAGGCGGCCGGCTGGCGCTTCGCCCAGACGCTGACCGATCCGGCCACCGTGCTGATCGGCGACTTCGGCGGCGGCACCAGCGATTTCTCCCTCCTGCGGTTCGAGCCCGGTGCGCGCGTGACGCCGCTCGGCCACGCCGGCATCGGCATCGCCGGCGACGTGTTCGACTATCGCATCATCAACGCGGTGATTGCGCCGCTGCTCGGCAAGGGCGACAGCTATCGCGTGATGGGGAAGCACCTGCCGGTGCCGCCCGAGTATTTCTCCGGGTTTGCGCGCTGGCATCTGCTGTCGCTCATGCGGGCGCCGCGCACGCTGCGCTCGATCGCCGAGGTGGCGCGCACCGCCGACCATCCCGAGCGCCTGAAGCATCTGATCGCGCTGATCGAGGACGGGTTGGGCTTCGAGCTTTATCAGGCGGTATCGGGCGCCAAGGCGGCGCTGTCGCACGCGGACCGCACCGTGCTGCGGTTCGCCCACAAGGACCTGACAATCGGGCAAACCATCACCCGTGCCGATTTCGAGTCCTGGATTTCGCGCGACCTCGTCAGGTTGGCCACCACGGTCGATCAGGCCCTGCAGGCGGCCGGCCTGCCGCACGCGGCTGTGGATCGCGTCTTCCTGACCGGTGGTTCGGCGTTCGTCCCGGCGGTGCGGCGGTTGTTCGCCGAGCGGTTCGGCGCAGCCAGGCTGACCGGCGGCGGCGAGTTCGTCTCGGTCGCCGAGGGCCTGGCCCTGATGGGCGGGACGTAACCCAGCCGGCGGTTCGTATTTTGAGCGGAGACGGCGCGAGCGGGCCCTGCGTCATGCTCGGCAGCTATTGCGCAGCCTCCGCCGAAATGAGAACTGCTGGTGCGGCACACGGATTGCCCGCGAATTTCCTACCCGGGACCGCATAGGAGCTGATGGATGGCTGCCAGGCCCTTTCACCTCGCTTGGTTTCTGCAGGGATCCAGCGTCCAGGCTTGGGGCGAGCCCTGGACCGGCCATATCGGGCACACCTGGATGGTGCCGGACCTGTTCGTCGACATGGCACGCAGCCTCGAGCGAGCCTGCTTCGACTACCTGCTGATCGAGGATTCATCCTATGTCGGCGAGAGCTACGGCGGCTCCACCGAGCTCTATCTCAACCATGGCATCGCCGTGCCGCGCCAGGACCCCTCGGTGGTGGCCTCGCTGATGAGCCAGGCGACGTCGCGCATCGGCATCGTTCCGACCTTCGGCACCTACGCCTACCCGCCCTACCTGCTGGCGCGGCTGATCGCGACGCTGGACCAGGTCTCCTCCGGGCGCATCGGTTGGAACGCCGTCACCGGAAGTTCGGACTTCGCCGCGATGAACTTCGGCCTGCCCGGCATGCCGGAGCACGACCTGCGCTACGACATGGCCGACGAGTATATGGAAGTGTGCCGACGTCCCCCCTTTTTTTTCCCTTTCCCCCCCCCCTCCCTCCCCCCCCTCTTCCCCTCCCCCCCCCCCCCCCCCCCCTTCTCCTCCTCCCCCCCCTCCCCTCCCCCCCCCCCTCTCCCCCCTCCCCTCCCCTCCCCCCCCCCCCCCCTCCCCCCCCCCCCCCCCCCCCCCCCCCTCCCCCCCCCCCTCGCCCGGCCCGCGGCGCCGCGCCCGCGCGCCCCCCCCCCTCCGCGCTCGCGCGCCGCCCCCCCCCCCCCCCCCCCCCCCCCGCCCCCGCCCCCCCCCCGCGCGGCCCCGCCCCCGCCTCCCCCCCCCCCCCCCCCCCCCCCCCCCCCCCCCCCCCCCCCCCCCCCCCCCCCCCCCCCCCCCCCCCCCCCCCCCATCTGTGGGCTTCGTGGGAACCGGGCGCGATCATCGCGGATCGGCAGAGTGGCATTCTCGTCGACCACACCAAGGTGCATGCGGTCAATTTCGAAGGCCGGTTCTTCAGGACGCGCGGCCCGCTGAATTCGGGACCATGCCCGCAGGGTCAGCCGGTGATCGCGCAGGCCGGCGGCTCGCCGCGCGGCCGGCAGTTCGCCGCGCAGTACGCCGACACGATCGTCGCGCACACCAAGGGCATCGCCGCGATGAAGGCTTACCGCGGCGACGTGCGCGCGCGGATGGCCGCGCACGGGCGCGATCCGGCATCGTGCAAGGTGCTGTTCCTGGTGGCGCCGATCATCGGGGAAACGGAAGACGAGGCGCAGGAGAAGAAGCGCCGGCGCGCGGCGCGTGCAGAGGCGCAGATTCCCCAGCGCCTGGCGCACCTTGGGAAGGTGACGAACATCGACTTCGGCAGGTTCGACCTCGACAAGCCGCTGCCGGACGACGTCACCACCAACGGCCATCAGCAGACGCTCGACGAGTTTCGACAGAAGGCCGCCGGCAAGACGCTGCGCGAGGCGATGGCGGACCACAATGCGACGGAACTGTCCGTCGAATTGGTCGGCACGCCGGGAACCGTTGCGGCTCGGATGGGCGAGGTGATGGAGGAGGTGGGCGGCGACGGCTTCCTGTTCTCGATGCCCAATGTCAGCCGTCGCACCCTGGCCGAAGTGGAAGACGGACTGGTGCCTGCGCTGCAGGCGCGCGGGCTGGTTCGGGCGGCCTACGCCCATCCCCAATTTCGGGATAACCTCCTCGAGTTCTGAGCGAGGAGGCACCGATGACGCTGGACCCGACACAAGCATCGGCCGTCGCCTGGATCGACGCCAACCGGGCGCGGCTGTCGGACTTCAACCGCACGATCTGGAACTTCGCAGAGCCTGCCTGGCGGGAATACAGGTCGGCGCGCGCCTATTGCGACCTGTTGCGCGCCGAAGGGTTCACGGTGGAAGAAGGCTCGGGCGGGATGCCGACGGCCTTTGCCGCGACCTGGGGCAGCTTCTCCCCGGTCCTGGGCAGCTTCGCCGAGTACGACGCCGTGCCCGCCCAATCGCAGCAGGTGGTGCCGTTCAAGGCGCCGCGCGAGGGGCTGCATCCATGGACCGCCGGGCACACCGATCCGCACTCCTCGCTCGGTTCGGCCGCGCTTGCTGGCATCCTCGCGACCAAGGCAGCGATGCAGCAGCACGGTCTGCGCGGCACGCTGAAATTCTTCGGCGAGCCCGCCGAGAAGGTCTGCGGCTCGAAGCCCGTGCATGCGGCCAAGGGCTATTACGACGGCTGCGATGCTTTCATCTGCTACCATCCGCATGCCACCAACACAGTGCAGGGCGAGACCCAGTGCGGCGCCTATTGGAGCGTCGTGATAACCTTCGAGACGCTGGCGCCCGAACAATGGATCGACAAGTCGCTGCTGCCGATCCGGACATCGGCGCACGCGGCGGCGCGCTGTCCCGGCTCGATCGACGCGCTGTGCCTGATGTACACGACCACCAAATACACCAAGGAGGCGATGTATCCGCACGCCGGCGCCTGGACGCTGAACGAGTTCATTCTGGCCGGCGGTGACGCGACGTCCGACAACCTCCCGCCGCGTTTCAGCCAGATCCAGTATTCCTGGCGGTCCCCTTCGCTCGCGGTGCAGCAGCAGATCGGCAACGTGCTGGCCAACAATGCCCGTCAGGCCGCCGCGACCTGCGGCTGCCAGGCGTCGCTGCGCTGGGTGACGAAGACCCGCGTCGGTCTGCCGAACAGCACCATGATCGACCTTGTGTACCGCAACCTCGAACAGATCGGCGCGCCGGCGTTCGACGACGAGGCGCGCGCGTTCGGCCGGGCAATTCAAACGAATCTGGCAATGGCACCGTCGGATGATCCCTTCCTCCCCGACAATCAGCGCCTGACCACGCCGGCGGAGTTCGAGGCGACCGTGCGCCGCAGCCTGCCGCCGTCGCAGTTCCATATCGGCGCCGACGACTACGTCGAGTACAGCTGGCATGCCCCCACCGCGCGCCTGTTCACCATGCGCCCTCGGCTGCGTCCGCCGGACGACAGCTACGAATATCCGGCATGGTGCACCAATGCGCTGGGGGGCCTCCCGGCGGCGATCGATCCCGGACTGTTCGTTGCCGCCAAGACGCTGGCCGCATCGTTCCTCGATCTGTTGGCGCATCCCGCAATTCTCGAACGCGCCAAGGCCGAGTTCAACGAGCGCACCGGCGGCGGCATCGGCGGGGCAAAATGGGTGGCGCCGCTGCTGCCGCGCGACTTCGTCCCGCCGGTCGATCTGCGCTGGCCGGAATACATCACCACCGCGCGCGGCGAGGAATGGTGGATCCCCACACCGTTCTCCGGCTCCGGTGGCGGCGAGACACTGTGACCCTGACCAGGAGTGGACCCATGCCCCGACAAGATGACGCGCCCGGCCTGTTCCGTCGTCGCTTCCTCGCGCTGAGCGCGGCCGGTGCGACGGCGCCGTTTCTCGGGACGCGCCCGCTGCGGGCAGAGACGATGGACCTTCCCGAGCTGAACAGCATTCCGGAGAACCTGAAGGGCAGCGGCGAGGTGCGCATCGCGGGCTATGGCGGGACCGCGCAGGACGCGCAGCGCAAGGCCTATTTCGAGCCGTTCGGCAAGCTGAGCGGCATCACGACACGCGACTTCGCCGGCGCCGACATCAACAAGGTGAAGGCGATGGTGGACACTGGCAACGTCGAGTGGGACGTGGTCCAGCTCGGCCGCTCCACCGTGAAGAACCTGATGAAGAAGGGCGACTACTTCGAGAAGATCGACTACGACCTGGTGGACACCGCGAACATCGATCCGTTGTATCGCTACGACTACGCGCTCGACATGCTGGTGTGGTCGCAGGTCATGGCCTACCGCACCGACGCGTTCAAAGGCGCCGTGCCGAACGGTTGGGCGGACTTCTGGGACACGAAGAAGTTCCCGGGCGATCGCGCCCTGGGCGGCGCAGGCCCAAGCACGCCCGAACTGGAGTTTGCCTTGATGGCCGCGGGCGTGCCGCCCGACAAGATCTATCCGATCGACATCGACCGGGCGTTCGACAGCTACGACCGGATCAAGGCGAGCGTGGTGAAGTGGTGGGAGACTGGCGCGGTGCCGGTGCAGATGCTCACCGACCGGGAAGTGGTGCTGACCTCGGTGTGGAACGGCCGCATGGCCGCGCTGCAGGCGGCGGGTGTGCCTGCCGCGATAAGCTGGAGCCAGGGATTGCTCAAGCGCGACTGCTGGGCGGTGCCGAAGGGCTCGCCGAACCGTGCCAATGCGATGAAGTTCATCGCCTTCAGCACGATGGCGATACCGCAGGCGCGGCTGTCCTCGCTGATCCCCTACGGCTTCGTCAACAGCAAGTCCGCCGACTATGTGTCGCCGAAACAGCTCGAGCAGTTGCCGAGCGCGCCGGCGATCCGGTCGCAGCTTGTCAATTACAACTACGATTGGTGGGTGGACAACCGCGATACGGTCATCGGGCGTTGGAACAAGTGGATCCTGGCCTGAATGGGAGTGCAGGTCATGGACGGAGCCCCCTTGCCGGCGATCGGAAGGTCGAATGCCTTCCAGGGCGCCTCCGTCGTACTGGCCGGAATCGAAAAGCGGTTCGACAACATCGGCGCGGTCCGCGGTATCTCGCTCGACATTCGCTCAGGTGAGTTCCTGACCCTGCTCGGGCCTAGCGGGTCCGGCAAGACCACGACACTGATGATGATCGCCGGGTTCGAAGCACCGATCCGCGGCGACATCGCAATCGACGGACGTTCGGTTATCGCGCTGCCACCGCACAAACGCAACATCGGCATGGTGTTCCAGAACTACGCATTGTTCCCGCATCTGACGGTGGCGGAGAACATCGGCTTCCCGCTCAAGCAGCGCGGTGTCGATCGGACGACGCGCGCGCGGCTGGTTGGGGAAAGCCTGGAACTGGTGCACCTGCCGGGTTATGAGACACGCTATCCGCGCCAGCTGTCGGGTGGGCAGCAGCAGCGTGTCGCACTGGCCCGCGCCATCGTGTTTCGTCCTCGCCTGCTGCTGATGGACGAGCCGCTCGGTGCGCTCGACAGGCAATTGCGCGAGAGTCTTCAGCTCGAACTGCGTCGGCTGCACGCCGATCTTGGCATTACCTTCATCTACGTCACGCACGACCAGGAGGAAGCGCTGACGATGTCCGATCGTGTCGCGGTGATGAACGAGGGCCTCATCGCCCAGGTCGGCACGCCGGAGGATCTGTACGACCGGCCATGCGACCGCTTCGTCGCCTCCTTCATCGGTGAGTCCAACTTCCTGCCAGGCATCCTGCGCGGTCTGGAAGATGGCGAGGCGATCGTCGACTGCGGCGGCACGATCGTGCGGGCTGTAGCCGGCGCTCTGCCGTCGCCGGATGCGGCGGTGACGCTGACCACACGGCCCGAGCGGATGCGGTTTGCCGATGCGGCTGCGGGCACGGTGCGGCAGAACCGAACCTGGGCGACGGTGACCGAGACCGTATTTGCCGGCGAGCGCTGCCGCTATCTGTGCCGGTGCGACGGCGGCGTGTCGATCGTCCTCAAGGAGCCGTCAAGCGCCGCGATCCGTCGCCGCATCGTAGGCGAGCGGGTCGAGGTCGCATGGTCCATCGCCGACACCGTCATCGTCTGAGCGATGAGCGGCGTTGCGACAACGGCTTCCTTGCCGCTTGTCGGCGTGAGGCGGATGCCGTGGTTGCGGGCAGGGCCGGCGCTGCTGGTCGCGCCGCTGGTGCTCTACATGGTGGTGTTCTACGCGCTGCCGCTGGCGGCCATGCTGCTGCGCAGCGTCGCAGATCCGACATGGACTTTGGAGAACTACACACGGCTTTTTGGTGACACGGTCTTCCTGCATGTGTTCTGGACGACCTTGCGGACCGCTTTCGTCGTCACCATCGGCTGCCTGCTGCTCGGCTATCCCGTTGCCCTCGCATTGTCGCGCCTGCGGCGGGGCGCCGCCAGCGTGGTCCTGATCATCGTCCTGCTGCCGTTCTGGACCAGCGTGCTGGTGCGCAGCTACGCCTGGATGGTGCTGCTCGGCCGCAAGGGTCTGGTCAATGAGACGCTGATCGCGAGCGGCCTGATCGACGCCCCGTTGAAGCTGCTGAATACATCGCTCGCCGTGCACATTGCCATGATCCACATCCTGCTGCCATACATGATACTGCCGATTGCAAGCGTGCTGCGGCAGATCGATGGGGCATTGCCGCGCGCGGCGGCCGGCCTCGGTGCGCCACCATGGCGCGTGTTCGTGCAGATCGTCCTGCCGCTGTCGATGCCCGGCGTCGCGGCCGGCGTTCTGCTTGTCTTCGTCCTGTCGCTAGGCTTTTACATCACGCCGGCCTTGGTCGGCGGCCCGCGCGATCTCATGCTCTCGATGCTGATCGCGCAGCAGGTGGACCTGCTGAACTGGCCGTACGCCGCCTGTCTCTCCGCGACATTGCTGGCCGCGACACTGCTGATCATTGCTGCGTTCCAGCGACTGCCCGGCGTGCGCGACGTCCTCCGGATGGCGACGCGATGACCATCGGCCGCCTTCTGTTTGTTGCCCTGTGGACGCTCGTGCTGCTGTTCCTGGCGCTGCCGATTGTGATCGTCGCCCTGTTGTCGTTGTCGTCCGCGAGCTATCTGACGTTTCCACCGCCGGCGTTCGGGGTTCGCTGGTATGCGGCCTATCTGGGCAGCCGCGAATGGCTGGCATCGACCTGGCTCAGCCTTGCCGTTGCCATATCTGTCGTTGCGTTGTCCACGTCGCTTGGCACGCTTGCGGCACTGGGGCTGGCACGTCTGCCACGATCGATCCGTGCGGTGTCCGCGGCGTTGATCGTATCGCCGCTGATCGTACCGGGGATCGTTGCGGCAATCGGCATTTACTATGCGTACTCGCGCTATCGACTGGTGGGGACACCGATCGGTCTCGTGCTCGCCCATACCTGCCTCGCGGTTCCCTTTGTGGTGACCAGCGTCAGCGCGAGCCTAGCCGGATTCGATCGTCGGCTGGAGCAGGCGGCGCTCAGTCTTGGGGCGACACCCTGGGGCACGTTCCGTCAGGTCACGCTGCCGCTGATTCTGCCCGGGGTCCTGGTCGGCGCATTGTTCGCCTTCATCACGTCCTTCGATGAAGTAATTGTCGCGCTGTTTCTATCGGGATCCGGGGCGGTCACCCTGCCGCGACGCATGTGGGACGATCTGCGTTTCGCGATCGACCCCACGATTGCCGCGGTCTCGACACTGACGATTGTGCTGACCGCAATGATCTTGGGTGGCGTGCATGTGCTGCGGCGACGCGGTGCGCTCGCTCGGAGGTAGGGTCGCTGCTCGGAGTACACCTCGCTCGCTTGCGGGAGAGGTCGCGTCGCCTCGGCGGCGCGGGAGAGGGTGGATCCCGTGGCACCCGCTCCCGCCGCTTCGCTGCGACCTCTCCCGCAAGCGGGCGAGGTGTACTCCGAGCAAACTCACGAAAGCGTGATGTATTCCGCGGCCCCGCCAGGCTCAGAGGACGATGTGTTGCGCCAGAGCACCTCGGCAGGCGAATTGGGCCAGCGCTATTGACTTGATGGCGCGGCAATCCGTTATGTTGCACCGCACCATGAGGGGAACGTCCTTCGCCCCAGGGCCGGCCAAGTCCGGCATATCCGAAGGAACGTGCAAATGAACCTATCCGAACAATCGCGGGCCCTCTCCGAGAGCCAGCAACAGGTCGCGCGCGAGGCAATTTTGTGGCTGTCATGGCTGCAGGCGCGGCTTGATCGTCTTGGCGCCGCGTGGACAGATCGTCGCAAACGGGCCCGGGAAATGCGGGAACTGTATCGCTTCAGCGAGCGGGAGTTGTGGGATTTGGCTCTGCGCCGCTCCGATCTGCCGGCAATTGCCAACGGCACCTATCGCCGCGATTGAGCGACCGCTTCGCGGGGCGGCAGTCGACCCAGAGGAGGCTCTGATCATGGCAGCGATAATTGCGTCGCCGAACGACCGTGCGGCAACCGCCGATACCGTGCCGCGAGGTGAACTTGCAGCGCGTCAGTTGGCAATGCCGGCACACAGCAATCCGGCCGGTGATATCTTCGGCGGCTGGATCATGGCCGAGATGGATGCGGCGGCGGGCATGACGACAACGCGCCTGGCCGAAGGCCGTACCGTCACGGTCGCAGTCTCCAACATCGTTTTCATGCAGCCGGTCAAGGTCGGCGATGCGGTCTGCTTCTACACCGACGTCAAGCGGATCGGACGCACATCGATCACATTGGATGTGGAGGTCTGGGTACTCCGGCATGGGTGCGGTGATCGCATCAAGGTGACGCAGGCCGAGTTCACCTTCGTTGCGATCGGCGAGGACGGTCATCCACGGCCTTTCAAGCCTGAGACGCGGCAATAGGCGTGTGAATCCGGCGCAGGAACTCGCGCGCGCGAGGGTGCTCCGGCTGTGCGAAGAATGCGATGGGAGCCGCGTCTTCCAGAATGCGCCCGCCGTCCATGAACAGAACGCGTGTGCCGACCTCGCGCGCGAACTGCATCTCGTGCGTCACCACCAGCATGGTCATGCCGTCCTGCGCAAGCGCGCGGATCACCTCCAGAACCTCGCCCACGAGTTCGGGATCGAGCGCCGAGGTCGGCTCATCGAACAACATAAGCACCGGCCGCATCGCCATGGCGCGCGGATCGCCACGCGCTGCTGCTGACCGCCGGACAGTTGCGCCGGACGCTTGGCCGTGTGTTCCGATAACCGAACGCGGGCAAGCTGTTCGGCCGCGAGCGCGCGCGCATCGGCGAGCTTCAGTCCAAGTACACGGCGCGGCCCGATCGCCACGTTGTCGAGCGCGGTGAGGTGATGGAACAGGTTGAAGCGCTGGAACACCATGCCGATGCGTCGGCGCTTCTGCGCTGTTGCTGCCGGGCGATCGGGAACCAGCCGATTCCCGCGAATCTCGCCTGCCATGTTGATCCCATCGAGCATCACGTCGCCTTCGGACGGGATCTCGATTCGGTTCACGCAGCGCAGCAGCGTGGACTTCCCTGCACCACTCGGTCCGATCACCATGACGATCTCGCCCGCGGTGATCGTGAGATCGACCCGGTCCACCACCGGCACGTTCCCGAAGATTTTGGAAAGGCCGCGAATCGCGAGCAGCGGCTCCACCCTCATGCCAGGCGTTTCTCGACAAATTCGGAGAACCTGGCGAGTGCCGAGATGATCAGCAGGTAGAATACCGCCAACTCCAGATAGAGCTCGAACGGTGTGAAGCGCTCGGCGATGATCACCTGGGCCGAGCGGGTGAGTTCGGTGATCGAGATGACCGAGAGCAGCGAGGAGCTCTTGACCAGCGTGATCACCTCGTTGGTCAGCGGCGGCGTGATCCGCCGCAACGACTGCGGCAGCAGGATGAACAGTATCGACTGGCGGTTGATCATCCCGATCGACAGTGCCGCCTCAGTCTGCCCGGCGTCGATCGACTGCAGGCCGGCGCGGACAATTTCGGAAATGAACCCGCCGGAGTTGAACGCCAGCGCCACGACGCCGCTGGAAAACGCCGACAGCTCAAAGCCGATGCGCGGCAGTGCGAAGTAGACCAGGAAGATCTGCACCAGAGCCGGGGTGCCGCGCACGAAATAGACATAGGCGCGGACGATCGCCTTGGGGATGCTGAGATCGGAGACGCTGATCAGTCCGCAGACCAGGCCGACCACGGTGCCGACCGCCATTGCACAGATCGAGATCTCGAGCGTGACCACCGCCCCCTGCGCCATGTAGGGGATGGCGTACCAAATGACCGACCAGTCGAACCCGACCATGGCGGAGCAGCGTCAGGGCAGTACTTCGGGCACCACGTCCGGCGTTTCCATCGTGTCGCCGAACCATTTCTGCTGCAGCTTGCCCAGTTCACCGCTTGCTTTCATTTCCGCGAGTTGGGCATTGGCGAACGCCTGCAGGCTGGCGTCTTCCTTGCGGAATGCCATGCCGAAATAGGCCGTGATATCCGAAACGCCCGGCAGCAGCTTGAACTGTCCAGGTGCGTCGTGCATCACCACCATCAGCGTTGACTTCGAGTTGACTACCGCATCGACGCGACGATTGATCAGGTCCTGGTAAGCCTCGGGATAGTGCTGGTACTGCTTCACGTCGGCGTAACCTGGCTTGCCACTGCTCTTGAGCTTGGCCTCGAACGTCTTGATGATGCCGGCCGCGGCGCTGCCGATCTGCACGCCGATGATCTTGTCTGACAGGTCGTCGGCGGTCTTGATCCGTTCCTCGCCGGCGCGCAACAGAATGACGTTGCTGGCATCGGCGTAGGGCATGGAGAAAAGCACCTTCTCCGCCCGCTCCTTGGTGATGGTCATCGTGGAGATGATGACGTCGAACTTCTTGGCATACAACGCCGGGATGATGCCGTTCCATGCCGTGTCGACCAGTTGTGCCTTCACGCCGAGCGTCTGGACGAAGTGTTCGACGATGTCGGGGTCGTAGCCGATGATCTTGCCGTCCTTGAAGAACTCGTACGGGACGTACGCCGCTTCGGTGCCCACCACCAGGACGCCGCGCTTCTTCACTTCGTCGAGCGTATCGGCGTGGGCCCGTCTTGTGGACATGAGGCCCAGCAGGGTTGCCGAGCCGGCGCCGGCCAGCAGTGTGCGTCGTTCCATGCAGCAGTCCCTGATTCTCGTGTTGGATCGCGATTGACGAAGCAACCGGCATGGCAGCCTGGCTGGCCTGGGATTTGCTGCTCTGCCGCGGCATTCCCCAAGCAGGAGGTGGACTGCCGATGGCGAGCAAGCGGCTGCATCTGGGTTGGTTCATGAACTTCACGCCGGGCGAGTGGGATCATCCGCTCGCCACCGGCGGTTCGCACTGGAACGGCAGGTTCTATGTCGATATGGCGCAGGCGCTGGAGCAGGCCTGTTTCGACTACATCATGATCGAGGACACCCTGATCGTGTCCGAGGCGTACGGCGACAGTGCGGAAGCCGCCGCTTTGAAGCACGCGCTCCAGGTGCCCAAGCACGATCCGTCGCCGCTCGCCGCCCTCATCAGCGCGGCGACCTCGCGGCTCGGCGTCGTCGCCACCCTGTCGATGCTGGCCTATCCGCCCTTCATGCTGGCGCGGCTCTGCTCCACGCTGGACCACATCTCCGGCGGCCGCTTCGGCTGGAACATCGTCACCTCGGGGGAGGACGCGGCGGCGCAGAACTTCGGCATGGACCGGCTGCCGCCGCGCGAGCAGCGTTACGAGATGGCGGACGAATACGTAGATCTGGTTTGCCAATTGTTCGAACTCGTGGGACACGGACGCGGTGATGATGGACCGCGAGACCGGCGTCTATGCCGACCATCGGAAGGTTCGTCCGATCCACTTCGAGGGCAAGTACTTCAAATGTCGCGGTCCGCTGAACACCGTACGTTCCCCGCAGGGACGGCCGGTGTTCGTGCAGGCCGGCGGCTCGCCGCGCGGCCGCGCCTTTGCCGCAAAACACGCGGATTTGATCATCGCCACCGCGAACGGCATCGCGGGCATGAAGAAGTACCGTGACGATGTGCGCCGCCACGCGGTGTCGTTTGGGCGCAACCCCGATGACATCAAGGTGTTGTTCCTGGTCTATCCGATCATCGGCGAGACGGACGAGGAGGCATATGCCAAACGGCAGCGCATGGTTTCGTCACCGGCGTTCATCGAGCGCGCCCTGGCCAGCACGGCCACCGTCACCGACATCGATTTCTCCAAGTTCGACCTGGATCAGCCGTTGCCGCGGCTGACCACCAACGGCGAGCAGGGTTCGCTCGACAAGTTTGCCCAGTGGGGCAGCGGAAAGACGTTGCGCCAGCTTGCAATGGAGCGGTTCGGTGACGTGCCCTCCGACGTCGAGTTCATCGGCTCGCCCGCCACCGTTGCCGAGCGCATGGGCAAGGTTGCGGAGGCCGTCGGCGGCGATGGGTTCCTCATCAGCACGCCGTTCCAGCGCACCAGCCGCCGCTTCATCATCGAAGTCACCGAGGGTCTTGTCCCTGCCTTGCAGCGGCGTGGCCTCATGCGCACCGCCTATGCCGGTACGACCCTGCGCGAGGTCCTGACCGAGGTACCGATTGGCGATGGAGTGCAGGTTGCCCAAAATTTGGTCGGCCCGTGCATTGCGGTTGAGCATATCGTTGGTATGCTGATGACATGGCGATGGACAAAGAGATTGCGGTCAATCTGAACGGCAAGCTCACTCTGGGGTTGCGTCTGGTGCGGACCGCGGTGGTGGTTGCGCGCACCGGCTGGGCGGACCGCCTTGATACGGGACAATTCCTCAAGATCGTCGATCCGCACGGCAAGCAGGCGGGCGACTTCTGGGCGTTCAATGCAGAGAACCCCGAGGAGCACCTTTCGGCCATGCACACCCGTGTTTGGGTCAATCGGCTCTGCCCGCGGCCTGGCGAGTTGTTCCACACCAATCACCGGCGTCCCATTCTGCAGCTTGTGCAGGACACGTGCGGCGTGCATGACCTGCTGACGGCGCCGTGCGACGAGCACCGCTACAGGCTGTACGGCGTGCAGGGCGATCATGCGAGCTGTGCCGGCAACTTCCGCCAGGTGATGGCGCCGTTCCTCGGTGCCGTCCCATTCATCCCGCAGCCGGTCAATCTGTTCATGCAGGTCGGGATATTCCCCGACGGCAGGGTGGAGACCGGCGACAATCCGTCGAAGCCCGGCGATTGCGTCGTGTTCAAGGCGTGGATCGACTGCATCGTCGCGCTATCGGCCTGTCCGCAGGAATTCAATCCAGTGGCCGGCTGGTATCCGACCGACCTGCATGTCGGCATCTACGAAGTTGCGTGACCGAGCAAGGCGGAGTGAGCTGACGCTGAACGAACAGCAGTACACCTCGCCCGCTTGCGGGAGAGGTCGTTGCGCAAAAGCGCGGCGGGAGAGGGTGCCGCGGCAGGAAGGTGTTGCCGGATGCGCCCTCTTCTGCGCCGCTGACACAACGCGACTTCTTCCGCCTACGGGCGAGGTGCACGTTTGTTCGTGTCGTCCGCAACTTGCACTAACCAACCTGATCGTCCGACCAGCGCGTCGTCGGTGTCCATCCCAGCCGCGCGGCGGCGCGACAATGACTGACAGGCGACGCCGACGGGAAGCGTTCGAACAGCGCCGGGTCGCGCAGCGGAATCCGCGCACCATACAGTGCCTCCAGTCGCGCAACCGTGGGCTGTGTCGAAAACGCATCCGCCGCAGCGAGAAAGAACGTCTCGAATCCGGCATAGTCGGCCAGGGCCACGCCCGCGGCGAACCCGCGCGCGCAGTCCTCCGGCCCAACGTATGCTCGCAGGTATGGCGTCGGTTCGTCGCGCCCCGACGGCCCGGCGCGTCCGGCCATGAAATCCGCCAGCTCCGGGAACGCGATGAAGCACGGTCGCAGCACCAGCACCTCCATCCCGCGCCTCGCATAGCTGGCGGCAACGTGCTCCCCGCAAATCTTGCTGAGCCCGTAGGCGTCCGCAGGACGCAGCACATGTGCTTCGTCGATCGGCAGGTAGCAGGGCGGCATCTTCGGGTTGGATTGGTCGATGCCGGTGACCGAGCTGCTCGAACAATGGATCACCCGCCGCGCACCGGCGCGCAGGCTCGCCTCGAACACGTTCCATGTCCCGATCGCGTTGACCTGCATCGTCGCTGCGTCATCGGTCGCCACCGAACGGTCGATGCCACCTAGATGCACCACGACCTCGATTCCATGCAGTGCCGCATGAACTGCCGCGAAGTCACGCAGATCGGCACTACGGAATTCGACGCGCTGATCGGACGGAGCCGCCACGTCGAGCACGCACACCTCATGGCGATCGAGCGCGCGCACCACGTACTTGCCGAGGCGTCCGGATCCGCCGGTGATCGCGATGCGCATGCGCACCCCCTGTGAAACAGCCAATCATACCAAACGAAGCGGCGCCCGCCCCAGCTCGTTCCCTGCTTCCACCGGACTGACCGGTGCAGCGACCAACGCTGTTCGCTCCATCGGTGGAAGCGGTGCAATGGTTCGCGCGTTGGCCGGCCGTGCTTGCCGGTCCATACGCCCCAGCGCGTTGCGCGGTGGATCTGATGCAGGCGGCGTATCAGAAAACCGGGACGGCGTGTGAGCACACGATAGGTTTTGGGTGCGATCACCGCATCTATCGGCAGTATCCTTCCGTTTCAACGCCGGCGGCGCCGGTCATCTTAGGTCCAACAGTGCCCGCAACCGACGCCAGATGGCGCGCAACATCAGTCGGCCGGCGGACAGATGGCTCGGCAACGGCGGCGGCGCGCCGCCGAGCCGCGCTTCCAGGTTGCGCGCGGTCATCTCGGCAACTTCCGCCGCGAATTCCCGCACGACGGCGCCGCGGGCAAATTGCGCAAGCGGCCCGCGCAACGTGTAGTCGATCGATAAAGTCGCGCCGGAGGCATCTGCATGTTCCTCACGCAGCAGCAGCACGGCGCGCGCGCTGAGCCGCGTTCCGGTGCGGGCGTCACGGCCCGTACCCGAGATTTCGGCGCGTCGATCGGCATCGTCGAAGGTCAGGCTGCCGTCGCCGCTGAACAGCGTCTCGATCGGACCAAGCGAGGCGCGCACCTCGCCGCTCAACCGATCGCCCTCGATTGCAACCAATCGCGCGCCTGGCACGCAATCGGCGATCAACTTCGGATCGCGGATGGCGGCCCATACCGCCGACAGCGGCAGGGCAATACGCATCGTGTGAACGACGCCCGTGCCTTCCGGCATGGCCGCCACGGATTCCGGAGACTTCGTCGGCATGACCGGCAAAGCGAGCAGAGGAGACGGTGTCGCGCTCGCAACCGGTGCGCCCTCTGCCAGCACGCGCCGTATGGCGCGCACGATCCCCGCATAGCCGGTACACCGGCACAGATTGCCCGCAAGTTCCAGGCGAACCTGCGCCTCGTCCGCATCAGGCAGACGTTGCACGATGTCGCGAGCGGTCACCAGCATGCCAGGCGTGCAGTAGCCGCACTGCAGCGCATGCTCCGCGGTGAACGTGGCGCGGAGCCGGACGATCACCGGATCGTCCTCCAGGCCCTCGATGGTCCGCACATCCACGCCGTCGCAAGCTACGGTATAGGCGATACAGGACCGTGCCGGCGCACCGTCGATCAGCAACGTGCATGCACCGCACACGCCATGTTCGCAGCCGAGATGCGTGCCCGTCAGCAGCCTGTCCTCGCGCAGAAAGTCGGCAAGGTGCGTGCGCGGCTCGACATCGGCGGTTACCGCCGTGCCGTTCACGGTGAGCGTGACACGGGTCATGGGTCCGCCTCGGCCAGGGCTCGGCGCAACGTGGCGAACTGCATGCGGCGCTGCACCTCGTCCACGTCGTCCATTGCCTGCAATGCGCGGGTCGCGCCGTCGATCGACGCAGTGTCGCCTTCCAGCAGCAGCGGCTTGCCGCCGAGGGCGCCGATGACAACGCGGCGTGTGCGCGTCGCAAGCATGAGTGCCGTCATCGCATGTGCGAAATCGCCAGGCTTGCGGCACGCCTTCACATAGCCCCAACGCGCATTTAGCGGCAGGCGCGGCACCCGTACCGCACGCAGGATCTCCCCCGGCCCGAGCGCTGTGCGGAACGCCCCTTGCACAAACTCGGCCACCGGCAAATGACGCACGCCGCCAGGTCCATGCAGTTCGGCCACCGCATCCAGTGCAATCAGCACCGTTACCCAGTCCGCTGCCGGATCGGCATGACACAGGCTGCCGCCGATCGTGCCGCGATTACGCACCGCGCGATACGCGATGCCGTCGGCCACGCGCGCCAGCACGTTGCCGCCGATATCCGGAACCATTCCGTCGGCGATCGTCGCATGCGTCACGCAGGCACCGATCGTCACGGCATCCGCATCGGCGGTCGACACCGGCGAGTTCGGGCAGCCGATCCACCTGCACCAGCAGCCGAGGCTGTGCCAGTCGCAGATTGAGCATCGGCCCGAGCGATTGGCCACCGGCCAGCACTCGCGCCGAACCCGCCCGCGCCGCCAGCAGCGAAATTGCATCGGCCAGCTTCGCCGGGCGCGCATGCTCGAACGGCGCAGGCTTCATCGTTCGGCGCGCGCGAGCAATGCGGCCAGAACACGTCGCGGCGTGATCGGCAGTCCGGAAATCTCCACACCGAGCGGCGCCAGCGCATCGTTCACTGCATTGGCGATCGCCGCAGGCGGGCCGATCGCGCCGCCCTCGCCGATGCCCTTCTGGCCGAACTCCGTATAACGGCGACGGCGTCTCCATGTGTTCGATGCGCGGTCGCCGGCACTTCGGTCGCGCCCGGGAGCATGTAGTCGGCCAATGTCGACGCCAAGCGGCTGGCCGTGCGGCGTCAAACGGCATCTCCTCGTAGAGCGCGGTGCCGATGCCCTGTGCGGCGCCGCCGATCACCTGGCCGTCGACGATCATCGGGTTTATCAGCATGCCGCCATCCTCGCAGATCGCGTAATCGAGGATGCGGACCTCGCCCATCTCGGTATCGACCGAAACCACCGCGGCATGCGCGGCATAGCTGAACGTGCCGGTATCGCGCAGCGGCCTGTAGCCGGCGGTCACTTCCAGCCCGCCGGGTGCGACGTCATCCGGCAGATCCTGTGGGCGCAGATACCAGGTGCGCGCCACCTCCGCTATGGCACGCTGCCGACCGGCCCGCTCACCATGCCGTCGCCGACACGCACCGCATCGGACGGGTCCTGCAGCAGATGCGCGCCGATGCGCGCGATGCGCCCGGCGAGCTCGCGGCAGGCGGTACCACCGCGCCACCCGCCATCACCATGCAGCGCGAGCCCCAGGTGCCGGTCGAATAGGGCGTCAGCGCCGTGTCGCCGTGCACGACGCCGGATCGCAGCGATTGGCGATGCCCAGCACCTCGTGCGCGACCTGGGCCAGAGTGGTTTCCAGTCCCTGCCCGTGCGACTGGATGCCGACGCGGAGCTCGAGCCCGCCATCCGGGGTCAGCCGCGCGACTGCCTGCTCGAAGCCCGGCACCATCGGGATGCCCCAGCCGGAATAGACCGACGTGCCGTGCGCGCGCCTGCTCGCAGAAGATCGTGAAGCCGACACCGATGCGCTCAGCGCACCGCGTCGCCTCCGCCTGGCGGCGGCGCACTGCGGCAATGTCGATCGCCGCACGACGCGGCGCAGGCATTCCGGATAGTCGCCGCTGTCGAAATGCTTGCCGGTGATGTTGTCGAACGGCATCGCCTCGGCCGGAACCAAATTGCGCAGCCGCACCTCGTGCGGCTCGCGCCCGACCGCCGCGCCACCGCATCCATCATCATCTCCATCGCGAAGCACACGCCGGCACGCGCGACGCCGCGATAAGGCAGGATCGGCGGCTTGTTGGTGGCGACGGACCAGGTGCGGCAGCGATACGCGTCGGCATCGGTAGGGGCCGGGCAGGATGCTCGCCACCTGCGCGGCCTCCAGGCAGGCCGAGAACGGATAGGCGGAATAGGCGCCGGCATCGACCGTCGCCTCGGCGTCGATGCGCGATCAGCCGGCCGTCGCTTCGGCATAGGCGGTGATCTCGTAGTGGTGCTCGCGGCAATTGGCGTTGCCGGTGAGCTGCTCGCGCCGGTCCTCGATCCAGCGCACCGGATGGCCGAGCCGGCGTGCCAGCCAGGCGGCGCAGACCTCCTCGGGCAGCAGGATTCCCTTGTAGCCGAAGCCGCCGCCGACATCGGGCGCCACGACGCGGACCTGAGCCTCGTCGAGCCCGAGGCATCCGGCGAGTCCCGTGCGCACGATGTGCGGCATCTGCGTCGAGGTGTAGACCACCAGCTGCTCGAGCCGCCGGTCCCAGATCGCCACGACCCCGCGGCCTTCGAGCGGCGACATGCATTGCCGGGCCGTGCGCAGCGTGCGCCGCACCACGATCGGCGCGGCTGCGCGCGAAGTCCGAGATGCGGCCTCGACGAGGGTTTCCAGCACGACATTGTCGCCCCAGTGCTCGTGCACCAGCGGCGCCCCTATCGGGCGCGCCGCAGCATGTCGACCACCGCCGGCAGTTCGGCGAAATCGACTTCGACCGCGGCGGCCAGATCCTCGGCCTCGGCGCGGCGTCCCCGCGACGCAGACCGCGACCGCCTCGCCGACGTGACGCACTTTGCTCGTCGCCAGCACCGGCTGCACCGAGGTCTTGAAGCCGGGCAGGCCGCGACGCCGCGAGATCGGCTCACGCCGGCAGATCGGCCGCGGTGAAGACCGCGGCTTCGCGCGCCCGGCGGCTTGCGCACGCGCACGGATGCGGGCGTGCGCCAGGGGGCTGCGCACGAAGGCGAGCTCCTGCATGCCCGACAGGCGGATGTCGGCGACGAACTCGCCCTTGCCGCGCAGATAGCGGTCGTCCTCGTGCCGCGGCACGGAGCGCCGATGCCGTCGCCCTTTGTCTGCCGCATCCCGCGTTCCTTTCCGCTTGCGCGCCGCGCGACCGTCACCATACTGACCATTCGACCGTGCCGGCAACGCAGGACGGAGGCATCGATGGATACACAATTCGACCTTCTGCTGCGCGGCGGGCGCGTGATCGATCCCGCATCGGAGCGCGACGGCATCGCCGATATCGGCATTCGCGGCGACCGCATCGCCGCGATCGAACCGGCGATCCCTGCCGATACGGCGAGCAAGGTGCTGGATGTCTCGGGCAAGGTCGTCATCGCCGGCATGATCGACACCCATGCCCATGTCTACCAGTACGTCACCGGACGCTTCGGGCTGAACGCCGACATGGTGGGCGTGCGCTCCGGCGTCACCACATTGGTGGACCAGGGCGGCCCGAGCTGCATGACATTCCGGGCTTTCGCCACTTCATCGTCGAGCCGGCGGAAAGCCGTGTGCTGTGCTTCATCTCGCCTATCTGGTCGGCGGCATGGAAGGCCATCTCTACCCGGAGCTCTATGGGCCGGATCAGGTCGATGTCAAGGCGACGATCCGCGCCGCGCGCGCGAACCCGGACATTGTGCGCGGCGTGAAGGCCCATGCGGAGATAATGAGGTGTGTTTGTGTCTGCTCGTTGTCAGCACGCCCCTATCACCCACAACCGGGAATCGAGTTAGTAGCGTTGCAAGGCCCGAACGACAACCTTGGATCGCAAGAGTCTTCCGGCGTTGCGGAACGAAAGCGAACTAGCCCCCTACTGCGTTCGTTGGCCAGTGACATGGTTCCCGCGACGATGCGAGCCTGGGCCGGATTCCGCCGCGACGCCCTTGGGCTCGCTCATGCTCTGCGGAAGTGTCCCTGTGACTTGCTCCATACCAACTCAACTGGCTGTGAGGAATCTCCGGTGGCCGCGCATTGGGCACGAATTCCACGCGTGCTGGGAACGTTTCATGTCGATTCCACGTGTGATATTGACAAGCAGCGGAGCGGACTGACGCCACTGTGCGCTGGAATGGGTGAGAATCCGCCGTTCTGATCGCAGGCCATCGCAGTGAGCGAGGCAACCAAGCGAGACTGGATGTCACGTACAGGAATTCCCTCGCAACGCGTCCTGACCATTCACAATGGGATTGACCCCGACGCGTTCCGTCGGCAGCGCTCGCCGCAACAGGCACGAGCCAAGCTCGGCGCTTGCCCGCGACCGGGAGACTACTGCTGGGCGCTGTTGGCCGTCTCGATGTCGCCAAAGGATTTACCTACCTGATCCAAGCAGTAGCACGCCTCCGCCAAGAGTTCCCCCAGGTGCTCCTGGTCTTGGCGGGGCAAGGTCCGCTTCGGGAAAGGCTGGAGGATCAGGTGATCACGGCCGGTCTGGCCGATAACGTCCGCTTCCTCGGCTTTGTTCGGACGTCAAGCTGGTCTACGATGCGCTGGACGTATTTGTCATCCCCTCGCTCTCCGAGACTCTCGGCTATGCACTGCTTGAGGCCATGGCCCATGAACTACCGGCCGTCGGCACCACGGTCGGGGGGATTCCTGAAGTCATCCAGCCTAAAGAAACAGGCATCTTGGTATCGCCGCGGGATCCGGCGGGCTTAGCTGAGGCGATCAAGCCGCTGCTGGAGTCGGCCAATCTTCGTAAGCAGCTAGGCCTGGCCGTGAAACCGAGTCGTGAAGCACTTTCATCAAGCGGACATGGTTCGCAAGACGCTTCACGTCTATCGACAAATGCTGAGCGGCAAGCAAGCTGCCGAGAGGGGGTGGGCGTGACACGCACCGAGTTGCAGCCGTGCCTCAGCGCGTTGCTTGACGAAGCGTACGGGACCCGCCGCGTGCCGACACTGTCCAGCGGCGACATGCCTATGGACGTGTATATTCCGAGGGAACAGGGGGACCTGCTGTATTCACTTGTGCGGAAGTTTCGTCCACAGGTTTCCGTGGAAATCGGCATGGCCAATGGTCTGTCGACGGCCTTCATCACCCAAGCTTTGCACGACAATGGCACCGGTCGTCATATTGCGATTGATCCGTTCCAACATTCGGATTTGCACGGTGCGGGCCTCGCACTGATCCGCAAGGCGAGACTGGAAAATCTCGTCGAGCTCGTGGAACTTCCGTCCCATCAGGCACTACCGCAACTAGAACGACAAGGGATCAGAGCACAGCTTCTATTTATTGATGGCAGCCATCTCTTTGACTACGTAATGACCGACTTTCTCTGTGCCGACCGGATTCTGGATGTGAACGGCTTGATGGCATTCGACGATTCCGATTGGCCCGCCATTACCCAGGTTCTGCGCCTTACCCAATCACTAATCGGCATTACGAAGTAGCTTGTCCCGACATCGTGATCGAACCTGTCCGCTACACGCCAGGCTTGGCAAATCGGGTCATTCGAGGACTGGGAAGGAAGGTTTCAAAGTTTGGCGAGAAACTGCGATCCGACTTTACGGATCCCAGTCACGAAATGGGCATTCGGGGCCGCTGCGTTGTGCTCCGCAAACTTAGGCACGACGACCGCGACAGCCAGTCCAGGTTCCACCGACCGTTCTAACGATGCAACGTAATCCCAAAATCTCCATTGCTTCCTCTGGTCTGGGCCACGTGGCACGAGGCATTGAAGCCTGGGCAGAAGACTTGGGCCAGTCGCTGCAGCATGCGGTGCCTCTGGTCGTTGTCTGTAAAGGTGCAGGCAGCCGACAAAAGGACTATGAGCGGATAGTGCCCTGCTGGACTCGTGAGTCGCAGCAAGCCCGCTTTTTCCTGCGTGGTCTCCCTCGTTTTCTCGGCTGGCGGATCGGTCTGGGGAGCGGCTATGGAATTGAACAAACTACTTTTGCCTGGAACTTGCTGAAAGTCCTGGCCCCGAGAACGAGTGGAGATCCGACATGTCCAGGATCCTCAGGTGGCTCTTCTCATACAGCGAGCGGCGCAGTTGGGGTGTCGTTCGCACGCGGACCATTCTCGCTCACGGCACCGAGGAGCGGCATGGATTCCTGCGGCAACTCGATTTTGTACAACACCTGGCTGCCCTGGCATCTCGAGGAAGCAAAAGCCGCCGGCACTTGGAAACCGGCCTGGACCGCGATACCCAACTTCATCGATACAGATCTGTATGCTCCGCGGCGGGACGCCAACCTCCTCTGCGCGGAACTTGGTATTCCGGCCGATGGATTTGTAATTCTCTCGGCGGCTGCCTCTACTTGCTATCATAAGCGGGTGGACTATGTTCTCCAGGAGTTGCCGCTCCTTCGCGAGCGATTTCCGGAACTGCCGGTCTGGCTGGTCCTCGCTGGCGGGTGGGAAACCGAGACGGATGAGCTGATCAGGATCGGAACCGAGTCGCTGGGCGAACGGGTGAAGTTTCTGGTCCGCTTTCCGCGAGCTCGCATGGCCGATTTGTACCGATCGGCCGACGTTTTTACGATTGGCAGTCTCAAGGAAATGATGCCGATTGCACTTTTAGAGGCGACTGCCACGGGCCTTCCCTGCATCGTTAATCAGCATCCCGTCATGAGTTGGATGATCGGGCCAGGAGGGACCACCATCGATATGGGCAGTCCAGGGGAGTTAGCCGAGCCCGTTCGCCGTTTGTGGCAATCCCCACTTCACTGCCGCCAATTGGGCCAACTGGCAAGAGTACATTGCCGGGAGCACTTCGGGCGTGACCGGGTAGTCAGCCACATACTGGCCTACTATCAATCTGTTATTGCTCAGGGCCAGGCGGAAGGTGGCAGACCGCCGCGGCTGGCCGGCCGGCAGGAGGTCTCGCCATGACAGACCGCGTCAGCGTGATCATTCCCGCTTACCGGGCGGAACAAACGATTGGGTGCGCAATCGACAGCGCTTGGTACAGTCACACCCGTGGCATGAGATTATCGTGGTCGATGATGGTAGCCCTCGATCGCCAGGCCGAGGTCGTGGCCCGTTATGGGGAACCCGTTCGTCTCATCCGCCAAAACAATGGAAAGACGGCCCAGGCCAGGAATACGGGCATTGATGCCGCCACGGGGGAACTGATTGCTTTTTTGGATGCCGACGACTACTGGGAGCCATCCAAGCTCGAGCGACAGCTCACGATCATGCGGCAATTTCCGCAGGTCGGCATGGTGGCAGGAGCTTTCTTCGAAGAGGAGCCTAGAGAAGGCACGGAAGGCAGGCTTCCCCCTGGGCCGACAATTCCTTGACCGGACCACCACCTGGCCGGGGTGCGAAGGCGTTTCGGCTGGCCTCCCGGATTTGGACGGGCACCGTCATGGTCCGCCGAGACGTGCTCGGGAGGGAGCGTTTTGTCTCGGGGCTGGAGCCGGCCGAAGATCGAGATCTCTGGGTACGCCTCGTTCTGCAGACGCCCATCTATTTATTGTCAGAGCCCCTGGCCACTGCGGTTCTGGTGCCCGGCTCCATTTCGCGGGAAAGCGTCGACAAGGATTGCCGGAACATGCTGAAAGTTGTGGAGCGGCATCGTCAGACACTCGGGCTACTCGGGAGAAGTCAATGGAAGTCCCATACGCTTTATCGCTGGGCAGCCTGCGACAATAACGCCGCGTCGGCGTTTTCGCGTCTTCTCGCGTCCTTCTACTTTTGGCCGCTCCCTTATTTTAACTTTGACGATATGCGGTTCCTGGGCCGCGTGGAGGCGAGTTGCTGGCCCTGTCCCGGGCGGTCGTCCAGGGGCACCCGACAACAGGAGGGAATCCGCCATGATTTCACAAATTGTTGCACGCCTGTCTCGAGGGGAGGGACGGTTCTGGGGCCTGCTCAAAATGCTGGCCAAAGCGATTCTGGCATTCCATCTCCCCGTCAATCGAATCACCCGACCGCTATTCGGCAGCTTGTATAGTCTGCATGTTGCCGCTCGCGAGCTCATCCTCTGGTCGTTGCGATTTTTCTGGTATGAGCCGCTTTTCCGCAGTCAATGCACGAGCGTGGGACATCAGTTCCAGATGGAACAACTCCCCTACCTGACCGGCTCCGGTTGCATCGTCATTGGCAATCATGTGCAGCTGTCGGGAAAGTCGTCGTTAACATTCAACAATCGACACAACCCCAGGCCGGAATTGGTGGTTGGAGATCACTCGTTTATTGGTCACCAATGTTCGTTTCGAGTGGCCCGCTCCTTGAAGGTTGGGAAGCATTGCTTGATTGCCGGAGGCGTGCTGATCGCGGACTATGATGGACACCCCGTTGGGATCCGCTCAAAAGAAGATGAACGAGACGGTGGCGTTATCTGACATCCGACCGGTCGAAATTGGCGATGACGTCTGGATTGGAACGGGCGCAGTCATCCTCAAAGGGGTCAGAATTGGTCCGCGGGCGGTGGGCATCACGCGGTTGTAACCAGAGACGTGCCCGCGGATACGATCGTCGCGGGTAATCCGGCAGTTGTTGTCAAACAGTTGCCGGGTGCTAGGGAGGTGACTTCCGAAAGTGGGCCCGCCAAGTGTCTTCAGGCCGCATCCGCTTGAATGGTCTAGTCGGCTGGGCGGGGCAGGTGAGCAAGGAATTCTTCAATTCGGTAAGTAGACCACCCATGACGCAGCTCGCCGTGGACGCTTTCCTCGAGTACGTCGAATGCAGCGGGCTATGCTCGACC
>CAWCDM010000041.1:0-13718 GCA_963794185.1 uncultured Alphaproteobacteria bacterium | reverse complement strand
GGTATGGAGGGGTATTCCCGACCTGCACCTGATTGCGTGTCGCTCGCAGCCGCCCTTGATTGATGGAATGTGGACGTAACGACGTCATCTGAAAGGCGTCTAATGCGAGCGCCTGATCGAGGGCCTGCGCAAGGCAGGCCTGCCGGAATGATCAATGGTGTTCCATCTCCCGCTCCAGCGCCTCGATATCGTCGTCGCTGAAGCCGAAGTGGTGTGCGATCTCGTGCACCAGGACATTGCGCACCAGGCGGAACAGGTCCTCGCCGGTCTCGATCCACTCTATCAGGATCGGTTGGCGATAGAGAAAGATCAGATCCGGAGGGCGCGCAATATCTGCGACGCTGCGCAGGGTCAGCGGCGTGCCGCGATAGAGCCCGGTCAGGTCCCAGGCGGATTCGATCCCCAGTTCGTCCAGCGTCGCGTCATCCGGCAGTTCCTCGACCGAAATGCCGACGCCATGCACGTGCTGCGTCAGCCGTTGCGGGATCGCCGCGAACGCCCGCTCGGCCATCTCGGCGATATCGTCGGCACTGGGCGGTGTGCCGAATTGCGTCGTCATGTCGAGACCTGCTCCAGCACGGCTCTGGACTGCCTGATCCCCAGCGAGCGGATCAGCACCGCCGGCAGCAATGCGCCTGGTCCGACGATCCAGAGCACCCACCCCAGATGGTTCGGTCCCAACGCATAGAGCGGCCCGAGCAATGTCACCCCGCCCCAGGCGCCGAGATGCCCGAGACCGTCGGTCCAGGCAAACGCGACCGAGCGGATGCGCGTCGGATAGGCAACCGCCGTGTAGTTGTACAGGTTGAACAGGAACAGACCGGTGCCGATCCGGCTGAAGATGTAGCAGATCCCGATGACCGTAAGACTGGGCACCGCCCATGCGACCATCCAGCACGCGGCGAACAGCACCGCCATGAGGGCGATGACGTCGCGGCGCTCGACGCCCTCGCCAAGCCGCGCGTTCACCTGGAACGCCACGAACAGCGCGGCATAGGCCACGGCGATGGTCAGGAACACCTCGTGCGCGGTGGCGCCGTGGTCCACCATGTACACCGCCAGGAAGGCGCCGACACCGTAGATCAGGCCGGCATAGCCGAGCATCCAGACGACGATCAGCACCCAGGTGCGGCGGCGGTACTGCGGGCTGGTGAACAGCTCCTTCCAGGCGCCGGGGCCCGCCATCACCACCGGATTGTCGCCGACGGTCGGCTCCGGCAGCGGCGCGTTGGTGTACGCCTGGACCAGGCGCTCGTAGTCCGCCACGGCGCGGTCGGCTTCCTCGTGCCGGCCATGCGCCTCCAGCCAGCGCGGCGATTCCGGCAGCTTGAAGTAGAGCCAGGGCAGCAGAACCACGACCTCGATGATCGCGCTGACCCACAGGAATGCCTGCCAATGGCTGGGGATCAGCCAGAACGCCAGCAGGTTGACGCTGACGGCGACCAGCGCGGTGACGCCCTGCGAGGCCAGCAGCACCTTGTTGCGCACCAGGGGGGAAGTCATTTCCGACAAGTACACCGAGTGCGTCGCCACGATGCCGCCGACGCCGAGCGTGCTGAGCACCGACAGCACCACCATGCCCCAGAAGTTGGTGACATAGGCGAACGGCCAGATGCAGATCCCGCCGAGCAGGGTGGCGAGCAGGATCGCCGGTCGGCGGCCGTAGCGGTCCGCGACCCAGCTCATCAGGTAAACGCCCAGCAGGACGCCGGCACCCACCTGCAGCGCCTGGATCACCGCGTACTGGTAGACGTCGATGATGTTGTTGGGACGCCACACGAAGGGATAAAGCCGGGCGCCGATCCCGTCGGTGTCGAAGATGATGAAGCCCCAGGTGATCTCGACCATGATGGCAAGCTGCCATTGCACGCGCGTCAGCGGCAGGCGATCGATGCGTGCCGCAACGTGCCCATGGATGGCGGTGTGCTGGGCCGCCATGGTTTCGGCCATCGGTTTCCCCCCACGATCGGTGTTAATATCCGGCCGCCCGCCATGCTGGCCGGCGGCACAGGTGGTGTCAATCAATCGAGCCGATTCAGGAGGTTACCGATGCCAACACGTCTGACCGATGCCGAGCGCGCGGCCCTGGCGGGCAAGCTCCCGGGCTGGTCCCTGGTCACCGGCCGCGAGGCGCTCGAGCGCAGCTTCAGGTTCCGCGATTTCTCCGAGGCCTGGGGCTTCATGAGCAGGGTCGCGCTGTTGGCCGAGAGCCAGAACCACCACCCCGACTGGTCCAACGTCTATAACCGCGTGCGCATCGAGCTTTCGACCCACGATGCCGGCGGGCTGACCGACAACGACGTGAAGCTCGCCCAGGCGATCAATGCCCTGATGGCGTGATGGAGGCGGGCGCCCCCGAGCGCACGCTCGTCATTCGCCGCGCGACGGCGAGGCTGTGCCTGCGGCTCGGCTGGGCGCCGCTGCACGAGGTGCCGCTGCCGAGCGGCCGTCGCGTCGACATCCTGGCGCTGCGACCCGACGGAAGCTTCGCCTGCATCGAGGTGAAGTCCTGCGCCCGCGACTTTCTGACCGACCTCAAGTGGCAGGACTATCGGGCGTTCGCCGACGCACTGTTCTTCGCTGTCGATGCCGACTTCCCGCAGGCACTGCTGCCGGCGGAGACCGGCCTGATCGTCGCCGCCGGGCTGGAGGCGGACCTGCTGCGTGAGGCGTCGGCGCATCCGCTCGCCGGCGCCCGCCGCCGTGCGCTGCTGCACCGGTTCGCCCTGCTCGCGGCGGGGCGCCTGGCCGGTCTCGAGGACCCGGCCGGCGTGGCCGATATGCGCGTCGCGCTCCGGGCCGAGTGATCCCATTTCCAGCCTCGCGGGTGGGACCCCCTCCCTACCCTCCCCGCTTCGCGGGAGAGGAGTACGTTGGCTTCGTCGCCCGCGGAAACGGGGGGGATGGCGCACTGGAATTCCTCTCCCGCGAAGCGGGGGAGGGTAGCGAGGGGGTCGCGCCGCCGAGCGATGCCTAACTCCGGATGCGCTCGACCGTGGCGGCCGTCGAATGGCCGGGGACGAGTTCCGCCAGCATCACGTGGCCGCCCCAGCCCCGCACCAGGTCCGCGCCAACCACCTGATCCAATGTGTAGTTCGCGCCCTTCACCAGCATGTCCGGGTGCAGGGCGGCGATCAGCGCCTCCGGCGTGTCCTCCTCGAAGACGGTGACCAGATCGACGCTGGCCAGGCTCGCCAGCATCGCGGCGCGGGCAGCTTCCGGCTGGACCGGGCGGCCTGCCCCTTTCAGCCGCCGCACGCTCGGATCGGAATTCAGCCCGACCACCAACCGGTCGCAGGCCTCGCGCGCCTCCTCCAGGAGGTGCAGATGGCCGGGGTGCAGCAGGTCGAAGCAGCCGTTGGTGAAGCCGACCCGCCAGCCCTTGTGATGCCAGCGCTGCACATGCTCGACCGCCGCCTCGCGCGAGACGATCTTGCGCAGCGCGCTGCCCTGCGGCGACAGCGCGGCCAGCAGGTCCGGCTCGCGCGCCACCGCGGTGCCGACCTTTCCCACCACGACGCCGGCCGCGATATTGGCCAGCCGCACCGCCACCGGCAGTTCCAGCCGTGCCGCCAGCGCCGCCGCAAGCATCGCCACCGCGGTATCGCCGGCACCGGCGACGTCGTAGACCTCGGGCGCCTCTGCTGGAAAATGCCGCGCACCGGAATTGTCGAGCAGGGTCATGCCGTCGTTGCCGCGGGTCACGACCACGGCGGAGAAGCCGTGCCGCTGGCGGAGCGCGGTCGCGGCCGCCACGATTGCCGCCTCGCTGTCCACCCGCATGCCGGTGGCCTCGGCAAGATCGGGCCGGTTCGGCATGATGATGTCGGCGCCGGCATACCGCGAATAATCCGGCCCCTTCGGGTCGACGATGACTGGCCGCCCCGCCTCCCTGGCCGCGGCAATGAGCTGCGCCGGCACCTCTCCGGTCAGCAGGCCCTTCCGGTAATCGGACAGCACGGTGAGCGACGTTGCCGCCATGGCATCGCGCGCGATCCGCACCAAACGTTCGGCCAGCCGGGATTGCACCGGCGACGTCTCTTCCCGATCGGCGCGCAGCAACTGCTGGCCGGCCGACAGGTAGCGTGTCTTCAGCGTGGTGATCCGCCCGCCCTGGACCAGCAGCCAGGGCTCCACGTTCGGCTGGCCACCGATGAGGCCGGTCAGGTCCGAGCCGGCCTGGTCGTCGCCGACCACCGAGATGAACGCGACGGCCGCGCCAAGCGCGGTCAGGTTGCGTACAACATTGCCGGCACCGCCCGGCATGGAAAGCTCGCGATCGATCGCCAGAATGGGAATTGGGGCTTCAGGGCTGATGCGCTCGACCTGGCCGTAGACGTAGCGGTCCAGCATCACATCGCCGACCACCAGGACATTCGTGTGGCCGAGCAGGCGCACGGCGGCAGCCAGGTCGGCGTCCGGTTCGGAAAGTGAGTGCTGTGCGGCGGGAACATTGCTCATGAGAACGCCGTAACCTGATGCTCGGGGCCGTGCAAGCAAAGCCGGAAGACGGTCGTCACGCCGTGATGAAGCCCAGCCGGTCCGCCTCCAGCACCACGCAGGTCAGCACGCCGCCCATGACCGCCCCGGTGTCGATGCCGATGCGGTTCGGCCGCACCACCGGCTGCTGCCTCGGCGTGTGGCCGTGCACCACGACGGCGCCGAGCGGGCCTTTCGACGACAGGAAGGGTTCCCGGATCCACATCAGGTCGTGGCGGCTCTGCCGTTCGAGCGGAACGCCGGGACGGACTCCGGCGTGCACGAACAGGTAGCCGCCGGCCTCGTGGCACACGGCAAGATCGCGCAGGAACAGCAGGTGCGCCCCGGGCAGGTAGCTGGCCCAGTCCTTCGGCTGCGCCGAGTGCGGCACGCCCCAGCTCAGCAGCGAATTCGGCCCCGCCATTGGCCAGCCACAGCTGCACCGCCTCGGCCTCGCCGGACGCGACCGCGGCCAGCATCATGTGCTCGTGATTGCCCATCAGATTGACGGTGCGCACATCCCGCATGGCAGCGCGTTCAGCAAGCAGCGCTATCACGCCGGCGCTGTCGGTGCCCCGATCGACGTAATCGCCAAGATGCACCAGCAGGGGCTCTGCTATCGGCCGCTCCGCCAGATCGTCGGCAATCAGCGCATGCATCGCGGTCAGCCGATCCAGGCAGCCATGCACGTCGCCGATGGCATAGACGCGCTGGTCGGGGGGCAGGGTGGCGGGTGCGGTGATGAAATCGATCATGGGCGCACAACGTAGCCAGCAACGCACCGATCGCCAATTCCGCCTACTGCATTTGCAGCCCTTGGCGGCTCCGCGCGGCAAGCCTATGCCGCCGCAATGGACGCGATCCGGGTGCACGGGCTGACGAAACGCTACGGCGAGACACTGGCGGTCGATGCCATTGATTTTACCGTGCGAGCCGGTGCCACGGTCGGCCTGCTCGGCGGCAACGGCGCCGGCAAGACCACCACGATCGCCATGCTGCTCGGCCTGCTGATCCCGACCGCCGGCACGATCGAGGTGCTCGGTCACGACATGGCGCGCAACCGGTTTGCCGCACTTGCGCGGATGAATTTCTCCTCGCCCTACGTCGCCTTGCCGCAGCGCCTGTCGGTGGCGGAGAATCTTCGCGTTTATGGCCATCTCTACAACGTTGCCGGTCTGGAGCGCCGTATCGCCGACCTCGCCAGGGAGCTGGATCTGGTCGAACTGCTCGACCAACCGGCCGGCAAGCTGTCGGCGGGGCAGAAGACGCGGGTCGCGCTCGCCAAGGCGCTGATCAACCGGCCCGAGCTGCTGCTGCTCGACGAGCCCACGGCGAGTCTCGATCCGGACACCGGGGACTGGGTGCGCAGCTGGCTGGAGCGCTACCGGGACGAGAGCGGCTGCACGATCCTGCTCGCCTCGCACAACATGGCCGAGGTCGAGCGGCTGTGTTCGTATGTGCTGATGCTGAAGCGGGGGAAAATCGTCGATCGCGGCAGCCCGCAGGAGCTGCTGGACCGCTATGGCCGCGAGGACATGGAGGAGGTGTTCCTGGACATCGCCCGCAACCGTGGCCGCGCGCATGCCGGAGCCCCCCTATGAACTCACGCCTCGGGTCGCCGCGTCTGGGGCCTGATGTACCGCCACCTCGCGCTTTACCGCCGCTCGTGGCCTCGCCTGCTGGAACTCGCCTACTGGCCGGTGCTGCAGATGTGCATCTGGGGTTTCACCGCCAGTTTCCTGGCCTCTCGGATGGGCAGCACCGCCGCCGTCGCGGGCGCGACGCTGCTGGGCGGCGTGCTGTTATGGGAAGTGGCGCTGCGCAGCCAGATGGGCGTCGCGATCAGCTTCATGGAGGAAATGTGGTCGCGCAACCTGGGTCATATCTTCGTCAGCCCGGTGCAGCCCTGGGAGCTCGTGACCGCGCTGGTCCTGATGTCGCTGATCCGCATGCTGGGGGGCGTGCTGCCGGCGATCGGCGTCGCCTGGCTGCTGTACGCCTTCAACCTGTTCGCACTCGGTCCGGTCGTGGTGCTGTTCTTCATGAACCTCATGATCATGGGCTGGGCCGTGGCGCTGGGGGTGGTCTCGCTGATCCTGCGCCACGGCGCCGGAGCGGAGGCGCTGGCCTGGTCGGTGCTGTTCGGCCTGACGCCGTTCTCGGCGGTGTTCTATCCGGTCGCCGTGCTGCCCCGGGCGCTGCAGCCGGTGGCGCTAGCGCTGCCGTCGGCGCACGTGTTCGAGGGCATGCGTGGGGTGATGCTGGATGGGGTGGTCCGGTGGGACCATCTGTTCGCGGCGTTCGCGCTCAACGCGGTCTGGCTGGCAGGGGCGGCATTGCTGTTCGCCTGGCAGTTCCGCCAGGCCAGGCTGCGCGGCGCCCTGCTGAGCATCGGCGAATGATATCGCAAGTCCTTCCCCTCCCCCAGCGGTTGGGGGCTGGGCGGAGGGGTGTGCCGCTCAGTAGATCGTCGCCTTCAACCGTTCCGGATACGCCGCATCATACTCCGCCCCGCCGACCCGGCCGCGCGTGATGTCCGCGAGAATGGTGCCGCTGCTCGGCAGGCTGCGCCGTTCGATGTGCTTCGCCGGGTTCCACAGATCCGACCGCACCAGCGCCTTCGGGCACTGGAAATACACGCGCTCGACATGCACCACGATCACCGAACGCGGCAACTTGCCCTGTGCGGGAAAGCGCGCGAGCAGGTCGGGATCGACGGAGATCTCGGCTCGGCCGTTCACCCGCAGCGTCTCACCCACACCAGGGATCAGGAACAGCAGCGCGATGCGCGGATCGGCGATCAGATTGCCGAGGCTGTCCGTGCGGTTGTTGCCGCGCCGGTCGGGAATCAGCAGCGTCTTCTCGTCTTCCACGACCACGAAACCAGGCGGGTCGCCGCGCGGCGAGACATCCAGACCATCCGGACCACTGGTCGCCATCACCATGAATGGCGAGGCCTCGATCATCGCGCGATAATGCGGATGCACATGATCGACCTCCTTGGCAATCGCGCCCTCCGAGGGTTCCCCATACAGCGCCCGCAACGCCGCAGCATCGGTGACCAGGTGGGCGTCCTGCATGCCGTCCATCGCCGCCTCGCAATCTGATTCCAGCCGCCATCGTCACCGGGTTTGTCGGCAGTGGCAAGGCTGCCGTGCTACGCTTGGCCCCGGGCTGGTCGCGAGGATCGGTGGGTGCAGGCATGGTGGTCGGGCAACGCGGCTGAGCTGCTGGCGAGCGAGCCCGAGGCGATCGTGCGGCGCCTCGCTGTGCGGCTGGTCGAAACGCATCATTTGAACCGCGACACGCAGCTCCACGCCTGGCGGCAGCAGATCGTTCTGTTGCGGACGGCATTGCGCGACCTGCCCGGCACCTGGCGCGTCCTGTTCGAATATCCGCTGCTCCGTCTGGGACGGCGCATCGACACCGTTATACTCATTGGGGGTGCCGTCCTGGTGCTGGAATTCAAGGTCGGTGCAATGGCGATCACCACGCTCGATCGTCAGCAGACCGAGGACTACGCACTCGACCTGTTCGACTTCCATGCGGAAAGCCGTGCGCATCCCATCGTGCCGATTCTAATCGCGACGCAGGCAAGACCGCCTGCGGTTCAGTGGCCGTTGCTCTGGCACGGCGTCACTCCGGTGTTCATCGCAGCCGCAGCCACGCTGCGATCACTGCTGCAGGACATAACCGCGCACGCCCCCGTGCCGGTACGGCCGCTCGATGCTCGGACCTGGGAAGATGCGCCTTATCGGCCGGTGCCGACGATCGTCGAGGCAGCGACCATGCTGTACAACCGTCATGGGGTCGGAGACATCGCGGCAGCGCGCGCCGACGTCGGCAATCTCGGTCAGACCACGGCCGCCATCCTCCACACCATCGATGCGGCTCGCTCAGCCGCACGGCATGAGGTGCTGTTCGTCACCGGCATACCCGGCGCCGGGAAGACGCTGTGTGGTCTGAACGCGGTGTTCGGCGCGACGACCGATGCCGCGTTCCTGACCGGCAATCTGCCGCTGGTGCACGTGATGCGCGAAGCGCTGGCCCGCGATGCGCACGAACAGGGGCGCAGCCTCCGGGTCGCGCGTCAGGAGACGGAGGCGGCGATCCAGCCGTTGATCGGCTTCCTCCGCGACAACCTGCCGCGTGCGGAGCCGCCGCATGAGCATGTCGTGGTGTTCGATGAGGCGCAGCGTGCGTGGGATGCCGAGTTCGGCCGGCGCAGGTTCGGCCATGCGCAAAGCGAGGCCGCCCTGTTTCTCGATATCATGCGGCGCCATGACGCCTGGGCGGTGATCGTGGCACTGGTCGGCACCGGGCAGGAGATCAATACCGGCGAAGCGGGGCTGGCCGCGTGGGGTGAGGCGCTCGCCGCTCGCCCGGATTGGCGCGTGCGTGCACCTGAAGGTGTGCTGGGGGCAGGCGATCCACGCCAACGTTTGTTCGATGGTGCGCCGGACGGGATGCAGATCGACGCGGCGCTGCATCTGAACGTGCCGGTCCGCTCGATCCGGTCCAGTGCTGCCGCTCCCTGGGTTGATGCGGTGCTGTCAGGTGATTCCGGGCTGGCGGTTGCCATTGCCCATGACGCCGGCGGCGTTCCCTTTCTGTTGACGCGCTCGCTTCCGGCGGCGCGCAATGCACTCCGCCGACTTGCGCGAGGGACGCGCCGCGCCGGCTTGATATGCAGTGCCGGGGCACGACGGTTGGTGGCGGATGGGATCTGGCCGAATTTTCCCCACCTCGATGCGACGGCAATCGCCAACTGGTTCCTGCGCCGCTGGCCGGACGTGCGCGCCTCCGACGCCCTGGAGCTGCCGGCCACGCAATTTGCCTGTCAGGGACTGGAACTTGATCATGTCGGTCTATGCTGGGGCAACGACCTGATCCGCCGCGACGGACGGATCGAATGGATCGCACGCAGCCTTGCCGGCACGCGTTGGCAGGAACCGCGCGGCGAGGCGGCGATCGCCTTTCAGATCAACACATATCGTGTGCTACTGACCCGTGCGCGGTACGAAACGGTGATCTGGGTTCCTGAAGGCGATGCGGCGGACGTCACCCGCGACCCGGCAACATTCGATGCAATTGCGCGCTTTTTCCGCGACTGCGGCGCTCAGTCGCTCGACAATGTATCGGTGCCTGAGATTGTGGCAGACGCCACGCCGGTGCTGCTGTGATGTTGATGAAACGCTCTGCTCTGGTGTTGCTGCTTAAACTTCTTGTATCGGCACACGCCTTTGCCGCCGATCTGAAGCTCGCCACCTGGAATCTCGAATGGCTGACCGATCGTGGCGCGGGGGATACGCGACTGCCCGCCGATGCGCATCCGAAGAGGCCGGAAGACTTCGATCTCCTGCGCCGCTATGCCGCCGACCTCGACGCGGACGTGATCGCGATTCAGGAGGTGGACGGTCCGGCGGTGGCCGCCCTCGTCTTTCCACCCGAACGTTACTCGGTCCATATGACCCGCGATCATGTGGTCCAGCGTGTCGGCCTGGTGGTCAGGCGCGGCATCCACTACAGCGTCAATCCCGACGTCACCGATTTGAATGTCGATCCCGGGCATCAGTTGCGCAGCGGTGCGGACATCACGCTGGATCTGGGACAGGGTTCGTTGCGTGTGCTGGCGGTCCATCTGAAGACGGGATGCTTCGACGAGCGCCTGAGCCGCACGACACACCGTACGTGCGCGGAGTTGGGCAAGCAGATTTCCCCACTGCAGGACTGGATCGCCGCGCGCAGTGCCGAAGGCGTGCCGTTCGCGATACTCGGTGACTTCAATCGGCATATGGACGGGCGCGACCAGTTCCTGGCTGCGCTGCGCAAGACCGCGCCCCTGACGCGCGCAACCGAAGGCCGTGCAAGCCCGTGCTGGGGCGGTGAAGCCTTCATCGATCACATCCTGCTCGGCGGCGCGGCGCGCGCGTGGCTGCAGCCCGACACGCTGCGCGTGCTCACCTACCGCGAGACGGGCGATGTCTGGAAGGAACGTCTGTCGGATCACTGCCCGGTGTCGGTGCGCTTGCACGTCCCGGACTGAGCGCGTTGAATGGCGCGACCGGCGAGAGGAGGCCGCGCCATGAAGATCACCGGCATCACCACTAAGGAATTCCGCTGGCCACGCCACAAGCCGATCGCGAACGGCAAGCATACCTACACGCATGTGACGTTCGCCGTGGTGGAGATCGAGACCACCGAGGGCATCACCGGCATCGGGCTGGGCGGCGGAGGTGAGATCGAGCGCGCCACCATCGCGCGCCTGACGCCGATGCTGATCGGCGAGGATCCGATCGATGTCGAGCGGCTTTGGCAGAAGATGTGGGAACCGAAGCTGATCGGCCGCCGGGGTCTCACCACGCGCGCGATTTCCGCGATCGACATCGGGCTGTGGGACATCCGCGCCAAGTTCGCCAACCTGCCGCTCTATAAGATGCTCGGTGGCTTCCGCGATCGGGTGCCGACCTATATCGCCGGCGGCTACTACGAGGAGGGCAAGGGCTTTGCCGAGCTTGCGCGCGAGATGGAAGACAATGTGCGCATGGGCGCCAAGGCGGTGAAGATGAAGATTGGCGCTGTGCCGATCGCGGAGGATGTGGCGCGGGTTCGCGTCGCGCGCGAGGCGGTCGGTCCGGATATCAAGCTAATGGTCGATGCCAACTGCGCGTATCGCTATTACGAAGCGATCCAGATCGCCAAACGCATCGAGGAATACGACATCTTCTGGTTCGAGGAGCCCGTGGCGCCAGATGACTACGACGGCCACCGCAAGCTGGCGCAGGCGACCAGCATCCCGATCGCGACCGGCGAGAACGAATACACCCGCTATGGTTTTCGCGACCTGATCCGCAACGATTGCGCGGCGATCCTGAATGCGGATGCGAAGGTGCTGGGCGGCGTCACCGAGTTCATGAAGGTCGCGGCGCTGGCGCAAGCCAATGATCTGGACATCGCGCCGCACGGCTCGCAGGACATTCACGTGCATCTGGTTGCGGCGATCTCCAACGGACTGATTCTGGAATTCTACCGCGACACGGTCGATCCGATGTGGGGGCGGGTGTACCGCCACACCCTGCGGCTGAACGACGACGGGACGGTAAGCCCCCCTGACGTTCCGGGCATCGGCGCCGATCCGAACTACGAATCGCTGGCGAAGTTCCGCATCGCCTGAAACGACGGGAGGACATCATCATGGCGAAGATCCTGATCATCCACGGCGCGGGCATGAACATGCGCGGCAAGGTGCAGACCGAGATTTTCGGCCCGATGACGCTGCCGCAGTACGACGAGCGCATCCGCGGCTACGCCGCCGAACTCGGGGTCGATGTCGAGGTCTTTCACTCGAACATCGAAGGCGAGGTCGTGAACAAGCTGTATGAGGCGAACAATCGCGGCTTCGACGCGGCGCTGTTCAACCCGGCGGGATTTCGCGCGGCTATCCGGCGCTGGTCGCGGCGATCTCGCAGGTGAAGTTTCCGACCATCGAACTGCACATTTCGAACCCGGTGCGGCGCGGCCCGGTCTCCGACACCGCCACGGTGAGCCAGGGCATGGTTACCGGCTTCGGGATCGCCGGATACTATCTGGCATTGCGCGGCCTGCGGGACATGCTGGCGAAGTAGCGGCTGACACTGGCTTCCGGTTTATGACCGTGACGCCGGAGAATAGTCCTCCCCCTCCCCTTGTGGGAGGGGGAGAGTTCCGCACCAGCCTTGACGATCCAATCGGCATTACCCCGCGCGTAATCGATCTGCGTTCGACGGAACGCCACCATGGGAACCGCAAACAAATGAGGTTCCCAAATGGCAACATCCCTGCAATCCGCTGTCGTGCCCGCCCGTCGCTGGTGGGCACTGGCGAGTGTGGCCGCGGCACAGTTCCTTGCCGTGGTCGACGCCTTCATCGTCAATGTCGCGGTGCCGTCGATCCGCGCCGACCTGCACACGGACGCAGCCGAGATTCAGGGTGTCGTCGCCGTCTATCAAATCGCTTACGCCGCATTGGTGATAACCGGCGGCCGAATGGGCGACATCATCGGCCGCAAGCGGGTCTTCCTCGCGGGCGTCATCGGCTTCACCGTAGCGTCCTTGTGGTGTGGACTGTCGGGGTCTGCGCCGATGCTGATCTTGGCCCGCGCGGCGCAAGGGGGCGCCGCGGCAATGATGGTGCCGCAGGTGCTCGCCACCATCCACACGCTATTCCCCGACGCCGGACGGTTCCGCGCTTTCGCTGTGTTCGGCGTCACCATCGGCTTGGGCGCCGCGGTCGGCTTCATGCTCGGCGGCTGGCTCGTGACACTAAACCTCGCCGGCCTCGGCTGGCGCAGCATCTTCTGCGTCAACGTGCCGGTCGGTCTGGCGATCGTGCTCGCCGCCGCATGGCTGATGCCGGCGATGCCGCGCGATACCGAAACGCGGCTTGATCTCGCAGGCGCCGCGGTGCTGTTCATTGGGCTGCTTGGCCTGATCACGCCGTTGATGTTCGGGCGCGAACTTGGTTGGCCGTGGTGGGTTTGGCTGACGATGATGGCCGGGGTGGCGGTGCTGGCCGGGTTCCTGCGGTTGCAACGCGCGGTGGAGAAGCGCGGCGGCATGCCGCTGATCGACCTCGGGCTGTTCGGAGACCACGTGTTTATCACCGGCACGTGCGCGACGTTCTGCTTCTTTCTGGGCAATCTGTCGTTCTATTTCGTGCTGACGCTGTTCATGCAGAACGGCCTTGGGTTCTCGCCGTTCGACGCTGCGCTGACGGTGATGCCGCTGGCCTTCGCCTTCGTCGCCGGTTCGCGATTGGCTGCGGGTCGGCTGCAGCAGCGCGGCGTGACGGCGCTGGCCGAGGGATGCATCGTGCAGACCGTCGGACTCGCAGGCACTGCTCTGCTGGTCGACGCGGTCACGCATCCAACGATGGCGACGCTGATGCTGCCTCTGGCTCTGTTCGGCTATGGCCAGGGGATGGTGCTGGCCCCGCTGTTCAGTGCGGTGCTGACCAATGTCCGCCGTGCCCATGCGGGGTCCCGCTCGGGCATACTCACCACCACGCAACAGATTGCGAACGGCACGGGGGTCGTGCTTGCAGGTGCGGTGTATTTCGCCGTGCAGGCCGTGCATGGCGATCGGTGGGCGTTCCTGGCGACGTTGGTGGTGCTGGCATGCACCATTGCTGCCACGATCGGCTTCCTGCTGCGCATGCGACCCGACGCTGCGGGGGTGACGGTGCCGTCAGCTTGAAAAAGG
>CAWCDM010000040.1:0-33382 GCA_963794185.1 uncultured Alphaproteobacteria bacterium | reverse complement strand
CGGACAGCGGGCCGTGGATGTTGATGTCGCCCTCGACCTCCGGCCAGGCGAACAGGTCCGTCGTCATGCGCCCGGTCAGCCGGTAGCGCGCGGGGTCCGTCGCTGCCGGCGCGCGCGGGCCGAAATCCACCACATCGGCACGGGACTGGCCGGCGCGGTGCACCAGGGCAAAGCCGATGCCGCCGAGGCCGGAGTTCCACGGCTCGTGCGAGGCAAGCGCGAGCGCGGTCGCCACCGCCGCGTCGATCGCATTGCCCCCGGCGTCCAGCACGGCAACGCCCGCCTCCGCGGCGCCCTTCGCCTGCGACACCACCATGCCGCGCCTGCCGGTCGCCGACGGCTTGCTGAGCTGCCAGTGCTGCGTGATGTGCGGCGGTGGGGTGTACTGCATCTGCTCTTCCTGTCTCTTGTCTCAGCGAGGATGCGCTTGAGCCGTCATCTATGCACGCGGCCGCGCGCATCGACAAACCGTCGGAAGCCGTCGCAGCCTTCCTGGCATCCCGATTGACCGAGCACCGGCCGGCGCCGAAGATCGGCCGACGTGAATTGCCGTGCTCCTGAAGACAAAGAGACAATGGACGCCTCGGGGGAAGCCTCGGGGGAAGCCTCGGGGGAAGCGACATGAATTGCTGTGGTTGCTGTCACGCGGTGACTCGCCGGCAATGGATATGGGGCACGATCGTGGCGTCGGTCAGCGCGATGCTCGCGGGCGGCATCGCACCGCGTGGCTCGACGGCCGCCGCGCAAACGGCAGCGACCACGTCGGCCGCGCTCGACGTTCTGCGGAAGTCCGTTTCCGTCGATGTCCACACGCATGGCGGGACGACCGGCATTATCTCGAAGGCACCGCCCAACAACGACCTTGCGACGGGCATGCGGGCGGGATCGCTTGCGGTCGCCTGCCTCGCCGACGTGCCGGACGCTCCGCTTCTCGGAAGGACGCCGGCGGGCGTCCCCGGCGCGCTGCGCGCACCTGCCCCGGGTGAGCTCTATCAGTACCACCTCGACCGCCTCGCCTGGATCGATGCGATGGTGGCGGACCACGGCCTGCGCCGCGCGCTGACCGCGAGCGACATCGCTGCGGCGCATGCTGCCGGCCAGCCGGTCATCGTCATGGACATCGAAGGGTTCGACTTCCTGGAGGGGAGGTTCGAACGGCTCGCGGAGGCGCACCAGCGCGGCGTCCGGCACGCTCAGCTTGTGCACTTCACGCCGAACGACATCGGCGATTTCCAGCTTGGTGCGGTAACTCACAACGGCCTCACCCCATTCGGCGCCGAGGCGATCCAGGCGTGTCACCGGCTTGGGGTCGTCTGCGATGTCGCGCACGCCACCGAGGACACGGTGAAGCAGGCAGCCAAGGTCGCCACGAAACCTCTGCTGCTGTCGCACACCGCGATCGCCAATTCGCGCGCGATGGGTCCCACGCCGCTGAAGGGGCGCCAGATCAGCCCCGACCATGCGCGGATCATCGCGGAGACCGGCGGCTCCATCGGCATCTGGCACTTCTTCCCGAGCCTGGACAAGTATGTCGAAGGGATAAAGGAGATGGTCGATGTCGTCGGCGTTGATCATGTCTGCATCGGCACCGACCAGCAGATTTCGCCTGGCAGTCTGCAGGACTATGCGCAATGGGTGCAGCTCGTCGCGGCGATGTTGCGCAGCGGCTTCACGTCCGAAGAAACCGGCAAGATCGTCGGCGGCAACTACATGCGTATTTTTCAAGTTGCGGTCGGCTGACGGAGCGGGCGCTGATCACTGGTACTGAGAGTGGCCGGTGAGACTGCTCATCTTCGCTGCCCTGGTGTGGCTCGGCGTGCATATCGGCATTGCCGGCACGCGTGTCCGGGAAGTGCTGGTGCAGCGCATCGGCGAGAACCGGTTCCGCGGCCTGTTCTCGATCGCGTCGATCGCCATGATCGCCCTGCTCATCGCAGCGTGGCGGCGTTCGTCGACCGAGCCACTACGGTACGCGCCGGACTGGCTGCGCTGGGTGCTGGCAGCGGCGATGCTGGTGGCGTTCCTGCTGTTCGTCGCCTCGGTCAGCACGCCTAACCCGACGATGGTCGGCCCACAGGGAGCGGTCACGCGGCCGCCGCGCGGCATCCAGAGGATCACGCGCCACCCGATGCTGTGGTCGTTCGCGATCTGGGCCGCCGTGCACATTATCGGCAGCGGCGACACCGCGGCGATCGTGTTCTTCGGGACGTTTCTGGTGACCGCGCTGGCAGGCATGCCATCGATCGACCGCAAGCTGGCGCGGCGCAATCCCGCCACGTGGCAGGCGCTGTCGGCTGCCACCTCGATCGTGCCGTTCGCGGCGATCGCGCAGGGGCGTAACCGCCTTGTGCCGCGCGAGATCGGCTGGCTGACACTGCTGATCGCGGTCGTCGCATGGGCCCTGGTGCTGTATCTGCATCCGTGGCTGTTCGGGGTTGCACCGGTTGCCATGTGAGCGGCATTGGCCGAACGTGGCGCGGGCAGCACGAGACGCAAGATGTATTTGAACCGCTTCGCCGATACCTCCGAACCGCTCGACATGACACGGACGGAAGAGTTCCGCCTGTTGCTCGCCAGTGCGGCCGACCTCGGCATTCCGCATGCGCCGGAGGTGCCGTACTGGTCGCGCAACATCGTGCTGCGCCAGTTGCGGTTCCATTTCCTGGAATGGGGCGCGCCGGATGCCCCGCCCATCGTGCTGCTGCACGGCGGCCATCAGTCGGCGCATTCCTGGGACCTGGTCAGCCTGCATCTGGCGCGCCGCTATCGGGTGCTGGCGCTGGATCAGCGCGGCCATGGCGACACCGAATGGGCGCGTGACGTGACGTATTCCAACCACGAGATGTCGCTGGATGCCGAGGCGTTCATCGGCGCGCTTGGGCTGGAGCGGCCGGTGCTGATGGGCCATTCGATGGGCGGGCGCAACGCGTTGCTGCTGACGCGGCGCGAGCAGGCGCTGCTGCGTGCGCTGGTGATCGTGGATGTCGGTCCGGAGGTGTCGGACCGCGGACGCCAGGTGATTGCCGGCTTCGTGCGCGACAACGAGGAGTTCGACGATCTGGAGCATTTCGTGCGGAACGTGCAGCAGTACGATCCGTACCGCTCGCGCGAGCACATCGAGCGCACGGTCAAATACAACATGCTGCAGCGAGCGGACGGCAAGTTCGTCAGCAAGTGCGATTCAAATCCGCGGCGGCTCGGGCTGGTTCGCGGCAGCGGGCCGCAGGAGAACATCACGCTGGCCGATGCGCGTGCGTTCGATCTGCCGGTGCTGCTGGTGCGCGGGGCGAACTCGCGCATCCTGACGGCGGATGCGGCGGAGCGGTTTCGCGATGCGCTGCCGCAGGGGACGCAGGTGACGGTGCCGGATTGCGGGCACAACGTGCATGGGCAGAACACCAAGGGGTTCATCGAGGCGGTCGGAGCGTTCCTGGAAGCCTTGCTTTGATACCATGTCATAGCCGGGTCGATGCCAATCGATAGTCACCAACCAACGAGCTATCATCAATCCGCACCCCGCTTCAGGTGAATGCGCACGCGGCCAGGTTCGACGACCCACAGCGATCCAGTGAGACTGTGGGCCGTGAGAGCCGCCAACATCTCGCGCGGCCGATCCAACATACCGTTTGGCGTGATCGGTGTGCCAGGCTCCAGGATTGCGACACCAGGACCCAACTCCGGCGGAAATCGGAGAACCTGGCCGAAGTCACGGTCAAGCGTGACCAGCGCACGTCCTTCCTGCACGCATGCGGCAAACAGGGCGTAATCAGTGGCTCCAGAAAGGCCCTGATCACGCACGGTCGTTGCATCATGGCCTGCAGCCCTGATGATCTCGAGGCCGCGACGACCGAGATTTTCGTCGAGCTTGAACTTCACGCCGGCTCGGTGAGCGGCACAGGAACGATACGTTCTCGCGTCATCTCGGCGCCATAGGCAATTGCAGCCAACACGTCCTCATGCGTCAGCTGCGGATACTCGGACAGAAGTTCGCTCTCGGGCAGGCCATCCGCGAGAAAGTCGAGGATCAGCGACACCCAGATGCGCGTGCCCTTTATGCATGGCCTTCCCCCGCAGACCAGCGGATCAATGGCAATGCGGTCGAGCAGCCGGGTCATGCGCAATCTCCTCCTGGGCAGCTTGCACTATTGAGCGAGCATTGGCGATGCTTTGTGCTCGCGCCGTCAGCCGAACCGCCCCAGCCGGTAGTGCGGATCGATCGTCTCGCCGTGCAGGATCGCATCCGCCGTGATCCGCCCGACCACCGGCCCGAGCGTATAGCCGTTTGCAGATACGGCGTTGAAGAACCCCGCCAGCCCCGGCGCCTCGCCCAGGATCGGCGCGCGATCGATCGCCGGGTTTATCCCCGTCCACGAGCGGACGATGCTGAGGCTCCGCAGCACCGGCAAGGCGCGCGCGCAGACCGACAGGTTGCCCTCGATATTGCGGCGCAGATTGTGCGTCCGGCCGCTCGCCGGATCGAAGCCGCCGAACCAGCCGCCGCCGACCAGGAAGCCGCCGCTCGCCTGCTGCTTCAGCGACAGATGCCGGTGCGCCAGCGCGACCAGATGCCGCGTCAGCGGCGGCGCCGGCTCGGTCACGATGACCTGCTGCACCGTGCCGGTGACCGGCAAGTCGAGCCCCACCATGCGGCCGATGCGCGCCGCCCATGGGCCCGTCGCATTCACCACCCTGCCGGCCGTGATCACGCCCTTGTTCGTCGTCACCCGCCACGCGGCGCCATCGCGCTCGATCGCCTGCACCTCGGCGCCGCGCAGCACGCGCGCACCGTGGCGCTGCGCGAGCTTCAGCACCGCCATCGTGCCGCGCAGCGGGTCGCCATAGCCCTCGGCCGGAACGAAATCGGCGCCCACCATCGTTTCGGCCAACGCGGGCGCCAGGTCGCGCAGTTCGTTGGCGCCGAGCACGTGGCTCTCGATCCCCCAGCGGCGCTCCATCGCGGACTTGCGCCGCAGCCAGTCCATGTCCGCGGGGCTGTCGGCCAGCATCAGGCCGCCCTCGGTGCGGATGCCGAGGTCCTCGCCGGCCTCGGCGGCGATCTGCTGCCAGAGCGAGATGCTGCGCGGGGCCAGCGGCAGCGTGTGCGCCGCGGGGCCGCCATCCTGCGGCGTGTCGTCGTCGAAATCATAGGGCAGCAACTGCACATGCAGGCTGCCGGCGTTCGCCGAGCTCGCCGCCATGCCGGCTTCGTCGCGCTCCGCCAGCAGCACGTCCGCGCCGTCGCTCGCGAGGTAATACGCGGTGCACAGCCCGGCCAGGCCGCCGCCGATCACCAGCACATCGGCGTGGCGCGTCTCTGCCGGAAGCTCAGGCAGCGGATGCAGGCGCGCCGGCGGGTTCGGCGCAGTCAGCAGGGGCGCCTCGAACTCGGGCGCCTCGAACATCAGCGGCGCGGCGGGCACCGGGCGCAGCGGCGCGCGCGGGGCAGCGAACGCGAAGTCGTCCGGCGCATCGGGACACAGGCGGGCGATGGTGGCGGCGCAGAAGCGCCCCTGGCAGCGGCCCATGCCGGCACGCGTCGCCTTCTTGAGCGCCGCCAGCGACGCTAGGCCGCCGGCCAGTTCCTGGCGCAGCCTTCCGGCAGTGACCTCCTCGCAGCGGCAGACGATCGTCGCGTCGGTCAGGGTGTCCGGCCGCAGGCGGATCGGGCGAAACAGCCGCCACAACGCGTCCTGGAACGCGAGCGCCCGCGCGAGTGCCGTGCGCGTGGCAGGTTCGTCCGGTGCCGACTGGCCGAGGTCCCGCGCCGCGGCCAGCCCGGCTAACCGCCCACGCGCCATCGCCACGCGCGCCCCGCCCAGCGCGGCACCATCGCCGACGGCGAACACGCCCCCGACCGACGTGCGGCCGTCCTCGTCCGTCTCGCTCGCCAGATACCCGAGCCCGACATCGACGAAGCGCTGCGGCACGCCGAGTGCGCGCGCCAAGCCGGTCTCCGGCTGAAACCCCAGGTTCAGCGCCACGACATCGACATCGTAGCTGCGCTCGAACGTCCTGCCCGCAACCTGTGCCGACCGTACGCGCTCCTCGCCGTGCAGTTCCGTCACCTGCGCCGACCACAACACCGGAACGCCGGCGCGCTTCAGCGTCGCCAGCATGCCGATCCCCTCGCGCACCAGGTCGGGGGCGGTCCGCGCCATCGTCCAGGCCTCGCGCCATGCCGCCAGGCCGGGCCGATGCGCGGACCTCCACGACGGCCAGCGGTTTGACGCCGCCCGCCAGCAGTTCGCAGGCAAGCTGCAGGTTGAGCGGACCGCTGCCGGCGATCAGCACCCGCTCGCCCGGACACACGCGCTGCGCCCGCACCAGCGTCTGCAGCGCCCCGGTGGTCATGACGCCGGGCAGGGTCCAGCCGGGCAGCGGCACCGGACGTTCGTGTGCGCCGGGCGCCAGCACCAGACGTCGCGGCCGGAACGTCACCGCATGTCCGCCCACCAGGGCCGCGATCTCGTCCGCCGCGAAGGCGCCCCAGACCGTGGTCTCGGTCTCGATCCGAACGCCGGCTGCCAGCGCACGCTCGCGAAGCTGCGTTCCCAGGCGGAACTGCGCATCCGGCGCGGCATCGGCGTGGCTGTCGGCCAGCGGCTTGGCGTACTGTCCGCCGGTGGCGCTGCGCTCGTCCAGCACGACGACCGCCGCTCCGGCCTCCGCCGCCGCGATCGCCGCCGACAACCCGGCCGGCCCCGCGCCGACCACGAGCACGTCGCATGCTCGTTCCTCCGCCTGCGCGCCCGTGGGTTCGACGCCGAGCGGGGCCAGCGGCAGCGTCGCCTCGCCTGTGACCACCATGCCATCGGCCACCCGGGTCATGCAGGCGCGCTGGCCGATGCGGCCATCTACCGTCACCACGCAATCGAAGCACGCGCCCATGCCACAATGCAGGCCGCGCGGCGCGCCGCTCCCGGTCCGGCGGAACGCGACGATGCCCGCGGCCGACAGCGCGGCGGCGATCGTCTCGCCCTCCAATGCGGGGATCGGGCGGTCATCGAACCGGAAGCTGATCGTGCGGCCCTGGGGACGGATGGTTCGGTGGGACAGCCGCATCAAATGGTCCGGTCGGGTTGCGTCACACGGCCATGCTGCCCGTCCGCTGGGGATTTCGCCAGCCGGCGGAGCTGATTACCGAATGGGCATCCTGCCCAGCAAATCCGCGCTGCTGGGAAGTCGCGCGGCAGCGACGCGCACACGCCAGGCATTGCGCGCTGGCATGACTTCTCGCATGGCTAGGGCTTCTCACCCATCACCGCGGCGCCTGGCGCAGGGCCAGCGCGCATCGCACAGGAGCATCGTCATGTGTGAACACACCGGGATCAACCTGTCCCAACTGCGCGCGATGCAATTTGGCCGGAGGAACTTCCTGCGCGCCACCGCCGCAAGCACACTCACGCTCGCCGTCGGTCCCGGCATGATGGGCAGTGCGCACGCGGCCGATGCGCATATCAAATCGACGCACGGCTCGGGCTTCTGCAACCTGAACTACTTCCTGGCGAACGCGCTGCAGACGGCCAAGGACGATGGCGTGATGCTCGACTTCGTCATCACGCCCACCTTCGCCGAGCAGGTCACGTTCCTCGGCGCCGGCCAGGTGGACGCGGGGCTGATCCCCTACACCAGCTTCGTCGCGCTGTTCGATGCCGGCGCGCCCGTGAAGATCATCGCCGGCGGCGGCATCCAGGGGTGCATCCTGGTGGCGCAGCCCGGGCTGGATACGCCGGACAAGCTGAAGGGCAAGACGCTCGGCACCTTCCAGATGGACACGCTCGAGGTGCTGCCGTTCGACTGGATGAAGAAGCACGGCGTGGACTTCAAGGACATCAACGTCCGCTACATGGGCAACACGCCCGAGGCGGTGGAGGCGTTCAAGGCCGGCGCGCTCGACCTGATCTGCACCATCGAGCCGTACGGCACCGCGCTGCTGAACGACGTGAAGGGCAGCGTGATGCTGTCGGACGGCATCGACATCTACGGACCCGGCTACACCGACTGCGTGCTGGCGGTGCGCGCCGACCTGATCCAGCAAAACTCCGCCGCGCTGAAATCGCTGATCAAGGGCATGATGAAGGCGCAGTACATGGCCGAGACCCAGCCGGAGGAGACGCTGAAGATCCTGGTCGGTCCATACTACAAGACGTCGATGGAGAATGCGCGGATCGCGATGACCAAGCAGCCGTCGGTGGTGGATGCGCGCAACCAGACGCAGTTCATCCTCGACCGCGTCGAGTTGATTGTCGAGATGGGCTACATCAAGAAGAAGCCCGGCCGCGACGCGATCGACTGGTCGCTGCTCGAGCAGGTGATCGCCGAGAACCAGGACCTGTATGGCAAGCTCAAGTACAAATCGGCTGCCTGACGCGACGCTGCCGCCGCTGCCGCTGGGACGGCTGCGCGCGGCGGTCGCGGATGCGGCGCCGCGTCTGCTGTGGGGCGCGCTGTCGATCGGGCTGTTCGCCGGGCTGTGGGAACTGTGCTGGGCGATGGGGTGGTCGGACCCGAAGCTGCTGCCGCCGCCGCATGTCTTCATCGGCAACATCGTCGAGCAGGCGAAGTTCTTCAACACGGTGAACCGCTGGCAGATCGGCGCCGGCGGGGGGACGGGGCCGAGCCCGGCGATGGCGGTGCTCTACACGGTGCTGTCGTCCACCGGGCGCGTGCTGACGGGGCTGGTCATCGCGTTCACGCTGGCAATCACAACGGGTGTGGCGATCCGTTATTTCCGGCTGTTTGAGCGGCTGACATTGCCGACCATTACCTTGCTGGCGCCGGTGTCGCCGATCGCGTGGCTGCCGGTGGCGATCTTCCTGTTCGGGATCGGCAACGGGCCGGCGGTGTTCATGGTGGTGGTGGCACTGTTCTTCCACATGGTGCTGGCGACGATCACGCAGATCGACGGGGTGAACCGGAACCTGATCAATGTGGCGCGCACGATGGGGGCGACCAAGCGGCAGATCTATTCCCGGGTGGTGATTCCGGCGATCCTGCCGGGCCTGTTCATGGTGCTGCGGATGAACCTGTTCGGCGCCTGGATGGTGGTGCTGATCGCCGAGGCGACCGGCGTTGGGTACGGGTTGGGCCAGGTGATCATGCTGGCGCGCAACACGTTCAATCCGTCGCTGGTGTTCTTCACCATCGGGCTGATCGGCGTGCTTGGATTCACGCTTCGATTTCCTGCTGCGCCAGGTGCAGCGGCGGTTGCTCTACTGGGTGCCGCGGGAGGTGCTGAGTGGCATTTAGAAAGGATTTCACCGCAGAGGCGCAGAGTCGCGGAGAAGGACAACCATGCGCTTCGCGCGAAGCGCATTATCATTTTACTCAGCGCCACTGCGCCTCTGCGGTGAACCCTTAGTGACTGCCAAGTCGTGCGCCCGTTCTCGTCGAAGGATGCGATGGTCTGCCGCGCGGTCGGCAAGACCTGGGCGGAGGGCACGTCGCGCGCGCATGAGGCGTTGCGCGGCATCGAACTGGACGTGGCGCCAAACGAGTTCGTGGCGCTGCTGGGGCCGTCCGGCTGCGGCAAGTCCACGCTGCTGTATCTGATGGCCGGGCTGGAGGCGACCAGCGGCGGCGAGATCTGGTCGTTCGGCGAACGCGTCGAGACGCCGTCGCCGGAGCGCAGCCTGATCTTCCAGGAGACCTCGCTGTTTCCCTGGCTGTCGGTCTGGCAGAACGTCAGCTTCGGGCTGTCGATCAAGGGCGTCGCGATGGCGGAGCGCAAGGAGGTGGCGCGTCGCGCGCTGGCCCGCGTGGGGCTGTCGGAGGCGATGGACAAGCGCCCCGACGAGTTGTCCGGCGGCATGCGGCAGCGCGTCGCGGTGGCGCGCGCGCTGGCGATGCGGCCGAAGGTGCTGCTGATGGACGAGCCGTTCGCCGCGCTGGATGTGCAGACGCGCGCGAAGATGCAGGACTTCCTGCTGGATGTGTGGCGGGGGTCCGGGGCGTCGGTGCTGTTCGTGACGCACCATATCGACGAGGCGGTGGCGCTGGCCGATCGTGTGGTGGTGTTCACCGCGCGGCCGGGGCGGGTGAAGACGATCGTGCCGATCGAGCTGCCGCGTCCGCGCGATCTGTTTTCCCGCGAGGCCGAGGCGCTGCGGCGGCAGTTGACCGGTCTGCTGCAGGACGAGGTGGACCGCGCGTTTGCCGAGCAGGAGGCTTTGGCGGCGGAATGACGCGATCGCACCTCCCCCCAACCCCCTCCCGCAAGGGGAGGGGGAGTAGTCATACCCATGCCTCCCCCTCCCCTTGCGGGAGGGGGTTGGGGAGAGGGGCCCACGACATCAGGAGGAACCCAATGCCCGCATCACTGATCCGCAGCCGCGCCATGATCACGCACGCGCTGGATCGCCACGCTGGAACGAAATCCCCGACGGCGCCGTGCTGCAGGAGGACGGCACGATCACCGCCATCGGCACCTTCGCCGACCTGCGCCGGCAGGCATCCGAACGTCCCGGTGATCGGCACGGGCAACGAAATCCTGCTGCCTGGCTTCATCAACGGCCACCACCATGTCGGCCTCACGCCGGTGCAGCTTGGCTCGCCGGACATGCCGCTGGAGCTGTGGTTCGTCACGCGCATGGTGGCGCGCAACCTGAACCTGTATCTCGACACGCTGTATTCGGCGTTCGAGATGATCGCCTCCGGCATCACCACGGTGCAGCACATCCATGGCTGGATGCCGGGCAAGCTGGCGCGAGGTGGAGGCACGCGCCGACGAGGTGATCCGCGCCTACGAGGATGTCGGCATGCGGGTGTCCTACTCGTTCGCGGTGCGCGATCAGAACCGGCTGGTGTATCAGGACGATGCGGATTTCGTCGCCAGCCTGCCGGCAGAACTGCGCGGCCCGATGCAGCGCTGGTTCGACCGGTTCCAGCTCTCGCTCGACGACTACATTGCGCTGTTCGAGAACCTGCACGGGCGGCACCAGAACAAGAGCCGCGTGAAGATCCAGTTGGCGCCGGCCAATCTGCACTGGTGCTCGGATGCGGCGCTGGGACGGCTGGCCGATACGTCGCGCAAGTACAACGTGCCGCTGCACATGCATCTGCTGGAGACCGCCTACCAGAAGGAATACGCGCGGCGGCGCGGCGACTGCACGGCGGTGGAGTATATCGACCGCTTCGGCCTGCTCGGGCCGCAGATGACGCTGGGCCACGGCGTGTGGCTGAACGAGGCGGACATCGACAGGCTGGCCGCGACCGGCACCTGCGTCTGCCACAACTGTTCGTCCAACTTCCGCCTGCGCTCGGGCGTCGCGGCGCTGAACGTGTTCGAGGCGAAGGGGATCAACACCGCGATCGGCCTCGACGAGGCCGGCATCAACGACGATCGCGACATGCTGCAGGAGATGCGCATGGTGCTGCGCGCGCATCGCGTGCCGGGCATGGACGACGACGTGCCGACGCCGGCGCAGGTGTTCCGCATGGCGACCTCGGGCGGCGCGAAGACCACGGCGTTCGGCGAGCGGCTCGGCGTGCTGGAGCCCGGGCGCGCCGCCGACATGGTGCTGATCGACTGGCAGCAGGTGAGCTATCCGTATCTCGATGCGGAGACGCCGCTGCTGGATGCGGTGCTGCAGCGCGCCAAGACCGCAGGGCGTGCGCACCGTGATCTGCGACGGCGAGGTGATCTATGCCGACGGCAGCTTCACCAAGGTGGATCGCGACGGTGCGCTGCGCGCGCTGCACGACGATCTGAGCAAGGCGCTGGCGGACGACGAGGTGGAACGGCGCAAGCTGTCGAAGGCGCTGCTGCCGCATGTGAAGGCGTTCTACGCCAACTATTTCGATCCGGCGCGCACATGCGCCATTCTACCGGCCGAGTTCCCGCATCTGACCGGAGGCAGCACATGGCCGACTATGACCTGGTGATCCGCGGCGGCACCGTGGTGACCGCCGCCGACACGTACCGCGCCGATGTCGGCGTGCGCGACGGCCGCATCGCCGCGATCGGCGAGAAGCTGGAAGGCACCGACACGCTGGATGCCGGCGGGCTCTACGTGATGCCGGGCGGCGTCGATACGCACTGCCATATCGAGCAGTTGCGCCCCAACGGCGGCGCGGACGAGGAGAGCTTCGTCACCGGCAGCACCGCGTGCCTGGCCGGCGGCACCACCACCGTCATCACCTTTGCCGCGCAGTTCAAGGGTCACGGCATCCGCGACACGCTGGCCGAGTATCATCGGCGGGCGAGCAGGCGATGGTGGACTACAGCTTCCACCAGATCATCACCGATCCATCGGACACCGTGGTGCGCGACGAAATTCCCGAGGTGGTCGCGTCGGGCGTGCGCAGCCTGAAGGTGTTCCTGACCTATGAGCCGTCGCATCTGGACGACCGCGAGTTCATCCGCGTGCTGGCGGCGGCGCGGCGGACCGGCGCGCTGGTGACGGTGCATTGCGAGAACTACGAGGCGATCCGCTGGCGCACCGCGGCGCTGATGGCGGATGGGCGCAGTGCGCCGAAATACCATTCGTGGTCGCGCCCGAAGGTGGTGGAGCGCGAGGCGACCTATCGCGCGATCGCGCTGGCCGAGATGGTGGACCAGCCGATCCAGGTGTTCCACGTGTCGTGCTCGGAGGTGGCGGAGGAGATCGCGCGGGCGCAGGCGCGCGGGCTGAAGGTGTGGGCGGAGACCTGCCCGCAGTATTTCGTGCTCGGCGCCGCCGACATGGATCGGCCGGGCTTCGAGGGCGCGAAGTTCATGTGCAGCCCCAGCCCGCGCGATGCCGCGACCAGCGAGGCGCTGTGGGGCGACGTGCAGCGCGGCACGCTCGATGTCGTGTCGTCCGACCACAGCGGCGTCGAGCTACGAGGGCGAGGGGGGAAAACGCATCCACGGCAACAACGCGCCGTTCCCCGACATTCCGAACGGCGTGCCCGGCCTCGCCGCGCGGCTGCCGCTCGTGTTCAGCGAGGGCGTGGCGAAGGGGCGGATCGATCTCAACACCTATGTGCGGCTGATCGCGACCAATCCGGCGAAGCTGTTCGGACTGTATCCGCGCAAGGGCACGATCGCGCCGGGCTCGGATGCCGACCTCGTGCTGTGGGATCCGGGCAAGCGCGTCACCATCACCAATGCGCTGATGCAGCACGTGATCGACTACACGCCGTACGAGGGGATGGAGGTGACCGGCTGGCCGGTGGCGACCGTGAAGGGCGGGCGCGTGGCGATGCGCGACGGCAAGGTGCAGGCGGAGCCGGGGACGGGCCAGTTCCTGCCGCGTGGGCCGTATGAGATGATCAAGCCGACGGGGGTGCTGCCCGACGGCTTCGACGCGTCGCGGTTCGTGTAAGAATAATTAATGAGGGAGCCCGCGGTGACGAAAATTCTATTGGTGCAAGGGGCCAATCTCACGTTCCTGGGACGGCGTGAGCCGGAGATCTACGGCTCGACCACCCACGGCTGAGCTTGACGCGATGCTGCAGCGCCATGCGCAGGATCACGGCTACCAACTGGAGATTTTCTACACCAACATCGAAGGCGAAGCGATCAACCGCATTTATCAGGCCACTGATGAGGGCTTCGACGGTCTGGTGATGAATCCGGCCGGCTTTACCTATGCGGGAAGGAAAAAAAATTCGAGTGGCGGAAGGGGTCACAGGTTTCGGGATGCACTCCTACATCCTCGGTCTCGATGCGATGCTTGAAATCCTGAGAAAGCGGACAGTGAGGCGTTGAGCGAACGCCTGTCGTTGCCAGGCTCGCGAGCGGCTCGGCTAGTGCGGCTTCATCGTGGCCGGGTCGCGCGTTCCGGCGCCCTATCGTCATGGCCGGCCATGTGCCGGCCATCCATGTCTTTTCTCGATGCATGCAATGAAGATGTGGATAGCGGGGCCAAGCCCCGCTATGACGATGCAGGCCTCCGGTCAGGGTGAAACCGCACCAGTTATCGGCTTTCGCGATTATCTGGTTCGTGCTGTGCCTGGTGTCATTGCGAGGAGTGGAGCGACGAAGCAATCTGGCACCACCGAGATTGCTTCGCTCCGCTCGCAATGACAGTCGACGATAGGTTGGAAATCCGCAGTCTCCACCGCGCACCTGAGTCGGAGGTGCTGGCGCCGTTGCTCGCCCTTGCCGCGCCGCCTCCCGGCGTTGCCGATCGTGCCCGCGCCCTGGTCCACGCAGCGCGTGCCGCGCATCGGCCCGGCGCGGACGTCACCGACTTCCTGGCCGAATACAGCCTCGGCACCGCGGAAGGCGTGGCGCTGCTCTGCCTCGCCGAGGCGCTGCTGCGCATTCCGGATGCGGCGACCGCGGATGCGCTGATCGAGGACCGCATCGCCGCCGCCGACTGGCAGAGGCACCTTGGGCATGCCGGCTCGCTGGCGGTGAACGCCTCCGCCTGGGCGTTCATGCTGACCGGCCGCGTGCTGGCGCTCGACGATGTGCCGGGCGGCATCGGGCGGATCGGCGTGATCCGGCGGATGGGCGAGCCAGTGATCCGCACGCGCATTGCGCCGCGGCATGCGCGTGCTGGCGCGGCAGTTCGTCATGGGCCGCACGATCGAGGAGGCGTTGGCGCGCGTCGACCGGCGCTTGCGCTACAGCTTCGACATGCTGGGCGAGGCGGCGAAGACCCACGCCGACGCCGAGCGCTACCGGCTCGCCTATCTCGATGCGATCGGCGCCATCGGCCGCACCGCGGCGGGGCGCGGTCCGATCGAGGGACCGGGCATCTCGGTCAAGCTCTCGGCGCTGCATCCGCGCTACGAGCCGCTGCAGGCGGCACGCTGCGTTCCGGCGCTGATCGGCACGCTGACCGGTCTCGCGCTGGCCGCGAAGGCGGCCGATATCGGACTGACCGTGGATGCCGAGGAGGCCGACCGGCTGGAGATCAGCCTCGACATCTTCTCGGCCGTGCTGGCCGACCCGATGCTGGCGGGCTGGGATGGGCTCGGTCTCGCCGTGCAGGCCTACCAGAAGCGGGCGCTGCCGCTGATCGACTGGGTCGCCGCACTTGGCCGGCGCACGCGGCCACCGCATTCCGACGCGTCTGGTGAAGGGCGCCTACTGGGACAGCGAGATCAAGCTGGCGCAGGTGCAGGGCCATGCCGACTATCCGGTGTTCACCCGCAAGGCCGCGACCGACGTGAGCTGGCTCGCCTGCGCGCGTCGCATGCTGGAGTGCCGCGACGCGATCTATCCGGCGTTCGCCACGCACAATGCGCACAGCCTGGCCTTCGTCCTGGAATGCGCGGGCGACGGCGAGTTCGAGATGCAGCGCCTGCACGGCATGGGCGAGGCGCTGTACCACGATGCGACCTATCCGGTGCGCGTCTATGCGCCGGTCGGCACGCACGAGGATCTGCTCGCCTATCTGGTGCGGCGGCTGCTGGAGAACGGCGCCAATACCAGCTTCGTGCATCGTCTGGTCGATCCGTCGGTGCCCGAGGAGGCGATCGTCGCCGATCCCGTGGCGCGACTGCGCGCGCTCGGCGCCAGCCGCAATCCGCGCATTCCTCTGCCGCGCGATCTCTATCCGGACGCGGATCAATTCCGCCGGCGTCGATCTCGCCGATCGCGCGACGGCGCCGGAGCTGCTCGCCGCGATCCACCGCCACGCCGACCGCGTGAGCACCGGAGCGCGCGAGATCCGCAACCCTGCCGATCGCCGCATGGTGGTCGGCGCGATCGACGATGCGGACCGGCGGAGATCGATGCCGAGCTCGACCTGCTCGCGCGCGGCTGGCGCGCGTGGGACATGGCCGGTGGCGCGCATCGTGCCGCGGTGCTGGAGCGCGCCGCCGACCTGATCGAGGCGTCGCGCGACGAACTGCTGTTCCTGCTGGCGCGCGAAGGCGGCAAGACATTGGCGGATGGCATCGCCGAAATCCGCGAGGCCGCCGATTATTGCCGCTGGTATGCGCTGCATGCGCGCCGCGGACTTCGCCGCGCCGCGCGAGCTGCCCGGACCGACCGGCGAGCGCAACACCTGGGCGCTCGGCGGACGCGGCGTGTTCGCCGCCATCTCGCCGTGGAACTTTCCGCTGGCGATCTTCACCGGCCAGGTCGCCGCCGCGCTCGCCGCCGGCAATGCGGTGGCTGCCAAACCGGCCGAACAGACGCCGCTGGTCGCCGCCCGCGCCGTCGGCGCTGCTGCTCGACGCCGGTGTGCCGCGCACGGCGCTGGCACTGCTGCCGGGCGACGGGACGGTCGGCCAGGCGCTGGTGAACGATCAGCGCATCGCCGGCGTCGCCTTCACCGGCGGCACGGAGACCGCGCAGGCGATCGCGCAGTCCCTCGCCGCGCGGGCCGGGCCGATCGTTCCGTTCATCGCCGAGACCGGCGGCATCAACGCGATGATCGTCGACAGTTCGGCACTGGCCGAGCAGGTGGTGACCGACGTGCTGACCAGCGCGTTCGGCTCCGCCGGCCAGCGCTGCTCCGCGCTGCGCCTGCTGTGCCTGCAGGACGACATCGCCGACCGCGTGCTGCACATGCTGCGCGGCGCGGCGGAGACGCTGCTGATCGGCGATCCGCTCGATCCGGCGACCGATGTCGGCCCGGTGATCGACGACGACGCGCGCGCATCGCTCGAACGCGCCGCTCGCGCGTTCGGCACGCCGCTGTTCGCGCTGCCTCTGCCGCCAGGCACCGAGCATGGCAGCTTCTTCGCGCCGCGCGCCTTCCTGCTGCGGCATGCGAGCGAGCTGCGACGCGGAGATCTTCGGTCCCGTCCTGTGCATCGTGCGCTATGCCGCCGACCGGCTGGACGAGCTGATGGACGCGATCGACGCCTCCGGCTACGGCCTGACGCTCGGCATCCACAGCCGCATCGAGGCGACGCAGCGGCGCATCGCCGAGCGGCTGCGCATCGGCAACACCTATGTCAACCGCAACCAGATCGGCGCGGTGGTCGGCGTGCAGCCGTTCGGCGGTCGCGGCCTGTCGGGCACCGGCCCGAAGGCCGGCGGGCCGATCACGCTGTATCGATTTGCCGAGGAGCGCGTCGTGTCGATCAACACGGCAGCGGCGGGCGGCAACGCGGCCCTGCTTGCCTCGGACGAAGGATGAGGGGGAAAGTCGACATGATCGGCGTCGACTGGGGCACCACCAACTTCCGCGCGTTCCGCATCGCGCCCGACGGCACCATCCGCGACCGCCGCATCGGCGCTGCGCGGCATCGTCAACGTGCCGGACAGCCGGTTCTCCGACACGCTGCGCGAGGAGATCGGCCCCTGGCTCGCCGCCGGCGAGAACCACGTGCTGCTGTCGGGCATGATCGGCAGCCGGCAGGGCTGGAAGGAGGCGCCCTACCTGCCCTGCCCCGCCGGCGCGCCGGAGATCGCCGCGGCACTGGTCGGAGATCGAGTTCGACTGGGCGCAGGTGAAGCTGGTGCCGGGCCTGTCCGCGACCGACGAGGCGGGCGTCGCCGAGGTGATGCGCGGCGAGGAGACGCAGGTGTTGGGCGTGCTGGAGGCGATGGGCGGCAGCGGGCTGGCCTGCCTGCCGGGGACCCACTCGAAGTGGGTGCGCGTCGAGGACAGCCGCATCACCGGCTTCACCACGCACATGACCGGCGAGGCGTTCGGCGCACTGCGCGGCCACACGATCCTGGGGCGCATGATGCGCGAGGGTCCGTCGAACGGCGCGCCGTTCGATGCGGGCGTGCGGCGGGCCGGCGATCCCGGCGGCCTGCTGCACCACATCTTCGGCGCGCGCGCCGAGGTGCTGGCCGGCGGCTCGCCGAGACCGACGCGGCCGCCTACCTCTCCGGCATCCTGATCGGCCACGAGGTCCGCGCGGCACTGGCGGGCCGGCAGGGCGTGGTGGTGCACGTGATCGGCACGCCGGAACTCACCGCGCTCTATGCGCGCGCGATCTCCGCCCATGGCGGGTTCCCCGAACGGCATGACGGCGAGGCGGCGGCGCGCGGCCTGGCGCTGATCGGCGGGCACGCGGCATGGAACTGACGCGGCTGGCTCGCACGCTGTCCGCTGATCGCGATCCTGCGCGGGGTGAAGCCCGAGGAGGTGCTGGCGATCGGCGAGGCGCTGGAGCGCCAGGGCATCGCCATCGTCGAGGTGCCGCTGAATTCGCCGCAGCCGATGGAGAGCATCGCACTGCTGGCGCGGGAATTCGGCGAGCGGCTGCTGATCGGCGCCGGCACGGTGATGACAGCGGCGCAGGTGGCGGAGATCGCCGGGGCCGGGGGCAGGCTGGTGGTCACGCCGCATGCCGATGCGGTGGTCGACGCGCGCGGCCAAGCAGCATGGGCTGCTGGCGGTGCCCGGGTTCTTCACGCCGACCGAGGCGTTCGCCATGCTGGCGGCAGGCGCCGATGCGCTGAAGCTGTTCCCCGCCGAGGCTGCCAGTCCCGCGGTGCTGCGCGCCCTGCGGGCGGTGTTGCCGGCGGGAATTGCGGTGCTGCCGGTCGGCGGGATCGATGCGTCCAACATGGCGGCGTGGCAGGCGGCCGGCGCGGCGGGCTTCGGGATCGGTTCGGCGATCTATCGGGCGGGTGACAGCGCCGCGACCGTGGCGCGAAGGCGCATGCGTTGGTCGCCGGCCTGGCGGGTTAGCGACCGATGCTCCACCCCTAGGGCGATTGCTGTTATCCCGCCGATCGGCGCTGACCGGCGTTACGACAGCTGACCAACCTGCCACGGAGGGATTCCCGATGACCGATCCGGTGCAGTTCCGCCCTCTCACCCCCGGCACGCAGCCGCCGTATGACGCGCCGGGCTATCTCGGCACGATCAAGCGGCATCCGAAGCAGAAGCTGCACCCGCTGCCCCACACCATCACGGAAACCACCGGGCCGAGCTTCTCCGCCGAGCCGGTTCCCGCCGCTTGCCGACCTCACCATGGCCGGGGAAAAGCCGGCGCTGGGCGAGCGCATCATCGTCGCCGGCACGATCACCGACGAGGACGGCCGCCCGGTGCCGCACACCATGGTGGAGATCTGGCAGGCCAACGCCACCGGGCGCTACGACCATCCGGCCGATCAGCACGACGCGCCGCTCGATCCGAATTTCCACGGCGCGGGCCGGGTGTTCACCGACGAGGACGGCCGCTACCGGTTCCTGACCATCCGGCCCGGCGCCTATCCGTGGCCCAATCACCGCAATGCCTGGCGGCCGAACCACATCCATTTCTCGTATTTCGGCCCGGCCTTCGCCACGCGGCTGGTCACGCAGATGTATTTCCCGGGCGACCCGCTGCTGGCGTTCGATCCGATCTTCCACGCGGTGCCGGACGAGCATGCGCGCAACCGGCTGATCGCCGTGTTCGATCTCGACATCACCGAGCCGGACTATGCGCTCGGCTACCGGTTCGACGTCGTGCTGCGCGGGCGCGGCGCCACGCCGATGGAGAACTGAGCCGATGCCGATCGCCACCGCCAGCCAGACCATCGGCCCGTACTGGCACCTGCTCGAGGACCCGTCCTGGGCCGACCTCACGCGCTTCGGCGCGCAGGGCGAGCGGATCACGCTGACCGGCGCCGTGCTGGATGGCGACGGCAAGCCCTGCGCGGATGCCTGCGTGGAGATCTGGCAGTCCGACCCGCCGGCGTCGGACAGTTTTCCCGGGTTTCGGCCGCAGCAACACCGACGCGCGACGGGAAATACCGGTTCACCACGGTGAAGCCGGGGCCGGTGCCGGGGCGCGGCAATGCGCAGCAGGCGCCGCATATCGCGATGCTGCATCCTGTCGCGCGGGCTGATGCGCGCGCTGGTGACGCGGGCGTATTTCCAGGGCGAGAAGCTGAACGACGACCGACCCGCTGCTGATGTCGATCGAGGAGCCGGCGCGGCGCGCCACGCTGATCGCGCGGCCGGCGGGCGATGCGGCGTGGCGGATGGACGTGCGGCTGCAGGGGGACGGCGAGACGGTGTTCCTGGATGTGTAGCACCCCCTCCCCAACCCTCCCCCGCTTCGCGGGAGAGGGAGTCCACTCCCTCTCCCGCGAAGCGGGGAGGGTTGGGAGGGGGTTGAGCCAGTGCCCATCAATCCCGCCGACAGCCCGATCCTCGGCACGCTCTACGGCAGCGACGCCATGCGCGCGGTGTTCGACGAGCGCGCGTATTTCCAGCGCATGCTCGATGTCGAAGCGGCGCTGGCCCGCGTGCAGGCGCGGCTTGGCATCATCCCGGCCGATGCAGCCGAGGCGATCACGCGCGCGGCCCGCGTCGAGAACCTCGACACCGAGGAACTCGCGGCCAGCGCGCGCAATGTCGGCTACCCGGTGGTCGGCCTGGTCGCCGGGCTGTCGCGCGCCGCCGGCGAGGCGGGCGGCTGGACGCACTGGGGCGCCACCACGCAGGACATCATGGACACCGCCACCGTCCTGCAGGTGCGCGAGGGCCTGGCGCTGATCCGCGCCGCGCTCGCGCGGCATGGTCGCGGCGCTGGCTGGGCAGGCGGAGAAGCATCGCCACACCGTGATGGCCGGGCGGACGCATCTGCAGCAGGCGCTGCCGATCACGCTCGGCCTGAAATGCGCCGTCTGGGCGCAGCCGCTGATCGCCCATGTCCACCGCCTCGACGCACTCCGCCCGCGCGTCGAGCAGGTGAGCTTCGCGGGCGCCGCGGGCACGCTGGCCTCGCTCGGCGATCGGGGCATCGCGGTGATGGAGGGGCTCGCCGCCGAACTGGGCCTCGCCGCGCCGGCCGCTCCCTGGCACGTCTGCCGCGACGGGCTCGCCGAGACGGTCGCCTTCCTCGGCCTGGTCTGCGGCAGCCTGGCGAAGCTCGCGACCGACGTGATCCTGCTGGCGCAGACCGAGGTGGGCGAACTCGCCGAACCCTATGTCGCCGGCCGCGGCTCCTCGTCCACCATGCCGCAGAAGCGCAACCCGATCGCCAGCGAATACATCCTGGCCGCCGCGCGCACCGTGCACGCGCTGGTGCCGGTGATGCTCGGCGCGATGGCGGCCGACCACGAGCGTGCCACCGGGCCGTGGCAGGCCGAGGCGCTGGTCGCTGCCGCAGGCCTTCGTGCTGACGCACGGCGCGCTGCAGCACGCGGGCGCGATCGCCGAGGGCATGGTGGTCGATGCCGCACGGATGCGGCGCAACCTCGACCTTACGGGCGGGCTGATCGTCGCCGAGGCGGTGATGATGGGCCTTGCCCCGCATCTCGGCCGCGGCGAGGCGCACCACGTTGTGAAGCACGCCTGCGATGCGGCGCTGGCGGAAGGCATTCCGCTGGCCGACGCGCTGGCGCGCGAACCGGCGGTGGCGAGCCGGCTGGATCGCGCCGCGATCGAGCGGCTGACCGACCCCGCGCATTACCTCGGCAGCGCCGACGCCTTCATCGATCGGGTGCTGCGGGCGTCGAAGTAAGCAAGGTTCCTCGCGGAGGGCACCGAGATTTCCGTCGAGGGCCGCCGAGGCAGATTGCATGCGCTGCGCGCTGTTTCGCCTCGGCGGCCCCATCTGAGCTCGGTGAACTCCGTGAGAACCCTTGTCTTCCTGTCCGCCCCGCCGTTGCCTGCACTCCGGCTTCCCACTAGGTTGCCGGCGCTGTCGAGCGGCTTGTGCCGCGATAGAGGAATTCCGATGCATAAGACTAACAAAGTCACACGCCGCACCGCGCTGAAACTGGGTGCGGCCACCGCGGCGTTGCCGCTGGTCCATATCCGCACGGCGGGTGCCGCCGGCAAGGTCGCGATCGGCTTCTGGGACCACTGGGTGCCCGGCGGCAACGACGTGATGCAGAAGCAGGTCAACGCCTGGGGCGAGAAGAACAAGGTCGAGGTGCCAGGCCGACTTCATCGCCAGCTCCGGCAACAAGCTGCAGATGACCGGCGCGGCCGAGGCGCAGGCCAAGACCGGGCATGACGTGCTACGCGTTCTTCAACTGGGACGTGTACAACGTCGCCGATGCGCTCGAGCCGATCGACGATGTGATGGGCCGGCTGTCGCCAAGAATGGCGCGGTCGATGCCAACTGCGAGTATCTGGCGAAGGCGAAGGGCCACTGGGTCGCGGTGCCGACCAGCTCCGGCACGCAGACCAAGCCGCCTTGCGCGCGGATCAGCTGGTTCAAGCAGCACGGGCTCGACCTGCAGGCGATGTATCCGGTCAAGGCCGAGCACAATGCGCTGCAGGACGCGCTGGACCTGGGACGCGTTCACCGAAATACGCCGAGCTGGCACGAAAGGACGGCATGACCTTCGGCCTGGGGATGGGCGGCGGCGGCAACACCGATGCCACCGACACCCACGGCGCGCTGTTCAAGGCATTCGGCGCCACGCTGATCGACGCCGACGGGCAACATCCAGCTCAAGTCCGACGCGATGCGGCAGGTGCTGGAATTCGCCCAGAAGCTGGTCAAATTCTATCCGGCGGATGCGGTGAGCTACGACGATGCGTCGAACAACCGTGCGCTGATCTCGGGCAAGAGCGCGCTGATCTTCAATCCGCCCTCGGCCTGGGCGGTGGCGAAGCGCGATGCGCCGCAGGTCGCGGCGGACTGCTGGACCTTCCCGGCGCCGGCCGGTCCCAAGGGGCGGTTCCTGCCGACGCTGAGCTACTTCTGGGGCGTCTACAAATTCAGCCAGAACAAGGCGGCGGCGAAGGACCTGATCGAATACCTGATGCAGCCGCGAGCAGGTGGAGCCGCGCTGCATCGCGACCGAGGGCTACGACATGCCACCCTATGCCGGTCTGCTGGACTTCAAGGTGTGGGAGAAGGTCGAGCCGCCGCAAGGGCACGGTCTACAACTACCCGATCCGGCCTGGCACAACCAGCAGCCCAGCCTGGCCGCGGCCGAGGCGACGCCGGAGATCGCGGTGCAGATCTACAATCGCGCCATCCACAACCAGATGATGGCGCGACTGAAGGAGGGCCAGGCGATCCCGCAGGTGATCGCCTGGGCGCAGGATGAACTGGAGGGCTTTGCGCGCTGATTTGGCCGCGGCCTGAATTGTCATCCCCGCGAAGGCGGGGACCCGGGCGGGCAGCGATGGCTTGGCACGCCCTGGGTTCCCGCTTTCGCAGGAATGACCAGCATTCGCGCGAATGACATTTGTGCCGGAGGGACGGAAATGACTCGCAGAGGTTGTATTTCACGCCGCAACGCGATCAGGCTGGGGGCCGCCTCGGCGGCACTCCCGCTGGTGCATATCCGCAGCGGGCGCGCCGCGGGAAGAGTATCCCTCGGCTTCTGGGACCACTGGGTGCCGGCCGGCAACGCCATGCTGAAGCAGCAATGCGATGCCTGGGCCGCGAAGAACCAGGTCGATCTCAACCTCGATTTCATCACCTCGGTCGGCAACAAGCTGGTGCTGACCCAGGCCGCCGAGGCGCAGGCCGGCACCGGCCATGACGCGCTGCATTTCTCGCAATGGGAAATCCATCACCACGCCGACAAGCTGGTGCCGGTGGACGATGTGGTGCAGCGGCTGATCGCCAAGAACGGCAAGGTCAGCGGGCTGGCCGAGTACCTCGCCCGCGCGGAAGGACATTGGCGCGCGGTGCCGTCGAGCTGGGGTGCGCAGGCGAAGCCGCCCTGCGCGCGGGTCAGCGTGCTGAAAAGTGCCGCCGGCATCGATGTGACGAAGATGTACCCGGTGACGGCCGAGTACATCCCCGCGATGGACGAATGGACCTGGGAAACGCATCTGAAGGCAGCCGAGGCGTGCCACAAGGTCGGCATGACCTTCGCCATCGGCCTCGGCACCACCGGTGATTCCACCGACACGTCGGGTGCGCTGTTCGCCGCCTATGGCGCGGAGCTGGTCGATGCCAAGGGCAACGTCACCGTCGATTCCGACACGGTGCGCGAGGTGCTGGAGCATGCGTCGCGGCTGGTGAAGGTGCTGCCGGCGGATGCGGTGAGCTACGACGACGCCTCGAACAACCGCGCGCTGATCTCCGGCAAGAGCGCGCTGATCTGGAACCCGCCATCGGCGTGGGCCGTCGCCAAGCGGGACGCGCCGCAGGTGGCGGCGGACTGCTGGACATTCTCCGCGCCGAAGGGACCCAAGGGACGGTTCGTGCCGTTCTCGCAGTCGTTCTGGGGCGTCTGGCAGTTCTCGCGCAACCAGACGGCGGCCAAGGAGCTGATCGAATACCTGATGCAGCGCGAGCAGGTGGAGCCGCGCTGCGCGGCCGTGGTCGGCTACGATATTCCCCCGTATGCCGGCATGCTGGACTTCAAGGTGTGGGAAGACGTCGAGCCGCCGAAAGGCACCGTGTTCAACTATCCGGTGCGGCCGTCGCATCACGGCGAAGCCAACACGCCGGGCTACCCTGCGCCGCCCGACATTGCCGTGCAGATCTACCAGCGCGGTATCTACCCGACCATGCTCGCCAAGCTGCAGAGCGGGCAGTCCATCAAGCAGGTCATCGCCTGGGCGAAGGACGAGGTGGAGGGCTTCCTGCGCTGAATCTGCCCGTGGCTGGCGCCCCTTGGGGAAGCTGTGGCCGGGGCAACGGTTCGGTGATACGCTGAGTGTCAAATGGGGGGGTAAACCGCCCCTCGCAGGGTTTGGCTCAGCGTAACGGCCGGAACGGCCGGCCATGATCGGGAGAAAGCGATAATGACAAAGGAAGGACGGGTCTCGCGCCGCAACGCCCTGAAGCTCGGGGCTGCGGCGGCGGCGCTGCCGCTGGTTCACATCCGCACCGCCGGTGCCGCCGGGAAGCTCGCCGTCGGCTTCTGGGACCATTGGGTCCCCGCCGGCAACGACATCATGCAGAAGCAGGTCGATGCCTGGGCCGCGCAGAACAAGGTCGAGGTGACCGTCGACTTCATCACCGGCAACGGCAACAAGCTGCTGATGACCGGGGCCGCCGAAGCGCAGGCGAAGACCGGCCACGACGTCTACACCTTCTACAACTGGGAGGTGCACAATCAGGCGGACTCGCTTGCCAACGTCGACGATGTGATGCAGCGGCTCACCAACAAGTACGGCGCCGCCACCGCCACCGGCGAATACCTCGCCAAGAAGAAGACCGGGTGGGTTGCCGTTCCGACCAGCTCGGGCACCCAGACCAAGCCGCCATGCGCGCGGATCGGCTGGTTCAAGAAGAACGGGCTCGACCTGCAGGCGATGTATCCGGTGAAGCCGGAGCACACGGCGGCACAGGACGGATGGACCTGGGACGCCTACATGAAATACGCCGAATTGGCCCAGAAGGACGGGCTGACCTTCGCGTGCGGGCTGGGCGGCAACACCAACACCGACGCCATCGACATGCACGGCGCCCTGTTCCGCTCGTTCGGCGCCGCGCTGATCGACAACGAGGGCAACATCAAGCTCGACTCGCCCGAGGTGATGCAGGTCCTGGAATTCGTCCAGAAGCTGGTGAAGTTCTACCCGGACGACGCGGTGAGCTATGACGACGCATCCAACAACCGCGCGCTGATCTCCGGCAAGAGCGCGCTGATCTTCAATCCGCCATCTGCGTGGGCGGTCGCCAAGCGCGATGCGCCGCAGGTGGCCGCCGACTGCTGGACATTCTCCACACCGGCCGGGCCAAAGGGGCGCTTCGTGCCGACGGCGACGTTCTTTTGGGGCGTTTGGCAGTTCAGCAAGAACCAGACCGCCGGCAAGGAACTGATCGAATACCTGATGCAGCGCGAGCAGGTGGAAACACGGACCACGGCGACCGAAGGCTATGACCTGCCGCCGTACGCCGGGATGGTGGACTTCAAATGCTGGGAGACGGTCGAGCCGCCGCCCGGCACGGTTTACAACTATCCGATCCGGCCGTGGCACAATGCGCAGCCCAGCCTGACCGCGTCCGAGGCGTCGCCAGACATCGCCGTGCAGATCTACAACCGCGCAATCCACAATCAGATGATGGCGCGGATCAAGGATGGCCAGTCGATCAAGCAGGTGATCGCCTGGGCGAAGGACGAGCTCGAGGGCTTCACGCGCTGATAGGTTTCAGCGGAAGCCGACGGAGGGGCTGGCGTTGCACAACGCCGCGCCAGCCGCTAGCTTGGCCGGAATACCTATAACCATAGGGTCGTGGCCCTGCCCAGGGATACAGGCAGGGCTGCGGGCGATGAAGGCGGGCGGCAACCGCCATGGGCAGGGGTTTGGCTTTTGGTGCATCGTCCGGCGCACACCGGGCGGCGCGGGAGGTTCGTGCATGAGGTTGAGACTCTGACGCATCTCGCGCAGTCGCGAACCACGTTTGGCAGCCGCTTCGGCCGCCGAGCCCGTACTTTGCGTGCATGCCGCAGCCGGCCGGGCAATCGCCCGGGCGGCGGACGAACTCGAATGTTGTTCAGCTCGACCCGGGTGACAGGACCGAGATCCTCCGGGCGAGGCCAGGGAGGGCAGGATGGCTGATGGGACGAGCGTACCGGTTGGCGTGATGACGCCAGCCATGGCGGGCACCCGCCGCGCCGGCAGTCTGAAGCGCTTCACCCAGCGGCGGTCGACCATCGCCTTCTTCATGTGCCTGCCGCTGATCCTGCTGGTCGCCGGCTTCGTGATCTATCCGGCGTTCTATGCGATCTACCTCAGCATGCTGAACAAGAAGATGACCGCATTCGTCGGTCTGGGAAACTTCGCGTTCCTGCTGAAGCGGAACACCTTCCAGCTCGTCATCTTCCAGAGCTGTCTGTTCGCCGTGACCGCGGTGGTGTTCAAGGCGCTGATCGGCATCATCCTCGCCCACCTGATGCACAACATCCCCGGCAAGAACCAGCGCATCTGGCGCGGCCTGCTGCTGGTTCCCTGGGTGATCCCGCTGGCACTGTCCACGCTGACCTGGTGGTGGATGTTCGATCCGTCCTACTCGGCGTTCAACTGGATCCTGAACGAGTTCGGCCTCGAGTTCGGTGCCCTGGCTCGGCGTCGGCTGGATCGCGCGGTTCTGCACCATCACGGTGAACGTGTGGTACGGCACGCCGTTCTTCATGATCATGTATCTCGCTGCACTGAAGTCGGTGCCCGAGCAGCTCTATGAGGCTGCCGCGATCGACGGCGCCGGCACCTGGCAGAAGCTGTTCTTCGTCACCCTGCCGATGATGCGCAACATCATCGCGATCACCGTGCTGTTCAGCCTGATCGTCACCTTCGCCGAGTTCGACATCGTGCGCATTCTGACCTCGGGCGGGCCGCAGGACATGACGCACGTGTTCGCCACCTATGCCTTCCAGGTCGGCATCCAGTCGGGCGACATCCCCCTCGGCGCGTCGGTCAGCCTGTTCATGTTCCCGATCCTCGCGTTCGCGGCCTTCTTCGTGCTGCGCGGGGTGACGCGTCGCACCGAGGAGATCGCGGCATGAGCTCGACCACAGCCGTCGCCGGCGCCGTCCCGCGGACACGCCGCTCGCTGCACAGCATAAATCGCCAGCGTGTCTGGGCGCTGTGGGCCAGCTACATAGCCCTCGGCTTCTTCGTGGTGATCTTCCTCGCCCCGCCGTTCTACACGCTGATGACCAGCCTCAAGTCCTCGGCGGAGATCTCGGCGCAGCAGGGCAGTCCGTGGCTCGTCCACCACCCGACGCTGGAGAACTTTTGGTACCTGATCACCTATCCGAACTTCCAGACCTACTATCTCAATTCGGCGATGATCACCGTGGGCGTCGTGGTGATCTCGATGGTGATCTCGGTGCTTGCCGCGTTCAGCCTGTCGCGGATGGGCTTCTGGGGCAGCCAGACGCTCGCAACCGGCGTGTTCCTCACCTACCTGATCCCGGCCTCGCTGCTGTTCCTGCCACTGTTCCAGATCGTCGGCTTCCTGGGACTGATCAACTCGGTCTGGTGCCTGCTGATCCTCTACCCGACGCTCGCGGTGCCGTTCTGCACCTGGATCATGATCGGCTACTTCAGTTCGATCCCGAAGGAACTGGACGAGGCGGCGCTGATCGACGGCGCGGGGTATCTGCAGATCCTGTGGAAGATCTTCATCCCGGTGGCGATGCCGGGCATTATCGCCGCGACGATCTTCGCCTTCACCGTGAGCTGGGGCCAGTTCCTGTACCCGCTCGCGTATCTCTACACGTCGAACCAAATGGTGCTGACGGTTGGCATCATCAGCGACCTGATCCGCGGCGACGTGTTCCAGTGGGGCAAGATCATGGCCGCGTGCCTGCTCGCATCGTTGCCGCCGATCATCATCTACGCCTTCCTGATGGACTACTACGTAGCCGGACTGACCGCCGGCGCCACCAAGGGCTAGTGCATGTTCATTGTCACCGGACGCACCAAGCCGCGAAGTACACCTCGCCCGCTTGCGGGAGAGGTCCAGTCGCGTCAGCGACGCGGGAGAGGGTGCGACCCGGCGGAACCATACTGCTGGCACACCCTCTCCCGTCGCGCTACGCGCTCCGACCTCTCCCGCAAGCGGGCGAGGTGTACAGTTTTCCCGTCAACCTGAAATCTGCTCTCGCCTTCCAACCGCGCAACAACACGAGGGAACTACAGGACCATGGCCGAAGTTTCAGTCCGCAAGGTCGTCAAGAACTACGACGGCGGCGTCCAGGCGGTGAAGGGCATCGATCTTGAGATCGCCGATCGCGAATTCGTTGTGCTGGTGGGGCCGTCAGGCTGCGGAAAGTCCACGACGCTGCGCATGATCGCGGGCCTCGAGGAGATCACCGACGGCGAGATCTGGATCGGCGGCGACGTGGTGAACGACGTGCCGCCGCGCGACCGCGACATCGCCATGGTGTTCCAGAACTACGCGCTCTATCCGCACATGAGCGTGTTCGACAACATGGCGTTCGGCCTGAAGCTTCGGAAGTTTCCCAAGGACGAGATCAAGCGGCGGGTAGACGAGGCGGCGCGCATTCTCGACATCGGGATGCTGCTGGATCGCAAGCCGCGCGCGTTGTCCGGCGGGCAGCGGCAGCGCGTGGCGATGGGCCGCGCCATCGTGCGGAACCCGAAGGTGTTCCTGTTCGACGAGCCGCTGTCGAACCTGGACGCCAAGCTGCGCGTACAGATGCGCACCGAGATCAAGAAGGTGCATCAGACGGTCAAGACCACCACTGTCTACGTCACGCACGATCAGATCGAGGCGATGACGTTGGCCGACCGCGTGGTGGTGATGAACCACGGCGTGATCGAGCAGGTGGGCACGCCGCAGGAGCTGTACCACCATCCTGCGACGCGCTTTGTTGCCGGCTTCATCGGATCGCCGGCGATGAATTTTCTCCCCGTGCGCGTGCAGGAAGGCACCAATGGCGGGCTGGCGGTGCGCGTCACCGATAGCATCCTGTTGCCGGTGCCGCCGGCACGCGTTGACCGCTACGGCAAGCACAAGGGCAAGGACATGGTGCTCGGGCTGCGGCCGGAGCACCTGTTCGAATACCACGAGACCGGGCGGCCGGGCTGGGCACGCGTCGATCTGCCGGTCGACGTGGTCGAGCCGATGGGCATGGAGACGATGGTGCATTTCTTCATCGGCCACGATCCGGTCTGCGCCCGCGTCGATCCCGCCACGCACGCCGAACCTGGGGAGATGCTGCCGCTGACGGCGGATCTCAACAACATGCATTTGATGGAGGCGGATAGCGGCCGGGTCGTTTGAAGGAAGCCAGGTTCACCACAAAGGCACGAAGGCACGAAGGGAAGCACCGCCTTCGTGTCTTCGTGTCTTTGTGGTGAGTTTTCTTACTGCCTGCGAAAGCGCTGTGGGTCGATCGCCGCCACGATGTCGGCCGCGCCGCCCGGGTCCCGCCCGCCGATCAGGTCCGCCACCAGCTTGCCCGTCGCCGGCGAAGTCTGGATGCCGTAGCCGCCCTGGCCGACACACCAGAAGAAACCCTCCGCCGCGCGGTCCCACCCAAAGGCCAGACTGCGGTCCGGCGTGAAGGTGCGCAGTCCCGACCAGCTTCGCTCCACCCGCCGCACCTCGATGTCCAGCGCCTGCTGCATCCGGTCGACCGCGATCGCGATGTCCAGCTCGTCGGGCTGCACGTCGTGCGGGTGCATCGGCGTCTCGTCCGCCGGCGAAACCATCAGGCGTGTGCGCGCTTCCGTGCGCACGTACCAACTATGGCCGACATCGTTCAGCAGCGGCCAGTTTTCTACCGGCCATGGCTGCGGATCGATGATCGCACCGGTGCGCCGACACGGGGTAAGTCCCAGCGGCGCGACACCGGCAAGGCCTGCTACGTCATCGCCCCACGCGCCCGCGGCGTTCACCACCACAGGCGCGCGGAACACGTCGCCGGCGCTGGTGTGTACATCCCATCCCCCGTTGCGACGCTCGATCCGCCCCGCGCGATGCCGCAGCGCGAGCACCCCGCCACGCACGCGGAGCTGGCGGAGGAAGCCCTGGTGCAGCGCCGCCACGTCCATGTCGAACGCGTCTTCCTCGATGGCGGCGGCGACCGCATACTCGGGCCGCAGCGCCGGCACCATGGCGCGCACCGCGTCGATCGAGATCGCGCGCAAACCAAGCCCGTCGGCCAGCATCTGCTCGAGTTGCGCGCGCTGCTCCTCGGGGGCGAGGAACACTACCGGCCGGCGCGACATCAATGGATGTTCGGTGAAGCCGGGAGGCGGTGATTCAAAGAACGGACGGGAAAGCCCGGTGAGCCGGCGCACATCGGGCGGTCCATAGTTCAGTATCCAGAGCGCGGCGGAGCGTCCGGTGCTGTGGTAGCCGGCCGCCTCCTCCGCCTCGATCAGTGCCACGCGGCGGTCGGCGGCAAGTGCAGCCGCGCTGGTGGAACCGGCGATCCCGGCGCCGATCACCACCACGTCGAAGTCATGCGTGTCCATGCGGCGCAGCATCCTTCCAGCTATCGGGGAGTGCAAGCTTGCGTGGCCCGGGACTTGCCCCGCCTGCCGCGTCGCGTGACGATCCTTCGCGCGGATGCCGGGTGTTTCGCAAAATCATGACGCAGTCCCGGACAGTGTGTCAGAGTGGCCCGGAAACGAGGAGGAGGCACCATGGACTATCCCTATGACCTCGGCCCCTACTCCCGGACGGTGACCACTACCTCGGCGGACGCCCAGCGCTGGTTCGACCGTGGCCTCAACTGGTGCTTTGGCTTCCACCACGAGGAGGCCATCGCCTGCTTCGAGAAGGCCGTGGAAGCGGACCCCAACTGCGCCATGGCCCATTGGGGCATCGGCTACGCGGCCGGGCCGAACTACAACTTCCCCTGGGAACTGATGGACCCTGCCGGCAAGGCCGCGGCGCTGGCCCGCGCCCATGACTCGGCCCACGCGGCCCTCGCGCTGATCGGCGGCGTCACCGTGCCGGAACGCGCGCTGATCGAGGTGCTACCTGTCCGCTACCCGCAGCGCGACACGATTGACGACCAGCGCCCCTGGAACGACGCCTTCGCCGACGCCATGCGCCTCGTGCACCGGGCACATCCCGACGACCTCGATCTGCGCACTATCTTCGCCGAGGCGATCCTCAACCGTACGCCCTGGCGCATGTGGGACCTGCGCAGCGGCGAGCCCGCGCTTGGCGCCGGCACGCTCGAAGCGCGCGCGGTGCTCGAGTCCGCGTTCCGCGACCTGCCCGGCGCGATGAACCATCCTGGCCTGCTGCACCTCCACGTCCACCTGATGGAGATGTCGCCGCACCCGGAGGTGGCGCTGGTCACCGGCGACCGGCTGCGCGAGGTGAGCCCCGACATGGGCCACCTGACGCACATGCCCACGCACATCGACATCCAGTGCGGCCACTACCGCGACGCGATGCACTGGAACCAGAAGGCGATCATCGCCGACCGCAAGTTCTACGACCGCGCCGGGCCGATGAACTTTTACTCCGGCTACCGCATCCACAATTACCACTTCGCCGCCTATGGCGCGATGTTCCTCGGCCAGTACGCGCCCGCCATCGCCGCGGCCGACGAGCTGATCGAGACCATGCCCGAGGCGTTTCTGCGCATTCCCTCACCGCCGATGGCCGATTTCTTCGAGGCTTACGTTTCGATCCGACAGCACGTGCTGGTTCGCTTCGGCAAATGGCGTGAGATCATCGCGCAGGAGCTGCCGGAAGATCGCGATCTGTATTGCAACACGGTGGCGATGATGCACTACGCCAAGGGGGTCGCCCACGCCGCGCTGGGCGAGGTGGCGGCGGCGGAAGCCGAACAGGCGCTGTTCCGCGCGGCTGCGGAACGTGTGCCGAGGTCGCGGTATATCCACAACGTGGCGTGCGTGCAGTTGCTGGCCATCGCCGAGGCGATGCTGCAGGGCGAGATCGCCTACCGTCGCGGCGAGACCGATGCGGCGTTCGCCCATCTGCGTGCCGCGGTCGCGCTGGAGGACGATCTGCCGTACGACGAGCCTTGGGGCTGGATGCAGCCGGTCCGCCACGCGCTCGGGGCGCTGCTGCTGGAGCAGGGCCGCGCGGCGGAGGCCGAGGTGGTGTATCGCGAGGATCTGGGTCTCGGGGGCGCGCTGCCGCGGGCGCAGATCCATCCGGACAATCTGTGGGCGCTGCGCGGGCTGCTCGACTGCCTAGAGCGGCGCGGCGAGACCGCGGAGGCCGCGCTGATCCGCCAGCGCGTGGAGTTCGCCGCGGCGCGCGCCGATGTGGCGGTGGCGGTGTCGTGTTTCTGCGCTGGCGGTGTGGCCGCGTGAGCGGCCGGGGGCGACACCCACCGGCATCGGTTGCGCCGTAGCCGCGGGCGGCGGTCCGGATAAACCGGATTATCACCTGCTAATCCGCTGCGGCCTCCCGACCGCTGACGAGCAACAGTGCGGGCCTACAAAAGCGAAATCGCCGCCGGTAGTGCTCGTCTGTCACTCGTCGCGATATTCCGCACGTTTGAAGCCCCAGAGCATTGCAACGAATACCGCGCATCCTACAACGAAGCCGGCGACGCCTCCCCATAGGCCGGCCATAGTGCTGCCGACGGCAACTCCAATGGCACCACCGACGACCGAAAGGACTATGGGTATGACGCAGCCAATAGCGATCATCAGCCAATCTCGCAGTTGGTGGTAGGGCGACGTCGTGTTGCATCGGTTTGCACGGCTGCGGCATAACCACTTTGTTGTTCTATCGTTCGTAAAAAAGCAAGCCGCGTAACATGTGATTATGTTAAGTCGCTATGTATTCACGATTGCAAGCCGATCCCAGTTTTCTCGAAACCGATCTTGATTGTATCCGCCCGGTTGCAGCCAGTAGGACACGCGATCATCTTTCTCCCCACGATGCGCTTCTTTTTTGACCTCGTTCGGAAGCATGATGAATGCCGAGGGCAACTCTGACATCGCGTTGCTTACGATGACCCACCAATCGCCCTTGATCCCGTTGAGCGTCTTTCCGAGTGGAATGGAGATGCCTTCGAGAGCGATTTGACCTGTATGCCGATAAAACGTGAGGCGTCGGGGGAATAGGCGATAATGTCGATGCCTCTGGCATTTCTGGTTGTGGGCATTGTGTTCCAGCCAATTCGGGACAAACGGTAGCATGCGTAAAATAGGCCAATATTCCCACGATCTGCGGTTCATGCTTGACTATCATA
>CAWCDM010000039.1:0-30543 GCA_963794185.1 uncultured Alphaproteobacteria bacterium | reverse complement strand
GTGAACAGCGTCAACCGCCTTCCGGACGGTATGTCGCCGCAACATTTCGCACCGGAAATCCCGCCCTAATGAGCCAAGATGCGCCGATCAACGGATGCGCGCTTGATCCATACCGGCCATGATCGCCTGCGCATCAAGTCGCGCCTGCTGTCCGCCCCAGTTGTCCTGCTCATCCCAGGCTTGCTCGGGCGCCCGACTTGTGCCGCACGCCGACAAGCACACGATCATCATGAGCGCGGTCACAGCGCGCATTACTGAAAGACGCTCCGCCAGTGTCGCCAGCCGACCGTAGCAGAACGTTAAGGGGCGATGCGAGAGGGGGCCGCGAGAACGATGGCAAGGATAGCCCCTCAGCACCTTCACGGCCAGGTTCATGGCTTCGAAGGTGTCCGCACGATCGCCAGTATGTGGTCCGCATTGCTGTCCCAGATCCTGGCCGTGACGGCTGGAATAGGTGACGCGCTGGCCGAGTGGGAGCGGGGCGAACCTGTCTGATCGGGGCAACGCCACGCTTACCATCGTCGTACCGCGATTAACCTCGAGCGGTTATCCGGTCGAGGCCGGGTGAAGGCGGGACCGCAGCTTGTCGAGACCTCGCCTTGGTCGTCGACGGACCGCTGTTCGCTAGGGTGCCGGGTCGACGCGGACAGCGATCTCGGCGCCATAGGCGACGTCCACCTGATCGCCCGCCTTCAGGCGCCGGACGAAGGCCTGCATTCCAGGGTCTAGTACGTCGATCGTGTGGGTGACGCCGTTCGCGCCGGTGAAGGTGACGCTGGTTCCGTCGGTTGCCGCGGAGACGATGGTTACGCGCGCAGCGGTGTTGATGCTGCGTCCATTCGCCGCGATCCCCGACGCGCCGGCGCCAACCGGTGGAGAGCCCGGCGTTGCCATCTGTACGGCAATCGCATCGTTAATGGTAAAGGTCAGTCTGTCGCCGGGTTTGCGTTGCCCGAGGTTGGTAACTTCCGGCCCGGCGACGACCGTGGCGTGCCGTCCATCCGGAGTGCTCAGCACCACTTCGCGCGTGGTCATGTCCACCGAAACGACGGTAGCCACAAACTGCTCAGTGTGGTGGGCCACGGTAGTGGGTGCAGGGGGCGGCGGAGTCTGGCAAGCACTGAGGGCGCCCATCATCCCAATGCCGAGCGCGAGCAGCAACCTGGAAGAGGACGTCGCAGAACGTAGCATCTTAAGGTTCCCCTTGGTCTTGTTTGTCAGATAGGGTAACGGAAGCAGCTGAGACACACGAGACGAGGCGATCGTTGTGAGCCAGCGTGGCAGCTGGGGTAGGCGCGCAGAGGAATGATCCGCCCTCGAGCATCTTGCGAGTGGCCGGACTGAGTTATGTTCAGTCGTATGGACATGATCTCGCGTCGGGGCAAGCCCTACGACGACGCGCGTCAAAGGGTCAGTTTTACCACCTCAAATCGGGGAGCACCCATGGCCGGCGCGCTTCACATCACGGGGTTTCGCGAGAGCCGTCCAAATATTGATGCTTACCGGCGCCGGGGCGGCCGATCGACGGTGGCTTGGCAACGGAAGCGTTGGTTGCGCACGTCGTGGTCAGCAAATTCTGTGATTCCCTTCCGCTCTACCGCCAGGCACAGATGCTCAAGCGTCAGGGCATCACACTGGACCGTTCGACACTGAGCGCCTGGGTGGGGCGCGCCCTGGCGGCCGAGTGCATCCGCCGGGAAGCGGGTCTGTCGGACGCCGGGATGTGGCCGGTTGCGCCTCTCCCGCTTCGATATGAGGATCGAACTCCACCTTGCAGCTAATGGGAGGATTTCGTGCACTTGGAATACGTCTCGGGCATGATCACCGTCTCCGCCGGCGATACGATTACGGTTTACCTACACAACCACAATGACGTCCAAAAGGAGTCGATACGGTTTCGACTTTTCGGGGAAACCAGCTTCGACCCGCTGGTCGATGAACACAGGGACCTTGCACCACGGGGTATTTTCTCAAGCACTAACACGTTGGACCCAGGTTCATACCGGGTGGAAGTTGGGGCCACCGAGTTTGTCGTGGTGAGTGCGGCTATCCGGACGCTGGAAGGCGGCAGGCCCATTCAAGTCGTCAGCTACTCACCCGGTGACTTCGCCGTTTTCGAGAGCGGGCGCCGCCGACGATAGTGGCTCGGTAAGGTGAGCGCGCTTCGCGTAGCGTGGCGCCCATGGACGACGATGACGATAATTCGACCGATGGCGGCCTGGACCGGCGCGGGACCGCGCTCGCCAAAATCTCCCGCCCCGCCCGGTGCCCGGTCTGCAATCGGTGGACCTGGTGGCGGCCGAGGGATGCAGTCCCCGGGCACGCCGTGGCTGTGCCTGGCGCGCGTCCCGCCGCAGCATCTTGCCGAGGTGGAGTTAGCCACACTCACTCGCCGAAGTTGCTATCTACTACACCACACCGGACGCGTCTGCGTATCGGATTGGCGTCTGGGCGCCGCGCTTCCGCATGTCGTCGGGAAGACGGTGCCGCAAATAAAGCTTTGCAATGTCCTCTGGAGCTGCATGGCCGACAAACCCCCACCGAGGGCGTTTTTGCTCCGGGATGGTGGGAAACCCCGGGAAATTATCGGGCGTCGCCGCAAGCCAGTCCGAGGGCTGAGGGATGAACGCCCCAATGATAAGCCCCCGATCAACAGCCAGAACGACCCGTCCCCTCGCTCTCCGGTGGTCGAGTTTCCACGCATAGCGAACGGCGTCATAGAGGGGCTTGTCCTCTGATAACGACCGGGTGACGTTGATAAGTATCGCGCTGTGATGAAAAACAACCTCTGGCGCCTCGTAGCGCTCAATGATCTGTCTCGCGTGCATAAGGCCGCGCTTGTCCGAATCTAAGCCACCGACCAAATTGCTAGCCTCTGGGTAAGCATCTATTAGCGCAGCCTCGACCTCGCGGGCAGTCTTTTCATCCATCCCATGCCGATGGACGACATGTATCACCTCAAATCCGCTGCGGTGTATGTCTCGAATTATTTGAAGCTTGGCTGTCGCGTCGTCATAATCTTCGCTAAGCTCAATTTTCGCAAGCTCATCCCTCGCATGTGCGAAAACCCGGTTCCCTGTGCCCTTGCCGACATAGAAGGTCTGACCATTGCGGGGATCGATTAACCTATAGACGTAGCATCCGAGCTTGTCCGCAACCGTCGGCGAAAAGGTGAGTTGGTTCGCCATGTGAGCCGCCCCTCTGTGCCTATTCCCAAAAGTCTGCATCGTGTGCCTCGGTGCTGTCACGCGCGAGTAGGCGGGCAGGGGGTAAATATTCTGCCAAGGGGGCCTCGACCACACGTCCCTAGTACCCGAGTTGTTCACATTGCCGGGTACAACCGCTTCAGCTTCACGCGGGCGTCGGCGGTGGTGAACTGCCAATCGGCTTTGACGTGCTTGTTGTTGCGGGCATACTCCCAGGCGGCGACTTCCTCGGTCAGGGTCTGCTTGTCGGGGATACGGCGATCGAGACACTGGCCCGACAACACGCTGAGTTCGGACTCGGCCATGTTCAGCCAACTGCCGTGTTTCGGCGTATAGTGCCATTCGAACCGCTCGACGAGGCGGCGCGCCTCGGCCGCGGGGAACGCTTCGTAGAGTGATGCCGGTTTGTGGGTGCTGAGGTTGTCCTCCATGAGCACAATCTTCTTGGCCGTGGGAAAATGTGTATCGGACAAATCCCTGAGCATGTGGGCGAAATCGACGGCGGTGTGGCGATCGGTTACCTCAACATGCCGCCAACCCTCCAACGGCGCGAACATCATGAACATATTGGCAGTTCCATTCCGCTCGTACTCATAGTCGTGCCGCGCGGGCTGTCCTGGCTTTGCCTTGATCGGAATACGCGTTTCGCTGATCAGTTGCTTTGATGTCTCGTCCACGCAGACCAGGGGATATTCTGGATCGTGCGGCCGATGATAAACCTCCAGCACATCCTCCATATTGGCTACGAACGCAGCATTGGCATCCGGTGGGATGACCCATTGCTTTTGCAGGTGCGGCTTGAGCGTGTTTTTTTTAGCGTCCGCCCGATCGTATTGTCGCTAGCGCGCTCGACGATGTTCAGTTCAACGACAGCCTCTTCCAACAACTGCAATGTCCACCGCTTGCGACCCTTGGGCGGTGGAGAACAGGCCAGGGCGATCAGTTTCGCTTCCGAGGCCCCGTCAAAGATGCGCGGTCTGGCCGAGGCTGGCGAGTGCTTGCGGATCAGGACGGCCTCGAAGCCTTCTTCCACCAGTTGCTGGCGGGTCCGGGCAACCGTATCGGTGCTGGTATCGAGGGCCTCGGCAATCCGGCTGTCGCTCCACCCTTCGCCTGCTTCCGAGGCGTCGGCCTTCAACAGGATGCGTGCTTTGGTCAGCAGCCGGGCAGGATGTTTGCCCATATTTGTCAGCGCGTCGAGCCGCTCCCGCTCCTCATCGCTGAGCTTCACCACGTACCTCTTCACGGCACTTTGTTTCGCGGTCACGATGCATCTCCGTCGTTGCGGAGCCATCGATTTGAAGATTCACCGCAAGATCAAGGACGGGGGGTACTAGGCGTATTTGTGCGCCCCCGATATTGGCGCAAAAGTTGGCCGGATATTAAATTGGCCGGCCCGCACGCTGCAATTTACTGTAATTGGCGAATATCCGGCATGCGCGGATTTCGAAGCTCCGTTATTACACCCAACCATAAGCCCAGCAGCGAGCCACCTTCCGGCCGCCAAATTGAGCCTGCTCTTGGAAGGCTGCATTCCGCAACACTCCGCGAATCCCACGGCTTCAGTGTAGTTCAGCACAATTGCACTGAGTGATCCTCATGCGGCGGCGACAATCGGCTGTCGTTCCTTCTGTTCCCCGAGGTCGCCGGTCATGTAGCCCTGCACTGTCGTCGCGACGTGGTCGGCAGCCGCAATCAAACCGCGTCCAGGACGTGCGTGTAGCGGCCGGTCACCGTGCCGGACGCGTGGCCGAGCAGCGCGCCGATGGTGGCTTCGGCATAACCAAGGTCACCGGCGACGCTGGCGAAACTGTGCCGTAACGTGTGGAGTGTCACCCCCGTCAACTCCGCTCGCTGCAGCAAGCCTCGCCACACGCCCTTCAGCCCGCCGTATGGCAAATCGCGCCGCTCCCCGGGCAGCACCCATTGCGCAGCCCGCCTGCCGCTGCAATTGTGCCAACACCGCGAACGCTGGACCGCCGATTGGTCGCACCGAGGCGCCCTCCTTCGAATCGGTCAGCCGGAACGCCCGGCCTGCTTCGTCAACCTCGGACCAGCGCAAGCCAAGCACCTCGCCGCGACGGCAGCCGGTCAGGGCGAGCAGGCGGACGGCGGCGATCGCTGTTGGGTTCACCGCGTCCTGCGCGGCAGCCTCGAGCGCCAGGCCGAGTGCGCGGTAATCAGCCGGTGATAGCCGTGCGGTGCGTGCCGTTGATGCCGGTCGCTTCACACCCACCGCTGGATTGGCCGGCGATGACGCCCTCGCGAGACGGCAAACGACAGGATCCCGCCGAGCAGCCCGGCTGAACGGGCAGCTGCACCGCGACCGCCGGTCACAACTGCTTTACCGCGCAGCTTCGGAGCTCTTCTCCACCACCGCGGTCTTGCCGGCCATCACGTCACGGATGAACCGAGAGATATCCACCGGCGTGAGGTCACGGACCCGCCGGGATCCGAGCAGCGGGATGATGTGGCGGTCGATCCGCCCCAGGTCGGAGGCCATCGTGAGCGGCTTCTTCGGCAGGCCGCGCTTGCCCATGATCAAGCCCTTGGCCACAGCGGCCTTGTATCGCTCGCAGAGCTCCTTCACGGTCATGGCCGCACGGCGGGTTGCCCGTTCCTCCGCTGGATCCTCACCCCGGGCAACCTGGCCGAGCAAAGCCATCGCCTCCTTGCGGGCCTGCTCGCAGGTGAGGTGGCCGTGCAGCCCGAGCTTGACGCGGCGACTGCGACCATCAGCCCGATACTGGACCAGGTAACCGCGCTTGCCCGACGGGTAGATCCGGATGCCGAAGCCGGGCAGCTCGTCGCACCAGATGAAGTAGTCAGAGGGCCGTACCTCGGCCGCCTCGACCCCCCGTTTCGTCAGCTTGACCCCCGCCATGCGCTTGCCTCGAAAATCTGCCGGAAGCACCACGGAAGCACGCGGACGGAAATGGGGAAGACGCCGGAAATGTCCAGCGCTTCCCGATTTACCTTAAGTGACTGATATACCGACGTTTCTCCAATGCTGGCAATCGCCAGCAATCGCTGGAAAAGGCCCTGACCGCCGCCTTCACACGGCGGGGGTCACAGGTTCAATCCCTGTCGCACCCACCATCGTTTCAAAGGCGAAGCTTAAGCAGGGGTAACAGAGGCAAAAACCCGGGCAGGCCGGGTGGCCGCGGCAGCGGATGAGATCAGCGAGGCGTGGGACGGTTGGCTGATCGGAAATCGCAAACCTGCTGCCGGGATAATCCCAGAATGCAACGCCCAACCTGGCGCAAGCCTTGGTGAAGTCGAGGCAGGCGTCGCGGCAGTCGCGTCCGGCATCACGACAGGTGAGAACGGTGCCGCACGTTGGTTGACCCCGACGGGCAACGTCACGCCGAGTGACGATCTGCAGTTCGGACGGTCGGCGCCGCCCGGCACAGCGCGTCGGCCTTTGCCCGCAACGCGTTCACCGTGCAGACCGGCTTGCGGCAGCCGAGCGTCGGTGCCTGGGCAGCCTCAATGGCGCGGAATTCCCTGACGGACCAGGTTGCGGCCACTCAGTCGCGGGGCTTGACGCTCGCAGACAGCGTGCCGGGGTCGGCGTGGCAGGCGCGGTCTTCGGCTGGTGTTGCGGTCCGGTTGGGTTGCTCGATCACCAGCGCCCGGGCGAGTGCCGTGGTGCAGGCGCGGTCGATACCGTTCCGACCGCGGCAGAGGAACAGCGCCTTGGACAGGGCGATGGAGGAGGCGCTGGCCGGCTTCGGGGCCGGCTGCGCGGTAAGCGGCAGGATCAACGCCCAGAGTGCGACGAGACCGATGGCCATCGCGGCCGCTATGATGATCTGACGCATCACCGCTTCTCCTCGGCTGTGGCGAAGCGCTACCTCGTGCTTCGCCCTTCGGGGCCACTTTCATGCAGGACGCGAGTGGCCCGTATGAGGCAGGTCACAGGTTGCAGGCTGTGTGTTCTCAACCCCAGTGGCCGCCGACCCAGTAGCCGTTCTCCCAATGGGTTGGGATCCAGGGGCGGGCAGCCGGCGCGTAGTATGCCGGGGGTGCATGAGGCGTGCGTAGTAGGCCGGGGGTGCGTAGTAGGCCGGCGGTGCGACGACGACGGGGGGCAGGTAGACGCCGACGCCCCAGCCGTAACCGTGCCACCATGCGTTTGCCGGCTTTGGCGCGGCGGCGATGCCGATCAGGGCGAGGCCCAGGATGGCGCCAGTGGCCAGGATCCGGCTGCGGCGGGAGGTGCGTGTCGCTGAGGAGGTCATTTTCGTCTCCACCAGGTTGGTTGTTTCGGCTGCTGATTGGCCGTGGGTGAAGCCTAGCCCGCATTATGCAGCGCATCTGAAGGGTCTGGTACAACCTGTTGATCCGATGTAGGAATTGGTGTCGGACCGATTCCCATCGGAAAGCTGAAACACCATGCGCGCCAAAGTTGCATCTGCCACGTCGCTGCCGGGGTTGTCGCCGGTTGCTGGCAAACCAATCATCGCTCGTTTTGACGGTGGCCTGCTGTCGTCCGACGGCGGTCTTCTGGCACTGCGGGAGATCGAACAGCGGCTTGGCATCGCCGCTCGCGTGGCGGGCTGCATCGCCGACCTGCGTGTGCCGGAACAGGTCACCCACCAACTCGACGAGATCGTCCGCTTCCGCATGCTGATGATCGCCGCGGGCTACGAAGACGGTAACGATGCTGATGCGCTGCGGCATGATCCGATGTTCAAGCTGGCGATGGGACGCCTGCCAGAAGACGGCGCATTGTGCTCGCAGCCGACGATCTCGCGACTGGAGAACCTGCCGGACAAGCGCACCCTGCTGCGCATGGGCTACGCCATGGTCGATTTCTACTGCGACAGCTTCCGCCACGTACCGCGCCGGATCGTGCTGGACGTTGACGATACCTTCGATGCGGCTCATGGCGGCCAGCAGTTGCGGCTGTTCAACGCCTACTACGATGAGTACGGCTTCCAGCCGATCGTGGTGTTCGATGGCGACGGTCGCCTGGTGGGTGCCGTGCTGCGCCCGGCGCGACGTCCGGATGGGTGCGAGATCGTGACGCTGCTGCGTCGCCTGATCGCGCGCATTCGCGGCCATTGGCCTCGGGTCGAGATCCTGCTGCGCGGCGACAGCCATTATTGCACGCCCGAAGAGCTCCGCTTCTGCCGCGCCAACCGCGTTGATTACGTCCTCGGTGTCGCCACGACGACGACGTTGCGGCGTCATATCGACACCCTGGAGCAGAGCGCGGCGGCGCGCTTCGCCGCCGCGGGTGGTCCCGACAAGCTCCGGCGGTTCAAGGAATTCTACGACGGCGCCGCGAGTTGGGATCGCGTCGAACGCATCATCGCCCGCATCGAAGCTGGGCCCGACGGCGTGGACACGCGCTTCATCGCCACCAACCTCGATGCCGGTACGCCTCGCACCATCTATGAAAAGGTTTATTGCCAGCGCGGCCGGGCGGAGAACCATATCAAGTCGTTCAAGACCCACCTGGCGGCCGACCGCACCTCGTGCCACACCTCGAGCGCCAACCAGCTGCGGCTGTTCCTGCATGCCGGCGCCTATTGGATGATGTGGCACCTGCGCATGCTGATGCCGCGACGCTCATCGTGGCGCGTCATGCAGTTCGATACTCTGCGCCTGCGACTGGTCAAGCTCGCCGTTCGCGTGGTGGACCTGAAGCGGCAGATCAAGCTGCACCTGCCGACCAGCACGCCGGATCAGGTCATCTTCACACTGATGCTGGGACGTTTGCCGCGCCTGACCGTCTGAACCGCGGGGCCGCCGCCCCGCCCATCGCCCGTTCCGTCAACCTCCAACCGAGACCCAAGCCTCCCGCAACGACCACCGGAAAGTGGCCGCGCGACGACATGTCCGCACAACCGGAGATGGAATGACTTTCGTGGCGGCGGAGTGTCAATGGGTGGCTACGAATAATGCGGGCTAGGTGACACGCTCTTTGTTCCGATGCAGCAGAGACGGTCCGGCGGTTTTGGCTGAAAATGCCCGGCATTTTCCTGGTGTGGTGTGTTGCCGGTCACACCTTTGTCTCTCGTCGTCTCGGGTCGCCGTGGCAGAGGCTGTGTCCGACAGGCAGGGACGCGGACCTGCCGAACCCGTCGTGGTCGGACTTGTCCTGGCCATCCGACGCGGCACCGACGCGGGTGGTGATCCCTGGCGACCGTTGGATGCGTGCAGAAATCAAGCAGACCGTGCGAAAATTCGGCCTGAGAGGGCGCCAGAGTACGTTGAGGAGCAGACACGATTATCCAGGTCATAAGGGTCGAGGCAGGACCGGCGCGGGGTTGAGCGGATACGAAATCTGGGCTGAACTCGCCAATCGAAAGGCTTCCGGACATTCTGCGGGTTTGGTTTGGAACCCCCGGGTGCGCGGGGATGGTCGAGCCGCACGGCTACGCGTCACCACACTGGGCAAGGAGAAACTGCCATGCCGTTCTACGAAAAGGGCGACGTCCGCATCCACTACGAAGAGGCCGGCGCCGGCTTCCCATTGTTGATCATCCCCGGCGGGGGTTTGAACGCGATGATCCCTTACGTCACTGTGAACGGACCGTTCAACGTGTTCGAGGAGTTCAAGGGCGAGTATCGCTGCATCGCGGCGGACCTGCGCAACGCCAATGGCAGTGAGTCGTCCGGCCCGCTCGAGATCGACCGGCCCTGGGACGCCTACACAGATGACCATCTCGGCCTGATGGATCACCTGGGCATCAAGGAGTTCCTGGTCATGGGATTCTGCATCGGTGGCCCGTTCATCTGGAACATGCTGCGACGCGCCTCCGATCGTGTGGTCGCGGCCGTGCTGGCGCAGCCCAGCGGGTTCCGTCCGGAGCTGCCCGACCTGTTCTACCAGAACAACATCAAAGGCTGGGGCCCGGCGCTGTTCCAACGCCGGCCCGACATCACGATGGAGATCGTCGATCGCTTCCTGAAGACGATGTACGGCGCCAACCCCGACTTCGTCTTCACCGTGACGCGCGATTTCGTACGCACCTGCCAGACGCCCATACTGGTCCTGCCTGACGATGTCCCGGCACACCCGTACGCCGTGGCCATGGAGAGCGCGCTGCTCGCACCGAACGCCCAAGTGAGCCTGTATCCCTGGAAGGAGCCCAAGGACCGAATTCCCCTGGCGGTGCGGCACGTGCGCACCTTCCTCCGGGCGCATCGACCGGAGACGGGTTTCCGCTAGGACTTGGGTGTTTCTTTGACCGGGCGGCAGGGATCAGCTCTGCCGCTCAGCGTCATAGGGCCGAAATTTTGGCCGATCGTGGCAGGTCGGTTCGGACTGTGATAGGACAGCGCCATGGACACAGCGGCACGCAACCGTCAGTCCCTTGACGCCGACGAGTTCCTGCGGACCGACCAGTCCGAGTTCGGTACCGCCTGGCGCTATGAGCTTGTCCGCGGAACGGTCGTCGCTCACGCCGCGCCTGACCCCGAACATGGCGTCATCCTCGGCAACCTGGCTGGTGAGATCCACGGTCGCCTGCGCGACCACCCTGAGTGCAGGTCGGAAGTCGGCAGTGGCGTTGCTTCCCACTACGAACAGCGCGACACGGCCCCCATTCCCGATGCCATGATCCGCTGCGGGAAACTTCCTCGCGTCCTATTTGAGGTCGTCTCCCCGTTGGAGCTACGACACAAGCGGCAGTGGGACCAGAAGCGATCAGACCTGCAGGGCGTCGAGGGCGTGCAGGATATTGTCGAGATCTTTCAGGACGAGATGCTGGCGCACGCCTACCGGCGGCAAGGCGTCAGTTGGACCTTCGAGTCGATCGCCGGATCGGACGCAGCGATTGACCTGCGCAGCGTCGGCATCACGGTTCCGCTGGTGGCGCTGTATGAGAGGGTTTCGCCGGAGGGGGAGTAAAGCGCCGCTGTTGTCGTCTTTCGTGGCATCTCCCATCCAGGCCTTTCAAGATCATGTCTCTGACAATTCATCCCAGAATTCAAGAACAGGTATGGCCAGCGCATCCGGGCGATCCTCCGCGAAGAACAGTTTCGCGTCTTCGACTTCCACGACGCGCCTTGCGCCCGGTATGGTATCCTTCAACCAATAGGCCCACTTCTTGTCGAAGAAGATATCCCTTAAGCCCCACACGATCAGCGTCGGAACCTGAAGGATCTTGAGCGCGGAATGAACGGCGACAGTCTGCGCATTATCGAAGCCCAGCCAATACCTTTGGAAGGCCTCGATGCGCTGTTGTGAGGACAACAGAGGCTGCAGATAAAGCCGGATGACATCGTCCGTCAGAACGCTCGGATCGGCGTAACTGCGAAACAGCGGCACGGCCTCGCCCCTCGCATAGCGCTGTCGCGCGAGATCAGGACGGTCGACCAGGGGTTGAAAGATCGGCGCAAGTGTCCCGTTTCTTGCGTGTTGGATCAGCGGCAGGATTTGCGGCGGCGGCCATCCATCATGGACGTCACAATTGGTCAGGACGAGTGATGTTAGCCGGTTCGGATAATTGGCAGCGAAGATCTGGGCGACGGCGCCACCGCTGTCGCTGCCAATCAAATCGACCTTTTCAATCCCAAGCGCGTCAATGACCTCGGCAATCATGTGCGCCTGGGCTGAAAACGAGACGTCTTGCGACGGTTCGATTTCGGTGTAGCCGAGCCCCATGAGGTCGATGGCAATGCAGCGCCGTCGATGCCGGACGCGATCGATGACATGGCGCCAGTGATATCCGTTGAGGGGCACCCCACCGACAAAGAGCGCTGCCGGTCCCTGCCCCTTCTCGAAAAAGGATATGCGTCCCGACTCAACGTCAGCGAAGCGGCGGTTGGCATGAAAGCTCGCGATGTCCATGGGACTTAGGTGCCTCCGTTATCGTGGAGGTCAATCTAGGACAGGTTGGTTCGCTGTGCTGTCATGATCTTGCGAAGTTCAGCGGCGTGCTCGGCTATTGCGTTGCGCCGAAGCGCCGCCGGTGTACAACCGAAGAAGTTTCGGAAACGCGCAGTGAAGTGGCTATGGCTCGCAAATCCGGCATCGAGCGCGATGGCCGTGAGGTCATCGCTGCAATCAAGGACGGCATCCAGCGCATACGCGAGGCGTTCGTGTAAAACGTAGTCATAGATGGAGGTGCCGACCATCTGGCGAAAAACGTGGCACAGATGAAAGGGCGACATGTTTGCCACGCTCGCGAGCCTTGCGACGTTCCATTTGTCGGCCGGCGCGAGGGCGACTGCCTCCTTCACGCGCTCCAGGGCGCGTGCCCGCACGGCCAGCGCGGAGCGTCGAAGGGGTGAGCTCCCCGTGCGCATCGACCTTAGAGACATGTTCAGAAGATCGAGGCCAAGCGCCTCGATCCCAAATTCGTCCGGCTCACCTCTTTCCAGCCGTGCCCAGAGCAAATTGCGAAGCATCATGGCGTTAGCCGGCAGCAGCCCGTGCGAGGCCACGGTCTCGCCGCTGCCGCGCGTGTTGAGATGATCAGGCGCCAGGGCCTCGCCGAACCGCAACGTGAGCGCGCGATCGCCAATACCGCCGGGAAACCCAATTCGATACGGCGTGTCCGAAGCGATGAAGACGGCATGGCTCGGCGTAACGACCACGTGCCGACCAGGCCCATCGTGCTTTGAAAAGATGCCGCTGAATGGCAGCACAACGACATTCACGCTTTGCCGCTCGACATCGCTGCACGCATCGGACACAGGGTGCGTGTCGACCAGATCGATCTGCAGCGTCTCGCTTTCGAACAACGTCTTGCGGATGACTCCCACGCGCTAATTCCCAAATCTAATGAGACAACCGCAAACAACGGACCATTGGTACACGGGAACACAGAAGCGCTTGCGACGCAACTCCAATGTATCCGTCCGGCGAGCGACGCGGAAGACGTCCTCAGGCGGCGGTCGTGGTCTCGGTGCGCTGCTGGTACCAGTTCCAGGGCAAGAGATTGTCCAGCAGTCGGGCGTGCCGGTCGGGAGCCGACCGATGACATCGGCAAGCCGGACGCATGGATCAACACCGTCGAGCCTCACCGCCATGATGAGCGAGTGAATTGAGGTCGCCCAATCACCACCGCGATGCGAACCGGCGAAGAGCCACGACTTCCGGCCGACTGCGATGCCGCGGAATGCTCGTTCGGTGGCGTTGTTGGTCAGACTGATCTGTCCGTCGTTGATGAAGCGGCTGAAGGTCTGCCATGGTCATGACCCCGGCGGAAGGAGATCTGGCCCCGACCGTGCGATTCTCCAGGCGCGGAATTTGTGCTGTACGATGCTGTTTGATAACCTTGCAGCAGCTGGGAGCCATGGCCACGACCGGCCTTGCCGCGATCCTCGCCACCGATAGGGCCGGCGATTCGCGGCCAATCGGCGCGGACGAGGAAGGCAACCGGCGCGGCTCAGGGCCCAGGGACTTTCGTGCTCATTCTTTCGGGAGGAGAACAGCAATGACACAGGTTGGCACGGGCGAATATACCTACGAACTGATCCGCGATTTCCTCAAACTCCCCAATGGAGAAAAATTCGGCTTGGTCAGCAGGGTGGCGACCAACTCACAGGACCGCGTTTACGTATTCCAGCGCAAGGATCCCCCCGTGGTGGTCTTCGATCGGACGGGAAAATACCTGGGCGCCTGGGGCGCCGGTGAGGTCACCGATCCGCACGGGCTGAAAATCGTCGACGACGTCGTCTACACCACCGATCGCTCCGACTCGGTGGCGAAGTCGTTCACGCTGGACGGCAAACCCCTGCTGGAACTCGGCACGCGCGGCGTGCATTCCGACACCGGCTGCACCGGCGCCCCCTGGCTTGCGGATCGCGCGGCGGGGCCGTTCAATCACCCCACCGAGATGATGGCCCATCCCAATGGCGACATCTACGTGACCGACGGCTACCGCAACGCCCGCGTGCACCGTTTTTCCCCCGACGGAAAACTCGTTACGTCATGGGGCACGCCGGGCAAGGCGCCGGGAGAATTCCACCTGCCCCATAGCATCGCGATCGATCCTGACGGCAAACTCTACGTGGCCGACCGGGCGAACAAGCGCATCCAGATTTTTTCCCCCGACGGCGACTTCATCGGCATGTGGACCGGCATGGGCGGGCCGAACGACATCACGCGTGGCAACGACGGCACGTTCACCATCGCCGAGCAGGAAGACGGCGGCAACCCCGCGTATGTCTGCGTGCGCGATGCGGGGGGAAAGGTGCTCGCCCGCATGGAAAGCCGCCATGTCCATGGCGTGGGCGTAGACTCGCGCGGCGACATCTATGCCGGATTGACGGTGGATCGCAGCGTGGACAAGTTCGTGCGAACAGGCTGAGCGCGGGCCAAGGCGGATGTCTGCCTGCCAACGCGAGTAGCGTGAATGCCGACCGGGGCCGTTGGCCCGACCCTTGCATCGTCATGCCGACGCAGGTCGGCATCCACGTCTTTCCGCTGCTGCGATCAGCAAAGACGTGGATGGCGGGCCTGCGCCCGCCATGACGGGGAACGTCAGGCCAGTAAGTCAAGAATTTGGCACCACCTCCATTTCAGGCAGAATCCGAAGGAGGTCCTTTGCAATCCGATTTGCGTCCGCCAATGGATACTCCTCCGATGACGCGGAGGCCGTTGGTGCGGCGCGATATCTAGAATCCGCCCCCTTTCCAGTCATGAGCCTTCCCAAGGAGCATATTCAAATGCCGTGTCGCTCACGAATGGAGTTCGCGCAGCATGCCTTATCGTTGGATAGGCATAAAACTGAATGAGTGGACACGGAATTTTAGTGCACTACCGTCCCACTGGTAGACGTTAACAAAATTACCAGGACGATCCTGCAAGTTGCCGCCTTCCGGCACCTTGACGGTGAACTGGCCGACACCCAAGACGATGTTACCCTCAGGCTGTATCTGTTTGATGTCGTAGCGAATCCCTGTCCGACCAGCGTCAAACGATGCCTGCCACGCTTTTTCGATGTTCGCCTTGCCAGCTACCATCGGCCCCGGTGGAACCAATACCCCATCCTCGGCATAGAGCGCGGCAACGCCGGCTGCATCCTTGTTGTTGTATTTTTCGATGTAATTCGCGACCATGGCCGCAACGGCCTTTTCAGCTTCGGCTTGATCGTGTGCGAAGGATGGTATCATTATCACAAAAAACGGTGAGCCCGATAATAGCGCCCAATATTCTGGGCATCGCTTCCACCTTATTTTACCTGTTGCATGCGGAGATCGTCCTTGTGGCATTCAAGCCAGTTTGGCCGCCACGAAGGCAGACTATCAACCTTTCCGAGCGATTTGCAACGGCGGGATCGGCAGCGGGACGTGGCGTAGCCCTAATGGGGGTCAATGCCACATCCGGTCGGAAACGACCGGCGAGCGTGACCAAATCATTTAGCCGACATTTCCCATCTGGACGGGTTATCCGCCCATCGTTGGAACGTCCTTCGGAGAGCCGATTTCGAAGCGCCAGCAGCCGATGTCTCGGAAGCTGTCTGAATGGTGGAACACCGACCCTCTTGCCGACCTGCGGCCTCCTCTTTCCCACCATCCCATGGGCACATAAATCAATATTATCGGCCCTTTGGTATCACGCTAGGCCCCCGTCCGAACGCGCGCCTCAGTTCGCCGATTCGGGCACCAGCGTGCCATGCCGCGCGGCACTGTCCACCTCGTCCGACATATCGGCGTCGGTCAGCATCCGCCACGCCCCGCCCGCCAGCACCTCGGCGGGGCGGAAGCGCGACTTGTACGCCATCTTGCGGCTCTCCGGCACCCAATAGCCGAGATACACGTACGGCAGCCCCAGCGACCGCGCCCGCTCGATCAGCCACAGGATCGCATAGGTGCCGAGCGACCGCTTCTCCAGCCCCGGTGCGAAAAAGGAATACACCGCCGACAGACCATCCCCCAGCTTGTCCGCCAGGCACGCGCCCACCATGCGGTCATCCGGATCGCGGTACTCCACGATGAAGGTCTCGATCGGCGTGTCCTCCACCATGGCGCGGTAGTCGTAGAAACTCATGGTGGCCATGTCGCCGTCGCCGTGGCGTGCCTGCTGGTAGCGCTGGAACAACTGGAACTGTTCGGCGGTGGCGCGCGCGGGGACCTCGAAGCCCTCCAGCAGCGCATTCGCGCGGACGATGCGGCGCAGGGTGCGGTCGGGCTGGAAGCTCGCGACCGGGATGCGGATCGGCACGCAGGCCTGGCAGGATGGGCAGACCGGCGCATAGGCGATGTTGTGGCTGCGGCGGAACCCCGCGCGTGACAGCCGGTCGTGCAGCGCCTCAGCGTCGGGGCCGGTGATTTCGGTGACGACCTTGCGCTCGGTCCGGCCCGCCAGATAGGGGCAAGGCAGGGGGGCCGTCGTGTAGAAGAACTGCGGCCGGCGCGGGGGTCTGTAGGTCATGCGTAGGGCGATCCACCTTGCATGTTCCAGGACCCGAGCCCCCGGGTCAACGCCCGTGAGCGCACCACCACAAGGCCGCTCAGCAGGTCGTGCAGCGTGCGCCGGCGCACCGTGAACGGCGCGATCAGCAGCAGCAGGCCGCTGGTCGCCAGCGTGGCATAGAACAGCAGCGTGGAGACCACCGCCTGCACCGGCGTCGGATGCCCGAAATCATCGTTGCGGCGGACGACCAGGCCGAGCGCCGATTGCCCCGGCGTGGCCGATGGCGGGCCGGCCAGGAACAGCACGTGGTAGCAGAACGGCACGAACGGCAGCACGCCGAGCAGCGGCAGGCCGAGACCCAGCGTCAGCAGGCCGAACAGCACCAGTGTGAACCACAGCGCCACCATGATCAGCGCGATTAGCAGCACATCGATCAGCCAGGCGAAGACGCGGCGGGTCAGCACGCCTTCGGTCAGCAGGTCCTCGTCGAGCGGGCTCATGTGGTAGATCATGGGGTCAGCCGGATGGTTGCCGTGGTTGCGTCAGGCGTCGGGCCAAGTGTGATCGTTGCACCATCGCGCCATCGGGTAAGGAAGTCGCTTGCATGCCGGCTCAGCGGATTGCCTGACTGGCCGGGGGCCACGATGAACAGCGAGCGGTCGAGATCGGCGAGATCATACACCCCACGATACGCCGCTCCATGCACGGATTGAAACTGGTTGTATACGGGACCGCCGCGATCGAGCGTTGTGTCGTCGCCGGGGCTCGGGATGCTGAACGTGGTCAGCGGGCCGAGGACGGGCAGGTTGCGCAGCACCGGATGGGCGAAGACCGCCGGGTGCGCGTCACCCCAGCGCCATTGCGCCGGGTCGCTGCCGAAGCGCGCGGACAGGTCCCGCACCGCTTCGGCCAGCGCTGCCTTCAGCGTGGCGGTGCAGTCGCCGCCGCACCAATGCGCCCCCGCGGGGGACAGCACGTAGGCGACGAATTCGGCCAGTGGGCCGCCGTCGTTCGCGCCGATGCCGGCCTGCTGCAGCACCAGGCCATAGAAATGATGGACCCAGGCGTTAAAGATCAGCGGCTGCGGCTTGTCGATGGTCATGCTGGCATCCCAGTCCTTGAGCAGTGCCTGCGCCCGTCGCGCGGCATCGGCCTCGGGGGTGGGAACGGCGAGCAGGGCCGGCAGGATCGCGCGTGCGAAGCTCGAACGCACGTCGGTCTGCATCCGGGCGAAGTCGGCTGCCGTGTGCTGCTCCGACCGGTCGAGCAGTTCGCGGATCCGGCGCGCGCGCCAGTCGGCGAACCAGTCGCGCCCGAGGAACGTCGGAAAGTCCGGCGGAGCGACGCGGTCGTTGGCGTTGACCAGCCGTCCGCTCGCGGGCGCCACGATGCGGGGAAGCCGGTCGCCGGAGGCCCAACCGGTCCAATCGTGCGAGCCGTCGCCCAGCATCGCCGCCGACCCGTCGCCCGCACGGCGGATCGGCACCTTGCCGGTGACAAAGAGCGCGATTCGCTCGATATCGGCGACCAGCAGGTTCTGCACCGGCGAGGCGATCAGGACGGCGGCCTTCCCGGCAGCCTCGACATCCCGCGCCTGGTTGAGCGCGAGCAGCCCGGCGGCGGCGGTGTTGCCGGGGGCGAGATTTGCCATGGCGACGGCAAGGATGGGCCCTCCGCTCGCCCGCAGGTCGCTGACCACCGGGCCGTGCCGGGTTTCCCGGACAATCAGCATCTGGTCGGGCTCGCCGCGCACCTTGATGCGCTCTTCGTGCACGGTGAAAGGGCGCGGCCCGTCGGGCGTCTGGTAAAGGCCCTCGCCGGCCGGCGTCTCGATGAACACGTCCTGCACATCGGCGCCGGTTGTTGTAAAGGTCCAGGCGATATGGCCGTTATGGCCGAGCACCATGCCAGGTATGCCCGGCGCGGTGGCACCGGCCAGCACGCCGTCCGGCGTCTCGATCCGTGCCAGGTACCAGATGCCGGGGAAGCCGAACGCCAGGTGGGGATCGCCGGCGAGCAGCGGCGAGCCGGATGCGGTGTGGCGCCCGTCCACTGCCCATTCGTTGGAGGCCGAGCCGGGCAACGTGAACGGGGCCGGGAAGCGAGGCAGCACGGCCATAAGATCGCCGGCGGCATCTGCGTACTGCCGGGTCGGCGCGATCCCGGCTTCCGGTCGGCCGGCACCCTCCACCGGCGGCCATAGCTCGTCGATCTTCTGTTGCGGAACGCGCCCGGCCAGCGAGAGGCGGGTCAGTTCGGTGCGCCAGTTGGGCGACAGCGCCAGCCCCATCGTCTCGCCCCAGAGCAGGCAGTCCACCGGCTCCCAGGGTTCAGGCGCGCCCAGGTAGAGGAACTCAGCCGCGCTGAACCGCCCGCGCGCCTCGATCCAGGCGTTCACCCCGCGCGCATAGGCCACCAGCATGGCGCGCGTCTCCGCGGGCAGTGTTGGAAGATCCTGAAGCGCCCGCCGTCGCAGTCCGAGCGTGCGCATCGTGCGGTCGTAGCCGAGCGTCGCCGGCCCGGCGATCTCCGACAACCGCCCCGAGGCGGCCCGCCGCATCAGCTCCATCTGGAACATGCGGTCGCGCGCATGGACGAAGCCCAGTGCCGCAGCAGCGTCGGTGGCCGAGCCGGCACGGATGCGCGGGATGCCGTCGCGGTCGAAGCCGATATCCACCGGCCCGGACAGCCCGGCGACGCGCGCCTGCTGCGAACGCGGCGGCAGGGTGAGCCAGAGGATGCCGGTGGCGGCCGTGGCGACGAGAAGGACGATGACGCCGAGCGCCGTCAGCAGGCGGCGCAGTAGCCGGAGAATCGAGCGCATGACGCCAAGGTGGCCGTGCAGTGCATGAAAGGAAAGCCACGCCTCGGTGACAGAGGCTGGCTCCGCGGAAACTCCGTCATGTTGGCATTTGAACCGCTGTCGTCATACGATCCACGGACGACAACCGGTTTCGATCCTTACAAGCGTCGCAGCAGCCGACGCAACCAGGGGACGCCCCATGACGAAATCACGCGGCAGCAAATCCACCTCGCCCCCGACGGTGCGCGAGCTGGAGAAGATCACATCGAGGACCGACACGCGCGACGTGCTGGCGCACGCGTCGAAAAGCGCGCGCAAGCTGAACGACTATTTCATCGTGGACATCGACGCGCATGTCACCGAGACCGCGTTCTGGTCCGAGATCACCGACCGCATCGACAACGACTATCTGCGCCACGCGGCGCAATCGTTCCGCGAGCGTGGCGGCTCCCCGCCGGGGTTGCTGAACGTGCAGCCCGGCATGCTGTATCAGGACATGTTCGGCCGCATCCCGCACGGGCAGCAGTCGGACGCGGTCATCGGCGAGGGCACGCATCGCCAGGTCGAGCTGGTCAGGCGTGCAATGGACAGCATGGGGATCGACTACACGGTGGCGTTCCCCACGCCGATGCTGCTGCTTGGCATGCATCCGCAAGCCGAGGTGGAGGTGGCACTGGGGCGCGCGTTCAATCGCTGGCTGGTCGAGGAACTGCTGCCGCGGGAGCCGCGCATCAAGGCGATGATGTATCTGCCGTTCAACGATCCCGAATCCTGCGTCGAGGTGGTGGAGGAGTTCGCCGACCAGCCGGGCGTCATCGGATTCACCGTGGTATCGACGCGCTATCGTCCGGTTCATCACAACAGCTACATGCGGCTCTATGCCGCGCTGCAGGCGACGGGCAAGCCGCTGGCGTTTCACTCCGGTTTCCACTGGGGCGATAAGTCGATGAAGCAGGTCAACCGTTTCATCTCGATGCACGCGATCTCGTTCTGCTACTTCAACATGATCCATCTGACCAACTGGATCATCAACGGCATCCCCGAGCGCTTTCCCAATCTGAAGGTTATCTGGGTGGAGAGCGGCCTCGCCTGGGTGCCGTTCATGATGCAACGGCTCGACTCCGAATACATGATGCGGACATCCGAGGCGCCGATGCTACGGCGGCGGCCCAGCGAGTATATCGAGGACATGTACTTCACCAGCCAGCCGCTGGAGACCAGCAACCTCAAGCTGACCCAGGCGGCGATGGAGGCGATCAAGGCGGACACGCAATTGCTGTTCGCCTCGGACTGGCCGCACTGGGATTTCGATCTGCCGACGACGATCACCAACTTGCCGTTCCTTTCGGAGCAGGCCAAGCGCAACATCCTGGGCCTGAACGCCGCGCGCGCGTTCGGTTTCGAGGTGCCGCCGAACAAGCTTGCCTCGGTGCCGGGGCCCGAGCCGGCGTTCGCCAAGTGAGTGCACCGCGCCCAGCGGCGGATATCGTCGCGGAGTTCTGCGACCTGGTAACGGCTTCGTTGCTGGGCGGCGATCTGGACGCGATCCCGGATGCCGCGCTCCGCCGCGTTCTGACCGCCGCGATCAAGGCCTACGCCGCCAAGGTCGAAGCAGCAGAGGCGGAACCCGCACCGTTCGACACCGATGCAGTGACCGCGACCGAGACGGCGGTGATCGCCTGCGCCATGATCCGTGCCGCCGGCCTCAACCTGTTCGACATCGCGATGTGGTTCCAGCGTCCGGTGGCCAGACTGTGATTGGAGAGCAACGATGAGCGAGATCCTGGTCGGCACATGCAGCGATCTGGCCGATGGCGATTATCGCATTGTCGCAGTCGGCGAGCTGGAGGTCGGCATATTCCGGCTTGGCGAGCGGTTCGTCGCGTATGAGAACCGCTGCCCCCATCATGGCGGCCCGGTCTGCCAGGGCAAGCTGTTCAACCGGGTCGAGGAAATCATCATGCCGGACCAGACCAGCCGCGGCATGCGCTTCACCAAGGACCGGCACCTGGTGTGCCCCTGGCATGGTTACGAATTCAACCTCGACACCGGCCGCCATCCGGGTGACCCGCGCGTCCGCCTGCGGCCAATACCGGTGCGCGTGGCGGACGATGGGATCTATATCGAAACGCCGTAATAGTCCAAGGAGCTCATTGCCGACAAAACCTGCGACGCCGATCACCTGCGCGCCTTCCTGCGAGCGCGCGGCACGCTAGTGGTGAGCCCGAACAAAATCAATCGAGTTCAACCACTACCCGTTCGATCTGGACAAATATCGGTCGCGCAATGTCATCGAGCGCGCCATTGGTCGTATCAAGGACTTCCCCGCGATTGGAAGATGACAAGACAGCTCGCAACTTGCTCGCCGGCATCTGTCTTGGCGCCGCCGTCATCCGGTGGATCAATTCGGTCCAGACCCGAGGTTAAACAGCTCTGGGCTGACCCGCAGACAGCAACCGCGGAGAGTAATGCAAAGTGACACCCAGGGCTGTTGCGACCACCTTGTTGGTGCCACCGATGTCGCTGCTGCTGCTCGCCGCGGTCGGGACGCTGATCGGTCGGCGTCGCAGACGGATCGGCCGCTTCCTGGCCTGGGCCGGACTGGCTGGTCTGCTGATGCTGGCGATGCCGGTGGCGGGAGGCTTGCTCATGATCGCCCTGGAGCAGCGCCTTCCGCTGACACCGCCGCCGGACTCGCCGCCCCAGGCAATCGTCATCCTCGGCGGAGACGTCGTCCGAGGCGGCATCCGCACCGTGGTCCTGGACCTCGGTCCGATCTCGCTCGAACGGCTGCAGGTTGGCGCAGCGCTGTCTCGCCGCACCGGATTGCCGATCCTGGTCTCCGGCGGATCGCTGCGCGAAGGGGATGCGCCGGTGGCTGCGTTGATGGCGGACAGCCTCGTGCATGACTTCCAGGTGCCGGTCAGATGGATCGAGGCGGGATCGCTGGATACCTGGGAGAACGCACATCTGAGCGCAGCCATCCTGCGCGAGCAGGGCATCCGGTCGATCTATGTCGTGACGCAGGCGTGGCACATGCGGCGAGCGATCATGGCCTTCGCCGATGCCGGCATCATCGTGACGGCAGCGCCGCCTCGGCTGGATCGGCTGCGCACGCCGCTGGCTGCGAACGTCATTCCCGAAATCGCCGGCTGGCAGGAAAGCTACTACGCCCTTCATGAATGGATCGGCTGCGTCTACTACTCGCTCCGCTGAGGCGCGCAGGTCCGATCCGTCTCGACTTGCGCCGGCCGCATCACTCCTGGGTGTAAGTGAATTGGAAGTCGACGCTGAACGGCTTCCACCAGTCGGGCACACCCATTTTCGGGTCCGTATGACGGAGGAAGCCGTTCACCTCCGGCGGGCTGATACGGTACACCAACTGATAGTCTCCAGGCCCGTTCATCTTGACGTTGTTGCCGTAGTGCGGACCATCCTTCGCGGTCATCGGCCTGAGCTCGCCGGTGGTCTTCCAGCCCGTGCCCAACTTTTCCAGCGTGTATTGCACCTTGAGGTAGGGGACCCATGCGCCGTCGGGAAAGCCATGGACGCTGTAGCCGGTCGCGTGGACATCTGCTTCCAGATGGATGACGTCGGCGCCCATCGGGATGTTTGGCACCGCCGGGGCCAATTCCGCGCCGGCCAGATAATTCGCGAAAATCTGCATGTCATGCTCATGCAACTGCCCGCCGATGAAGTACTCCTTCGCTGCCACACCTTGCACGAGGCCAAGAGCCATCGCGCCAGCGATTCCAACCAGGAGCTTCATCGTCGCTTTCCTTCGAGCCGGCAGAATTCGCGCGGTGCCTCAATGACCCGAGCGAGGCTGCGGTGCGCCAGCACTGACTGTGATCGTGCTCGCCGGGGCACAAGCTTTCCCATGTGTAGGTCGCTGCATGCGAACACGCTCGGTGTCTCATCATGATCGGTTTTGGTCCGGAAATGTTCGGCCGCCGGGACGGTCACCTTCGCCAGACACAAAAACATTGCAGTGCGTGTGTCAGTCGTACTGTCTACATGACAGCTGACTGTCTACATGACAGCTGAAGTCGGTGTCCACGCAATCTACAGGCCAACCCCGCGCGCATCCACAACCGTATCGGCGGTGCCACGACTTATCTGAGCCAGTTGTTAATCAATTGTGAATTGATGTGGACCATTTGCGATGGCAGACCAGGACGCACCAATCTCGTGGACGCTTCCCGGTCGCCATCCGGGAGCCTAACCCCTCCAGCTCCGGTTCCTATGGGCGCAGCCCAGGCTATGCCGAGACCTGCTGCGAGCCCTGTGGGTCGCGTCCCAACAGGTTTCGGACCGTCGTCGGATACCATCGTGCTCCACGCGCGGTGGGGACGCCGCTGGCATTCAACGCGTCTGCCATGCCCTGGAGCGTGCCGATGCCGGACGCCTGGAGCGCACGGACGATCGGCAACATGTTGGCCGCTCGCTCATCGGCAAGCCTCCGGGCGACCGCATCGGTCCGCCTGTTTGCTGGATCCTGGTGCCGCGGAGACGGTTCAGCCCGGCCAAGGCTCTCGCCGGACGCGGCCGCCGTTGCCCAGGCGCCGCGTCGCCGCCGGCTGTTCAGACCGGCTTCTGGCTCGACTGCGTCGGCCATCTGGGTGACGAGGAACCGCCGGGCTCGCGCGGGTACAACCTGGGGTGGATCGCAGAAGACCACCTCACAATCGGCAGCGGCGTCAAAGATCGTGAACAGAACGCTGGCATCGCGAGCCAGCCCGTCGAGCCTGGCGATGATCAGTGTTGACTTCTGGCGGCGGCAGGCCTCGAGTGCACGGGCAAGCGCCGGCCGATCGCATCGCTGACCGCTCTCCACCTCGGTATATTCGCCGACCAGTTCCCCCCCGCAGCCATCCAGATAATCGGCGACGGCGCGGTACTGCGCTTCCAGGCCGACTTTGGAACGACCCTGCCGGCCTGTGCCGGTTCGGAAATAGGCAACGAAGAGTTGGCCGGACATGCGCTGCTTCTCGATCCAGGTTGCGTCGCACCACGTTGCGACTTGAACATCCCGTAAAGGAAGCAAGGGGCGTGCCACCACGTTGCCTGTTCTAAACGATTGATATTGCCGCGATTTTCATTGCGGATCACGATGGTATCGGGTGATTTCCCCCACCCGCGGCCTGACCGCTGGGGCATATCACCCAGGCACCCATCGCCGGCCAACGCATCCCGATCAGCCGGAAACGTCCGCCCACCCGTTACGCCGTTGCCGGTCAGCGCGATCGGCGACTGCGGACAGACTGCCGTGCGGTCATCCGATCGCTGCCGCACAATTGACTGGGAACGGGTTCGGCCGCCGCCAAGGTGTCGCGCTGGCGATAGGGGAAAATACGTATGAGCGACTCAATTGATGGCGGCATCCAGGATTCGATTGCGGGGGCCGCGCAGGTTGTCGCGGGCGGCGTTCAGGGCGCGGCCGAGCAGGTCCACCATGCGGCATGCCGGACCAAGGGCGGCGTCGGCGAGGTGAGGGATGTGATCCGCGCGCAGCCAATCACCGCGGCTCTGGTCGTGTTCGCGCTGGGCTATCTGTTCGGTCGCCTGGGGTCCCTGATTCCCTCGGGCCATTCGGTTCGCGGCCGGGGCTGACAGCGGGCTGATAGACCGCGCGCGCCAGCATCGCTGGCCGCAAGCCCGGCGGAACACGCGGCCTTAGGCTGTGCCGACCGTGCCGCCGCCGCGTACCTCGATTTCCACCACCCGATCGCGCAGCCTGGCCTCAAGCACGTCACCCATCCGTCGAGCGATCCGGCGCGACTGGCCGGCGCTTGCGAGCCCCGCGCAATAGAGCTCGCGCAGACGCCGGATCATTCCGTCGCGCTGCTCGCGCGGCTGCGCGATGACCTCCATGGCCAGTTGTTGCGTCGCGCCATCGGCGTCGGCCAGTCGCAGGATGGCGTGCAGCGGCGGATGTGAACTCGTTCATGGTGCCCGAACATTAGCACAGCCGGACCGCCTCACGCGACAGGCCAACGACGGCGGCCGATCAGATTGCAATTGCGTATGCCGGCCGTCGCGGGTCGGCGCCGGCGCCCACCAGGCCGGTCGCAGGTTCGGTGAGGATCGCCTCGACCGACCCGGCGAGCCAGGTCCAGTCCGGCCAGCTTTTCACGTCATGCCCGCGGGAGGCGAGATCGGCCAGGGTCGCCGCATCGATGCGCCCCTCGACCGCGAGCCGCCCGGGGAAATACTCGAACGGCGCGAAGGATGACGGGAAGGAATAGCTGGCGATCCGCGGCGCCTCGATCGCGTCCTGCAGCTCCATGCCGTGCTGGAACACGTTCAGCAGCACCTGGAGCATGGCCTGGGTCTGCACGTCGCCGCCCGGCGTGCCGAACGGCATCACGCCGCCCGCCGCGGTCACCACCATGGCTGGATTGGGCGTGAGCCGCGGGCGCTTGCCGGGCGCGACGCCGGCCGGATGGCGCGGGTCGGGCCGGCTCTGCGAGCCGCGGCTGGACGGCGTGATGCCGAGGCCGGGCACGACCGGCAGGTTGCCTGATCCGTCGGACGGCGTGGCGCTGAACGCGTTGCCCCAGCGATCGAACACGCAGCAGTAGGAGGTGTCGGCCTCGACCTTCGGCAGCTCGGCCGTACTGGCCATGTGGGGAAGGTTGGTGCGGTCGAGCGGCGCCGGCATCTCGCCGAACGCGCGGTCGTCGCGCACAGCAGAGGCGCGGCGTGCGACGGTCGCCGGATCGAGCAGGTGATCGATCGGCACATCCACGAATGCCGGATCCCCGAAGAAGTATTCACGGTCGGCCATCGCCAGGTTCACGCACTCGGCGATGCGGTGCAGGTATGTCGCGGAATTGTGCGGCAGGCCGGCGATGCCGACGCGCTCGAGCAGCGCCAGCGCCTCCTGCAACGCCGGGCCCTGGCACCACGGGCCGCAGGTGATCACCTCGTGACCGCGCCAGGCGCGGCGGACCACCGGTTCGATCGGCGAGCGGTACTCGGCGAGGTCCTGCATGGTCAGGTAACCGCCCTCGCGCTGCTGGAACGCGGCGATCGCGCGGGCGATGTCGCCGGTGTAGAACGCATCGTGCGCTGCCCGAAGGCCGGCCTTGCGGTCGGGTCCTGCGGCGCGGTCCTGATCGGCCATGAACTGCAGCGTGCGCGCCAGGTCCGACTGTACGAATTTTTCCCCGGATCGCGGCACCCGGCCGCCGGGCAGGAAGATCGCGGTGTTGGATTGCCAGCGCCGGTATTCGTGCTCGTGCGCTGCGATTGAAGTTGCGAGCAGCGGATAGACGGCGAACCCCTCGCCGGCGTAACGGATCGCCGAGGCCGCGACGTCGGCGAAGCGCATCGTGCCGTGGCGTTCCAGTGCGGTGATCCAGGCATCGGGGGCGGCCGGGATCACGGTGCGCAGCACGCCGTCGGGGATTTTTCCTCCGTGTTCGCGCATGAATATGTCGGCGGGCAGGGATTTCGGCCACCAGCCGAGACCAGCGATGCTCTCGACGTGTCCGCTCGCCAGCCGGATCATAATCGGCGCGACGCCGGCGACGTTCACCAGGTCCGGCTGCAGCACGCCCAGCGCGATGCCGGCGGCGCAGCCTGCGTCGATCGCATTGCCGCCCGCCTCCAGGATGGAGAACGCCGCGGCGGCCGCCAGGTAATGGCCGGCGGAAACGGCGTGACGGGTGCCGTAGACGGTGGGGCGATGGCTCATGGCGGCGCTCCTGAGGACGGGGCGAAAACCTGCGGCAAAGCGGCGCGGGCGTCCAGCCAGGCCAGCAATGCCGGGCCGAAGGCCTTGAGGCTCTTGTAGTGCTGCGTTTCCTCGGGCAGCGCCCGCACCGCCTCGGCGAGCTGCGCGGCATTCCCCGGCGTCGTGATGGCGGCGGCCAGGGGGTAACTGTGCACGCGGATGCCGAACAGCACGGCGCCGGTGCGCGGCAGGCGCGTCAGGGTCTGCCGCTCGACGCGCAGATACAGCGTGTCACCGGCGTTCTGCGCGGTGATCGCGGTGTTCGCCGCCTCGCGCCACTTGCCGGTCGGCTGGTACATCGCCGGGTCGTCCAGCACCGACCAGTTGAGCCGCGAGGCAATGTGGCCGGGCTTTACCTTCGCCATGAAGCGGTTGACCGGCGTGGCGAGGCGCTCGGCGTAGAACGGCACCGGCCCGTGCACCGCGGCGAGCGGGCGCCCCAGTTTTTCATGCAGGCGCCAGCGGCTGGGGAAGCACAGGACGGCGGCGGTGAAGCGTGGCGCTTCCGCGTCCGACTGGATGATGCAGAGGTCCTCCTGCACGAGGCGGCCGGCGAGTTCCAACGGATGGCACGGCGGCGCGGCGAGGTCCCAGGTCTCGTCGGTCAGGCGGTTGACCAGGGTGCTGCCGTCGACGGTGAACCAGGTGGGGAACTGCGTCGTCAGATGCGCAACGAGAAGCTGCAGAACCTCGATGCTGGCATCCTGGGCCTCCGGCAGAACGGCGAACACGTCGTCGTGCCGCTCGCACAGCAGCCGTTGACGCTCGGCCATTTCCTCCCGATAGCGCGCGTCGAGTTCCATCCAATCGGCCTGGGGCACTGTGATCAGACCCATCGCCATGCGGAACGGGCCGGGTTCAAACGACACGTGAACGGTTTCGGGAGGCGGTTGGCTGCAATTGATATCTGCTCCCCCTCCCCCCAACCTTGGTCCGCTTCGCGGCCCAAGCCCGCAAGGGGAGGGGGAGTCAAATTCATAGTCATGGTCGTCAGGCGCCATCAGATCACGCCCTTCGCCCTCAGCTCTTCCAGCGCCTTCGCATCCAGCCCAAGCCGCTCGCCCAGCACCGTATCGGTATGTTCGCCAAGCAGCGGCGGGGGAATGCGATAGTCGGGAGGAGTCACCGACAGGCGCACCGGGTTGGCGATCACCTTCACCGTCTCGCCGGAGCCGTGCGCCATCTCCCGCACCACGCCGCGCGCCACCACATGCGGATCGGCGAACACCTCGGACAGCTTGTTGATCGGACCACAGCCGATCTTCAGCGCCTCCAGCCGGTCCACCCACCATTCCGTCGGCTGCTGCTGCATCACCGGCGTCAGCGTGTCGGTGACAAGCCGGCGGTTCTCCACCCGCGCGGCATTGGTGGCGAAGCGCGCATCCTCCAGCAGATGCGTCAGCGCGAATGCCTCGCAGAACCGCTTGAACGTCGGGTCGTTGCCGATCGACAGCACGATATGCCCGTCCGCTGTCGGGAACACCTGATACGGCACGATGTTCGGATGCTGGTTACCCAGCCGTGCCGGGTTTTCTCCAGTGGCCAAATAGTTCATGCCCTGGTTCGCCAGCCACGCCACGTGCGTATCCAGCATCCCGATGTCGATCTGCTGTCCCTGCCCGGTCGCGTCGCGATGCCGCAGCGCGGCGAGAATGCCGATGCAGCCGTACAACCCGGCGAACAGGTCGGCGACCGGCACGCCGACCTTCTGCGGCAGACCATCCGGCTCACCGGTCAGGCTCATCACGCCGCCCATCGCCTGGATCAGCGAGTCGTAGCCCGGCCGCGGCGCATATGGCCCCGTCTGGCCGAAACCGGTGATCGAACAATAGATCAGCCGCGGAAGCCTTGCGTGCAGATCGTCATAGCCCAGGCCGTACTTCGCCAACGCCCCGACCTTGAAGTTCTCCACCAGGATGTCGCATTCCGCGATCAGCCGCAGCGCGATCGCCTGCCCCTCCGGCTTGGCGATGTCCAGCGTGACCGAGCGCTTGTTGCGGTTCACCCCGACGAAATACGCACTCTCCTGGGTTCCCGGCATATAGGGCGGAGCGAAGCCGCGCGTGTCGTCGCCGGCGCCCGGGCGCTCGATCTTGATCACGTCGGCGCCGAGATCGGCCAGCATCTGCGCGCAGGTTGGTCCGGCCAGGACGCGCGTCAGATCGAACACGCGCAGGCCCCGCAGCGGACCGGTGGGTTGCGGGCCGGTGGAAAGTGGTCCAGTGCCTTGCGCGCCAATGGCCTCGCTCATCGGTTCCTCCAGCTTGCCGGGCTGTCATGCCGGGCCCATATCGGGCAGCCCGCTTATAGGTCCGCCGTCCCGGGAGGCAAACCCAACGGCGAAACCCACCACCCTGAAGGAGACGCCGGCAATGCCGGACTTAGGCGTGATGCCGCAGCGCGCGGCCAGCATCGAGAGCCGCGCGTCATGGGTCGCTGCGTGCCTGACCTTGGCCATCCTGTCGATCTCCTACGGCGCGCCGCTGCTGGTGGTGGTAGGGCTGAAGCCGATCCAGGAAGCGCTCGGCACCGCCCGCTCGGTGGTGGCGCTGGCCGGCGCGCTGGTCTGGGTCGGGACCGGCCTCGGCGGCATCATGATGGGCTGGCTTGCGGATCGCATCGGCATCCGGCTCACCGCCTCGATCGGTGCGGTGATGATGGCTGCGGGGCTGGCGATCTCCTCGACCGGCAGCGTCTGGGCGCTCTATGTCGGGCATGGGCTGCTGATCGGGCTGGTCGGCAACGGTGCGATCTACGCGCCGCTGGTCATCTATGTTACCCGCTGGTTCGACCGCCGCCGCGGCTCGGCGCTGGCGTTCATCTCGTCGGGCCAGTACCTCGCTGGCATCGTCTGGCCTTCGGTGTTCGAACGCGGCATCACGCTGTATGGTTGGCAGACGACGATGCTGGCGTATGGCGCCGTGGTCCTCGTGGTGATCCTGCCGCTGACCCTCCTGTGGCTGCGTCCATCGCCGGAGCCGCTTGCCACGCACGCACTGTCGGGCGACCCGCGCAAGGGAGCATCGGTGCTCGGCATGCCGGCCAACCTCGTGCAGACATTGATCTGCATCGCGACGTTCTTCTGCTGCATTCCGATGGCAGTGCCGAGTTCGCATCTCGTGGCGTTCTGCACCGACCTCGGCATCGTGCCCACGCACGGCGCGGCGATGCTGTCGGTGCTGCTGGCCAGCGCCTTTATCAGTCGGCAGTTCTGGGGAATGCTGGCCGACCGCATCGGCGGCTTGCGCGCCGTGATGGCGGGATCGGCGTGCCAGGCGGTGGCGATCGGCGCCTTCCTGCTGACCCAGAACGAGGTCGGGCTGTTCGCCGTGTCGGCCGCGTTCGGCCTCGGCTTCTCCGGCATTATTCCGTCCTATGTGGTAGCGATCCGCGAGCTGTTCCCGTCATCCGAGGCCGCGTGGCGGGTGCCAACGTTCTTCTTTCTCGGCATGTCGGGCATGGCGTTCGG
>CAWCDM010000038.1:0-9686 GCA_963794185.1 uncultured Alphaproteobacteria bacterium | reverse complement strand
CGATAACAGCCCTTCTCACGTGTTATAATTATACCTGCGGCGTGGTTGGTCATGGTGGCAACTCTGGTCGCGGTTCTCATGATCGTGCTGAGGGTCAGCTCTGCGCCCATGGCTGCCACTCAGTCGGACGGCCCAGCTCCTCGAAAGCAGACATCCGAATTGTCGACCTTCCCAGTCTGCGATGGGCGAGCCCTACCGGTATCGCTGCCGGGGAGATTGCATACCGATCGATGGGGAGCGGCCGGCTCGGCTGGACGTTACGGCAACCAGGGGACTGGCACAAAGAACCGTCCGCCTACGGTCCTCAGTGCATTGTTCTCACTGCTCAGCGCGACGTCGCGCAATGCGATCAGCAGTTGGCCGGCAGCGGTTTGCTGCCAGAACCAAGTATCCACCTGGAGGCTTGACGGCGCTGCGCCCTCGGCCTGAGCCGCCTCCCCATACAGCGCCTTCACGTCATCGCATAGGAACCGCAGCGCCAGCACCGGCGTATCGTGTCCCACCACAGCGGGCAGCTCACCATCCAGAAATCGCGACGCAAATGCAGGCCACTCCTCTGGCGGTTGGAAGCTCAATCCCACCGTCGTTCGGCCGAAGCGCGCCTGCGCCTGCCGCCATAGAGGCATCATCAGCGCAAGTTCAGCAGCGAACGATGCTGCCCAGGCATTCGACGTAGCCGGCATCACAGTCAGCCTCGGTAGCGCGGGAGCTTGCCAGCCCGGCGTATCCTTCAGACCCGGCGGATCCTCAGCGAAGTCTTCCAGAATCACCGGTCCGTCAGTTCGTTCAAGTAGCCGCAACGCAGCGAGCACGATGCGGCGCTGGAATGCTTTGTCTTCCGGTTCACCAACCGGGCGTCCGAGCTGTGCCGATGTCCACAAACCACGTGGCGGACGGGTCTTCTCCATCTGCGCACGGACCGAGCCGAGCGCCACGCTTGCGATCCCGCGTTCTTCCAGCATATGGGCCAGCGCGCACACGGCGCGCGTGCAGAGGGGTCAGACAGGGCTCAGCAGAACCGCGTCGATCCGTTCCTGCCGCAACTGACCAGCGATCTGGTCGGCGGCCTCCGTCATGCCGGCCGGATCAGTGGAACCCATCACCGTGAAATGGGTCTCCGCCACGCCGCCGATCACGCCATCCGCCGCCAGCTCGCGCAATCGGTCGATCGGATAGACGACATTCACGTCGCGCTGAAACCCAGTGCGGTCGAAATTGATCGAGACATGGCTGATCAGGATATCACCCGTTGGCACGGAAGCCGGCAGGAAGCGGCATTCGGCACTGCCGAACGGGAACGGCTTATCGCCACGTTGGATCAGCGCGGCGCTGGAGACGATCGCGACCCGGCGGTGAGCCAGCGGTGGGCCGACAACGAAGGGTTGGGTGTCGAAGCTCGGGCACGGAACGGCCAGCACGGCGTCGCGCGTCGGCTGCGGTATGTCCTCAATTCGAGCCATGATCACTCCTCATTCCACGCAACTGAACGCCGCTGCGCCAGTAAGCCACGCCGCAAGACGGGTTACCGCCAGTGGCGTCGGGGGGTAAACAATCGCCAAGCACGACCGGCAGTTTGATTGGGCGTTGACCCGCTAAGCGACGGCTGGATAGTTCGAAGGAAACAGCGCCCTCAGCGCTTCCTCGTCACGTTCCTGCTTGAACGCGTGATCCGAGCCGACGGCCCGGGCTCGCGTGACGGCCGGGCGCGCATCAATGGCGGCGAACCATCTCTTGATATTGGGATATGGAGCAAGCGGATCGTCTTCGCCTTTAAGGACGCGGGATGCACGGTCGATCCAACCCCAGAGAGACATGTCGGCGATGGTGTAGGTATCGCCCACGACAAAAGTTCGGCCGGAAAGATGGTCTTCGACGACCTGGTAATGCCGCTCTGCCTCCCGTCGATAGCGATTCCGCGCGTAATCCAGGCCCTCCGGAGCAGCGAACTGGAAATGCACGGCCTGACCAGAGAATGGACCAAGCCCCGAGGCGATGAAGAAAAGCCAGGACAGAAGTTCCGGCCGGTCTTCTGGCGAGCCAAGGAACTTCCCGGCTTTGTCGGCTAAATAGAGCAGGATCGCGCTCGAATCAAAAACACGCGCTTCCCTGCCACCAGGTCCCTCAGTATCGACGATTGCAGGCACCTTGCCGTTTGGATTGATTTTCCTGAAGGCGGGCAAGTGCTGCTCGCCCTTGCTCGTGTCAACCGGCAGCATCTCGTACGGCAAGCCGGCCTCTTCCAGGAAAAGCGCGACCTTGGCCGGATTAGGCGTCGGGTGGAAATAGAATCGGATCATCTTGAATGTCTCTCCTTTATGTCCGAGCAGATGGCTTTCGTTTTCGGTTGGGCTTTCCAAGCAGGCTGAGTGCCTGACGGGCAGCACCCTCGAGAACCGCCCGCTCGGGATGGCCTCGGGCGAGAACGCGCAACCCCATCACTGTGGTCAGCAGCGACCGAGCGACATCCTTTGCGTCCGCGTCAGGCGATATGCTGCCGTCACGCTGGCCTGCGATCACGCATCGCCGGAAAAAGGCCTCCAACTCGCCTATCCGCGCCGCCACGATGGCGGCAATGTCCGGATCATGCGGCGCCACCTCGAGCGCCGAGTTGACCAGAAGGCAACCGAGGCGGCTCTCGAGCGAGCGCTCAACGATCTCGGCCAGAAAGGTTTCGATCGCCTGGCGCGGAGGCAGCGTCTTTTCGACACGGGCAATGCGGGCACGCATATTGGCATCCAGATAGCGGTCGAGGCACTGCGTGAAGAGCGTCCGTTTGTCGCCGAAGGCGTTGTAGACGCTCGCAGGACCAAGCCCCATGGCGTCTCCGAGATCGCGCACGGAGGTGGCGGCGTAGCCGGCCGCCCAGAAGCGTTGCATCGCAGCCTCGATAGCAATGCCTTCTTCGAACTCACGAGGTCGGGGCAATCTCAATCCATCCGATGTATTGAAGCGCACGCTACAAAATCTCTCGCCTGTTGGCAAGCGCGGGTGCATCGTAATGCTGCCCGGCATGGTGAGCCACTTCGACTGACCCGAGTACCTGTTGGAACCGGCCGCCCTCGACGCTGCCAGTCGGGTTCAACGTCAGCTTCATGCAGCGCTTGATAGACGCCAAAGCGCCCTGCAGCACGAGCACAAACGGATCGAGGCGCAGCTTGACTGTCATTGGAGTACTCATGGCGTGCGCCTCCTCATCATCATCCCGCCTCCTGCTTGCGCCACCAGTCGAAGTCGGCGTTGTCTGCCGCTGTGGGAAAGGGTGACAACTTGACCTGATCGAGCACACTGGCTTGGAATTGCAGGGCCTGCGCGGCCATCGACAACTCTGTCACGCTCAGCATTAGTACCTCCTGTGGGAAGCCGTCATTCGCTGTCCGATCGGCCGTAGCCTCGACCCGTCCGGATGTCCGACGCTGCAACTGTCCGCCTCTGAAACCGCGGGCCGTCCGCAAGCCGCCAGGCCAACGTAGAGCGCCGCCGCGGGCGAGGCCGGTCAAGGTCATGATTGGTCATCGTCAGGATTCCTTTGTCAGGGCGCCGAACCGCGCCGGCGGTCTGAAATCTGCCAATTGGCCCACTCACCCGCTAATGATGGTCCGTCCTTATTTATCAATGAGGTAGACGAAAAAGTCTTCACTACATCAGGTGACGCGGGCGACAGCGGCGGTGGTGATTTTGGGAGGCTGTTGGGGCGGCAACTGGAACTTGAGCTGTTGGATCAGGAGTTGGAGTGCCGCCTCGGGCTGGGTGTAGCGGGTCAACAGCAACTCCCGTCCGTCGGTTGTCGGCAGATGGACATCGATCATCTGGACGGCGGCGAATTTCTCCAGTGCGCTGCGCGCGGTCAATCCGGGCGCCAAAGCATGAAGACGGCGTTGCAGCGTGACCTGGAGGCAGTATGCCAGGAACGCGATGAAGATATGGGCTTCGATACGGCGCTCGTCCTGATGGAACACCGGGCGGATTGCCAGGTCGCCCTTGAGGTTCTTGAACGCCTGTTCCACGGCGACGAGCTGGATGTAGTACTGCCACAGCAGCGCGGGATCGTTCTCGGTCAGGTTGGTGCGCAGCAAATAGCGCCCTTCGCGCCGACGCACCTTGCGCAGCTTCTGCCGGTTGAGGGCGTAGATGAACATGGAACTCTCCCGATCCATGTTGATCTCGATCAGGCGCCATGCCGTGGACGCACGCGATCGTGCCGCACCCAACTTCATCAGCATCTCCTCGCGCGATATCTCCATGGCGGCGAGCTCATGCAGCCGCTTCCACAACCACTTCATCTGCCGCCTGCGCATCGCGCGTTCCTTGTTGACGCGATCGACACTCTCGGCGAAGACATAAAGCTCATTGTCCTCGGCTAGCAGTTTGACTCGCACGCCTTCGCGCGTCTGCTGCCAAGGTTCGGCAAGCAGGTCTTTCTCCAGACGCGACAGGCGACCCTTCGGCGTTCCCACCAGGGACTGCACCGGCGGGTCACTGTTGCGCATTTCCGCCAGCACCGCTTCGGTGGGAACCCCGCGATCCATCACCCAGACACGCCGCGCGCGGCCGTATTGCTGCTCGATCCTGGCGAGGAACATTCGCAGCGTCGTGCAGTCCGCCGTGTTGCCGGGCAGCACCTCGTAGGCCAAGGGCAGGCCTTCCGGGGTGACCACCAGAGCGATTACCACCTGCGGGCAGTCCGGCCGCTTGTCGCGGCTGTAACCGTGGCGGCGCTTGTCGCCCTCCGGCACGTCCGAGGCATTGATCTCGAAATAGGTGCTGGTCAGATCATACAGCAGAACGTCGAAATCGACGTTGAACAGATCACGCCAGCGAGTCACCAAGTGGGTGAACAAGTCCGCTTTATGCTCCAGCAGGAAATCGTGACAGGCATAAAGTTTGTGCGGTTCGGCGAGGCGAAAATCCGCTCCCAGAAGCTCCGCCATGGCACTGCGGCCGAACCAGTCACGGTGCAGTTTCCACTCGCTGCCCGGCGCGATCAGCCGGTACGACACCAGGACCTGCAAGATCTGATCCCACCGCGTCCCCTTGCGGTTCACAGGCAGCCGATCGGCCCAGAACCGATCCAGCTGTAACTCTCCCCACAGCTGCCTGCCGAGTGGGGATCAAGCCGATGCACCAATATTATGCGTGTACCAGTTGCGCCGCCTCTAGGCCGAAGCCAAGACGGAAACACAGGAACGGGGGAAGTTCGTCATGGAACTGCGCGAAATCCTGCTACTCGTTGTGGAAGGACACCATACCCTGGCGCTGCCGAGCGTGCCGGCTATTGTCGCGGCCTCGTGCAGAGCCGGTATGACAGCCGCAATACCGTGCGGCAGCGCGGGACGCTCGGTTAAAGGCTCCAGCGCAAGCCACAATTGGCGCAGGGCCGCGGTGGGGTTTCGCTCAGCAGCGCACCGCGGAAGTCCTGATACTCCGCGCCATTCCAGATCTCGCGCAGGGTCTGCTGAGTTGCATCGCCCAGCGTGTAGCTGTCGTATCCGCGTGCGGAGAATGGCGCGATGCAGCACGGCAGCACCCGCCCGTGCGCGGTGAAATACATCAGCGACCATGGGCGGCGGCATGCCGACCAGGGCTGCGCCGCGTCCCGCTGCTTCAGGCTGAGACCGGGCTCGGTCGCGCCGGATGCATCGAGCGCAATGCCGAGGGCGCGTGCCAGCGCGACTGCATCCTCAATTGCGCGAGATTTGTCTGCGCGCAGCCGCTCGAACAGCGACGATTTAAAACGTGCCAGGCCGTAACCCGCCTCGTCATACGTCAGGCGCTGCAGATAGACCTCGCGCACGCCCATCGACGCCGCCAGCCGGACAAAGGCGGGAAGCTGGTCGATCGTCTCCTTCAGGCCGGTGAGCCACAGCGAAATGCGCGGCGATGTGGCACCGGTCTCGCGCTGCAATTCGGCGAAGCTTCTGACATTGCGCACGATACGTTCAAAAAAGTTCTTCCCGCGCACGGCGAGAAACGTCTTGGCATCAGCGGCGTCGAGCGATACGCGCAGTTCATCGAGCCCGGTGTCGATCATCGCCTGATGTTTCTTCGGCGACAGCAACGTGCCGTTGGTGTTGAACAGCACGTAGACACCACGGTCCTTCAGGTGGCGGATCATGCGTGGCAGCGTCTTCACCAGCATCGGCTCGCCTACACCGTGCAGCACGACACGTGCGACGTCCGGCACCTGATCAACGATGGACGTAAACAGTTCCCATGTCATGTCCGCCGGCGGCTCGAGTGTTTCGAACGTCCGTGGGCAGGTCTCGCACAGCAGGTTGCACCGGTTGGTGACCTCAAGATAAACACACACCGGCGGCGAAGTTGCCTGCCGCTTCCGCGTGTCAACGGCCTCGAAGTAGCGGCGCGGGTCCTTGATCGCTGTCGCGGTCATCAAACGCTCCGTACGTCTTGGGGGGTTTCGGCAAGGGTCGGGTTGTCGATCGGCGAGATCGAGCACTGCGATGATCGCGGCGGGACCGCAGACCGGAGCGGGGACCGCGAGGAACTCGAACGCGCGGCGCGGCGACGAGCAGCCAGAGCACGCCAGACCTGCGACGACCAGAGCGACCAGTGTGGCGCCGATCGCCGCCAGCATTGCCATGCTAGGTCCATCACTGCGCCGCGATACTCAGGCGTCCAGCCAGCCCGATGTGTCCCATGCATTCCCTGGTTGCCGACGCTGCGTAAGGCCGCAGGTCCGTGCACGGCGGCGCGTCCGAGGCCTCCGCCACAAGTCGAGCCAGGGTGGCGGCGTCATCAACGTCGTACCAGGTTGGCAGGGCGACCAACTCGATGCCCAGAACAGCGGCCCTGGCGCGAGTCATCGCGGCGACCTCGCCCGTGCTCCATGCGATGTCGGCGAACAGATGTGCGTGCGGCCGTTTCATGCCGATCAGGTAGTAGCCGCCGTCGTCCGCCGGGCCAAGCACGACCCGTTCGCCCGGCGCCAGCAGAACACGTGCCGCCTGGATCAGCAACGCGGTCGGCAGAGTCGGGCTGTCGGAATTCACCAGGCAGACGGCGCCGAACCCAGTTGCAAACAGTTCCTGCGCCGCATGCAGCAGACATCGGCCGAAGCCCTGAACTTCACGCGGCATCGGCGGCGAACCGTCGGCCAGGACGAGCCCGGTGCGCTCCGCAAGATGTCCGGCGAGCCAACTTTCGCCGCCCGCCGGCGCATACGCAACGTAGCCATCGATCGGTGCTTCACGCGACGCAATGGCGATGTTCTCGGTAATGTCGCGCAAGAACGCGGCGCTTAGTTCCGCGGCCTGCGCCGGTTGCAGCGGCGGGCACAGCCGGGTCTTGGCCCGCCCTGGCTGCGGCGCCTTCGCCATGACACCGATCGCACAGAAGCCTCGGCGATCCGTCATTCAGATACCGCTGAACCAGTTATAGCCGCGGTCCGTCCAGTAGCCGGGCGGCTGCTTGTCGGTGACGTAGATCGCTGTGACGAACTTGGGGTTCTTGAAGCCAAGCTTGGTCGGGATGCGGATCTTGAACGGATAGCCGTACTTCGTCGGCAGGATCTCGTCGGACAAGCGGAATGCCATCAGCGTCTGAGGATGCAGCGCGGTCGGCATGTCGATGCCCTCGTAGTAGCCGTCGGCGCATTCGAAGCCGACATAGCGCGCGGTGGTATCGGCGCCGATGCGCTCCAGCAACGTACGAAGCGGCGTGCCGCTCCACTTGCCGATCATGCTCCAGCCCTCGACGCAGACATGGCGCGTGACCTGGCTGACTTGTGGCAGTGCATACAGCTCATCGACCGTCCATGACCGCTTGTTGTCGATCCGGCCCGCAAGCTGCAAGCGATAATCGGCAGGATTAAGGCGCGGCGCCTTCTCCGGCCCGTACCACGCGTTGTAGCGGAAGTCCTTCACCGCCATCGTCTCGGAGAACGTCGGTGCCAGACGCTGCTGGCTGAACAGCGTGGCCTGCACCTTGTCATTCCATTCGGAGAAACGCGCGAGAACGCGCTGTACCGTATCGTGATCGCTAAGGTCGCAGCCGGTGAGCAGCGTCAACGCACCAAGAGATAGCCCGCCGCGCAGCGCCTGCCGTCTGCCGAGCGTCATGGCGCGTGCTCCGATGTGACAGTATGGCGTAACTCGGTGGCACGACCGACCACCATGGCAAGCAGCGTGCGTGGCACGAGCAGCGTCAGCGTCACGTGCACCACCAGAAAGAACACGATGCCAACCATCACAATGAAGTGCACCAGGCGCGCACCCTGGAATCCGCCGAACAGAAGCTCCAGCGGATAGGTCTGCACCGGCTTCCAGATTGCGATGCCCGACAGGATCATCACCGCGACCGCGGCGAGCGCGCCCCAATACGCAGCCTTCTGCACGGCGTTGTATTGGCCCAGCCGATGCTCGAGCCGGAATCGCAGCGCGGCAATCATGTCGCGCACGACGTCAGTCGGACCCACCGGCAGGAAGTCGCGGCGGAAATGTCCGGTGGCGACGCCCCAGATCAGGAACAGGATATAGGCGCTGGCCAGCGTCCACATCGCCGCGAAGTGCCAGGCGATCGCTGTGGCAACACCGGGGTCCCCATGGCGCGCCAGCGACGCCTCGCCGTCGCCGCCAAGCGTCGCCCATTCGGGGAAGGTCAGGAAGCCGAAGATCGGGCTGGCGTTGTAGATGCGCCAGCCGCTGCCGATCATAATCAGGATCGATAGCGCCATCACCCAATGCAGGATGCGGCGTGACAGCGGATGAAGCTGCTCGTCATAGGTCGGTGTCATATGACCGCCTCCAGACCGGCTGCGGCAAGGATATCGCCGGCCTCCCTCGTGGTGAGGAACGCAACGAATTCCTCCGGATTCGGCCGCCGTGCCAACCGGGTGACGGCTGCCGCATAGAGAGGCGGTGGTTGCACCTCGGCCGGCACCGGCCGGATAGCCGCAAGGCGCGCGTCGGCGCGGACATCGGTCATGTGCAGCAACCCGGCCTGCGCCGCACCGGTGGTCAGCAGGAACGCAACCTCATCGGTATCGACGGCACCGAGAGTGCGGGCCGGCTTGATGGCAAGGCGCGCCAGCAGGGCGGGGCCATCGATATCTGACGCCGGCGAGGGATCTGTCGCGGCAAATGCGCCGTCCGTCGTCGCCGCACCTGTGCGGCCCGCGATCACCAATGGATTGCGCCATTGTGCGCGCACCGGTGTGGCGATGACACCTGCCTGCGCCGCCTGCTCCAGGATGGCCGTTTGCGTCACAACGATGTCGTTCTGAATGTCGCGGACAAGCTGCGGCAGGATCAGTCCGGGGCCGGTAGCAAAAATGAACACATGCCCACCGAAGCGAGCTTTATAGGCGTCGGCCACCTCGCGGAGCGCGGGCGCGAGCGTGGTGTCGCAGGTGACAACAAGGTCGCCCCCCGCGGCTCGTGCCGGGACCGATGCGAGCACCAATGTTGGAACGCCTGCCAGCAGCCATCGGCGTCGCATCGCTCGAGCCGGCATTGCATGTCTCCCTCGCCTCAGGGTGGTCTCCGCAGGCTGCCGGGCGTCACAACCGCGGCGGCGCAGGCTGCGGCCAACGAGATCGTCCTTGGGTTGAGCCGACGGACGGAACGTACGAGCGGCCACTTCTTTAGCCCAATGCCAAACCCTCATTGTCAGCATGCAGGGCAATTATTGTGCCGCAGCCGGTTCCCTCACCGACGTTTCCGGTTCCGCAG
>CAWCDM010000037.1:0-33553 GCA_963794185.1 uncultured Alphaproteobacteria bacterium | reverse complement strand
AATGGTACCTCAGGCAATACGAGGACATAGCCCGCGCGGTCAGTGAAGGCTCGATTGCCTCGGCGAAGCAGCATTTCATCGATGATGGCTATTTCGAGGGCAGGCTGCCTTTTGCGATGCCGGTCAACGAGCGGTGGTATCTCGCGCAGTATCCCGACGTGGCCGAGAGCATGCGCAAGGGCGTCGTAGCATCTGGCGAACAGCATTTTGCCGAGGACGGCTATCGCGAGGGTCGGCTGCCTTCTGCTCTCTAGGTGATTGGGGTAGGCTGCGGTCCTGGCGTTCCGCCTGAGGGCGGCGCCGTCTGATACCTTGCTCTCAATCACTTTCGTAGACTCTGCGCTGGAATATTTCCCGGCGTGAACGGAGAGACAGTGTTGGTAATCTGGCCGGAACCGCACGCCGTGCCGGCGGACACAACGGAAGACGTCCGCGCATGACCCGGAAGCCTCGCGCACGGCCCTCGAGGAGGACCGGTGGCGAAGCCGAGAAATCGCCACTCAAAGGTAGGGCGGAGCCAGTGGTGGATGCCGTTCGGGTTGCCGAAATCGTACCTGTCCAAGGCATGGACGACGGTATCGGTGCGGGCGGGCGCCGCCGAGGGGGCCGGCAAGATCAGACAGCCACACCAGCGCCGGAACCGCTGCAGGAGCCCGAGCGCCTGCCGCCGCAGATCCAGGTCGATATCGATCCCGCCGTCAATGCCGGCTTCATCCACGATCGCTACGACCTGCTGATCCGTGGTCGCGTCGTCTCGGACACACCGATCGAGGAGGCAGCCCTCCTGCTGGATGGCGCGGTGGCCGGACGCGTACGGTACGGCTTGGCGGGCCATGGCGCGCAGACGAACCTGCCGGATGGCACCGGCGCAACGCAATACGTGTTCAATCTCAATCTGCCGCTGCGCCGCTCTCAGGCACAGCGCGTCTGCAGCTGCAGCGTTGCTGTCCGAACGCAGAATGGTGACTCCTACCAGGAGCGCTTCGAAATATCGGTCGATCCCTCCGGTTCGGTGCCGATCTCGGTCGCCGTGGGTCCCACGCGTTCGTCGTCGACCTATGCGCACGTGAGGCCGCCGCTGGTGCTGTATGTCGAGCGCGCGGCAATCGACAACAGCGGGCAGTTGTTGGTGCAAGGCTGGGCCGTGTCGCTCACCACCATGGTGACGGTGCAGGTGTTCGTCGATGAACAGCGTATCGGTGCGGCAGTGCTCGGCGCCAAGCGCGACGACGTCGGCGATGTCTTCCCAGCCTATGCAAATGCACGAACATCCGGTTTTTCGCTCTCGACCCGTCTCGCCGCGACAATCAGGGACATGTCGGCGGTGCGTGTACAGGCGATCAGCCTGAACGGGTTTTCCCACGAGGTGGTAGTGCCGGTGGAGCGGCTTCGCACACTGGCCGCCACGCGGCAGGCAGACGTCACGGCAGTGCCGCCACCGCCGAGCCAGGCTCCGGAGCCGCAGCAACCGCTGTATCGCCTCGTGACGGGTTTCCAACTTGGCCCCGACCTGTCGTCGCTGTTGTCCTCGCCGATCCCAGCCGCACCACCGGTGCCCGCACGCATGGAGGATCCGCGACGGGAGATCCATCTCTACTGCGATCGGGCCGACCTCGACGCCGAAGGCCAACTGATGGTCGCGGGCTGGGCAGCCTGCGCTACCGGCATCTCAACCATCGCAGTCCATCTCGATGGCCAGGAGATGGGCAATGCCGAACTCGGCCTGCGGCGCGACGACGTCGGCGACGAGTACCGCCACATTCCGATGGCGCAGTATTCCGGCTTCGAGTTCACCAAGAGCCTCGGCGATATGCCCTCCGGCATGCACCGCATCAGACTGGTCGTTCGCAACGGCTTCGACGACGTCCGCGAGGAGGTCCGCACTGCCCTGATCGTACGACCCGAAGCAGCATCGCCTCCGCCGCCGGCGCCCCTGCCACAGTTCCGTTTCGAGATCGACAACCCCAAGGTCGTCAACGGCGCGGTGGCTGCGCCGATCACCGGGCGGCTGACCATCGAGGGATGGGCGCTGGCACGCTCGGGCATAACCGGCGTCGACGTGATGCTGGACGATCAGCGCCTCGGCGAGGCGCATTACGGTCTGGCGCGGCAGGACGTCGGTACCGCGTTCCCCGACTGGGTCGATTCGCTGCGAAGCGGTTACGCGTTCCACTGTCCGCCCCGTTCGTTGCGCAACGGCGAGCACGTAGTACAGCTCACCGTGCGGGCGAGGAGCGGCGAAATCCTGGAGCACAGCTTCAGAGTCGAGGTCCGGAAGTCCGAAGACGATGAGGACGGACTGGCAATCCGCCGGCGCATGACGCAGGTGGAAGCGGATGCCGCCCATGAGGTGCTGGACACTCTCGGCCATCACCCCGGTTTCCGTCTGGTGTTGCGCCAGAAGGCGCCGCTCGATGTCGGGCGCCTGCTGGCTACGCTGGGATCGCTGCGCAGCCAGGTGTACCGTGACTGGACGCTGCAGGTTCTCGCTGCCGATGCCGATACCGGCGCAGCCGTGCGCGCCATGATAGCGGATGCGGCGGCAGACCTCGCCGAACGGATCGACGTGCTCGAACCGTCGGACGAGGAAGCGTTCGCACGCCCATTCGGCGACACAAGCCAGTCGCTGGCATTGCGTCTGGTCGGTTTCCTGTTGCCCGGCGACCAGCTCGGCTGCGATGCGTTGCTGGAGACGGCGCTGTCCAGCGGCCTGCATCACGATGCCGATTTCTTCTATGCCGACGAGATGCGGATCAGTCCGGCAAGCCGCGAGCGCGAGCCGTTCTTCAAGCCGGATTTTTCACCCGACCTGCTGCTGTCCACCAATTATATCGGCCGGCCGTGGTTCGCCTCGACCGCACTGCTTGGCAAGACCGGCGCCACACCGGACTCCCTGGTGAAATCCGGCGAATACGATGTTGTCCTGCGCTGCACCGAGCATGCGGAACAAATTCGCCACGTGCCGAAGCTGCTGTGTCTGCGCGGAACCCAGGAGGAGATCGACGAACCGGACGCCGAAGCCGCGGCCCTCGCGCGGGCCGCGGTGCGGTGCGGCATCGCGGCGGATGTGCTGGTCGGCGCGGTGCCAGGCACCTGGCGCCTCCGACGCACGCAGCCGGCAAGTGGCATGGTCTCGATCGTCATTCCGACCTGCGCTGCGCGGGGCTATGTCGAGACCTGCGTCAAGACGCTGCGCGAACGCACCGCCTACCGCAATTTCGAAATCATCTGCGTCGACAACATCCCCGGCGATCAGATCGCGTGGAAGATCTGGGTGACGCAGAATTTCGACAAGATCGTTCCTATGCCGGATGCATTTAACTGGTCGTACTTCAACAACCGCGGCGCTGCGGTGGCGGCCGGCGAGTACTTGCTGTTCCTGAACGACGACATCGAGGTGGTGGAGCCGGACTGGCTGGACGCGATGCTCGAGCATGTGCAGCGGCCGGAGGTCGCCTTGGTCGGGCCGCAGCTGCTGTATCCGGGCAACAAGGTGCAGCACGCCGGCATGTTCCTCGCCGCCCCCGGTATCGCACGCCATGCATTCCGTTTCGCGGCGTCCGATGAGCCCGGCTATTTTGGCCTCGCGCTGACACAGCGCAACGTCATCGCGGTGACCGGCGCCTGCATGCTGATGCGCCGGACCATGTATGATGCGCTCGGCGGATTCGACGAGGCGCACGAGATCGTCAATAACGACCTGGATTTCTGTCTGCGCGCGCATCAGGCAGGCAAGCTGGTCGTCTACACGCCGCATGCCTCGCTGACCCATCATGAAGCGATCAGCCGCGACGGGCTGCCCGACGTGTTCGATCTCAGCCATTTCCAGGCACGATGGAAGACGCTGTTCGCGTCAGGCGATCCCTATTTCAGCCCGCGTCTGAGCCGGAATTCGGACGACTATCGTCCGGACGACGAACCGGCGCAGACGGTGTTCGCCGGTCACCCGCTGTTCCGCCACGCTGAGATCAAGCGGATCCTGGTGGTGAAGGTCGACCATATCGGCGACTTCATAACCGCAATCCCGGCAATCCGTCGGCTGAAGCAGATCTTTCCGGCCGCCTCGATTCATGTTTTGGCCGGCCGTGCTGCGCGGGCCTTTGCCGCAACACTGGATTGCGTGGACGAGTTCATCGAGTTCGAGTTCTTCAACCCGATTTCCGGCCTCGGGCCGCGGGAAATCAGCCAGGAGGATTACCAGGCGCTGAGCGCGCAGCTCGCGCCGTACCACTTCGACATCGCGGTCGATCTGCGCAAGCATCTCGATACGCGCGACGTGCTGCGCCACACGCCGGCGCGGTTTCTCGCCGGGTATGACCAAATGGGGCAGTTCCCATTTCTCGACGTCGCACTGGAGTGGGAGGGCGACAAGAACCTGCAGCGCAAGCGCAGCCATGTCACCGACGATCTGCTCAATCTGGTGGAGGCGATTGGCACGGCCGCCGCCGTGGAACGAACGCGGCTTGACCTGGCGATGCCAAGCGAGGGCCCGCCCGACTTCCTCGACGATGACGCGCGCGCGTTGTTTGCCAAGCCGGTGGTCGCGGTGCATCCGGGAGTGGGCAACGTGATGCGGCAATGGCCGGCCGAGCATTTTGCCGCGTTGATCGACCTGCTGGTGGAGAAGAACGCAGTCAATGCGGCACTGATCGGCGGCCCGGAGGAGGCGGAACTCGCAGCACAGGTGCTTGACCAGGTCGTGCATCGCGACTGCGTCGTTTCGCTGGTCGGCAAGACGCCGCTGCACGAGCTGCCGGCGTTGTTGTCCGCGTGCGCGCTCTATGTCGGCAATAACTCCGGCCCGAAGCACATCGCCGCCGCGCTTGGCGTGCCGACGATCGGCATCCACTCGGGTGTGGTGGACGCGACCGAATGGGGTCCGATCGGCAAGCGCGCCGTGGCTCTGCGGCGAAACATGACGTGCAGTCCGTGCTATTTCGCGCGCCAGGACGACTGCCCGCGCAATTTCGCCTGCATGCGAGGGCTTGAACCGACGATCGTTCAGGAAGTGTCCGAGATCTTCCTCGCCCGTCCGGTCGAACGGCTCATTGTATTGCCACTGGTTGAGGCCGGGCCGGTGGTGGTGGCTGCACCGATGCCGACGACACAGCCAAAGGGACGCGGGCGGCGCAAGGCGGTGCCCACCGAAGCGCCCAAAGTTGAGAAACCCGCCGTGCAGGAGACGAAGCCGGCACGCACCCGCCGCCGCCAATCTTCGCCGGCACGCGCCAAATAGACGGCGCGTTGCCATTGTCGCGTGCGGCGGTTATGACCGTTGCATGGATGATGATGCGCTGATCGTACTGGCTTCCGCGCTTGCGCTCGAGGCAGGCGCTGCAATCCTGGCAGTGCGCAAGCGCGGCTTCGACGTCGTGCGCAAGGAGGACCGTTCGCCGGTGACCGAGGCGGACCATGCCGCCGAGGCGATCATCGTTGCCGGCCTGCGAAAGGCCACGCCAGACATTCCGGTGATCGCCGAGGAGGAGGTGGCGGCCGGGCGCATTACGGAGCCGGCGCCAGAATACTGGCTGGTGGATCCGTTGGACGGCACGCGCGAATTTGCCGCCGGCAATGACGAATTCGCCGTGAACATCGGTCTTGTGCGGGATGGAGCACCGGCGCTGGGCGTGGTTGCAATCCCAGCGGCAGGCGAGCTGTTTGGCGGCATTGTCGGGCGCGGCGCGTGGAAGCGTGTAGGATCGTGTGAAGTGCCGGTCAGCGCGCGATTTTCGCCGGAAGAAGGACTGACGGTCCTCGCCAGCCGCTATCACGGCAGCAGCACACGGCTGGACGATTTCCTGCGCGGCAGGCGCGTGGCGAAGCTGATCAATTTCGGTTCGAGCGTGAAGTTCTGCCGGCTGGCTGAAGGGATAGCCGATCTGTATCCCCGCTTCGGCCGCACGATGGAATGGGACACCTGTTCGCCGCAGGCGGTGCTGGAGGCCGCCGGCGGCACGGTGCGGACATTCGACGGCGAGCAACTGCGCTACGGCAAGGCGGGCTGGGAGAACCCGCATTTCGTCTGCACCGGCCGGCTGCCCTGACCCGGTGTAGTTGACCCACAGGTCCACCTCGCCCGCTTGCCGGAGAGGTCGCGGCGCGGCAGCGACGCGGGAGAGGGTCTCGCCAGCCGCACCGGCATCCGCCGGACCACGCCCGTTCGAACCTCCCGGCAATTTTTCGCATTGCACAATTCCGTATTGCCTCCGCGTCGGGGTTCCGCCAGCCTCTATAGGCGCGACAACAGGGGGTCGATCGCCATGAGACAGATTTGGGGCTGCCTGAGACGGAGCCTGTACGCGGCCGGGCTGGCTGCGGCGCTGCTGCTTCCGGGACCGACGGCGCATGCGCAGGGCCTGAGCTTCCCCGGTCCGACGGTCGAAAACATCAAGAAACGCGGCATGCTGGTCTGCGGCATCGATACCGGCGTGCCGGGCTTCGCCTCGCAGGACAACACCGGCCGATGGATGGGTCTGGATATCTCCTATTGCCGCGCCATCGCGGCCGCGCTGAACACCGATCCGGAGAAGATCCGCTACGTGCCGACGACAGCGGCGGCGCGCTTCACCATCCTGCAATCGGGCGAAATCGACGTGCTGATCCGCGACAGCACGCTGACGTTCACCCGCAACATCCAGCTTGGCCTCGACGAGATCGCGGTGAACTTCTACGCCGGCGAGGGCTTCCTGGTCAGCAAGAAGCTCGGGGTCAGCAAGATCACCGAACTCAACGGCGCGACGATCTGCGTGATCACCGGCGCGACGCTGGAGCTGAACATTGCGGATTTCGCGCGTTCCAACGGCACCAAGATCGGCACGCTGCTGTTCGACAAACCGGAAGAAGCGGTGCAGGCGATGGAGGCCGGGCGCTGCGATGGCTACACCGATGATACCGGCAGCCTCGCCGGCATGCGTTCGACGCTGAAGACGCCGGAAGACTGGGTCGTGCTGGACGGCGTCATCAGCAAGGAGCCGCTGGGCCTGCATGCGCGCTCCGGCGACGAGGCGTGGCATCGCATCCTGTTCTGGTTGCATGGCGCCCTGCTGACAGCCGAGGAAACTCGGCGTGACCAAGGCCAATGCGGATCAGATGAAGGCGACCAGCAAGGATCCGTTCGTGCGCCGGCTGCTCGGCGCCGAAGGCGGCTTCGGCAAGCTGCTCGGGCTCGATGACGAATGGGCGCTGCGCGCGATCAAGGTCAGCGGCAATTACGGCGAGATCTATGAGGAGTTCTTCGGCCCCAAGGCGCTCAATCTGCCGCGCGGGCTGAACAATCTGTGGACCAAGGGCGGACTGCAATACGCGCTGCCGTTCCGCTGAGCGGAGATGACGGCGACAACGCCACGGCCGGGCTGGTCGCTGTCGCGGCCGGCCCGGGCCTGGGCTTGGCAGATCGTCGCTGTCGCCGCCTTCGCTGGCGCTGGTGCTGTGGCTCGGCCACAACGCCCGCGTCAACATGGCGCAGCGCAACATCACCTTCGGCTTCGACTTCCTGTGGCACACCGCGGGCTTCGACATCCCGTTCCATCTGCTGAGCTGGGAGAACACCGACACCTACGGCTATGCGCTGCTGGTCTGCGGCTGAATTCGCTGCTGTGCGCGGCGATGTCGATCGTGCTGGCATCGGCCCTGGGCCTGCTGATCGCGCTTGATGCGGCTCTCCGGCAATCCGCTGGCGGCCGGGATCGCGCGCGGCGTCATGGAGGTGGTCCGCAACACGCCGCAGCTCGTGCAGATCTTCTTCATCTACGTCGCGGTGCTGCAAAGCCTGCCGCCGCCGCGCCAGAGCATGGTTATGGGCTGGGGCTTCTTTTTGAACGTGCGCGGCCTGCTGATGCCGTCGCCGACGCTGGACCCCATCATGCTGCTGCTCGGCGGCGTGATCTTGGCGCTCGCGGTCGATCGGCTGGATCGCGCGCCCGCCCGGTTCGATCGCGGGCGTGCTGCTGGGTCCGCTCGCTGGTTGCTGGCCTGGCTGGTCGGAGCGGCTTTCAGTGCGACCTGGGAACTGCCGGCGATGCACGGCTTCAACTTCACCGGCGGGCTGCGCCTCCCGCCCGAACTGCTGGCGCTGTGGCTCGGCATTTCGATCTACACCGCGGCCTTCATCTCCGAGATCGTGCGCGCGGCGATCCTTGGCATACCGCACGGCCAGACGGAGGCCGCATTGTCGCTCGGCCTGTCGCGCGGACTGACGATGTACCTGGTGATCCTGCCGCAGGCGCTGCGCATATTGATCCCGCCGCTGACCAGCCAGTATCTCAACATCATCAAATCCACCACGCTGGGCGCAGCGATCGCCTATCCCGACCTGTTGCAGATCTTCGGCCGCACCGTGCTGAACCAGTCGGGCCGCGCGGTGGAGGTGATGACCTGCTGATCGGCGTGTTCCTGTCGATCAACCTTGCGACCTCGGTGGTGATGAACCGCTGGAACCGAAGGCTGATGGAGCAGGGCCGATGAGAGCGATGCTGCGCGCGCTCTTCGGCACCAAGTTGAATGCGGCTCTCACGATGGCGATGCTGGCGCTGGTCTATCTGACGGTGCCGCCGTTCCTGAACTGGGCGCTGGCGCACGCCACCTGGGACGGGCTGAGCCGCCGGCGTGCGCGCCCGACGGCGCATGCTGGGCCTTTGTGAGGGCACGCTTCCCCTTGTTCATCTATGGCCGCTATCCGCAACCCGAGCGCTGGCGCGTCGATGTGGTCCTTGTGCTGCTGGCGATCACGGCCAGCGGTGCATTGTTCGCGCCGCGCGACGCGGCTGGTGGCTGGCGGTGCTGCTGCTGGGGATGCCGATCGTGGGGGGCGTGCTGCTGGTGGGCGGCGTGTTCGGGCTGCCAGTCGTGGCGACCGGCGACTGGGGCGGGCTGATGCTGAATGTGGTGCTGACCTTCGTGGCCGTGGTCGGATCGCTGCCGCTTGGCATCCTGCTCGCGTTCGGCCGGCAGTCCGGTCTGCCGGTGGTGCGCTGGGGCTCGATCGCCTTCATCGAGTTGTGGCGCGGATCGCCGCTGCTGGCGGTGCTGTTCATGGGGCTGATCATGCTGCCGATGTTCCTGCCGGCCGGCATGACCGTCGACAACTTGATCCGCGCGATCGTGGTGATGACGCTGTTCGAATCCGCCTACATGGCGGAGACCGTTCGCGGCGGACTGCAGGGCGTACCAAAGGGGCAGACCGAGGCGGCGCTGGCGCTCGGCATGCACACCGCCTCGGCGCAGGTCCTGGTGGTGCTGCCGCAGGCGATGCGGCTGGCGATACCGGGGATCATCAACATTGTCGTCGACCTGTTCAAGGACACGACGCTGGTTTCCATCGTCGGGCTGTTCGAGCTGATGGGCGTGATCAACCAGTCGCTCAAGGATCCGAACTGGCTCGGCCTGGCGATCGAGGGCTATACCTTCGCCATGGGACTGTTCTTCGTGGCCTGCCTGGTGATCTCGCTCGCCGGGCAGACGCTGGAGCGGCAGTTCGGCAGCGCCGCGCGGACGCCGCGGCGGTGAATGTGAGGAAGGTATCGCCGATGACCATCGAATTCATCGGCATGATCCATCACCGGCACGCGTCGGAGATCCATCCGCCCGGGCCGGCGGTCCTGGATCGCGGCTACATCCGCGACTTCGCCCAGGCGGCGGAGGCGGCGAGCTTCGATCGTGTGCTGGTGGGGTATTTCTCCGATGGGCCCGACGGTTTTCTGCTTGCCGCGTGCGGCGGCGGCGCATACCGAGCGTCTGGGTTTCCTGATCGCGCATCGGCCCGGCTTCGTGGCGCCGACGCTGGCGGCACGGAAGTTCGCCACGCTGGATCAGATCACCGGCGGACGCGCGGCGATCCATGTGATCTCCGGCGGCGACGATGCGGACCAGCAGCGCGACGGCGATTTGCTGCCGAAGGACGAACGCTACGCGCGCACCGACGAATACGTGCACATCCTCAAGCGCATCTGGACCGAGACGGGTCCGGTGGATCATGCCGGGAAGTACTACCGGTTCATCGGCGCTTCGACCGCGATGCGCTGCGTGCAGCAGCCGCGCATTCCGATCTATTTCGGCGGCGCCTCGGATGCGGCGATCGCGGTTGCCGGCAAGCATGCCGATGTCTATGCGCTGTGGGGCGAGACGCATGAACAGGTGCGCGAACTCACGGCGCGGGTGCGCGCGGCGGCGGCACAGCACGGACGCGAGGTGCGGTTCAGCCTGTCGCTGCGGCCCATTCTCGCGCCGACCGAAGACGCGGCCTGGGCGCGCGCCGAAGCAGATCAAGCAGAGGATTGCCGAACTTCGGGCGAAGGCCGGCCTCGGTCCGCGCGAACCGCCGAACGAGGGTTCGCGCCGATTGCTGGCTGCCGCCGCGCAGGGCGAGAGGCTTGGACAAGCGGCTGTGGACCGGCGCCGCCCTGCTCACCGGCGCTCGCGGCAACACCACCAGCCTTGTCGGCACGCCGCAGCAGGTCGCCGAGGCGTTCTGCGATTACTACGACCTCGGCGTCACCACATTCCTGATCCGCGGCTTCGATCCGCTGAACGACGCGATCGAGTACGGCCGCAGCCTGTTGCCGCTGACCCGCCGGCTGATCGCCGAACGCGCACGGATCGCGGCGGAATAGCGCGGTGCCGTTGCTCGGCAAGGCGGTGCATCACGAGTGGGCGCTCGACTGGGATTTTCTCAACGTCAACCACGGCTCGTTCGGCGCCGCGCCGCGCGTGGTGCTGGCGGCGCAGCATGACTGGCAGCGGCGTTTGGAGGCGCAGCCCGGGCGTTTCATGCGCGCCGTTCTGCCGGACGCACTGCGCCACGCCGCCGATCGTCTGGGATCGTTCATCGGTGCCGATGGCAAGGACATCGCGTTCGTCGATAATGCGACCACCGGCTGCAACGCCGTGCTGCGTTCGCTGCGCCTTCAGCCGGGTGACGAAATCGTCGTGCTGACGCATGGCTATGGCGCGGTGCGCAACACGGTGCGCTACGTCGCCGAACGTGCCGGCGCGCGCATGGTGGAAGCCGAGGTGCCGTTCCCGCATCCGCAGGCCGACGCGATTGTCGCCAACATCGACGGCGTACTGACGCAGCGGACGCGCCTAGCGGTGGTGGACCACATCACCTCGGGCAGCGCCCTGGTGCTGCCGCTGCAGCGTATCGTCGCAGCGTGTCACGACGCCGGCGTTCCGGTGCTGGTGGACGGCGCGCATGGACCGGCGCAGGTGCCACTCGACATGCGCGCGATCGGCGCCGATTGGTACGCCGGCAACTGCCATAAGTGGCTGTGCGCGCCAAAGGGTTCGGCCTTCCTCTACGCAACGCCGCGGCGGCAGCAGGACCTGCATCCGGTGACGATTTCGCATGGCCTGGGGAACGGGTTTCTCGCGGAGTTCGACTGGACCGGCACGCGCGACCCAAGTGCTTATCTGGCAACCGACGTCGCAATCGATTTCCATGTGCGGCTCGGCGGCGAGGCGCTGATGGCGCGCAACATCGGGTTGGCCGGAGAAGCGACGTCGCTGCTGGCGCGGCGGCTGAACACCGAGCCAGGCGCCACCGGTGCACTGGCCGGTTCCATGGGCGTGGTCCGCCTGCCGCTCGCCGGTGCGGCGACGCCGGAACGGTCGGCCGATCTGCGCACCCGACTGTTGGCGGCGGGAACCGATGCGCCGACGCATGTGAACGCCGGCGCGATCTGGCTGCGAATTTCCGCCGCGGCCTACAACGACATCGAGGACTACGAACGCCTTGCCGAAGTCGTCGCCGGCGTGGTGCGCGAGGCGGGCTGACGCTTCTTGCCAGGCGCGGCCAGGCTGGCGAGCGAGCAGTTCTCCAGCACGCCGGCCACCGCGTCGCGCGCCTCACGCATCAGATGCTGCAGGCGGCAGGAGGCGATGTCGACGCAGTCGGTGCAGGGGCGGAACCGCGTCACGCTGGCGCAGGGCGTCAGCGCCAGCGGGCCATCGAATACGCGGATGATGTCGGCAACGGAAATCTCCGCGGCGTCGCGCGACAGATGGTGCCCGCCATGGGATCCGCGCCGGCTGTCGACAATGCCGTGGTCGCGCAACTGCACGAGGATCGCCTCCAGGAACTTGCGCGGAATGCGCTCCTGTTCCGCGACCTCCGCGGTCGGGGTCCAATCCTCGGTGCTTGCCCGCTCGGCGAGCATGGTCGCGGCGCGGACAGCATATTTGGCCTTGCTCGAGAGCATCCGGCTCTCGTGCCCCTGCCCGGGCGCAGGGTCAACACCCCCGCAGAATGCCTGTTGACTTGGCTGCCCTAATTGTCCATTATTCCTATGTGCTAAATAGGAATAAGGAAACACAGCATGGCGGACCCGTCCATCACCGTTGTCGGCGCGGGATTCAGCGGCACGCTGCTGTCGCTGCACCTGTTGCGCCATTGCCCGCCGGGCACGCATATCCGTCTGATCGAGCGCAACCGGCAATTCGGGCCGGGGCAGGCCTATTCCACCGACAATCCCAACCATCTGCTGAACGTGCCGGCCGGCCGAATGAGCGCGTTTCCGGATCAGCCGACGCACTTCCTGGACTGGCTGCGGGCCCGACCGTTGCATGAGCTGAACGGCGTCATGCCCGACGCGGGAAGCTTCGTCCCGCGCCGGTTGTTCGGCCGCTATATCCGCCAGCAGCTGCATGACGCATTGCGCCAACGGTCGTCGGTTCACCTGGAGCTGCTGCATGGCAGCGTGGCTTCCATCACGCAGGAGCCGCGGAACCTGCGCCTGCACATCGAGGGCGGCCACGACCTGGCGACCGATATCGCGGTGCTGGCGCTCGGCAATTTCACGCCCGAGCCGATTCCGGTCGCCGATAGCATGTTCTATGATGCGGCACTTTATTGTCCCGATCCGTGGTCGCCGAAAGCCTTCGCCGGATTGGATCCCACGGCGCCGGTCCTGCTGATCGGCGCAGGACTTACGATGGTGGATGCGGTGATCTCCCTGCTCGATCAGGGGCATGTCGGGCCGATCAATGCGGTCTCGCGCAGGGGACTGCTGCCGCGCTGTCACACATCGGCCGTCGCCGTGCCGCGCGGGCCGGTCGCCTATCCGAGCGGCCTGCGCGCATTGACGCGCTTTCTGCGCCGGGAGGCCGAAGATGCGCTGGCCAGCGGGGGCACCTGGCAATCGGTGATCGACGGGCTGCGTCCGGTCACCCAGCACATCTGGGCGACGCTGTCGACGGAGGATCGCCAGCGCTTCCTGCGGCAGCTGCGCACGTGGTGGGATGTGCATCGCCACCGTATCGCTGCGCCGGTTGCGGCGCGGATCGAAGCGGCGCGGGCAAGCGGGCAGTTGCGGGTCCATGCCGGCCGCCTGCGCGGCTACCAGATTGCCGACGGCAGCATGACGGTGCGGTTCCGTCCGCGCGGCAGCGACGCGATCGCCACGCTGCATGCCGCGCGGGTCGTGAACTGTTCCGGGCCTGCCACCGACTACCGGCGCGTTGCCGATCCCCTGGTGCGTTCGCTGCTGCTCGAGGGGGTCGGCCGGCCTGATCCGTCGCGTCTCGGGCTGGATGTGACGGAGAACTGTGCGCTGCGCAGCCGCAACGGGGCCGAGTCGCGCCGGCTGTTTGCCGTCGGTCCGGTCACCAAGGGCGCGTTCTGGGAAATGACCGCGGTGCCCGATATTCGCCGCCAATGCGAAGAACTTGCCCAGGGCCTGGCGCGTCTGGCAGCTTCGGCATCGCAGCAGGGTTCGCGGCAACTGGTCGCGGACGCGGTCGTTTGAGAGACGCTGCGGCGCGCGGTCAGAACCAGTGGAACCCCTTGGCCATCATGGCGGCCAGGCCGATCGCAACACTCATCAGGGCAGCGAACAGAATGCGGAAGTCGCGCTCCTGGGCGTCGCGCACGGCCTCGTCGCGCCGGCTTGTCTCTGTCCGCAGTGCGCGTAGCTCCTGCCAAAGGTCCAATAAAGCCTCCTTCGTCGAGGCGGCAATCTCTTCCAAAACTGCGATGCGGGCTTGCATGGCGGGATCATGGGGCGGTCCCGCGCCCCCTGCAACACTGTCCACGCTCCCACTCCCCGGTTCCTGCGATCATCGGCTGCATACGAACACAGGAGAGGAAGCGAACCGTTAACCTACTCGCCCGGCCGCCTGCTGCTTTTGGCCGTGCTGGTGGTGTCGCTAACCAGGTGATCCAGCTCTACGGCCTGCGCTTCGTCACGGCTGGCCTGGCCGCGGCAGCGATCGTTCTCCTGCGCTCCGTCGGGTGACGCGCCTTGGTCCGGCCTGTATGGTGGCGGCGGAAACCACTGCGCCCTGGCAAATGAGGGATCATGGGAGGAACCACCACCGCCGTCCGGTCGACCGTCGTCGGCACGATGCGAGGCACCACTCACGGCACGACCGGCGTGCAGCGCTGGCTCGACCGCCAGTTCACGCGCCTCGCGGTGCTGCCGACCACGGCGATGATGCTGCTGATATTCGGCGTCCCGCTGCTGTTCTCGCTCTATCTCAGCTTCGAGGGTTGGGCGCCCGAGCAGGCGCTGTTCGCCGGCAGTTTTTCCGGCACTGGCCAACTACCAGGACCTGCTGACCGATCCGCAGTTCCTCAAGAGCCTGTCGGTCACCTTCATCTATACCGCGGTTACCGTCACGACGGAGCTCGCCTGCGGGCTGGGGATCGCGCTGCTGCTTGGACATCGACCTGCCGTGCATCGGCTTCTTCCGCACCGCGCTGGTGGTGCCGATGATGATCACGCCCATTGTCGCGGCGCTGTGCTGGAAGCTGCTGCTCGATCCCGATCACGGCGTGGTGAACTACTGGATCGGCAGCCACATCGTCTGGCTCGGCCGGCCTGACACTGCGCTGATCTCGGTGATGGTGGTGAACCTTTGGCAGAACGCGCCCTATGTCGCGGTGCTGCTGCTCGCCGGGCTGCGCTCGCTGCCGAGCGAACCGGTGGAGGCCGCGTCGATCGACGGCGCCAGCCGGCTGCAGGTGTTCTGGCACATCACGCTGCCGCTGCTGCGGCCTTACATCCTGGTGGCGCTGCTGCTGCGGACGATCTTCGAGTTCCGCGCCTTCGACAACATCTACGTGATGACCAGCGGCGGTCCGGCGAACGCAACGATGACGCTGTCGATGTTCACCTACCTCGCCTCGTTCGTGCGCTTCGATCTCAGCCTCGGCGCCGCGGCGTCTTGGCTGATGCTGCTGATGTGCCTGCTGCTGTGCCTGTTCTTCATCGCCGTGATCCGCCGGCGGGAGGCGAACTGATGCTGCGACACGATACGCTCCCCCTCCCCTTGCGGGAGGGGGTCGGGGGAGGGGGCCGCGCCGGGTTCCCGCAGCCCCCTCCCCCCAACCCCCTCCCGCAAGGGGAGGGGGAGTCTCGTGCGATGAGCGCGCTCACCGGCGTCGGGTCGCGGCGCAGCAAGCTGGTATTCGCGGGCTCGGTCTATCTCGGCACTGATCGCGATGACCGCGGTGTTCCTGTTCCCGCTGCTGTGGGTCATCGGCCTGTCCCTGAAGACGCGGCTGCAGGTGTTCGCCACGCCGCCGCTGTTCCTGTGGCGGCCGACGTTGGAGAACTATGTCGGCGTGCTGGGCCAGGCCGACTTCCTGCAGGCGTTCGTCAACAGCCTGGTGGTCTCCTCGGGCGCGGTGATCCTGTCGATCTGCGTCGGCGTTCCCGCGGCGTATGCCTTCGCGCGGTTCCCGTTCCGCGGCGGCTCGTTCCTGTTCTTCTCGCTGCTGGTCATGCGCATGCTGCCGCCGATCGCGGTGCTGGTGCCGATGTACATCCTGTTCAGCAAGCTCGGCCTGACCACGACGCGGTTCAGCGTGATTCTGGCCTACAGCACGTTCAGCCTGCCGCTGGTGGTGTGGATCATGCGCGGCTTCTTCGAGGACCTGCCGCGCGAACTGGAGGAGAGCGCCTGGGTGGACGGCGCATCCCGCTATGCCGCGTTCCGCCATGTGGTGCTGCCGCTGATCCGGCCCGGGCTGGTGGCGGCGAGCATCCTGTCGTCTGCAGCTTGGCGTGGAACGACTTCCTGTTCTCGGCGGTGCTGACCAACAACGCGACGCGCACGCTGCCGGTGCTGATGGCGGCGTTCTCCGGCGGCGACACCGGCGTCGACTGGGGCGGCATGACCGCATCCGGCGTGCTGGTGATCCTGCCGGTGATCATCTTCTCCTTCGCCGCGCAACGGCATCTGGTCGCCGGGCTGTCGTCCGGTGCGGTGAAGGGATGAACAGCAAATACCAAGGGAGAAACGCATGTCCGGACTGAAGCGCCGCACTCTGCTGCAGGCATCGGTGGCGGCCGCCGGCGTGCTGGCCGCGCCGCAGATCAAGGCGCAGAGCAAGCCGGAGAAGCTGGTGTATGTCGGCGACAACGGCCCCTGGCACTGGGTGATGGTCGAGGAGGTGGCGCCGGCGTTCGAGAAGGCGACCGGCATCAAGATCGATTTCACCCTGCTGCCGGTCGATCCGTGGCGCGCGCGGCTGCGCGCCGAACTCGGCGCCGGCAGCAGCGGCATCGACATCGTGCAGTGGTCGGTCGGCATGGCCGGCTGGATCGCGCCGCACATGGAGGACCACGAGCCGCTGCTGGCGCAGATCAAGGCGCGAAGATGCCGACTTCGACTGGAACGACTACCTCACCGGCACGAAGAAGGCGGCGACCTACGACGGCAAGCTGTGCGGGCATCCCGTACCGCATCACCACCGGCATCTTCCACTACCAGCGGGCGCTGCTGGAGCAGGCCGGGTTCAGCCAAGCCGCCCGGCACGTGGGACGAATTCCTGAAGACCGCGCTCGCCGTGAACAAGCCGCCCGATCGCTATGCGTTCGGCATCTTCGGCCTCAGGGCGCCGGCATGTATCGTCGGCTTCACGTCCCTGGCTGTATTCCAACGGCGGGCGGCTGCTCGACTTCAAGACCGGCGAGATCTTCATCAACGACGCCAAGGCGCGTCGAGGCGCTGCAGTTCTATGCCGATCTGGTCACCAAATACAAAGTCGTGCCGCCGGAGGCGATGACCTGGGAGTTCGACGAAATCGTCGCCGGCGGCCAGAGCGACCGCTACGCCATGGTGCAGATGTTCGCGCCCTACGGCACGCTGATCAACGATCCGAAGATTTCCAAGACCGGCGGCAAATGGGCCTGGACGACGGTGCCGGGGCCGCATTCGAAGGATGAAGGCCGCACCTGGATCGACGGCCACTCGCTCGGCGTGCCGAAATATACGAAGAACAAGGAGTGGGCGCTGGAATTCATCCAGATGGCCTGCAGCCGGCAGTGGCAGAAGCGCGCGATGGATGCGCGGCAATGCGCCGCCGCTGCGTTCCGTGCTGGAGGATCCCGAGATGGTCGAGAAGATCGGCTGGCCGCCGGTCGCCGCGCAGGCGATCGAGACCGGGTTTCCGACGCCGGCCTATCCGGTGTGGGACACGCTGGAGATCCAGATGCGATCGGCGCTGTCGCAGACGCTGTTCGGCCAGAAGACGGCGAAGCAGGCGCTGGACGATCTTGCGGGCGATTGGCAGCGCAGCCTGCGGCGCGCGGGGATCGGACGATGATCAAGCGCCGGCGCCTGCTGCAGGCATCCGCCGCTGCCGTCGCGCTGCCGCGTGTGGCGCTGGCGCAGAGCAAGCCGGACAAGCTGGTGTTCGTCGGCGACAACGGGCCGTGGCACTGGTGCCTGGTCGAGGAGGTCGCGCCGGCGTTCGAGAAGGCGACCGGCATCAAGGTCGATTTCACGCTTCTGCCGATCGACGCGCTGAATGCAAAGCTGAAGTCCGAACTGAATTCCGGCTCCAGCGGCATCGACATCATCCAGTGGACGTCGCAGCAGATCGGCTGGCTCTACCCGCATCTGGACGACCACGAGAAGCTGCTCGCGGGCTCGGCGGGCAAACACGCCGATTTCGGCTGGGACGATTTCGTTCCGGCGCTCCGCGAGATGGCGATCTGGGACGGAAAGCTGTCCGGCATTCCCTATCGCGTGACGATGGGCGTGCTGCACTACCAGAAGGCATTGCTGGAACAGGTCGGCATCACCAAGGCGCCGGGCACATTCGCCGAACTCCAGGCCGCCGCCATTGCCACCACCAAGGCAGGCGCACCCAACCGCTACGGCTTGGGCTATCTCGGCCGGCAGGGTCCGGCGATCGTCGATTGCTTCTGCCCGTTCCTGCGTTCCAACGGCGGCGACTTCTACAATCCGAAGACCTGGGAGATCTACAATCAATCAGCCTCAGGCGGTGGAGGCGTTGGAATTCTGGGGCGACCTGATGACCAAGCACCATGCCGTGGTGCCGGATTCCATCACCTGGGAATTCGACGAAATCATCGCCGGCGGCCAGAACGACCGCTACGCGATGGCGGTGACGCTCACGCCGTACGGCACGCTGATCAACGATCCGCAGAAATCCAAGACCGGCGGAAAATGGGCATGGGCGCCGATGCCCGGCGGAAAATCGCCGGAGCAGAGCCGCACCTTCTTTGGCGGCTGGAGCCTCGCGGTCGCGTCCGCCGGCAAGCACAAGGAGTGGGCCTTCGAGTTCATCCAGATGGCGTGCAGCAAGGAATGGATGCGCCGCTCGATGCTCCGCGGCAACGCGCCGCCGCGGTTCTCGGTGCTGAACGATCCGGAGATGGTGGAGAAGTTCGGCTGGGCGCCGGTGGCGGCCGCTGCGTTGCCGACCGCGTTGCTCGATCCGCGCGACGCGATCTGGGCGACGCTGGAATTGCAGTTGCGGTCCGGTCTGTCGCAGGTGCTGCTCGGACAGAAATCCGCCAAGGATGCACTGGACGGCATCGCGAGCGACTGGCAACGCAGCCTGCGGCGCGCCGGCGCGGTGCGATAGGTGAACGACATGGGGCGAATCAAACGGCGTGGTTTCCTGCAGGGTGCGATCGCGGCAACTTCTGTCCCGAGATTCGCCCGTGCGCAATCCAGGCCGGACAAGCTGGTGTTCGTCGGCGACAACGGGCCATGGCATTGGTGCCTGGTCGAGGAGGTCGCACCGGCGTTCGAGAAGCAGACCGGCATCAAGGTCGACTTCACGCTGCTGCCGATCGATGCACTGAGCGCGCGTTTGAAAGCCGAACTGAATTCCGGCTCCAGCGGCATCGACATCATCCAGTGGACCGCCCCCTATGCGGGCTGGCTGGCGCAGCACATGGAGGATCACGAGAAGCTGCTCGCCGGCACGGCAAGCCGGCATCCCGACTTCGATTGGGAAGACTTCCTGCCGCCGATCCGGGAGATGGCCAGCTACCAGGGCAAGCTGCTCGGCATTCCCTATCGCGTGACGGCGAGCATCCTGAACTATCAAAAGCAGTTGCTGGCGGATGTCGGATTTGACAAGGCGCCGGAGAACTGGGCCGAGTTCCAGGCGGCCTGCATCGCGACCACCAAGGCGGGCGCGCCAGATCGCTACGGCCTGGGCATATGGGGCCGTCAGGGACCGGCCATGGTCGGCGGATTCTCGCCGTTCCTGCGCGGGAATGGCGGGCGGTATTTCGACCCGAAGACGTGGGAGATTTTGATCAACGATCAGCGCGCGGTGGAAGCGCTGCAGTTCTACGGCGACCTGATGACCAAGTACAAGGTCGTGGTGCCGGATGCGATCACCTGGGAGTTCGACGAAATCGTCGCCGGCGGACAGAACGACCGCTATGCCATGACGATAACGCTGGCGCCGTACGGCACGCTGATCAACGATCCGAAGCTGTCCAAGACGGCCGGGCGATGGGGCTGGGCGGTGGCGCCGGGCGCGCATTCGCGCGCGGAAAGCAGCGTGAGCGTCGGGGGATGGACGTTCGGCGTGCCCAGCGCGTGCAGGAACAAGGAGTGGGCGTTCGAGTTCATCCAGTTCGCCACCAGCAAGGAGTGGATGCGCCGCTCGATCGAGCGTGGCAACGCGCCGCCGCGTGTTTCGGTGCTGAACCAGCCGGACGTGCAGGAGCGTTTCGGCTGGGCGCCCGTGTTGGCCGAGGCGATGCAGACCGCGTCGCTCGAACCGCGCGATGCGATCTGGCCAACCATGGAACTGCAACTGCGCAGCGGGATTTCGCAGGTGCTGCTAGGCCAGAGACCGCAAAGGCGGCGCTGGATGCGGTGGCCGCCGACTGGCACCGCAGCCTGCGGCGGGCGGGGTTGAAGGGATAGGCCCCCTCCCCGCCCTCCCCCCCTACGCGGGAGAGGGAGTGTAAGTTACTCCTCTCCCGCGCAGCGGGGGAGGGAGTTCAAGTGACTCCTCTCCCGCGCAGCGGGGGAGGGCAGGGAGGGGGTGCAGCGGTTTGACACTGCCGATCAGCGGCCCGTACAGTCGCGGACACGGAGAAACCAATGACTTCCATCGCTGATGGCGCCATCGACTGCGACATCCATCCCGGCGTGCCCAACATCAAGGCGTTGCTGCCGTATATGGATGATTTCTGGCGCGAATCGTTCGTCGCGCGCGGGATCGACGGCTTCGACATGATGAGCTACCCGCTCAACGCACCGATCACCTGCCGGCCGGACTGGCGCGTGCAAGGCGAACGGCCGGGCTCCGATCTCGGCAAGATGCGGCAGAATGCATTGGATGCGTTCGGCATCAGCCTGGCGATCTGCAATCCGCTCACCGGCGGCCAGGTCGCGGTCAGCGAGAGCATGGGTGCGGCGATCTGCACCGCCGTGAACGACTGGATCATCGAGCACTGGTTGAACAAGGAGCCGCGTCTGCGCGCCTCCATCGTTGTTCCCGCACAAGCGCCGCTGCTTGCGGTGGACGAGATCGAACGTCGCGTTGCCGACCGGCGCTTTGTGCAGATCCTGATGCCGGTGGCCTGCGAGATGATGCTCGGCCGCAGCTATTACTGGCCGATCTACCAGGCGGCGGTGAAGCACGGGCTGCCGGTCGGCCTGCACGCCGGCAGCATGTACCGCTACGCGCCGACCTCCGGTGGTTGGCCGTCGTTCTACCTGCACGACTATGTCGCGCAGTCGAACACGTTTGAGGACCAGTTGCTGAGCCTGATTTCCAACGGCGTGTTCAACAAATTCCCGGACCTGCGCGTGGTGCTGATCGAGTTGGGTGTGACCTGGCTGCCCGGGTTCCTGTGGCGCGCTGTCAAGACATGGCGCGGCGTGCGGGCCGAGGTGCCATGGGTGAAGCGCTCGCCGGCGGAGACGATCCGGGACAATGTGCGGCTGACGGTGCAACCGATCGACGCGCCACGCGATACCAAGGTGATCGAGCGCATCATCGAGCAGATCGACAGCGATCGGATGCTGCTGTTCGCTTCGGATTATCCGCATTGGCAGTTCGAGGGCGACGCAGTGCTGCCTGGCGGGTTGTCGCCCACCCTGCTGCAGCGCATTCGCGTCGACAATCCGCTGGAAACCTATCCGCGACTGAAGGAGAGCGTGCAATGAACGCACCCGTCGACGTTCTGGAACGGCGTGCCGATGCCGAGGCGAAGCTCGGCATCATCGATTGCGATATTCATCCCTACATGAAGTCGCCTCGCTCTTTGGACCCATACCTGACCGCGCGCTGGCGCAAGCATCTGGCGGAGTATGGCAAATTCAACTGCGGCATCTACGCTGACCGCGGCACCTATCCGCGCTTCTCGCCGAACACGTCGCGCCGGGATTCCTGGCCGCCGGGCGGCGGATTGCCGGGTTCAGATGTGCCGTTCATGCGGGAGCAGCTGCTGGATGCGTACAACATTGCGTATGGCGTGCTCGAGCCGCTGCTGGGCGGCAACACGTCGCGCAATCTCGACGAGGCGGCGGCGCTTTGTTCGGCGATGAATGACTGGCAGGCGCACGACTTCGTCGACGTCGAGCCGCGGCTGCGCGCGTCGATCCTGGTGCCGCAGGACGACCCGGAAGCATCCGTCAAAGAGATCGAAAAGCGTGCCGGTGACTGGCGGTTTGCGCAGATACAGTTGGGATCGAAGACGTCCGAGCCGCTCGGCCGCAGGCGCTACTGGCCGATCTTTGCCGCCGCGCAGGCGAACAACCTCTCGATCGGTTTGCACATCGGCGGCACGCAGAACAGCGCACCGTCGGCGAGCGGCTGGCCGCAATTCTACATCGAGGACCACCACGTTCTCGTGCATTCGATGCAGAACCAGGCCGCGAGCCTGATCTTGGAAGGCGTGTTCGAGGCTTTTCCGCGGCTGAAGGTTTGCCTGATCGAGGGCGGCTTCGCCTGGGCGCCATCGCTCGGCTGGCGGCTCGATGCACACTGGTCGAAGATGCGCGACGAGGTGCCGCAGGTGAAACGACCGCCGTCGGAATACATGCGGACGAATTTGTGGTTTGCCACACAGCCGGTGGAGGAACCGGAAAACCCCGAGGATCTGCGCCAGGTCTTCGAGTGGATCGGCTGGGACCGCATGGTCTATTCGCAGCGATTATCCGCACTGGGACTTCGACGATCCGAAGACCGCCTTCCGCTTCAAGATGACGGAGCAGGAAGAACGCATGCTGTTCAGGGACAATGCGCTGAACGTCTATACGTTCGCATAGCATTCGTTGTGAGCGGGGCAGGACGAGGCAGCAGACGGGACGTCACTGAATGAGCAAGCATGTGGTTGCAACCGTGGCCGAGATCCCGCCGGGCCAGCGGAAGCTGGTGACCGTGCGCGGTCGTTCGATCGCCGTTTTCAATCTGGGTGGCGAGTTCTTTGGTTTGTTCAATCGCTGCCCGCACCAGGGTGGACCGATGTGCGAAGGCATTTTGACCGGCCTGATCGAATCGGATGAGCCTGGACACTACAAGTATTCCCGCAAGGGCGAGATCCTGCGCTGCCCCTGGCATGGCTGGGAATTCGACGTCCGCACCGGCCAGTCCTATTGCGAACCCGAGCGCATACAGGTGCGCAGCTATCCGGTGGAAGTGGCGCCCGGCCAGCGCGTGGTGGAAGGACCATACGTTGCCGAGACTGTGCCGGTGACGGTGGAGGAGCAGTATGTCGTGGTGGATGTGTAGGCGCGGTTTTGCAGATGGCTGCGAATGATTCTGGATTGGCACACTGGCCTGAACTTCCCTTCTCCGCGTGGGCCGATACCTGCGCGACGCTGCATCTATGGACGCAGGTGGTTGGAAAGATCCGCCTCGCGCATGCGCCGCTGATCAACCATTGGTGGCAGGTGCCGCTTTACGTGACCAGTCGTGGCTTGACCACATCGCCGATCTTCTATGACGCCCGAAGCTTCCAAATCGACTTCGACTTTATCGACCACAACCTGGTTATACAGACGAGCGACGGCGCGACAGAGAGAATTGCGCTCGCACCCCGTACCGTCGCCGATTTCTATGCCGATGTCATGAGCCGGCTGCGCGGGCTTGGCTTGGAAACCCGGATCTGGACGATGCCGGTTGAGATTCCCGATGCTGTCCCATTTGATCAGGACCGAGAGCATGCATCCTATGACCCTGAGTACGTTCAGCGGTTCTGGCGCATTCTCATCCAGGCGGATCGCCTATGCACGCTTTTCCGCGCGCGGTTCCTTGGCAAGGTCAGCCCGGTACACTTCTTCTGGGGGAGTTTCGATCTGGCGGTCACGCGCTTTTCCGGACGCGCCGCGCCGACGCTGACCAGCAACTCGCCCAACCTCGGGGCGTGGGTCATGCAGGAGGCATACTCGCACGAGGTGAGCAGTTGCGGCTTTTGGCCAGGCAATGGCGGGTTCGGCCAGGCTGCTTTCTACAGCTATGCGTATCCGGAGCCACCGGGATATTCAGACGCGCCTGTCCGCCCTGCTGACGTATATTACGACCAGGATCTCGGACAATTCATCCTGCCGTATGAAGCGGTCCGTCGGGCGACATCGCCCGATGACGCCGTGCTGGATTTTCTGCAGAGCACCTACGCTGCCGCGGCCGATCTGGCGCATTGGGATCGCGCCGCACTGGAACGGTCGGAAACGAAATAGCCTGAATCGGGTCCCGGTCGGTGCGTGACGCTTCCAGCGTGCCGGCAGTGATTTCTGGCCGAATTGACGACGTACACCTCGCCCGCTTGCGGGAGAGGTCGACGCGAAGCGGCGGGAGTGGGTGCCACTGGACGCACCCACTCCCGCCACGCTGCGCGTGTCGACCTCTCCCGCAAGCGGGCGGGGTGTACTTGCGCTTTGGCGCTTTCGGTGCTGCTACAATAGCGCTGCCTCAGCGACCCACACCGACAGCAACTCACCGACCCATCACTTCTTCACGCCCAGCCCTCGCATGAACTGATCGCGGATGCGCGGCGGGTCGCGTTCGGTGGTTTCGGCTGGCTTCTCCTTGTCGATGCGGCAGCCGATCAGCCACGGGCCATCCTCCCGCAACGCAAGATCGATCAGCTCCTCGACCGCACCCTCGTCCGCAGCCCAGGCGCTCTGCTCGATCCCGGCGCCGCGCGCAATGGCGACAATATCGGCGCCGAGTTCGGTCGACGTGATCTGCCCGCCGGTGATCTGATACGTGCCATTGTCCATGATCACGACAGCAAGGTTCGTCTGCCTGCGCCCGGCGATGGTGGCGAGCGAGCCAAGCTGCATCAGGATCGAACCGTCGCCCTCCAGCGCGATCACCTTGCGTTGCGGCTGCGCCAGCGCCACGCCCAGCGCGATCGGCGCAGCCAACCCCATACTGCCCAGCATGTAAAAGTTCTGTGGCCTCTGTCCGGCGGCCCACAGATCGAAATTGGTATAGCCGATCCCGCCGATCACCGCCTCGTCGTGATGCAGCCGCGACACCATGCGCTGGGTGATGTCGAATCGATTCATCACCTTCGCCTGCGCGCGGCTGACCGGATGGTTTGTTGCGAACGACATGGGCGGCCTCACTTCGCGAAGACCTTGCCCCCGGTCAGCAGGGGCGAGAGGATGAACACGCACGGCGCCTGGGTGGCGACCGCCTGGGTGATGCTGCGGTCGATAACGAATTCCACCTCGTCCAGCCGCGTCATCGTGTGGTGCTCCACCGCCAGCGCGGCCAGCACCGGACGCATGGTCCGCGCCACCAGCGACTGGCCGATGTTGAATTCGCCCAGCGTGCCGCGCTCGGACACCATCATCAGCACCGGAATCTGGAACGGCACCGCAAGTGAGGCGATGGCGTTTGGCAGTGTGGCGAAGCCCGATGACTGCATCAGCACAATTCCGCGCAGCCCGCCCATCCAGGCGCCGGAGACGATGCCAACCGCCTCCTCCTCGCGCGCGCAGGAGAACGCGGTGAAGAACGGATCAGCGTGCACCGCATCGAGCAGCGGACGCAGCACATTGTCCGGCACATAGGTCACCAGGCGCACGTCGTGGCGCTTCAGCACGTCGCGCACGATCTCGTGCCAGGCGCGGCTCGGGACTTCCTCGTCCATCTCGGCGACCCTCCGGTGCAGAGGGTGCAATGTGCGACGCCTTGCGCGCGGCGGCAACCGTTCGTAATGAGGCGTGGCGAACCAGTAGGAGGCCCCCATGCCGGATGCCGGCCCGTATGATGTGATCGTGGTTGGCGCGGGCAACGCCGCGCTATGCGCCGCACTCTCCGCCCGCGAGCAGGGGGCCAGCGTGCTTGTGCTGGAGAAGGCGTCCGAGGAGGAACGCGGCGGCAACTCGACCTTCACCGCCGGCGGTTTCCGGTTCGTCCACAACGGCCTGGAGGACCTTCGCAAGGATGTCCTGTCCGACCTGTCCGAAGCAGAGGCGAAGCAGATGTACATCCCGCCCTTCACGGCGGAGATTTACATGGACGACCTGATGAAGGTGACCGAGAATCTGTCGGAGCCGGAACTCGCCGACCTGCTGGTCAACCGCTCGCGCGAGACCGTGGTGTGGATGGCCAAGAAGGGCGTGCGCTGGATACCGATGTTCAAGCGCCAGTCGTATCTGGTGAACGGCATCCAGCACTTCTTCGGCGGCATGGCCGTCGAGGCGGTGGGTGGCGGCTGGGGCCTTGTGGATTTCCTGTTCAAGTCGGCCGAACGGAACGGCATCACGGTGCGCTACAACACCGGACTGCGCCGGCTGATGCAGAACCGCCGGGGGGAAATCACCGGCGTCACCGTGTTCAGTCCCGACGGATACGAGGACATTCCGGCCAAGGCCGTGGTACTCGCGTGCGGCGGCTTTGAGGCCGATCCGGAAATGCGTGTGCGCTATTACGGTCCCGGCTGGGAGATGGCACGCGTGCGCGGCACCCGCCACAACACCGGCGACGGCATCAAGGCCGCGCTGGAGATCGGTGCGGCGGCGTTCGGCGGCTGGTCCACCTGTCATGCGGTGCAGTGGGACATCAGCGCGCCGCCCTTCGGCGATCGTGTCGTGCTCGACAACTATCAGAAGCATTCCTATCCGATCGGCATCATCGTCAACGTCAACGGCGAGCGCTTCGTCGATGAGGGTGCGGATTTCCGCAACCACACCTATGCCAAGTACGGCCGCGAGGTGATGAAGCAGCCGCAGCGCGCCGCGGTGCAGATTTTCGACAAGAAGACCATCGATATGGTGCGCGACGAATACCGCATACGGCAGGTGACGAAGGCGGAGGCCAACACGCTGGAGGAACTGGCGCAGAAGCTGGAGATCAATGTCGAAGGTCTGGTGCGGACGGTGCGTGAATTCAATGCCGCGTGTCAGCCGGGCGATTACAATCCAGCGATCCTTGATGGCAAGTGCACCAAAGGCATCACACCGCCGAAGTCCAACTGGGCGCTGCCGATAGACGAGCCACCGTACAGCGGGTTTGTCGTCACATGCGGCATCACGTTCAGCTTCGGCGGGTTGAAGATCACCACGGACGGCGAGGTGGAAGACACGACCGGGCGCACCATTCCTGGGTTGTTCGCCGGTGGCGAGCTGGTGGGCGGCGTGTTTTATCAGAACTATCTGGGCGGCGCCGGTCTGATGTCGGGGTCGGTGTTCGGCCGCATCGCCGGCGCGACCGCGGGGCGCTACGGGAAGGGGTGACCGGTCGCCCGAGGAGGCACCCTCTCCCGCCACGCTGAAGCGTGACGACCTCTCCCGCAGCGCCGGAGAGGTGTACTGTTGCTGTGGCTGATACGCGTGCTGTGGTTGTTGCGCGCCATCGCGTCTCGTCCACCTCGCCCGCATCGCGGGAGAGGTCGGCGCGCTTGCGCGCCGGGAGAGGGTCTTGCCGCCCGCTATCCCTGCGGCCTGACCCCCATGATCCGTTCAAACCGATCGCAATACGCAGGCCAGACCTCCGCGTTGATCAACCGCGGCGGCCGCTTGCCGTCCAGGATGTCAATAAGCTGCTCCGCCGCAAACCGCGCCATGTTGTCGCGTGATTCGTGCGTCGCGCCCGCGGTGTGCGGACTGACCAGAACATTGTCGAACGCCATCAGTTTGTGGTCGTGCGGCGGCGGTTCGTCCTCCCACACATCCAGCCCCGCACCCGCAATCTTCTTCGCCGCCAACGCCTCGGCCAGCGCGTCCTCGTCATGGATGCCGCCGCGCGCCGTCGTGACGAAATAGGCGTGCGGCTGCATCAGACCGAATTCACGCGCGCCCATCATGTTGCGCGTCTCCTTCGTGTATGGGCTGTTGACCGAGACATAATCGGCCTGCCGCAGCAACTCGTCCAGCACCTCCACCTTCTCCGCCCCCTTCGCGGCGATCTGCGCAGCGCTCAGATACGGGTCGTAGGCCAGCACGCGCATGCGGAACAGGCCCTTGCACAGCTCCGCCAACCGCCCGCCGACATTGCCGATGCCGATGATGCCGATCGTCTTGTCCAGCAGCTCCGTGCCGATGAACGCGTTGCGTGGAATATCGGGCGCACGGCGCATGCGCCGATCGACCTCGATGATCCGCTTCGACAGCGTCAGCAGCATCGCCAGCGCGTGCTCCGCCACCGCCTCCTTGTTGCCGCCCGACTGGTTCACCACGATGATCCCCTGTCGCGTGCAGGCATCCACATCGATCGTGTCGTAGCCGGCGCCGTTCGACGACACCGCCACCAAATTCGGCGTGCGTGCCAGCAGCGCATCGGTCACCTGCAGATGCTTGCCGATCACCTGGCGCGACGCGCCGATCTGGTAGGCGTGCGCCTGCGACAGGATCGGTTCGGCTTCCGCATCCGGCGTCTCGTTCTCCAGCTTGTCGAGCTGGATATCGGGGCGGCGCGCCAGGATTTCGCCGAACACCGGTCCCGACAGATACTTCACATAAAACACGCGCTTTGCGTTGGGAGCCATGGCACGAGCCTCTCTCTTGGACTGCCCGTGACCCTAGCCGCCAGTTGCGCATCGCGGCAACCGGCCGCATCGTTGCATGCATGTTCGAGCCATTGTCCGATGCGGCCGGCCCTCCCGATGTCTATGTCCGCGGCGCGCCGCCCCCGCCTCCCATGCAAAGGCTCGAAGGCCAAAGGCATGTCGCGGTCGCTGTCATCGGCGCCGGCTTCACAGGACTTTCCACCGCGCTGCATTTGGCGGAAGCCGCTATCGACGTTGCCGTGCTGGAGGCGAAGGATATCGGCTGGGGCGCATCGGGACGCGCCTTCGGCCAGGTGGTGCCATATCTGAAGCCGGGGCACGAGGCGATTCTGCTCCACTACGGGCCGGAGCGCGGCCCGCGTATCGTGAATGCGGTTGCTGCCGGACCGGATCTGGTGTTCGAGCTGATCGGCCGGCACGGGATCGAGTGCTGGCCGATGCGCTCGGGCCTGATATTCGCCGCCCATTCGCCGAGCGGCCGGCACGATCTGGAGCGGCGCACGCAGTATTGGCAGCAACGCGGCGCTCCGGTGGAAATGCTGGAAGGTGCGCGCTGCGCCGAGGCGATCGGTTCGCGTCTGTATGCGGCGGCATCGCTGGACCGGCGCGGCGGCAACATCAATCCGTTTGCCTACGCGCGCGGGCTGGCGCGCGCGGCGGTCGCGGCCGGCGCGGCAATCTACACGGATGCTCGCGTGCGAGGCCTTGCGCGGCGCGACGGGCGGTGGGCGATCGATGTCGGTGATGCCGGCATGACTTCGGACAACGTTGTCATCGCCACCAACGCGTACACTGGCGATCTGTGGTCTGGATTGCGCGAGAGCACCATCCCGATGCGCGGCCACGGTTTCGTCAGCGAACCGCTGTCGGACAATGTCCGCCACACGATCCTGCCGGAGCGGCAGTCGCTGACCGATACGCGGCAGCTTTATTCCGGCGTACGCATGCTGCCTGACGGACGGCTGCACGCGAGCGCACATGGCCCGAGCTTCGGCGCCGAACCAAAGCCGGACTGGCGTCGTGTCGATGCGCGGATCCGGCGTCTGTACCCGCAGCTCGGCGCAGTCACGGTGGCAACAAGGCTGGAGCGGCTGGGTCGCGATGACGACCGACCATTTGCCGCGTCTGCATGAACTGGCCCCTGGATTGTTTGCCGGTCTCGGCTACAACGGACGCGGCATCGCCGCGGCCACCATGATGGGCCGCGATCTGGCAACCCTGGCGCGTGGCGCACGAGACAACGCGACCGTGTTTCCACTGACCCCGCTGCGTCCGCTCGCTTGGCATCGGATCGCGCCGGCATTGATCCGTGGGCTGGTGCAGGCGTATCGCATGAGCGACGCGATCGATGATTTCCGACTCCGCACGACCGCCTGAAGGAGGGCCGGGAATGACCATGATGCTGCAGGATGCCGAGGCCGATGACTTCCCGGTACTGGATCTTGCCGATTTCTTCCGTGGCGTGCCTGCCGCACGGCAACGTCTGGCGCACGATCTTGCCTATGCGCTGGAGAATGTCGGTTTCCTGGTGATGGTGAACCACGGCGTGCCGGTCCGGATGATCGACGGTATCTTCGCCGAAGCGGCGCGGCTGCACGCGATGCCATTGGAACGTAGGATGGCGCTGGCGATGGGGACCGGTTCAGTCGGCTACCTGCCGGCGGCACGCTTCGCCATCAAGACCTCCGACATCAACAGCAACAAGAAACCCGACCTCAACGAGGCGTTCTTCATCGACCGCGAACGCTCGCCGAACGATCCTGAGGTGCGCGCCGGCAAGCCGTTCCGTGAGATCAACAAATGGCCGGCCGATCTGCCCGGTTTCCGCGAGACTGCGATGGCGTACTACACGCGGCTCGAGGAATTTGCCAAGAGCCTGCTGCCGGTGTTCGCCATCGCGCTCGACCTGCCGCCCGACTGGTTCGATGCGCCGTTCACCGACGCACAGTGCACGCTACGCCTGTCGCACTATCCCCCGACGGAATATCAGGACAACCAGTTCGGCATTTCGCCGCATTCCGACAGCTCGTTCCTGACCATCCTCCCGCAGTCCAACCTGGAGGGGTTGTACATCCGTCCGGCCGGGCGCGGCTGGATGAAGGCGCCGAAGATACCGGGCTCGTTCATCATCAACTCGGGCGACATGTGCCGGCGCTGGAGCAACGACCGGTTCCTCTCCACCGAGCACCTCGCGATCAATCCCGCACCGGATCGCGACCGCTACGCCGTGCCGTTCTTCTTTGCGCCCAACACCGACTTTCCGATCCGGTGCCTGCCCACCTGCTGCGGCGCGGACAATCCGCCGCGCTATCCGGAGGTGACCTACGAGCAGTATCGGCTCTGGTTCCTGCGCAACAACTACCACGCCGCTGCCGATGTCGAGGCGACGATGGCCAAGCCGTAGGACTGGCACGGGGCCGCCACTGGCAAGTCGCAAAGCCTGCCGGTAGATTGCCCGCAACAGTTCGTTGCGAGGAAAGCGTTCATGCCCAAGGCCAAACTGTCGCGTCGCGCCGTGCTGTCCGGCCTTGCCGCCAGTCCGGCCGCCATGGAATTCCTGCGCAGCGCCATCGCGGAAGCCCAGACCAGCCTGTCGCAGTCCGGTTTGGTGGGTGAAATCCAGGGCCCGACCATGATCACCGATCCGGCGAAGTGGCCGAAGAAGTTCGCCGAGGCGCCGATGCTCGCGGAACTGGTGAAGACTGGAAAACTGCCGCCGGTCGATCAGCGGGTTCCGGCCGAACCGCTGGTGTGGCAGCCGCTGAACGAGATCGGCAAATACGGCGGCACCTGGCGGCGCGCGTTCACCGGACCAGCGGATGGCGAGAACGGCAACCGCATCCAGTCGTCTGACAAGCCGCTGCACTGGAGCGCGGACGGCAGCAAGATCGTGCCCTGCGTCGCCAAGGGCTACGAACTCAGCGACGACGGCAAGGCCTACACGCTGTTCCTGCGCAAGGGCATGAAATGGTCCGACGGTGCGCCCTTCACCGCCGACGATTTCATGTTCTGGTTCGAGGACATCTACAACAACCCGGAGATCGTCCCGACGCCGACGCCGGAAATGCGCCCGCGGAACAAACCCGGCCGCATGGTCAAGGTGGATGAAACCACGGTGCGCTGGGAATTCGACGTGCCGTATTACCTGTTCGAGGAAATCATGGCCGGCGATACCGCGATGGGGGGCGGACAGGCCGTGCGCCAGGCCGCCAAGGTCAGCTTCGGCGCCTATGCGCCCGGCCATTACCTCAAGCAGTTCCTGCCGAAATATTCGTCCGTCGAGGCGGCGAACGCGCGCGCGAAGCAGGAGGGCTTCGAGAACTGGGTGCAGATGCTGCACTTCAAGAAGGACTGGGAACTCAACCCCGACCTGCCGGTTCTCGGGCCGTGGCGCAGCGTGCGGCCGATCAACAACCCGATCTGGCTGCTGGAGCGGAATCCGTACTACTACGCGGTCGATGCGGCCGGCAACCAGTTGCCCTACTTCGACAAGGTGCAGTTCACGCTTGCCGATAATCTCGAAGTCATCAACCTGCGAGCGATGGCCGGCGAATACGACGAGCAGGAGCGCCACATCGACCTGGGCAAGCTGCCGGTGCTGCTCGATAACCAGGACAAGGGCAACTACAAGGTCCATCTGGATCTCGGATTTGCCGGCTCCGACTTCATGTTCCACGTCAACCAGAGTTTCACGGCCGATCCCGAAATCCGCAAATGGCTCACCAACGCCGATTTCCGCCGCGCGCTGTCGCTTGGCATCGACCGCGACCAGTTGAACGAGACGTTCTGGCTCGGTGTCGGCACGCCCGGTTCGCCCGCGCCCGGCGAGAGCATGCCGCAAAGTCCCGGGCCGGACTGGCGCAAGAAGTGGTCCACCCATGATCCGGTGCTCGCCAACAAGATGCTGGACGGCATCGGCCTGGCCAAGAAGGACGCGGACGGCTACCGGGTCCGCACCGACAACGGCGAGAGACTGCGCATCCAGGTCATCGCGATCGCAGCCTTCCTGCCGTATCCAGGCTGGCCGAAATGGTCGCCGACCAGTGGAGCAAGATCGGCATCCAGGCCGATGTGCGAGAGATGGAGCGCGGGCTCGGCTTTGCCAAGGAGTCCAACAACGAACATCAAATGTTCGTCTGGAACAATGGCGGGACCGAGCTGCTGTACCTGTTTCCCACGTGGGCAGTGCCGGTCGTTCCCAACGCCGCGTTTGCGCCCGACCTATGCCGCCTGGTACGCGTCCGGCGGCCAGCAGGGCACCAAGCCGGACGATCCGAACATCCTGAAGATATTCGATCTCTATACCGAGGCCGCCGGCCTGAAGGCCGACGGCCGCAGCCAAAATGCCCAGGAGATCTGGAAGATCCTGGTCGATCAGCAATACGGCATCGGCACGGTCGGCCAGTCCCCGGCCGGGCTCGGCGTGCGCCTGGTGTCGAACCGGCTGGGCAACATCGCCGCGCGGGTGTGCAACGCGCAGCACTGCCGCACGCCGGGAAATTCCCATCCCGAGACTTGGTACTTCAAGGCATGATCGCCGTGTGGGGCAATGAACTCTCCCCCTCCCCTTGCGGGAGGGGGTTGGGGGGAGGGGCGTTCTTCCGCCGCGTCCCCTCCCCCAATTCGCGGCGTCCCCTCCCCCCAACCCCCTCCCGCAAGGGGAGGGGGAGTTTTTGTTCACATGCTGACCTACCTCGTCCGCCGCCTGCTCCTTGCGTCGATCACCATCTTCGCGATCACGCTGGTGACATTTACCATCCTTCACCTGCCGCCGGGGGATTTCGTCACTGCCTACGCCGCGCAGGCGGCGCCTCGGGCACGGCGATCTCGGCCGCCGAGGCGGATGCCATGCGCCTGGCCTACGGCCTGAACCAGCCGCTGTGGGTGCAATACTGGAAGTGGCTTGCGATGATCGCGACCGGCGATTTCGGCCGCTCGTTCGAATACGGGCGGCCGGTGACCGAAGTGATCGGCGACCGGCTGTGGCTCACGGTCCTGCTGTCGCTGGGCGCAATCGTCGTCACATGGGGCCTCGCCTTGCCGATCGGCATCTACTCCGCGGTGCGGCAATACTGTTCGGCGACTACGTTTTCACCTTCCTGGGCTTTGTCGGACTGGCCATCCCAACTTCCTGCTGGCGCTGATCGTGATGTATTTCGGTCTGCGCCTGTTCGGCATGAATGTCGGCGGCCTGTTCTCCGCCGAACAGCAGCTGCGCCCTGGAGCTGGGCGAAAGTCGTCGACCTGCTGGAGCATCTGCCGGTGCCGGTCCTGATCCTCTCGCTGGCCGGAACCGCGCAGCTCGTGCGGATCATGCGCGCCAACCTGCTGGATGAGCTGCGCCGGCCCTACGTAGTCACGGC
>CAWCDM010000036.1:0-17385 GCA_963794185.1 uncultured Alphaproteobacteria bacterium | reverse complement strand
GAATGGGGGTCGTCGAGGCGTTCGACAGGAAGTATGCTACAATTGACGAGAGACGACGCGGCGCATATTCCGGCAAGCAGGTGCAACAATGTCAACCCAGGCGAACCCAGCGAGTTCCTTCCGGCCGGCGTGGTGGCCGAGCACAGTCCTGCTGGGCCTTTTGATTCCGATCGGCGGCCATGCCGCACCATTCTGCATCGAATCGGAGGCCCTCCCTGCGCAATGCATCTATTATGATTCCGCGTCCTGCAACAAAGAAGCCATTAAACAGGGTGGCGTGTGCGCGGTGAATACCAACGAGGTCCGTCTCACCAGGAATGTCGGCCAATACTGCGTGGTGACATCGCAGCAGGTGTCGCTCTGCATCTATTCGGACCGCGGAAGCTGCATGTCCGCCGCCGCACTTCAACACGGCGCCTGCGTTCGTTCACCAGAAGCGGCGCCGTCAGGTGCCCCCGACCCGTTCTCATCGACCGCGGGGCAATAGCGACCTGTCAGCGGCCCGAGGTCAACGCTGGGATTTTCGCATCTTGACCGCGATCTGCCAGCAGCAGGGAGCCGCTACCTGCGGCGTCTGGTTTGCATCACGCCGTCGCGCTCCAAAGCGGCGATCTCATCGGCCGTGTAACCGTGCTTCGCCAGCACCTCGGCGCCATCCTGTGCGAATTTCGGTGGCGGCCGACGCGTGCCTCCCGGGGTGCGCGATAGCTTGATCGGCGTGCCGATGCCGCGATACCAGTCGAGCTCGGTGACCATTTCCCGGTGTTCAGTGTGCGGCGCGGCGGTTGCTTCGTCGACCGGCAGAACGGGTCCGGCGGGAACGCCGTTGCGGATCAGCCGCAGCGCCAGTTCGTTGCCGTCATGCTCGGCGAACGTCGCGGCGAGCGCCTCAGTCAGCGCGGCACGGTTGACGTTGCGCTTGCCGTTGTCGGCGAACCGCGGATCGTCCGCCAGTTCCGGCCGGCCGATGATTTCCGCGAGTTTCCGGAACTGGCCGTTGTTGCCGCTGGCGATGAAGATCTCGCAGGTTTTTGTCGGAAACTTGTCGTATGGCACCAGGTTGGGATGCGGATTGCCGGTGCCGGCCGGCCGCGTCCCATTGAGAAAGAAGTTCGCCGCCTGCGGGTGCAGCAGCGCCATGCCGCAGTCGTACAGCGCCATGTCGAGGAACTGCCCGACCCCGGAGCGCTCGCGCTCGTGCACCGCCATCAGGATGCCAATTGCGGAAAAGAGGCCGGTGCCCATGTCGACGATCGCCGTGCCGAGGCGCATCGGGCCGGTGGCGGCATTGCCGTTGACGCTCATCAATCCGGTCATCGCCTGAAGGATCGCGTCGTAGCCGGGCAGACCACCGAGCGGCCCGTCAGGACCGAAGCCGGAAATGCGGCAATGGATCAGTCGCGGGAAATATCGGGAAAGTTCATCATAGCCGATGCCCCATCTTTCCATCGAGCCCGGCTTGAAGTTCTCGACCAGGATGTCGGCGTCCTGCAGCAGGCGCAGCAGGACCTTCCGGCCCTCAGGCTTGCTGATGTCGAGCGCAATGGCGCGCTTGTTGCGGTTGATGCCGATGAAGTAGCTGGCGTCGTCCTCGTGGAACGGCGGGCCCCAGTCGCGCACCTCGTCGCCTTGCGGCGGCTCGATCTTGATCACCTCGGCGCCGTGGTCGGACAGGATCATCGTGCAATACGGGCCACCGAGCACGCGCGTCAGATCCACAACCTTCAGCCCGGCCAGTGCGCCCGGAGACCTTGCCAGGCCCTTGCCCTTTGCCGCCGGCTTGAGCGTTCCGTCCATCGGGCTGCGTGCTCCCTGTGTCCGCCGCAATTCAGCATGCCGCGTCGGAACGCACCAGAGCGGGAAATCACCCGTCCTGTTTCAGCACCTCGCCCGCGAGATAAAGACTGCCACAGATCAGCACCCGTGCCGCCCCCGCGCCGCGCGGCAGCGCACGCAGCGCGTCGGCCACGTGCGGCCCCGCCCGCGCAACGCCGCCCGAGGCCTCGACGATCGCCTCGACCGGGCGCGCATCGTGCTGCCCCGGCTCCGCCACGGCCCACAATGTGGTTGCAAGCGGCACCAACGGGCGGAGGAACTCCGTTGCATCCTTCGCCTGCTTCATGCCGACGACGAGATGAGCCGGCCGATCTGCCCAGGACCGCAGATGGTCCGCCAGCGCGACGCCCGCACCGGGATTGTGGCCGCCGTCCAGCCAGAGTTCCCAGTCGGTCGGGAGCAGCGCGGCAAGCCACCCGTGCAGGCGCTGCAGCCGTGCCGGCCACTCCGCTGTCGCGATCCCGCGGCCGATCGCCGCGTCCGGAATGGCGACTCCCGAGGCCCGCAGCGCGGCGATCGCGATGCCGGCGTTATCGAGTTGGAACGCACCCGACAGCGACGGCGGCGGCAGCGCGAGTTCACCCCCCGCATCGCCATAGCAAAACCGGGAAACGCCAGGCTCGACGCGCCACTCGCGGTCGCGCAGCCGAACCGGCGCACCGACGCGCGCCGCCGCGGCCAGCAGCACCTCCGTCACTTCTGCGGGCTGCGCGCCGATAGCCACCGGCACGCCTCGCTTCAGGATGCCGGCCTTTTCCCCAGCGATGATTTCCAGCGTCTCACCCAGCAGTTCGCGATGATCCAGCGAGATCGAGGTGATCGCGCACGCGGCCGGATCGGTGATGACGTTGGTCGCATCGCCTCTGCCGCCCAGCCCGACCTCCAGCACGCACAGCTCCGCCGGCGTCTGTGCGAACAGATGGAACGCGACGGCGGTGATCACCTCGAACACGGTGATCGCCGCGCCAGCGTTCACCCGCTCGACTTCCTCCAGCGCATTGGTCAACGCATCGTCGGACACCAGGCTGCCGGCAATGCGGATGCGCTCGTTGAACCGCACAAGGTGCGGCGAGGTGTAGACATGCACGCGCAGACCCGCCGCCTCGCCCATCGCGCGCAGGAAGGCGCAGGTGCTGCCCTTGCCGTTGGTGCCCGCGACATGGATCACCGGTGGCAGGCGCTGCTCGGGATGGTCCATTTTCGCCAGCAGGTCCTGCAGCCGGTCCAGGCTCAGATCGATCAGGCGCGGGTGCAGGCCGTGCAGCCGCGCAACGATGCCCTCGATGCGTCCGCTCATCGCAGCCGGCTGCAGCCGTCACCGACAAGACACTCCCCCTCCCCTTGCGGGAGCGGGCGGGGGGAGGGGGTCGTCGCGCAGGCGTGCGCCGCGACGCGGCCCGCGCGAACCCCTCCCCCCAACCCCCTCCCGCAAGGGGATGGCGAGGATGTTTCACCTGTGGGCTCTCATCCTGGTCGATCCACGCGCCCATCACGCCGCCGCCGGCACCTCCTTGACGCGCAACAGGTCGATCAGGCGGGCCAGCGTCGATTTCAGCTCAGTGCGCTTCACCACCATATCGACGATGCCATGCTCGTGCAGGTATTCGGCACGCTGGAAGCCCTCGGGCAGCTTTTCCCGCACTGTCTGCTCGATCACGCGTGCGCCGGCGAAGCCGATCAACGCGCCGGGCTCGGCGATCTGGATGTCACCGAGCATCGGGAAACTGGCCGTCACGCCGCCGGTGGTGGGATCGGTCAGCACGACGATGTACGGCAGACCCGCCTCCTTCACCAGGCGCGTGGCGATGACGGTGCGCGGCATCTGCATCAGGCTGATCGCGCCTTCCTGCATGCGTGCCCCGCCCGACGCAGTGAACACGATCAGCGGTGCATCCTGCAGCACCGACAGCCGCGCCGCCGCAAGGAATCCTTCGCCGACCGCGGCGCCCATCGAACCGCCGATGAACTCGAACTCCATCGCCGCGACGACGACCTGCTGCCCCTCGATCCTGCCGTGCCCGACCACGATCGCGTCATCGAGGTGCGTCTTGTCGCGCGCCTCCTTCAGCCGGTCGGTATAGCGCTTGGTGTCGCGGAACCGCAGTGGATCGAGCGTCACCTTGGGCAATTCGATGCGCGTAAAGCTGCCTTGATCGAAGGTCCAGCCGAGCCGCTCGACGGCGCCGACGCGCATATGGTGGCCGCAGTGCGGGCAGACCTTCAGGTTCGCGAGCAGGTCGCGATGGAAGATCATCTGCTCGCAGGCCGGACATTGGTGCCAGAGGTTCTCCGGCACCTCGCGCCGCGCGAACAGCGTGCGGATCTTCGGTCGGACGAATTCGGTGAGCCAGCTCATGCGGACACCCGCGCGCCGCGCACGCCGGCGGCCAGATCGCGCACCTGGTCCAGCACCTTGCGCACCGCACCCGGCTTAACGCGGCCGTGTTCATCCAGGTTTGCCGCGAGCGTGTCGATCAAGGCCGATGCCACCACGGCGGCATCGGCAATGCGCACCGCCTCCGCCGCCTGGTGCGGGCTGCGCACGCCGAACCCCACCGCGATGGGCAGGTCGGTGACGCGGCGGATGCGCGGGATCGCCTCGGCCAGGTGCTCCGACGTCGCACTGCGGGTGCCGGTGATGCCGGTGATGCTGACGTAGTAGACGAAGCCGGAACTGCCATCGAGTACCAGCGGCAGACGCTTGTCGTCCGTCGTCGGCGCGACAAGGCGGATGATGTCGAGACCATGCGCGCGCGCCGGGGGTACAAGCAGGTCTGATTCCTCAGTGGGAAGATCGACGATGATCAGACCGTCCACACCCGAAGCCGCGGCATCGGTGCAGAAGCGCTCGGGTTCGTAGGAGAGAATGGGGTTGAGATATCCCATCAGGACGATCGGCGTCGCTGCATCGTCGCGGCGGAATTCGCGCACCATGGTCAGGATATGCGCGACCTTCACGCCGGCTTTCAGGCCGCGCTTGCCGGCGGCCTGGACGATCGGTCCGTCGGCCATCGGGTCGGTGAACGGAATGCCGATCTCGATCAGATCGGCGCCGGCTTCGGGCATGCCGCGCAGCAGTTCCATCGAGGTGGCGGCGTCGGGATCCCATGCCTCCACGAACGTGATCAGCGCGCCGCGGCCCTGGCGTTTCAGTTCGGCGAAACGGGCGGCGATGCGGGTCATGGCAGGCCACGCACGTGCCAATCGTCATGGCGGGCGAAGGGAACCATCACAGCTTTACCCCGAGACGTTCCGCGACGGTGAAGATGTCCTTGTCGCCGCGGCCACACAGATTCATCAGGATGATCTCGTCCGTTCCCATCGTCGGCGCGAGCTTCGTCACATGCGCCAGCGCGTGCGCCGGCTCCAGCGCCGGGATGATCCCCTCGGTCCGCGTGCAGAGCTGGAACGCGGCCAGCGCCTCCTCGTCCGTCGCCGACACATATTCGACGCGGCCGATGTCGTGCAGCCAGGAATGCTCCGGGCCGATCCCGGGATAATCCAGCCCGGCACTGATCGAGTGCGCCTCGATGATCTGTCCGTCGTCGTCCTGCAGCAGATAGGTGCGGTTGCCATGCAGCACGCCAGGCCTGCCGCCGGTCAGGCTCGCCGCGTGCTCGCCGGTCTCGATGCCGTGCCCACCCGCCTCCACGCCGATCAGCCGCACCGACGGGATCATCCAGGAACGGATGGAACAGCCCCATCGCATTCGACCCGCCGCCGATGCACGCCACCGCCGCATCCGGCAGCCGCCCCTCGGCCTCGCGCAACTGCGCCTTCGCCTCCTCGCCGATCACCGATTGGAAGTCGCGCACCATCATCGGATAGGGATGCGGGCCGGCGACCGTGCCGATCAGGTAATACGTGTCCTCCACATTGGCGACCCAGTCGCGCAGCGCCTCGTTCATCGCGTCCTTCAGCGTGGATGCGCCCGAGGTGACCGGCTTCACCTCCGCCCCCAGCAGCTTCATGCGGAACACGTTGGGCGCCTGCCGCTCGACGTCGGTGGCGCCCATGTAGACCGTGCACGGCAGGCCGAACAGCGCGCACATCGTCGCCGTCGCCACGCCATGCTGCCCGGCGCCGGTCTCGGCGATGATCCGCGTCTTGCCCATCCGCCTGGCCAGCAGGATCTGGCCCATGCAGTTGTTGGCCTTGTGGCTGCCGGTGTGGTTCAGCTCGTCGCGCTTGAAGTAGATTTTTGCCCCGCCGAGGTGCCGGGTGAGCCGCTCGGCGAACCACAGCGCGCTGGGGCGGCCGACGTAGTTCTTCAGGTAGGCGTCGAGCTCCGTCTGGAACGCGGGGTCGGCGCGTGCCGCCAGATAGGCCTGCTCGACCTCCAGGATCAGCGGCATCAGCGTCTCGGCGACGAACCGGCCGCCGAATTCGCCGAACCGGCCGCGCCCGTCGGGGCCGTTGCGCAGGCTGTTCACGCCGAAGGGCTGGGTCACGTCGGGGCGGTCTCCTCTCGCCGCGTCATAGCGCAGGAGGGGACGCGGGTCACGCGGCGGGCAGCGTGTCCCGCAGCCGCGCGTTCGGCAAGGTCAGTCCGGCGAAGCGGCCGAAGTCGCGGTCCGCGGACGCACAACAGGTTACCTCTGCGTGGCGATTTGCCCGTCGAACCACGTGAGGTCGTTGTGCAGCGTCGCATTGTCCGGCGACTGTTGCGAGAGCCGCGCAACGATATCCCGACCTTGCCGAAATGCGCCGAGCGCATCGGCGCGTGCGCCCTGCCGCGCTGCAACCACGGCCACCCGACCGTAGCTCACCGCGAGATCGCGCTGCCAGCCGGCGTTGCCCGGGTCCGACCGCGCCAGACGGTCGGCAATCGTCAGGCAGTCGCGGTAGGATTTCAGCGCCTCCGGCAGGTTCCCCTGCGCCACCAGCACGTCGCCCACCTTGTTGAACGACACCGCGAGATCGCGCTGCCAGCCGGCGTTGCCGGGGTCCGATTTCGCCAGACGGTCGGCAATCGTCAGGCTGTCGCGGTAGGATTTCAGCGCCTCCGGCAGATTGCCCTGCGCCACCAGCACGTCGCCCACCTTGTTGAACGACACCGCGAGATCGCGCTGCCAGCCGGCGTTGCCGGGGTCCGATTTCGCCAGACGGTCCCTGATCGTCAGGCTGTCGCGGTAGGATTTCAGCGCCTCCGGCAGGTTGCCCTGCGCCACCAGCACGTCGCCCACACGGTCGAACGACACCGAGAGATCGCGCTGCCAGCCGGCGTTGCCCGGGTCCGATTTCGCCAGACGGTCCCTGATCGTCAGGCTGTCGCGGTAGGATTTCAGCGCCTCCGGCAGGTTGCCCTGCGCCACCAGCACGTCGCCGACCTTCTCGAACGACACCGACAGATCGCGTTGCCAGCCGGCGTTGCCCGGGTCCGATTTCGCCAGACGGTCAAAGATGGCCTGACCGTCGCGGTAGGATTTCAGCGCCTCCGGCAGGTTGCCCTGCGCCACCAGCACGTCGCCCACCTTGTCGAACGACACCGCGAGATCGCGCTGCCAGCCGGCGTTGCCCGGGTCCGACTTCGCCAGACGATCCCTGATCGTCAGGCTGTCGCGGTAGGATTTCAGCGCCTCCGGCAGGTTGCCCTGCGCCACCAGCACGTCGCCCACACGGTCGAACGACACCGCGAGATCGCGTTGCCAGCCGGCGTTGCCCGGGTCCGACCGCGCCAGACGGTCGGCAATCGTCAGGCAGTCGCGCTAGGATTTCAGCGCCTCCGGCAGGTCGCCCTGCGCCACCAGCACGTCGCCCACCTTGTCGAACGACACCGCGAATCGCGCAGCCAGCCGGCCTTGCCCGGGTCGACCGCGCCAACGCGCTGGAATGCAGGCGCGTGAAACAGCGAATCCTCGCGATGAGCACGGACGAAAATATTGGCGGCGACGGCGATCACGCGCCGTGATCCTGGTATGCCGCATCGCGCAGCCTGGCCCACGACGCGTCCCGGAATTCCGGCTGCAGGCCCTTCCCCTTGAAGCTTGCGCGACGCAGCCGGAACGGAGTGCCCGGTCTTGCGTCCGCAATGACGCGGTACAGGCCGTTCGATCAGTGTGCGCAGCGCAACGCCCTGCCGCGCGGCAAGCCTGCGTACCTCGCGCAGCAGGGGATCAGCGATTTCCACGGTCGTCTTCATCGCGCCTGTCTCTATGGGTGATCGCTTATGGGCACCCATAAAGAATCGCGGAGAGCCCGGCAATGCGGTTCAAATCCTGATCACGCGATGGTTGCGGAAGTCAGCGTTAGCGGGCTTGGCCCGCGCGCGGCGCCGCTTGTGCGCTGCACAATTCAAAGTTGTGTGGGGAGGGTAGATTGTATCGCAAATTCACTTATCATCGCACCCCTCCGTTCCGACCCGCGCCAATCCTCCGAGCAGGAGCCAGACCGTTGACGCTTGCCGCCGACACCGCGCACCCCGCTGGGCATCCCCCAGGGCACCCCAAACACAGCAATTGGAAGGCCCACGCGGCGGACGCGCTCGCCGGCACCGGGGTTCACGCATCGCGTCCGGTGCTCGCCAATCTCACAGCACCCGCGCTGGTTGCCGAGGCGATACGCCGCGACGAGGGCAGGCTGTCGGTCGATGGCGCCCTGGTGGTGACCACCGGCGTGCACACCGGCCGCTCCGCACGGGACAAGTTCGTGGTGGACGAACCGTCCGTCACCGGCGACGTCTGGTGGGGCCGGATCAACCAGCGCCTCTCGCCCGAGAAGTTCGCCGTGCTGAAGGCACGTGTGCAGGCCTATCTGCAGGGCCAGGAACTGTTCACCCAGGACCTGTATGCCGGCGCGGATCCCGCCCATCGGGTGCGGGTACGCATGGTCAGCACGGGCGCCTGGCAGACGCTGTTCGCGCGCAACATCTTCATCCGCCCGCGACCCGAGGAACTCGCCGACTTCCGGCCCGACTACGTCATCCTGCACGCGCCGCACTTCCAGGCCGACCCGGACATCGACGGCGTCCGCACCGGCACCGCCATCGCGCTGTCGCTGGAACAGCGCAGCATCGTCATCGTGGGCAGCGAGTATGCCGGCGAGGTGAAGAAGTCGATCTTCACCGTGATGAACTGGATCCTGCCGGAGCGCGGCGTGCTGCCGATGCATTGCAGCGCCAATATCGGCAACGACGGCGACGTGGCACTGTTCTTCGGCCTGTCCGGCACCGGCAAGACGACGCTGTCGTCGGACCCTCACCGCCGGCTGATCGGCGACGACGAGCACGGCTGGAGCGACGACGGCGTATTCAACTTCGAGGGCGGCTGCTATGCCAAGGTGATCAACCTCTCGGCCGAGCACGAGCCGGAGATCTGGGCCGCCAGCCACCGCTTCGGCACCGTGCTGGAGAACGTCGTCGCCGACCCGCACGGCTGTCTGGACCTCACCGACCAGTCGCTGACCGAGAACACCCGCTCGGCCTATCCGGTGGAGTACATCCCCAACATCGAGCGCTCGCTCCGCGGCGGTCATCCGCGCAACGTGGTGATGCTGACCTGCGACGCGTTCGGGGTGATGCCGCCGATCGCCAAGCTGAGCCCGGCGCAGGCGATGTATCACTTCCTGTCCGGCTACACCGCGCTGGTCGCCGGCACCGAGAAGGGCCTCGGCGCCGAACCGCAGGCCACGTTCAGCACCTGCTTCGGCGCGCCGTTCCTGCCGCGCCGGCCGGAGCTGTACGGTCACCTGCTGGCCGAACTGATCGCGCGGCATGACGCGGACTGCTGGCTGGTGAACACCGGCTGGAGCGGCGGGCAGTACGGCGTCGGCCAGCGCATGAGCATCCGCCACACCCGCGCCCTGCTGCGCGCCGCGCTCGACGGCAGCCTGGCGCGGACGCGGTTCCGCAAGGACCGATTCTTCGGCCTGTCGATCCCCGAGCACGTGCCGGGCGTGCCCGGCGAGGTGCTGGACCCGCGCGAGGCCTGGGCGGACAAGGCGGCCTACGACCGGATGGCGCGGGACCTGATCGGCCGGTTCGAGAAGAATTTTTCCCCGTTCGAGGCCGGGGTGGGCGAGGACGTCAGGGCCGCCGCGATCCGGGCGGCGGCTTAGCGGCTCCATAGTCACTCCCCTGCCGCGAAAGTCACTCCTCTCCCGCGAAGCGGGGGAGGGTAGGGAGGGGGTCGCGGGCCGCATTGGACTGATCGATGTGTCTCGGAAGGGCGCTTCCAACCGATCCGCTCTGGCTGCACCCTTGGTCCCCGACATGTATCCAGGAGGCTCGGCGTGTACATCCCCCCGCTGTTCAAGGAAGACCGCATCGACGTGCTGCATGCGGCGATCCTCGGCTCCGGCCTCGCCACCCTGGTCACGCTGACCGCGGACGGGCTGATCGCCAGCCACGTGCCGATGCTGCTCGATCCCGAGCCGACGCCGTATGGCACCCTGCTCGGCCATGTCGCCCGCCCGAACCCGCAGGCGCGCGGGTCCGTGCCGGGCGTCCAGGCGCTGGCGATCTTCCAGGGACCGGACGCCTACATCACGCCCTCCTGGTATGCGACCAAGCGCAACAACGGCAAGGTCGTGCCGACCTGGAACTATGTGACCATCCACGCCTACGGGCCGGTCGAGTTCTTCAACGATACGGAACGACTGCGCGCCATCGTCACCCGGCTGACCGAGCGGGAGGAGCGCGCCCGGACCGAGCCCTGGGCGGTGACCGACGCGCCGGCGGACTTCATCGACGGCATGCTGAAGGGCATCGTGGGTTTCGCGCTGCCGATCGCGCGGCTCGAGGGCAAGTGGAAGATGAGCCAGAACCGCCCCGCACAGGATCGCGTTGGGGTTGTCGCCGGGCTGGAGGATGCGGGGCGGGAGGACGTGGCGGCGCTAATTCCGCGGTGATCCCACGCCCCGTCATTGCGGGTGTCGGGACCGGCGACATCTCTCGGTGGGAAGTTGACATAGGCTTCGTCTGCGCAGCAAAATTACCAGAGAGAAGCAGCTGCCATTTCAGCACGGCGCTTCGAGACCAACTCAACGAGTTCAGCAATCGTCCGTGGTAGCTCCGAATGCGATTTGTCAAAGTTGTAGCGTAGGCATTGCAACCTAAAGCAATCTCGATAGACGTGACAGCGGAGCAACCAACCCCATCGGCGCTACCGGTGCTCGTCTGTTCATTTCACCCAACGTCTATGCTGCGGCGGGTTGGGGACCGAACAACGTTTTCGCCCGAGCGATGCCCTCGGGTGCTCATCCACAATCATCCTCACGAGTCACGGGTATCCGGATGCCTTGGCTGATGCGGCTCGGCTTCCCATCTGATGCGGGCAGGAGTCTGTCCTCGCTTCGCGAGCAGTGGCGGCCCGGACAGGTTCCGGAGCAGCGCGACACATCGCAGGAGGCAGCCGTGCTCATTTCCGACATTTTGCGGTCCAAAGGCTCCGACGTGGTGAAGATTCAAACCACGGACAGCGTAACACTTGCAGTACGCAAACTGGGCGAGCATCGCATTGGTGCGCTTGTCGTCGAGGACCAATGGATGAAGCCGGTCGGCATCTTCTCCGAGCGGGACTTCGTCAACGCCATCGTGCGCGATGGCGCCGCGGTGCTGGCGCTCGATGTGCAGCAACTGATGTCGACGCCGATCATCAGTTGCCGCTCCTCCGATCGCGTGGACGCCGTGCTGGCCACGATGACCACGGCGCGTATCCGCCATCTGCCGGTGATCGAAGACAGGCAGCTGAAGGGCATCGTCAGCATCGGCGATCTGGTGAAGCACCGGCTCGACGAGAAGGAGCTGGAAGCGAGCGTGCTACTCGAGATTTCGCGCATGCGTGCCTGACGTGCCGGTCGGCACGCCTTACCACCCTGCAAGCCCTGTCAATGCCCTGTGAGGTTTCGAACCGGGCACCAAAGCAGTCCGGAGACTGTCTGAATCAGCCTTTTACTTCAGATAGTTAGGCTGGCGCGCCCGGAGAGACTTGAACTCCCAACCCCCAGATCCGTAGTCTGGCCCCCGACCATAACCGGACCTAACAAATCTGCGCATCGACTGGCGTCGAGAGCGCTGAAATCGCCTTGCATAACGGCCAAAGCGTTACGGTAGGTTATTAACCCTGGGTAACAGGCCATAACACCCCTTTGGTGTTACCCGAGTGTTACCCAGGGAGAGTCACCTGATATGCCGACGGTCAAGCTGACGGATGCCGCGGTGCAACGGCTCACGGCGCCAAAAGGTGCCCGGATTGACTACTTCGACGCGGCCTTCCCCGGCTTGGCGCTGCGGGTAACAGGCGGCTGCCGACCAGCGGCCAGAGCGGCGGACCTGGACACTATTCTATCGGTTCGGCGGCAAGCAGCGGCGCCTGACCTTCGAGCCGGGCTACCCGGCGCTTGGCCTCGCGGATGCCCGCGAGGCGGCCACGCAGGCGCAGCTGCAGATCAAGGCCGGGATGGACCCAGCCGAGGACAAGGCGGAGGCCAAGGAAAAGGCGGCCGCGCGCACCCGACACGTTCGCCAACGTGGTCGAGCTGTTCATCCGGCGCGACCTGGAACGGAGGAAGCGGGCCCCGCGCTATATCGACGAGACGCGGCGGAACTTCAACAACCATGTGCTGCCGCGATGGGCGGACGCGACATCAAGAGCATCACCCGGCGCGACGTGATCGAGCTGCTTGACGCAGGTGATGGACGGCGGGACCGCCGTCAAAGACGCCGACGGCAAGCGCCGGAAGCTGCCCGGCGGCCCGATCGTCGCCAACCGGACGCTTGCCGGCATCCGGGCGCTGTTCAACTTGGCCCTTGCGCGCGGCATCATCGACGCCACGCCGGTCGCGTTGGTGGAGGCGCCAGGCGAAGAGACCCCGCGCGACCGGACCCTCACCGCCGACGAAATCCGCGCCGTCTGGGCGGCTGCCGGCGGCCTCGGATATCCGTTTGGTCCATTCTTCCAGCTCGCGCTGATCACCGGCCAGCGCCGCGAGGAAGTGGCGCGGATGCGGTGGGCCGACTCGATCTGGACGCGGGCACCTGGACGCTGCCTGCCGAGGCGACTAAGGCTTCGCGCGGACGCACGTCGTGCCGCTGGCACCGCTGGCGATCGAGATCCTGAAGGCGCTCCCCCGCAAGGCTTCACCACGAGCGGCGTGACCAAGCCGAGCCCTCTACGTCTTCACAACGGCCGGCGACGCTTCCGATGTCCGGCTTCAGCAAAGCCAAGCCCCGCATCGACCAAGCCATCGCCAAAGCACGCGACGGCGTCGCGCTCGCGCCTGGACGATCCACGACATGCGCCGCACCGCCGCAACCGAGATGGCCCGGCTCGGCGTCCCGCGTTTCATCATCGGCAAGGTGCTGAACCACGCGGATCGGCAGCGTCACCGCAAGGTCTATGATCGCTATGAATACCTGAAGGAGAAGCGCCACGCGCTCGAAAGCTGGGCGGAGTATCTCGACAACCTGACGCGACCGCCCGGGGATAATGTGGTGCCGTTGCAGGCAGCGGCAGGTTGACGTGATACCGCCGAAGAAGCCTGAAGTTGATGTCGGGCATCTGTCCCGACCCTCTACAGCGAGATATCGCGCGCTCATAGAGTCCTTAGTGTCGATAGACCAAGAACTCCTGAACGGAACGCACGCCCTTCGCGCTTCGATCGACGCTGTCCATGCGGTTTGCCATTTTATCGGCGACGACCACACTCTGCGGGTCGTGGGCGTAAGTACGACGCTTAGACTATTGCTGGCCGCCTTGGATGACACTGCCGTAGGCGGAAAGCCAGACTGGCTGTTCGGTGGAGCTATTAACGAGCCCGAACAGGAAGACGGCAAAAAGAAGTCTGGTCGGCGCGTCAATCGACCTGACCACACCTTGCGCGGCGCCATAGTCAATGCGTTATCAGGGTTGATTGACGCAGGGATGAAAAACAAGGACGCGGGCCAGTGGATGGAGAAGGCGCTCTCCAATGCAGGAGCGCGTTACCAGGGTAAATCCATCACTTCGAGCCAGCTCCTCCAGTGGAGGGAACAGATCGGTGACACAGCCCCGCAAGCCGCGGATGATGCGGTCCGGCATGTTGACGCGATAAAGAGCCAGTTCCCGGGTTTGCCATCCACACTGGAAGGCCGGAAGCAGATCGCCCAAGGCATAGCTCAGGTGGTCGCACGGTATAATTCCAGGTAACCCCACTTTTTCTTGGAATAGGGTCCACTTGGATCTGCGCTCCGTCACCCGCCCGAACGGGCCAGCACGGAGGCGACATGCACCCGAGGAATACGCAAAGCTCAAGGCGGGAATCCACGGAGGTTATGAGCCGGCGTTAGTGGCAGGGCGGAATGAAGGATCCCCGTGCACCGCCCGAGATGATGTGCTTCTGACCAGCGCACAGGCGCGCGCACGCATTGGCGGCGTCACGACGATGTGTATTTGGCGGTGGATGCGCGATCCGCGCGTGCAGTTCCCGCCCCCGATCAAGATCAACTCGCGCAATTACTGGCGGCTCGGCGATCTGCGCCGTTGGCAGGCCGAGCGCGTCGCGAAGGCTGCCACATAGCAAAACCCCCACACGTGGCGGTGCGGGGGCTGCTCGGGTTCTTCTCAGGGGATCATCACGGGTGTTGATGGTCTACCAGAACTCGGGTTGAACCGCAAGCGCGCCGCGTCCTCTCGCATTTTAGGACGTGTCATGTTTCGCAACCACTATTTTCAGGTCGATACACCGGCCGATCTCGCCGACGCTATCATCCTGAGCGACCGGCTTGGCGCCATCGGACTGGCGCATCTGCTGCGGGCGGTGGCGCAAGGGCGCATCGCTCTTTTCCCGCTGTTGCCGGACACCGGCGCGACACAGTTCGAGGCGTTCGCGCGCGCCACGTCCCACCGGCCCGCGGTGGCACTGCTCGGTGACGACGACGGGCTCAACCGTGGCCCCGCTGGGTGGTCTATGGCGGGCCGCGCCACGGCGTGGGCACGCGCCGCGCTCGTGCACGGCGCCGGCGCAGAGCCGTCGCACTACGAGATGGCCATCCAAACGGCGAAGCCTGCGCGCCGGGTGCTTATCATTGAATGCGGCTCGGCCACGCTGGACGCATGGGCGTCGCTGGTCAGCGATGCCGCGCATCGGCCGAGTGCATTGATAATCTGCCCACACGGCGGGGTGCATCCGGTGCCGGGTGACCGGGGTGCGCTGCATTGAGCGCGCCGATGATTGAGATCACGGGCATCGCCAAGGCCGGCGGACCGCTGACGAAGCACATCTCCCTCGCCGCGGATGGCTCCCTCCACAGCAACGGCTCCGCATGTGTCATGTCGGCCGGCTGGGCTGCCGGGCGCCGTTCGACAGCCTGGCAGCGTTCGCCATAAGCATCGGCTCTCTCGACCCTAACGAAGCCATCGCACTGGGTGCGCTTCATAGCGAGCTTCCGAACAAAGTTGAGATTACCACCAAGAGCCGATTGCTGAACGGCGCAAACAACGTCATCGCGCGCACCGCCGAACACATACGCTACCGCCCCGGACAGCCGGCGCTCGCCCTGATCGATATCGACACCAAGGCCATGCCGCCTGCGGTCGGGACCGGATCGAGGAAGCGGCGGGTTCTGGGCCGCCCTGGTGTCTGTGATCCCAGAGCTGGCGCAAACGGCGCGTGTGGTCCGGCGGTCCACCTCCACCGGCATCAGCAACGCCGCCACTGGCAAGCAACTGCCGGGCTCGAATGGTGCTCACATCTATGTCCTGGCGAAGGATGGTGCCGACATAGAGCGCTTTCTACGCACCCTGCATGATCGATGCTGGCTCGCCGGTTTCGGCTGGTTCATGGTCGGCGCTGGTGGTCAGCTGCTTGAACGCTCAATCGTTGATCGCATGGTGTTCGGGCCGGAGCGGCTCGTGTTCGAGGCCGCACCGGTTCTTGACCCGCCGCTCGTGCAAGACCCGGAGAGCCGGAAGGCCGTCGCGCACGACGGTGGGGCACTGGATACGCTCGCCGTATGCCCCCCGCTCACCGTTGTCGAGAAGGCGAGGTTGCAGGAGCTTCGCGACCAAGACGCACATCGTCTCGCGCCGGATCGCGCCAAGGCTCGCAGCCAGTTCATTACCGAGCAGGCTGCGCGCATCGCCAATCGCACAGGCTGCACGGTCGAGACTGCGCGCCGCTCGGTCGAAAATGGTGCGATGGTGTGTTGCTGTCCGATGTCGTGCTGCCGTTGACGCCAAGGCGATGAAGGTTGCACCGTCGCCGATGTGCTAACCGACCCGGAGCGCTTCGTCGGCGCCACGCTCGCCGACCCGCTGGAAGGCGTCGAATACGGCCGCTGCAAGGCGCTGATCATGCGCCGAGCGGATGGCACACCCTGGATACACAGCTTTGCCCATGGCCGAAGCACATACGAACTGAGGCACGACGCCAGCGCCGCGCAGACCGAGCTGAAGAAGCTAGCCGTCACCGACGTGCCGGATGGGTTCGTGCGGCTGGTCCTGGAGGCCGGTCTGGACGAAGCCGAGGCCGAGGACCTCCGCAACCTGGCCCATGAAATATCAGGCGTGGGCAAGCGCGCCCTTGACACAAAGCTGAAGGGCGCGCGCAAGGAACAGGCCAGCCGCCGGGCCAAGGACTAAGCGCACCCGCGGGCCGCCGCGCGCCGCGACCCTCGCCCTCACATCGAGGCACCGATCGCTGATGACGCCCGCGTCCCCGTCGTCACCTCGATCGACGAAGTGCTCTGCAATCAGCCCGACCAGCTCGAACCGCCGATCCGCGATGCCGAAGGACGCCCAACCGATGCCCGCCGGCGCGTGCCGGTCATGCTGCACGAGATGCTGACAGCCGAAAGTAACCCAGGAGAACACGATGAAAGCGACCCGCCTGCCTGCACCGATGATGCCGCTGCTAACGCCGCATGACGAATACTCGATGGCGCACCTGATCGAGCAGTACATCGACTACTACAAGGAAGACAAGGACGGGAACAGGCGCCTCCGTCGCGCTCGATCCCGTCTTCGTCCGACACTACATGAAATACCGCAATTCGAAGCTGCCGGTCGTCACCGCCATCGTCACGTCGCCGCTCGTTCCTGCCGGACGGCACGCTGCTCGCCACACAGGGGCTCGACCGCCAGCGGGGGATCATCTTCCGCTACAGCCGGAACTGGTCGCAATCCTGCCAACCACCAAAGACTGCACGAACACCGCGGTCGCCGAGGCCATGCGGTTCCTGACCGACGTGTGGTTGGTCGATGTGGCCTGTGACTACACCGGAAAATGCATCCTGATCGCCGCGGCGCTCACGATCATAGAACGCGCTATCCTGGCAGAACGGCCGGCATTCTTCGTCACCGCAGGCCAGCGCGGCGGGGGTAAGACAACCACCCTGCAAATGCTGTTCCTCGCGGCAACAGGATACCGCGCCGCCGCGGCAGCATGGTCGCCGAACGAGGAAGACGCCGGAAATGTCTGTTCTCGTACCTCGGTGAGGGCGTGCCAGCCGTCGTTTGGGATAACATCCCGCGCGGCACGACCATCTCATGCCCCTCGATCGAAAAGAGTTTGACAGCCGCCATTTACAGCGACCGCGTTCTCGGACAGACCGGCACCCGCACCGTCCCCGCG